>NZ_JBQQCC010000015.1:0-287858 GCF_052245635.1 Nonomuraea sp. KM88 | reverse complement strand
ATCCTCATCGAGACCGAGCCGGGATTGTTCACCCGGCCGCGCTCATAGCCCGAGCAGCGAGCCTCCGACCAGCCGACCTATCCCACTCCCAGCGACGAAAGGGACATCAGCTCGCGGAACGCACTCTTAGAGGGTGTGGACGAGGTGCCGTGGGGGCGGCTCGGGTACTGGTCTGGAGGTTCGGCCGCGGTGCCCGGCCTGCTGCGGGAGCTCGCGGCGGTGCCGCCGGGGTCGTCGGAGGAGTCGCCGGTGTGGCGGCTGCGGGACGGGCTGTTCCAAGGAATGAGCACGCCCGGCGAGGTGTACGACGCGGCCCCGTACCTGGTGCCGTACCTGCTGGAAGTCGTGAAGATCGCGCGGCAGCCCCACCGAGGACTGGTCGTGGACCTGATGACCGACATCGCGTTGGCTCAGCCGCACCGTGACGTGTCCTGGGATCCCGCCGCCGGACCCGAGCCCGACCACGCGGCGCTCGCACGGGCGGCCATGACCGCCGACGTCGACACGATCGCGCGGTGGCTGAACGATGCCTCCCCGAAGATCGTGGCGGGGACGGCGCGCTTGCTCGCTCTCTTGCCCGAGGCCGCAACGAGGAGTTTGCCCGCGTTGCGCGCGCGGGCCGAGAAGGGGGTGAGGCCGGCAGGCGATGCCGGAGCGGTGACCTGTGTGCTGGCCGTGGCGTGGCTGGCGGCGGCCGATCACGCGGAGTGGTTCGCCCGTCTGCGCCATGCCACCACCGCGCACCGTGATCTGCGCGCCATGGCCGTGGTGGGGCTCGCGCTGGCCTCCCCGGCGGCGGAACCGGACAGTGACGCCGCGGTCGCGCTGCTGGCCGACGCACAAGCCGACCCCGCATCGACGTTCGGGCACCTCCGATGGCACGGCGACGGCGTCATGCCCGCCGGTTCGGCTCTGCGGCGTGTCGAGCACTGGCAGCGGGCAGTGGCCCGGGATCTGCTGGCCCGTCCGGGGCTGCAGAGGATCGACCAGGCTCTCCACGGTGCACGCGAGGCGATCGAACATTGGCGCGCCGCGCCGACCGAGTTGCTGCCCATGGTCGCCGACCGCGTGCGTGACCTGGTCTCGGCTCCCTCGTCAGTACGGCGCAGGCGCAAGCTCGGCCAGCAGGACCCGCTGGTGAGCGCGGTCGAGCTGATCGCCCACTCGGGGCGGGCAGCCGCCGGTCACGCCGACCTGCTGGCCGAGCTGCTGACCGGCGACCCCGCCGAGCCGTGGCCGGACGTGGCCGGTCCCGCCGTGGAAGGGCTGGCCCGGCTCGGTGACGGCCGCTGCGTTCCCTGGCTCGTGGCCGCCTTCCTGGACGAGTACGGCCACGTGAAACATCTCGACGTCCGCGACATCCTGCCGGCCATGGCGGCGCACTCGGACGCGCTGATACCCGCTCTGCGGACCTACCTCGGATCCCCTCGATACGACAGCCGCGACTGCCTGAACGCGCTGGTCTCGTGGGGACCGGCGGCCGCACCGCTGGCACCGGCGGTCGCCGCCCACGTGTCCCCGGCGTACCTGTCCGTCGCGCTGCCACTGTTCGGAGCGATCGGCCCGGGTGCCATCGACGTCGAACCGCAGGTGCGGGCCTTGCTCGACGAGGGCGACCGGGCCGAGGCTGCCTGGGCGCTGTGGCGGATCACCGGCGAGCCGGGACAGGCCCCGGCGCTGCTCACCGAGCACCTCGCACGCTACGGCGGCCATGCCGCCCACGACACCGCGCCGATGCTCGAACAACTCGGCCCCGCCGCCGCAGCCGCCGTCCCGGTCCTGCGCGAACACCTCCACGACCCGGAGCATGGCCATCTGTACGACCGGGTGGCGATCGCTCGAGCGCTGTGGGCGATCACGGGCGACGGCGAAGGACTCGTCACACCGCTGCTCGATGCCATCACGGCCAGGCCACTGCCCGGATGGGGATGGCGGAGGCCCGCCCCAGAACTGCTCGCGGTGCAGGCACTGGGCATGATGGGCCCAGTGGCCTCCGCAGCCGTACCCGCGCTGGAAGCCATCGCTCACGGCCGTGCCCGGGTGACAGAACGCGCCGTCCGGGCCGACGAGCGCTACCAGCGCGCCGCCCAGCGTGCGCTGTCCATCGTTGACAAGCAGCCTCCCTCGAGCACCCGACCGGGTAAGTGAGCACTTCGAGCGGCTCACGTTCGCGCAGCCGGGCCGCCGCCGATCCGCGGCGGCGGAAGCGACCGTCTCCCTCGTCCCGCCCCTTCTCCAGGTCCTAAAGGAGGCCCTCCAGATCGCGTTCGCCGTCGGGGGTCTGGGCGCCGCAGGCCAGGCCGTCGCGGACCAATTCTGTGGCGGCAGGGCGAATGATCTGTTTCATCCAGGCGTCGTTCTCCGCCGGAGCCCCTCGGCCAGGTCCTCCGGCGGGACGAACGGCCACCGCGTGATGCTCCGGGTACGACCAGGTGCCCGGCGGTGTGCGGTGGCCGTCCTTGCGAGTGTGCGCCCGCCAACGCGATCTGACAGACGGCGGCTGAGCTGGCGGAATCCCGGAAAGCCCTGCTGGGCTGCTTTGTCCGGCGCGGCGACGCGCTGTTCGATCTGACCGACGCGGTGCTGGGCCGCTGGACCAGTGCCGTCACCGCCTCATCTGTCACTGGATCCGCTGCATCACCGTGGCCATGGCAGCACCTACGCCGCGCCTGCCCAGGGACGCATCCACACCGAGGCCATGCGGGATCTGCCGGCCGCCCAGCACACCACGACCGCGCCGGTCTTCGCCGTTGACGTCAGCTGCCTGCCACGCTGCGACGCCGAATGCTCACCCGGCCGTGGCTACCACCACCATCCCAGCCACCACTCCGGAAAACGCGATCATCGCCGGTCGGGCGTTCTCCTGGCTGGCCGGACCGGTGAGCGCGAACTCCTGGAACCCGACCGCTGGACGTGCAACGCGTCCCACCGGCGGATACGACGCGGTCCGTCGGGCGCTCGCTGTCGCCGGCGCCCGACGCAGGTGCTGGTACGCATCCGCAGCGACCGTTGCTTCTACGCCACACCGCCTCCCGAGGTCACGAACCAGGTGGGCAGGCCACGCCGCTGCCGGACAGGGCCGCCATCGCCGCGCTCTGATGTGCGGTGTGGACACCGCCGCAGCGTCGTACGACAAATCGCATGCGCGCCTGTCCCTCGTGCGAGCTACCGCAAATGTCCACCGTGCGGGGACGATTCCAGACCGCAGAATCCCTAGCATTTCCCGGCGTGGCGGCGGCGCCCCGCCGCAGAATCCCCCACGTAAGGGAGCCGTCTTCCAGTTGTTGTAACAGCTCGTTCCAGTCGCGGCGATCGCTTTCTTCGATGGGCAACGCCTTGCGCTCTCAGCGAGGCAGCAGCAAGCCCATCCTGGAGAGGGAACGGGACATCGCCCGGGCCGGCTGGTAGAGCCCGGTTCGCATGCACGACGCGAGCGGACGCCGACACAGGTCGCGAACCGTCGCGCTTCTCGAAGCGCCGCCATAGGGGCGCCCTCAAGACGAAACGGAGAATCCCATGGTCAGCAGCTTCCCTGTCAACAATTCTGGGGTGGTTTGATGCATATCGGAGTGTTCGTAGATGAGATGGGACCGTCGCTGGACACGGTCATCGATCAATCTCAAGCCGCGGCCAAGGCCGGCTTCGCCGGGGTGTGGCTGGGCCAGCGCACCGGCCGGGACGCGCTGACCACCCTGGCCGTGCCCCGCGAGCACCCCCGTGTGCGCGAACGCCGCCGCTACGGCGTCCTCAGTAGGCCCCGTCAACTCCCGTAGCCCGGGCGCCGCGCTGCTCCCCGGGGGCGCGTGGGCGGGGGCGCGTTCCAGGAGGGTCTGGCGGTCGGCCGCCGCCGTCAGCGGGGTGGGGTCGAACCCCAGCGCGCCGGCCATGGCCGTGCCGGCCGAGGACCAACGGCCCGCCAGGCGGGTGGCGCCGGCGGCACCGGGCGGCGGGCGTACACGCCGTCCCCGTCCGCCACGTGGTCGCTCACCTTGCCGGCCGCCAGGAACGGCGACGCCGAGGCCGCCAGCCGTACCCCCTCGGACTCCACCACGTCGGCGCCCTTGAAACCGCGTAGCGCCCTCCGGCGCGGCGCGGACGTGGGCGACTGGGCCTCGGTGAGGACGGACACGAGTAGTTAGCTGCTGTCGGGGGACGAGCCGATCCCAACCTCGCAAGCAGCCCAGGAGGATGTGAAGACCGTCAGCCCTCCCGCAGGTCACGCCGCTGGAAGGCGACGGTCCCCGCCGACAGGAGCACTGACGTGAGCGCGCCGAGCCACAGCAACGGACCGACATCCAAGGGTTGGCTCAGCGCCTGCGGGACGTGTGCGAAGGGCGACAGGTTCCTGACCCGGTCGTCCAGTTGGAGTAGCTCACCGAGCTGGCCCAGCAGGGCGAAGGCCGCCAAGGCCGCCCACGCCAGAGCGGTCAGGCGGGGCAACAACCCGAACAGCAGCATCGCGATGCCCGCCAGGGTCCACGTAGCCGGCACCTGGACCAGCGCCGCACCAAGCAGGCGCATGGCCTGACGGGCCGGCTCGCCGATCCGCAGGCCGTGTGCGAGCCCGGCCGCCAGTCCGCCCGCGGTGATGATCACAACGCTGCCGCCGAGGGCCATGCCCAGATGGCTCAGGGCCCATCGCCAGCGGACCACGGCCGTGGCCAGGACCGGCTCTGCCCGCAGAGCCGACTCCTCACCCTGCAGTCTCAGCGTCGCCTGCACCGCATAACCGCCGGCAACCAGGCCCATCAGGCTCAGCTCGGCGGCCAGGAACGTGTCGGTCAACGCGCTCGCGCCGCCGACCTGATGAAGTATCGCGGCCAGTTGCGGGTTGTCACCGACGATGTCGCCGACGCTGTAGGCCAGGGCGCCGAACAGCAGCCCCACGACCACGAAGCCGATCCCCCAGCCGAGCAGGCCGCCGCGCTGCAACCGCCATGCCAGCGCCAGCGGGCTCGCGAGATACGCGGCGGCGTCGGGCTTGCCCGGCCGCGCCGGCACGAGTCCGGCGCCGAGGTCGCGCCGCCTGGCAAGCAGCGCCGCCGCGGCAACCAGCGCCAGCCCGGTGACGACGAACAAGGCGAGCACCCACCAGCGCTCGCCGGCGAACGCCCGCACCCGCTGCGCCCAGCCCAGCGGGGACAGCCACGCTAGCGCTTCCACCTTGGCAGCGTCGCCGAGCGCGCGCAGGAGGAAGGCCAGGCCGAGCGCCGCGGCGGCGAGGGCGTTGGTGGTTCGCGCATGAGTGGTGAGCTGGGCGGCGAGCAGAGCAACACCAGTGAACACCCACCCCGTGCCGCCCACGGCCGCGCCGAAGGCTAAAGCGCCCGCCACGGGCAGCCCCTGCCCGGCCAGACCCAGCGTGATCAGCAGAGCGATGAGCACGTTCGCGCCCGTGGCCACGAGCACCGCCGCAGCCGACAATGCGTGACGGCCCACCCGGCAGGCACCGACCAGCTCGGCCCGGCCGGTCTCCTCCTCCGCCCGCGTGTGCCGAGTCACCACCACTATGCTCATCAACGCCGCCAGCGCCGCGGACATGGTGGTGGCCCGCCACGCGGTCAGCCCGCCGACCGAGGTCGCGTCGAACACCGGCCCGGTCAGCGCCTGCAACGCCGGCGCCGAACCGATGGTCACGCCCAGCGCGATACGCTGGCCGGCTTGCGGATACAGGTCGGCGATGGCCGCGGCGCTGACCGTGATCACGCCGGCCACCACGACGACCCAGACGGGCAGCAGAAGGCGGCCGCGGCGCAGCGCCAGCCACACCATCGTCAGCGTGCCGGTCATGCCGCGACTTGGTAGTGGCGCAGGAAGAGCTCCTCCAACGTGGCCGGCTGACATGTCAACGCGCGCACGCCGGAGTCGGTGAGCAGGCGCAGCACCGCCTGAAGATGCTCAGCGTCGATCTGGAAACGGACGTGGCAGCCGTTGACGGTCAGGCCATGAACTCCGTCCAGACCGGGCAGGCCGTCGGGGAGGTGGTCGAGTTCGGCGCTGATCGTGGTGCGAGTGAGGTGGCGCAGCCCGGCCAGGGTTCCGGTCTCCACTGTCCGCCCGTCGCGGATGATCGTCACCTGGTCGCAGAGCGCCTCAACCTCCGACAGCATGTGGCTGGACAGCAGCACCGTACGGCCGGCGCGCCGTTCCTCGGCGATGACCTCCCTGAACGCCGCCTCCATCAGCGGATCCAGGCCCGAGGTCGGCTCGTCGAGCAGCAGCAGCTCGACATCCGAGGCCAATGCGGCGATCAGGGCCACCTTCTGGCGGTTGCCCTTGGAGTAGGCGCGTCCCTTCTTGGTGGGGTCGAGGTCGAAGCGTTCCAGCAGCGCCGCCTTGCGCTGCCGGTCGATCCCACCGCGCAACCGGCCGAGCAGATCAATGGCCTCCCCGCCCGACAGCGTTGGCCACAGCACGACGTCGCCGGGCACGTACGCCAGCCGCCGATGCAGCTCGACCGCGTCTCGCCACGGCTGGCCTCCGAGCAACTCGGCGTGCCCCGATTCGGCCCGCAGCAGGCCGAGCAGAATGCGCAGGGTGGTGGTCTTGCCCGCACCGTTCGGACCGAGAAAGCCGTGGACCTCACCGGTTCGTACCGTGAGGTCGAGCCCGTCCAGGGCACGAACCTTGCCGAAATGCTTGGTCAAGCCGCTGACAAAGATGGCCGGGCTGTTCGTCAAGAGAGCCTCCGCGAAGCCGGTCCGATATGACGTTGCCGACCAGACTTCCCGGCGCTCCAGCACGACAGTAACAGCGCCGCCGGGCGTCCACCAGATGGCCCCGCCCTCACAGAGCACGCCAGGATCAGCGCCGCTCCCCCGAACCTCGCGTGCGCGTACAGCGTCGATGATGTGACGGCGTCACGGCAAGGTCGGCGCCGGGGCGGCTGTCCACACTTCGGCGTGACCGTGCGCCGAAGCCGCAAAGCCACGGCGGAACCAGGTCCAGGCCCTCCCGGGTGATGTCGAGCAACGATCAACAGGCTCGTTGAAGGGCTCTGGATGCAGGCGTTGTGTTCCGCTACTGGTGCCTCCCTCACGGCTGGTGTATTAATAAAGCGAGCCTCGCTTTATTAATAGGA
Source organism: Nonomuraea sp. KM88 (assembly GCF_052245635.1). NCBI lineage: Bacteria > Bacillati > Actinomycetota > Actinomycetes > Streptosporangiales > Streptosporangiaceae > Nonomuraea > Nonomuraea sp. KM88. The sequence goes on along the minus strand of NZ_JBQQCC010000015.1, from coordinate 280,777 downwards.
GTTGAGAGTGGCACGGACGGTCAACGCGACGGCGTACGCGGCCAGGAGGGACGCGTTCCTCGACGCCGCGCAGCACCTCATCGAGACCAAGGGTTACGCGCAGATGAGCGTGCAGGAACTGGCGGAGCGGGCGGGCGTGTCGCAGGGCGCCTTCTACCACTACTTCGATTCCAAACCGGCGCTGCTGGAGGCCCTGATCGAGCGGGCCGCGGCCCAGTTGCGCGCCCACCTGTCCACCGCGTTGGAAGAACCCGGTCTGCCTGCGGTGCAACAGCTCCAGCGCTTCCTCTCCGCGCTGGCCGGCTGGAAGCTGGCGCGCAGAGACGCCCTCATGGCGCTACTGACGGTGTGGTACTGCGACGACAACGCCCTGGTCCGCCAGAAGATGCGTCCCCGGCTGGCCGATCACATGGCGCCGCTGCTGTCCGCGATCGTCCGCTCCGGGATGGACGAGGGCGCCTTCTCCGTACGCCACCCCGATCAGACCGGCCGCGTGCTGGTCGCCCTCATCCAGGACCTCAACGACACACTCGGCGAGCTGTTTCTCACCGACCGCACGACGGCCGTCGAGATCGAACACGCCGTGGCCGCGTACACGGACGCGATCGAGCGAGTGCTCGGCGTGTCCGCCGGCTCGGTGACGCTGGTCGACCCAACGACACTGCACGACTGGCTCTCGAAGGAGTGAAAGATGGTCATCGCCTTGAAGATCCTGCTCGGCCTGTACACGCTGCAGGCCCTGGTCAAGTTCGCCAACATGTTCGCGGTGCCCTATACGGTCCGAATCAAGCGGATCGCCGCCATGTACAGCGGCAACGGCCGTCCCATCAAGATCTTCGACGATGTGCTGCTGGCGTTCATGGTGGTGCTGGTGGCGCTGCAGGCGGCGGTTGGGCTGGAACACCTGAGCTTCACCACGGGTCTGATGGTCGGCTTGACGCTGACCCAGTTGTTCTTCCACCGGTTCAACCGGCCGCTTGAACCGGACAAAGCTCCCTCGCCGCCGACCTCGCCCATCAAGAGCATGTCGTACGCCATCCAGGCCAGCCCGGTGCTGGCCTGGCGTGAACTCCTCGTCCAGACGGTGCTCTTCGCGTGGGTGCTGTACATGCTGATCACTCAGAACGGCGCGTGATCGGCCAGGCGAGCAGCCGGCTCAGCCCTAGGTGAAGCGGCGGATTATGTAGCGGCGAACCGGCGGCAGGGAGGCCAGCCGCAGAGGTAGCAAGCTCAACCACAGCAGGAGGGGGCTGGTGGGAGCGTAGACGCCTTTGACGCGGCGGCCGAGTTTCTGCTTGCGCTCGGCTTCGGGTCGGATGGCCGCCTCCCACGCGGCCAGCGCGGCGGGGACGTCGCCGGGGTGGGCGGCCAGTTCCGTGCCGAGGCGGTCGGCGCCGCCGACGGCCAGGGACGAGCCGTATCCGGCGAAGAGGGTGACGCACCAGGCGGCGTCGCCGAGCAGCATCACCCGGCCTTTGCTCCAGGATGCTGCGACGACCTGGCTGATGGTGTCGAAATAGACCGATTCGGCCCGCTGAAGTCCGGCCAGGGCTTCGGGGATGATCCAGCCGAGGTCGCCATAGACGCGCTGCAGTTCGGTGGTCACGTCCTCGCCCGGGTGGGCGTGGCTTGTGCGGTAGCCGAAGAAGGCGACGTTGCGCCCGTCGGGGTGCTGATGACCGCGACGGTGCGGCCGCGGGATGACAGGGTGCCGGTCGCGCCGGTGGCGATGGTGGCAGGGCGCTTGTCGAGCATGTAGACGGCGACTTTGTGCTCCAGGTCGAGCAGGAAGTCCTCTTCCGGGCCGAACAGCAGGGCGCGGGTGGCCGAATGCAGGCCGTCGGCGCCGATCAGCAGATCGCCCTCCTGCGTGGTGCCGTCGGTCAAGGTCACGCGTACGGTGTGCTCGTCCTGGTCGACGGTGGTGAGGGTGGCGCCGAAGCGGATCTCGGTGTGGTCGCGGACCTTCTCGTACAGGACGGCTTCGAGGTCGCCGCGCAGGATGGTGATCGAGCGGGGGCCGGTGGTGGCGGTGATGGTGGCGCGGTCGAGGGAGAAGCGGCGTTCGCCGTTCGGCTTGTGGTAGACGAGTTCGTCGGTGATGAAGCCCTTTTTGAGCAGGTCGGGCAGGATGCCCATGCGTTCGGCGGCGTCGTAGCCGATGCCGCCGAAGGCGACGGCGTAGCCGCCGCCGCGCCGTTCTGGGGCGCGTTCAACGATGAGGGTCTCCCAGCCGATCTGGTGCAGACGCAGGGCTGTGGCCAGGCCGGCGATGCCGGCTCCGATGATGATGGCGCGCATGAAAGGGTGTGCTTCCTTAGCGTGAGAGGTGGTCGAGTAGCCGCTGTTCGGCGGCGGCGTCCAGCCAGGTGTCCGGGGAGGGGGCGTCCGCGCGGGGTGCCGGGTCGCCTTCGGACTGCAGCCAGGTCCAGGTGTCGGCGAGGGTCTCGCGCAGCGGGCGGGTGGTGAGGCCTTCGGCCAGGGCGGCGCTGACGTCGGCGTCGTGCATGCCGCTTGGCGCGCTGCCGTCGGGCAGCCGCAGCCCGAACTCCATGCCGAGCAGCAGGTCGTGACGCAGGAGCAGCTCCGGCTCGGCCCACACCAGTTCGGTGTCGCAACCGGTGACCTCAAGGGCCGTGGTGAGCAGGTCGCCGAGGGTGATCGCGCCCGGTGGGCCGGTCGTGGTGAAGGCTCCGCTCAGGCCGCGTTCGGCCGAGCGCAGCAGCCAGGTGGCCAGGTCCCGGACATCGATGTATTGCAGGGGCGTCCGGGCAGGGGCGGGTGCCAGGACCCTGCCACCCTTGCTCAGGCGGCGCAGCCACCACGGGATGCGGCCGACGTCCTCGTACGGGCCGAGAATCATCCCGGCTCTGGCCAGCAACGCCGCCTCGGGGAAGTACTCCAGGACGGCGAGTTCGCCGCCGCGCTTGGCCGCGGCGTAATCCGCGTCATCGGTGCTGCCGGGGTCGCCGTCGACCAGGGGCGCCTGCTCGTCGGCTCCCGCGGGCCAGGGCCAGCGGGACACGCCGCGGCTGGAGACGTAGCCGTAGTGCCCGGCCCTGCCGGACAGCAGGCGGGCGGTGTCGCGCACCACGCGGGGCGCCCAGGCCCAGGTGTCGATGACCGCGTCCCATTCGTGGCCGTCCAGCGCCCGCCGGACCGCCTCGGGGTCGGTGCGGTCGGCGATCAGCGGCCGCACACCGGGCGCGGGGGCGCGGCTGAGGCCGCGGTTGAGCGTGCTCACATCGTCGCCGCGCTCCAGCGCGGTCTCTACGACGGCGCGGCCCACGTGGTGGGTGCCGCCGAGAACGAGCAGTTTCATGACGCTCCTGGGGTGAGGGGCAGCCAAAGGGCTGACAGGTGATGGTGGTCGTGGAAGATCTCGTGCTCGGACGCGCGCAGGCCCGTCCCGGTCGCGAGCGGCTCGCCGGTGCCGGGGTTTCGGCCGAAGCGCGGGTGGGCGCCGCTGGAGACCTGCAGCCGGATGCGGTGGCCACGCTTGAACCTGTGGGCCATCGGCCACAATGCGATCTCGACCGTGCGGATGTCGCCCGGGTCGCGCAGGCGCACGATCCCGTCGCACACGTTGATCGACCGGCCGCGCGCGTCCACGTTGCACAGGCGGGCGAAGTAGTCGACGTGCGGGTTGGCAGAGCGCGCGTGCAGCCGCACGCGTACCGGGCCGACCGCCTCGACGTCGCCGGGCAGGGGCGCGGTGGTGAAGGTCAGCACGTCGGCTCTGGCCTCGACGGCGCGGTTGTCCCGCGCCCCGGCCGACAAGCCCACCTGAGTGCTACCGACGGTGGGGGTCGGGTCGGCGGGGTCGTAGCGGTAGCGGCTGGGAGGGCTCTGGCCGTCGTGCGGGGTACGGCTGAGGCCGCCTCCCGGACGCAGGAACCATGGGGTCGGCTCGTGCGCGGGCGGCCACGCGGGCACGTCGATCCAACGGCCCGCCCCGGTGACGAACAGCCGTACACCGGTCGGCGCCTGCCGCCCGAGCAGCACGGTGTCCAGCGAGGCCAGTGCGTCGTTCAGCCCCTGGCGGGTGTAGAGGCCGCGCCCGTGGCTCCAAGGGCCGACCAGCAGCCGCACCTGGCGCCCGGCCGCGACCAGGGCGGCGTAGTCGGCCAGCATCCCTGGTAGGAAGAAGTCGTGCCAGCCGCCCTGCACATGCACCACTGGCGGCATGCGCTCGGCGTTGGCCCGGTGGTCGGTGCTCGCCCAGTACTCCTCACCGGGACCGTGCCGCACCCAGTCCCGAAACCAGGGCACGGGGTGCCCTGTCAGCACCTGGTCAGCCTCCTGCAGGGGAAGGGTGAGCGTGGCGCGCGACAGCCGCCGGGCGGCGCCGACCAGGCCGGCCATCTGGCGGGTGATGCCGTAGCCGCCGGTGAACATCCGCTCCACCAGCTGCACCCAGCCCAGCGCGTTGCCCGTTGCGAAAGCCCCGCCGGGGTACATGAAGCCTTCGGCGAACGACGATGGCGCGTCCTGAATCAGCGCGATCTTCCACTCCGGGATGTCGCGGGCGGCCAGCTCCCACTGCACCAGGCCGAGATAGCTGGCTCCCCAGGTGGCCAGCTCGCCGCCGAACCACGGCTGGGCACGCAGCCAGCTCAGGGTGCCGTCGCCGTCGGCCGGGTCGATGACGAAGCCGTCGAAGCGGCCACCGGATCCGGCCGTGCCGCGCACGCTCTGGTACAGCACCTGGTAGCCGCGCTCGGCCAGCAGCGCGGGAAGCCGGTCCAGGACGTTGCCGCGGCCGTACGGGCTGCGCAGCAGCACCAGCGGCGGGCGGTGCTGGCCCGCCGGGTAGTAGTGCGTGGCCAGCAGCCGCACACCGTCGGCGGCCGGGATCTCCACGTTTCGCCGCACGCGCACCCGGTGACGCAAGGCGGGCCGCACGCCGTACAAACGGCTGAGCAGGGTCATAGCCGGTCAACTCCCTATCGACGTGGAACTGGATGTCACATCGCCGACCAGGCTTCCCGGCACACCACCGAACCTCTCGCGAGAGGCCGACACGAGAAACTATACCGACTTTTCAGAAATTTCTGAAGTCTCGGTTCATTCGCTATCCTGCTTGCGCAAGGAGGCATACGTGAACGACAGGCATGAGCAGTGGCAGGCGGCCGAACGGCTGGCCCTGACCCTGGTCGAAGGCGGGCTGCAACGCATGTCCGCGCGCACTCTGGCGGTCTTCCTGTTCACCGACCAGGAGAGCGTCACTGCCGGCGAGATCGCCGACCGGTTGGAGGCCAGCGCGGGCTCGGTCTCCGGCGCGATCAAATCCCTGCTGACGGTCGGCCTGATCGAACGCCTGCCCGCGCCGGGCAGCCGCCGCGAGCACTACCGGCTCCGCGACGACGCCTGGGCCACCCTGTTCACCAGCCAGAACACCGTCATCCAGGCCATGCTCCAGGCCGCAGCCGCCGGGATCGCCGCCACCGAAACCGGCGATCCCGCCCATCAGCGGCTGACCCAGATGCGCGCCTTCTACGCATTCCTGCTCGGCGAACTCCCCGCCCTGTTGAACCGCTGGCACGAGCAGAACACCTGACCCAGCCCGCCGGCCGCGTGGGTCGGCTGTCTGGTGGGCGATCTGCTGCAGTTCCGTGCCGTGCTCGAGGACCTCGTTGTTCCGTTTCGTTGATCGCTTCCGCCATGGTTCGTACGGTCCCTGAGACCGGTGGCGGTGTGTGGGGCGGTCGATATCGACCCCGACGTTCTCCGAGGATCAACTGGCGCAGCTTCGCTCGATGTCGGAGCCGGCGGCCGGAAGGCGGCCGGTCCCGGCCATGCCCGCAGCCAGCGTTCCGAGCAGTACGAGGCCGGCGAGGACGCCATAGGAGGCGACGTAACCGCCCATCACCTCGGTCAGCAACGCTCCCGCCCCCGGCGCCAGCGCGGTCGCAGCCGTGACGGGTGCGGTGAACACACCGTTGATGCGGCCGAACGCCCGGGTGCCCCACCTGTCGGCCACCGCAGTGGCCTGCAGAAGGGTGAACAGTCCGCGGATCGCCCCCGCCAGCACTGAGACCACGATCAGCAGCGCCGTGGGGCCGGGAAGAAGCCCGAGCGCGAGCACGGACACGGCAGCGGCGGCGAGCAGTCCGACCGTACGCGGCCGTGACTCGACCCGGGCTGACAGAGCCCCGTAGGCCAGCCTCCCGAGCAGTTGTCCCGCGCCGCACAGACCGAGGGCGACGGCGGCCAGATGGGTGTCCATCCCCCGCCACGTCAGGAGTGGCACGAGGTTGACCGTGGCCGCGAACATGCCCAGCGCGGCCGCCGACATGGCCACGGTGAGCATGATGAAGGCACGGCTGCGTGCGACGGTCGCCGGGTGGGGGTCCTGCCGGTGCGCGACGCGGCTCGCCCCGGGCCAAGGCGGCGTCAGCGCCAGCGCGTGCAGCGGAATGGTGACGGCTCCCAGAATCACGGCGAGCAGCAGGAAGACACCCCGCCAGCTCATGAAGTCCAGCAGGTACGCCGTCAGCGGGGCGAACACCGTGCTGGCCAGACCCCCCACCAGGGTCAGCGTGGTCAGTGCCCGCAACCGGTGCGGGCCGTACCACGAGGTCAGCGCCGCGAACGCGGGAGGGTAGAGCACCGCGGCCTGGGCCACGCCCGCCAGCGCCCAGGCGGCGTAGAAGGCCGGCAGGCTCGGAGCCGCCGCGATCGCCAGTACGGATACGACGCCCACCACCGATCCGGCCGTCATGACCTGCCGGGGCCCGCGGACGTCGATGAGCCGCCCGACGACGATCCCGGCCACGGCTGACACGACGGCGCCGAGGGAGAAGGCGCCCATCGAGGCGGCGGCCGACCAGCCGGTGTCGGCGCTCACCGTACTCACCATCACCGGGAAGGCGTAGTACAGCACGCCCCATCCGGTGATCTGGGTGACGCACAGCGCGATCAGGGCGCGTCGCAGTCCACGCTGCACACCCGTCATGCGACCGGCTCATGTCTCAACGCGGCAAGGCCGCAACGTGCGAGGTGGCGGCCGGCCGGGGGCCAGGATTCGGCGGGCCTCCGGCGAGAGCGCGGGCGCGCTCGATGAATGCCGCCAGGGGCAGCAGGCCGGCTCTGCGAAGACCTGCCCGGCCTGTTGGACAGGACGGTCGACAGAGCACACATCGCGTACCTTCCATCAGAGTCCGATGGAGCCGGCCGCATCGTGGATATAGGCGGCAAGCTGACCGGCGACGTAGTCGGCGTCGCGGCTCACCCCGCGCACGGTGTTGGAGGAGAACGAGCGCTGGAACTCCAGCCCCAGGTAGACCAGCCCGACGTGGGTGGTGGAGATCCCGTGGACGTGTGCGGGCAACCCTTCGGCGCCCAGAGCTCCCAGTGAGCGCAGGTAGCCGAGATCGGGCCGGTATCCGGTGGCGAACAGGGCTACGTCGACCTTCTCCCGCCTCCCATCCGACCAGACGACCCCGTCGCCGTCGAATGTGGTGAACATCGGCTGCCGGTCGAACCGGCCCGATTCCAAGGCGTTGTGGTAGTCGCCGGTGTCGAGCACGAGCGGGCCGGGCAGGAGGTGCCCGAGCCATGAGCCGGACAGCAGGTCGAAGCCGCTGGTCTCGAGCCAGTGGTGCAGATCCTGGCCGCCGATCCGCTGCTGCATGAACGAGATCGGCTGCAGGGTCGCGATGGTCACCGAAGCGACCTCGGCCAGTTCGTAGGCCACCTGGACGCCCGAGTTGCCGCCTCCTACGACGACGACTCTCTGGCCGGCGTACCGCTTGGGGTCGCGGTACTGCGCCACATGCAGGATCTCTCCGGTGAAGTCCTCCTGGCCTGGCAGGACAGGCTGGTACGGCGTGCCGAAGGAGCCGCTGGCGGCAACGATCCCGGCGGCGGGGATGGCCTGACCGTCGGCGGTCCGGACGACGAACCCCCGGCCACGGGATTCCACGCCGCTGACTCGTGTCCCGGTGCGGATCTCCACGTCGAGATGGGCGGCGTAGCTCTCCAGGTAGTCGGCGACCTCGTCACGTGTCGGATAGCGATCGGGATCGCCCGGGAAGGGGAAGCCGGGCATCGCGCTGTAGCGGGCGGGCGAGAACAACGTGAGGCTGTCGTAGTAGCCCGGCCAGGAACCCGAGGGGCGATCGCCGGCCTCCAGGACGAGGGGCCGCATACCCGCATCACGCACGGCACGCGCTGCGGCCAGGCCGGACTGCCCGGCTCCGACGATGACGACTGGATCGGTTGGTGTGGTCATGCCCGGGAATATATATCTGTGATTAGAGATATGTCAATGTGCAGATATGCTGATTGAATGTCCCGGGAAGGGGGACCCATGCCGCAAACCTCGACCACGACCGCCGGTCCGGACGCCGATAGGCGTGCCTGTGCAGCGCCCGACACAACAGCGTCCGACACAACAGCGCCCGACGCACAGGAAGAGCCGGTCGAGCTCAGCCCTGCCGTGCACGGCTTCCTCAAGGCGCTGGCCAGCCCGACCCGGCAGCGCATCATGCTGCTGTTCGCCCGGGGCGCGGAGCTGTCGGTGAACCAGGTGTCCCAGCTCGCCGGAATCGGTCAGCCCCGAGCCTCCGAGCAACTCGCTGAGCTGAAAAGGGGCGGCATCCTCACCTCCCGCAAGGAAGGCAAGGTCGTTCTGTACCGGGCCGACAAGGAGACCGTCGCCTCTGCCCTGTCCAACCTGCAGGCCTATCTCCAGCACTGCTGCTGATCGCCGAGCGGACCCGGCCGATCCACCGGCTCGGTTCAAGCCGACGTTGTCGCCATGCCGCATGCCGGCGCGTTTGGCCTGCGGAATCATGCAGGTTCACGGGGTCGCCTGAGCTGTTTGCGGATCGTGGCTGCGCATGTACCGAGCGCCGCCGCGGGTGGCCGGCCTGAACCCGCGCGGTCACCCGCCTCGATGGGGGAGCGCCGGACAGGATGGCAGGTCGAGTGGAGCCGGTGGAGAAGGCAGTTCGCATCGAGATGCTCCTCACCTCATGCACGCCGGTTGAGCCGTGGAACGCGGGGCGGCCCGCCCAGCCCTGACGATGGGCTGAGCGGCGGCCGAGCGTTGTGGGGGGTGGGCGGTGTTATCCGGCCAGGGCGGCGAGTTTGAGGGCGGCGGCCGGTTCGACGCCCAGTTCGTGGGCTGCGGCCATGACCGCGTCGGCGGGGTTGGTGTGCTGGGTGAGGTGGCGGGTGGTGGCGGCCATGAGCTTGGCGGGAGTGTCGGGCGGCAGGCCGAAGTCGTCGGTGATGGCGCGCACGGCCAGGGTGATCGAGCAGACGCCGGTCTCGGGCAGGTCGAGCCGGATGTCGCGGGCGGCTGCCCAGTCGCCGTCGAGCGCGGCGACGACGGAGCGGGCCTGCTCATAACCGGTGGCCAGCAGGAAGGTGGGGGCGCGGCCGTAGCTCTTCATCCCGATGGCGTAGTAGCCGGGCTCGGGGTGGGCCAGCTCGTCCACGCCGTGGGGGCGTACGGTGCCACAGGAGTGGTCGTTGGGGTCGATCAGCGGGGCGAGCAGGCGGGTGGTGCCGAGGATGGGGTCGAGGTCGAGCCGCAGTTCGGCGGCGATGGAGTGGTCCGGCCGGTAGCCGGTGGCGGCCACGACGTGATCGGCCTTGAGGGTGCGATCGGAGCCTGCGGGCTGTCGGGAGCGGAGTTCGACGGTGCCGTCGGTCAGGACGCGGACGGCGTTGACCTTGAAGCCCGCCGCCAGGTCGACCAGGCCCTTGTCGATGAGCAGGCGCAGGCCCGAGCCGAGGGAGCCGCGGGCGGGCAGGGCGTCCGCTTCGCCGCCGCCGTAGGCGCGGTCCGGCGCGTCGGCGCGGATGGCCCAGGTGATGCGGGTGCCTGGCGCCTGCTCGGCCAGGTCGGCGAGCGTGAGGAGCGTGGTGGCGGCCGAGTGCCCGGCGCCGGCCACGATCGTGTGGCGGCCGGCGAAGCGGTCACGGTCGGCGCCGAGCACGTCGGGCAGGGCGTGGCAGATCCAGTCGGCCGCCTGGCGCTCGCCGTGGGCGGGCAGCCCGTTGGCGCCGAGCACGTTCGGTGTTGCCCAGGTGCCGGAGGCGTCGATCACCGCCCGCGCGCGGATCTCGCTGTCGTCGGCCAGCCGTATGACGAACGGCGCGTTCTCGCGGCCCGCCGTACGGAGCCGGTCGACGTGTACGCGGCTGATCGCTGACACGCGCGCCCCGTAGCGGACGTGCGGAGCGATCGAGGGATGACCGGCCAGCGGCTCGAGGTAGGCGGAGACGAGGTCCTGGCCGGTGGGCAGCGTCTCGGGGTCGGGCGGCGTCCAGCCGGAGGCGCGCAGCAGGCGCACCGCGGCGGCGTCGGTGTTGTAGCGCCATGGGCTGAACATGCGCACATGTCCCCACTGGCGCACCGAGGAACCGGCGACGGGCCCGGCTTCCAGGACGACGAAGGGCAGGCCACGTTCATCCAGGTGAGCCGCGGCGGCCAGGCCCACGGGGCCGGCGCCGATGACGGCCACGGGCAAAGCGGTGTTCATCGGGCGAAGTCCTTTCCAAGTCGAGCGGTTCTGCGCAGCGGTGTCAGGGCCAGGCCGGAGACGGCGTACATCACCAGGCCGTAGGCCAGCACGATGAGGCTGACGAGGGCCGCGGCGGCGGCCAGCACGATCCCGTAGGCGCCGGCCCGTCCAGAGCCAGGCCGTGCACCACCGCCACCGCGGCGGCCGGCACCACCACGACGTTCACCGCCATGGCCGCCACCAGCGCGCGCGGGCGGCGCAGCATGGCGGTCAAGCCTTGCCCGGTGAGCGCGGTGCCGATGGTGATCATGGTCGCCACCAGCAGCAGGAGAAGTCCCAGCGTGACCAGTGGAGACCCCATGTCACAGGCCGTAGGCAGCCAGGACGCCGCCGGCGTAGGCGGCGATCGGCGCCGCCACGTGTTCGGCGTCGCGGTGCACGCCACGCAGGGTGTTGGAGGCGAAGGAGCGCTGGAACTCCAGTCCGACGTAGCCGAGCCCGAGGTGGGTGGTGGACAGGCCTCCCGCGTGCAGGGGCAGCCCTGTTTCGTCGAGGGCGCCGAGCGGAGCCAGGTAGTCCAGGTGCGGCAGGTAGCCGGTCGCGTAGATCACCGCATCGACGCGCTCACGCTCGCCGCCGGCCCGCACCACCTGGTCGCCGTCGAAGGCGGAGAACATCGCACGGCGCTGCAGGCGGCCGTCGGCCAGGGCGGCGGCGTAGTCGCCGGTGTCCATGACCAGGGTGCCGCTGGCGACTCGGGCCAGCCAGGCGGGCGGGAGCTGGTCGAAGCCGGTGGTGGTGTGCCAGTAGTGCACGTCCTTGCCGCCGACGATCTGCGGCATGAGCTGCAGCGGCTGGCGGGAGGCGATCGTGACGTCGGCCACCTCGGCCAGTTCGTAGGCGACCTGGACGGCGGAGTTGCCGCCGCCGACCACCACGACGCGCTGCCCGGCGTAGTGCTTGGGGCTGCGGTAGTCGGCCACGTGCAGGGCCTGCCCGGTGAAGCCGTCCTGGCCCGGTATGGCGGGGATGTAGGGGTTGCCGAAGGAGCCGCTGGCCGCGATCACACCCATGGCGCGCAGCGTCTCCCCTGCGGCGGTGTGCACCAGGAAGCCGCCTGCGCCGTCGCCCTCCACCGCGGTGACGCGGATGCCGGTGCGGATCTCGGCGTCCAGGCCGTCGGCGTAGCGCTGCAGGTAGGCGACGACTTCGTCGCGGGTGGGGTAATGGTCGTCGTCGCCGGGGAAGTCCTGGCCGGGCATGGCGCTGTAGCGGGCGGGCGAGAACAGGGTGAGGCTGTCGTAGTAGCTGCTCCACGAGCCGGTGGGCGTCGGGCCGGCTTCGAGGATGACGGGCGTGCGACCGGCGGCGCGCAGGGCGCGGGCGGCGGCCAGGCCGGACTGGCCGCCGCCGATGACGATGGTGTCCACGCCGCCAGATCATATCCTCATATCCAGAAATGACAATACAGTAGAGTCGTGCCATGCAGACGGCAGGCAGCGGCATCCAGCTCACCGACGCGGCGCGCGGCTTCCTCAAGGCACTGGCCAGCGACACCCGCCAGCAGATCCTGTTCCTGTTCGAGGGCGGGGTGGAGCTGACCGTGAGCCAGGTGGCCGAGCGCCTGTCGCTGGCCCAGTCGGCCACCTCCACACACCTGGCGACGCTGCGCGAGGGCGGGGTGCTCACCTCCCGGCGCGAGTGGAAGACCGTCTACTATCGCGCCAACCCCGACGGGGCGCGACAGGCGCTGGCCGACCTGCAGGCCGCTTTGGCCGCGTGCTGCCCGCCGGGCGATGACCCCTCCGCCGGCGGTTGCGGCTGACCGGGCCGGAAGCGGCCACACGTCCCAGCTTAGGCGCTCGTCTAATTTGACAATCCTCTAATCAATGGTTCAGAATCTGAGCTGTTTAGATGAGCTTCTATTCAGGAGGTGCGCGATGCGCGCTCTGCTCACCCGCCTGCGCCGCCCCGCTGGCATCTCGGGGGACATCTCGGGCGTCACCTTCAACGAGGCGACCTCGGAGGTGTGCGACCGCACCTGCCGCGCTGAGGCCGCCATCGAGCGCGCCCGCACCTCCGCCCTGTCGTCCCTGTCCTTCCGCTGACCCGCGCGCCATCTGGAGAGCCGTCATGAGTGACCGTTGCTGTGGCACCACCGCCATCGAGATCGAGCCGTTCACCACCCCTCAGCAGACCACCCCCGGGCAGACCGGCGCGCTGCCGGTCGTCGTGATCGGCGCCGGCCCGGTCGGCCTGGCCGCCGCCGCCCACCTGGCGGAGCGCGGCATCGACTTCACGATCCTCGAAGCCGGCGACCGCGTCGCCGCCTCGGTGGCCCAGTGGGGCCACGTTCGGGTGTTCAGCCCGTGGAAGTACAACGTCGACGCAGCCGCCCGCCGTCTCCTGGAGGCCGACGGCTGGACCGCTCCGGACGGCGAGTGGCTACCCACCGGCGCCGAGCTCATCGATGACTACCTCGCCCCGCTGGCCAAGCTGTTCGGTGACAGGGTGCGCCTCGGCGTGAAGGTCACCGCGATCAGCCGCCTCGGTTACGACCGGGTACGCACGGCAGGCCGGGAGGAGGTGCCGTTCCTGATCCGCCTGGAGAGCGGCGAAGAGCTGCGGGCGCGGGCGATCGTCGACGCGTCCGGCACCTACACCAGTCCGAACGTGCTCGGGGCGAGCGGCCTGCCCGCGCATGGCGAGGGTGCGGTGTTCGTCGACCACGCCCTGCCCGACGTGCTCGGCGCGGACCGTGACCGCTACGAGGGCAGGCACACGCTGGTGGTCGGGGCGGGGCACTCGGCCGCCACCACCCTGCTGGCCCTGGCCGAGCTGCCGGACACGCCGATCACCTGGGCGATCCGCGGCGGCAGCGCGAGCCGCACGTATGGCGGCGGCGACGCCGACGCGCTCCCGGCCCGCGGGGCGCTCGGCACCCGGCTGCGCGCCCACGTCGAATCCGGCCGCATCACCCTGCTGACCGGTTTCTTCACCCACCGCGTCAACGCCACTGACCAGGGCGTCGAGGTGGTCAGCCGCGACCCGTCCGGGCACGAGCAGAGCGTCACCGTGGACCGGATCGTGTCGGCCACCGGCTACCGCCCCGACCACTCCATCGCCGCCGAACTCCGGCTCGACCTCGACCCGGTGCTCGGCTCCACCCGCGCCCTGGCCCCGCTGATCGACCCCAACCAGCACTCCTGCGGCACCGTCCCCGCCCACGGCGTGGACGAGCTCGCGCACCCCGAGCCCGGCTACTACGCGGTCGGCGTCAAGAGCTACGGCCGCGCCCCCACGTTCCTCATGGCCACCGGGTACGAGCAGGTTCGCTCCGTGGTCTCCGCCCTGGCCGGGGACTGGGATGCCGCCCGCGACGTCCAGCTCGACCTGCCCGAGACCGGCGTGTGCTCCTCCAACCTGGCCGAGGCCCAGGAGCAGCGGGTCGGCCTGGCCACCGGCATCAGCGGCGGCCTGCTGTCCACCCCGCTTCCCCTCGCCACCGCCACCGCCACCGCCGAGTCCGGCGGCGGCTGCTGCGGGTGAAAGGAACAACCCCGATGTCCGACGGCTACCCCACCGCCGCCCAGAAGGAGGCATTGCGCCTAATCTGCGACCACGAGCCGATGCCCGCCCACCGGCTGGCCGACGAACTGGTCGCCGCCCGCAGGCCCAGCACCAACCCCGGATACGCGCCAGCGATCGCCCGAATGGCGGGAACGCTCGCCTGGCGTCTGCAAGCCCAAGGCTTCATCACCGAGACCCACGCAGGCGGGTGGGCGACCACGGCTGAAGGCCGCGCGCTGATCGCCTGTCCGGCATGAGTTCCACCGCCGAGACCGCCGCCCTCGAACAGCAGGGCGGCGGTCCGCCGCGTTCCGGACATGGCCGGCGGGTCGTCGCTGCGCTGGCCATCACCCAGACCATCGGCTACGGCGTGCTCTACTACGCCTTCTCCGTCTTCCTCGCCCCGATGGCGCGCGACCCGCACGCCACCAACACGCAGGTCGCCGCCGCCCTCACCCTGTCCATCCTGATCGCGGCCCTGTGCGCGCCGCTGGTCGGCCGCCTGCTGGACGTCCGCGGCGGGCGCGCGCTGATGACGGCGGGGTCGTTGCTGGGCGCCGCAGCGGTGCTGGCCTGGTCCAGGGTGGAGAGCCTGCCGCAGTTGTACGCGGTGTTCGCGCTCGTCGGCGTCGCCTGCTCCATGGTGTTGTACGAGGCCGCCTTCGCCGTCATCGTCTCCCTCTACGCCGGCAACGAGCGCGGCCGGGCGAACGGGCTGCTGGCACTGACCATCGTCGCCGGGTTCGCCTCCTCGATCTTCCTGCCGCTCACCGGCCTCCTCGTCGACCGGTACGGCTGGCGTACGGCGCTGGCGATCCTGGCCCTGGTCTACGGGATGGCGGCGATCCCGCTGCACGCCCTCGTACTGCGCCGCCGCACCCGTACGGCAAGCACGCAGGCGTCCGCCGCGGCGCGGGAGCGGGCCGACATCGTCAAGGCGGCCACCCGCCGGCGGCCGTTCTGGTTGCTGGTGATCGCCTTCACCGCCAACGGCGGCGCGGTCGCCACCGTGGCGGTCCTGCTCATCACCTACCTGATCCACCTGGGCCACTCACCCGTGCTGGCCGCCACCCTGGCCGGGCTGCTGGGCGTGCTGTCAGTGACCGGCAGACTGGTCACCACAGGCCTGCAGACCCGGCTGCCCGCTGCCCTCATCGCCGCCGCCATCTTCGCCCTGCAAGGCGTGGCCGCCCTCCTCCTGCCGCTGATCGGGCGTAGCGTGGCGGGCGCGATCGGCGCGGTGCTGCTGTTCGGGCTCGGCTTCGGCATCGCCTCCATCACCCTGCCGCACCTGCTGGTCGGCCGCTACGGCACCGCCGCCTACGCCTCGCTGGCCGGCCGCATCGCCGTCTTCTCCGTCGCCGACAAGGCGCTGGCCCCGCTCGGCGCGGTCGCCCTCGCCCAGGCCGCAGGGTATGGCTGGGTGATGGGCGCGGTGGCCGCCGCCTGCGCGATCGCCGCGTTCGCGCTGGTGGCCTACCACCGCTTATAATTTCGACAGACTTCTAATCAGGAGGGTTGTCATGACCGTCCCCGCCGGCCAGTGCTGCGCCCCGATCGCCCGCGAACCGCTGGCCGAGGACGCCGCCGCCGAGCTCGCCGTCATGCTCAAGGCGGTCGCCGACCCGGTACGGCTGCGCCTGCTGTCGATGATCGGCTCCCACGCCGGCGGCGAGGCCTGCGTGTGCGACCTGACCGGCACCTTCGACCTGACCGCCCCCACCATCTCCCACCACCTCAAGGTGCTGCGCACGGCCGGGCTGATCGACGGCGAACGGCGCGGCACCTGGGTCTACTACCGCATCATCCCCGAGGCGGTGAACAGGCTCGGAGCCTTGTTCACCCCGCTCACGGAGTCCTCTTCCGGACCCGCCCCTCAGCTGACCCCTGGGCCTGCCACGGGAAGCACTGAGCTGGAGCTGCTGCCCACATGACGGCCGACCCCGGCCCGTCGACGTCCTGGTGATCGGCGGCGGGCAGGCGGGCCTGGCCGCCGGGTACTACCTGCGCCGGGCGAAAACCGACTTCGTCATCCTCGACGCCCAGGACAGGGCCGGCGGCGCGTGGCGGCACGCCTGGAACAGTCTGCGCATGTTCTCGCCCGCTCAATACAGCTCACTGCCCGGCCGCATGATGCCCATCCCCCGGTGGGGGCTACCCGAGCGCGGCCGAGGTCGTCGCCTACCTGGCCGACTACGAACGCCGCTACGACCTACCGGCGCTGCGCCCGGTGACGGTGCACGCGGCGCGGCGCGGCGACGGTCACCTCCTGGTCGAGGCCGGTCACGGCGTCTGGCAGGCCACGGTCGTGATCAGCGCGACCGGCACCTGGTGGCGTCCCTACATCCCGCACCATCCCGGTCTGGCGCGACTTCGGCGGGGAGCACCTGCACACCGCCGGCTACCGCGTCCCCGAGCCGTTGCGCGGCATGCGTGTGGTCTGGCGGCCAGCAGCCGGGCGGCACGGCCGGCGCCGATCAACGTGGCCGAGGCGGGCCGTGGGCTCGGCCTTGAGCACGCCGCGGTCGCGGGCCTCGCGCACGGGTGGGACGGCGACGATGTCACCCAGGTCACCTCGGCGAGCGTGGACGCTTCGGCCAGCAGCTGGGCGGCGGAGTTGCCGCCGCCGACGATGAAGATCTCCACCCAGCTGTAGTGCGCTTCGCGCCGCGCCTGGCAACCAGAGCGACCTCTAATTAGATTCTCATCTATCTTGACGGACATCGAAACAACGTGAGATGGTGGCGACTGCTTAGATATCCATCTAACTTATGGCTGGGGTGGGCGATCCACCCTGCTCGGCAGGGAGACCACGATGACGAACCAGACCAGCGGCGGCTTCCTCGGCGACCTGGAGGAGGCCTTCGCCCCGCCCGCCGCCGGAGGCTGCTGCGGCTCCCCTTCTACCCCCACCGGCCGGCAGTCCAACGGCGCCGGGCAGGCCACGGAGCTGACCGCTGCGGCGACGGCCTGCTGCGGCAGCCCGGCCGCCGCCAGTCAGGCCGCCCAGGGCGGTTGCTGCGGCCAAGCACCGGCTCCGGCCAGCACTCAGGCCGGCTCCCAGCCAGCCGCCGGATGCTGCGGATGACCACCACAGCGCCTCGCCTCGGCCAGGGCAGGCCGGACCTGGCCCTCCTGGTGGAAGCGGTGTCGGCCACCCGCATGCACGCCACGGTGCGTGAGCTGGCCGGCGACCGCTATGCCGGGCGGCGCGTGGGCTCGCCCGGCAACCGCGCCGCCGCCTCCTGGCTCGCCGAACAACTTGGCGAGCTGGGCGCGCAGGTGCAGCTGTCGGAGTTCGACGTGGCAGGGGTGCGCGAGTTGTACGCGACGCCCGTGCTCGAATGGAGCAGCGCCGGGCGGACGCGGCGCCTGGAGCACCGCCGCGACTTCGTCGAGCACCTGGCCTCCGCCGAACTGCCACATCCGCGCACCGCCCTCCTGACCAACGTCCCCGAGACCGATCCCAAGGCCGGCCCGGAGAGCGGCCTGCACGGCCGATGGGTGCTGGCCGACGCCACCACCTGGGGGCGAGCGTGCGAGCTGGCCGAGGCGCAGGGCGCGGCCGGAGTGCTGACCGTACGCGGCACCGACACCGACGGCTGGATGCCCAAGATGATCGCGGGGCCGCCTGCCCGCGCGGTGCCCGTCATCGCCGTGCGTCCCGAGGTCCACCGGCATCTGAGCGAAGCCCTGGACAACGGCCTGGTCCAGGTGACCGGCTCAATGCCGCTGCGGCAGATCGCCACCCGAGGCCGCAACGTTTACGCCCGTTTTCCCCGCACCGAGACCCGCGGCCACCGAGGTGGTGACGGTCACGGCGACGGGCCTGTCGGTGTGAACCAGGGGCTGCGGGTATTGCTGAGCGCGCACTACGACGGCGTCGGCGACGATCCCGACCGGCGCCTGCCCGCGGCCGCGGACAACGCCTCCGGGGTGGCCGCGGTCCTGGAGGCCGCCCGAGTGCTGGCGGCCGCTGCTCCACCCGGGGCGCTGGAGCTGACGGCGGCCTTCCTGGATGCCGAGGAGGCAGGCGCGTGGGGCTCGGCCCACCACGCCGCCACCCTGCCGCCGGACACGCTCGTGATCAACCTCGACGGTGCCGCACAGCTGCACGAGGCCGCCGCTGTCGAGGCGGGCGGACCCGCTCACGCTTTGCTGGCCACTCTGGACCAGGCCGCCCGCCTGACCGGCGTGCCGCTGAAGGCGGGCGCGATGGCCTCCGACAACCGCCGCTACGCCGCCGCCGGTCTGGCCTCGATCGGTGTCGGCATGGGCATGCCCGGCTACCAGACTCCGGCCGAGACTCCGGATCGCGTGCAGCCGGACACGCTGATGGCCGCCGCCCGGCTGCTGGTGGTGACCGTCATGCTGCTCAACACGTAGGAGGAACGCCAGAGCGGGAAACAGCTCCCCTCACCCAGGCTGTCGAGGCGGCCAAGGCCAGTTCGACGGCAGGCCGCAGAGCTGGCCGGTTCACAGTCAGGACGATGATGACGCATGACGGCCAGCGTGCGCGGCGCTATCCGGTCGGCGGCGCGCCGTCTCGCGCGGCGAGAGCGGCGAGGGCCTCGGTGGCCGACACGGCGGTGATCAATGCTCGGTCGGTGGAGCCAGGCAGCAGGGGTTCGAGGGTTTCCGATGTCCTGAGACATCACAAAAGCGCGGCCACCGCTGGGACCGGGAACGGCCGGAGGCCTGAACACGGTGATCGGGCTTCCATCTGCGCCCTACGCCGTATCTCCTCCTGCCGGGCATGCGGTCTTTTGTGTGAGCAGGGTACAGAGCAGGGCCGTGAGCACGAAGCCGACCACCACGGGGACCCCTATCAGCATGCCGAATGCAAGGGTCTCGTTGGACATCCAGGAGTCATAGTCCGGCTGGATGACGACGACCGCCAGCATGACGAAGGGGGCCACCAGACCAACGGCCGGCCAGTGGGGCAGGCGGGCCAACCACGCAGCCACCATGCTGAGCGGGAAGGGCGTCAGCGCAAACGCCATTGCCAGCTTGAGCTCGGAATCCGAGTCGGTGGTCGGCCAGGCGAGGAGGAGCAGCAGCAAGACCGCCACTGCGGACCCGGCCAAGGCCGACCTCAATAGGAGACGCACAGCGTGATTGTCGCAAATCAGGGGCGGACAGGTCGATATACGAAAACTGGCCTGCGGAACCTCGGCGGCCAGTAAAGGCCAGTCGTCAGACGACGGTCTTCCCGATCATGCATCCTGGAGCGTGTGACCATGCCGCAACTCCCCGACCCGTTGCCACCCGGGACAAGCCGAGCAGGCCGGGGCCACGGGGCCAAGGTCGTTCCTCCAGTTGAGGGCTCCACCTTGTCCCCGTGGCCCCGGCTTTCCCTTCCCTATGTCGGCGAGATGGAGCTTCCGGATTGTGTTCAAGGTCGTTGGAGCCTTACAGCAAGGAAGGATGGCGCTTGGTGGAGCTTGTTGTAAGCGGCTTCGTCGATTTCCCGGAGGTCGGCCGTGGGGCGCGGTTCGATGAGCTGCTGAAGTACGAACCCTGCGGCCAGTAGCTCGTTTAGGAAGGTCTCCAGTGGCAGGCGCTGGTAGTGGATCGAGAGCTGCCTGTCTCCGATGGGGAGGTCTCTCCAGTCGTGGCTGAAGTACGAGCCTCCGAAGTGGCCCCAGTCGGCTGTGGGATGCGTGGTCGATATCAGGAGCCATCCACTTGGACGCAGGACGCGGCGTAGTTCACCCAGCAGTTGCACGCGGTTTCTGACGTGCTCGTATACGAGGGCGCAGACTGCCCCGTCGAAGGATGCGTCAGCGGCGAAACCGAGTGGCTCTTCGAGATCATGAAGGAATAGTTCTGCTTGGCCGTGCACGTGTGCTTGCGCGTGGCGCAGTAGTGTGGCGCTGCCTTCGACTCCGACGACCTGGGCACCACGGGCCGAGAGCTCGGCCGCATAGTGGCCTGCTCCACAGCCGACATCCAGGATTCTGGCCCCGGAGACATTGCCCGCGAGTCGAAGCATCGCGGGTCTGTCGGTGTAGGCGTTGTAGGGGCTCGTCCCTGCGTGTTCCGCGAAGTGGTCGCCGAGTGCGTCATGATAAGCAGTCGCCTTGTGCATCGGGACATCATGGCGCTGCCGCTCGTCCTCTTGCCATCGAGTTTCAGGAGACGGTGGATGGTCCGGGTCCTGGCCTGAGTGGCCTTGCGAAGACCGGCGGTGGAGCGGTCTCATGCGGCGCTCGGTCGGCGAGTTCGGTGGGTATGGCGCGGATGGCGCTACGCGGCGCGCCGTTGCGGTACTGGCTGCGGACGGGGCGGCCGGTCTGCTTTTCCAGTTCGGCAATGTTGATGAAGTCGAGTGCGGGCGGGGTGGCGATGATCTGGACGGTCCAGCCGGCGTCTTGGGCGAGGGTGACGAGGCGGCCGACGTCGGGGGCTGGTCCTGCGGCGCAGACGATGATGTAGAGGACCTTGCCGGGTTGGGTCACGCGTGGACTCCCAGGGTTGCCGCGTAGTCGCGGGCTTCGCGGCGGACGCTGATCGGGGCGGTTGCCAGGATGTCACGTACGAGCCGGAGGGCTGTGGGGCGGCCGGTGACTTCTTCGGGGGCGATCTCGCCTGCGGCGCGCAGGATGTGCAGGGCTCGGTCGTGCTGGTTGCGCATGAGGAAGGCGCGGGAGGTGTCGAGGAGCAGGGTGGCCTTGCGTTCGTTGATCGGGAGCTGGTCCAGTTCGACCTGGCGGGCGTAGTCGATGGCGGTGCCGGCGTCGCCGAAGCGCAGGGCGACGTTGACGCGGTGGCACAGGACGTTGTTGGGACCGAACGCGGTCCACATGTGGTTGGCGTCGTGGCCGAGTCTGGTTCCTGCTTCGGCGGCTTCGTCGAGGAGTTCGGCGGTGTTGTGGCGGTTGCCGGTGCTGGCGGCGGCGATGGCACCGCGCAGCAGTAGTGATCCGTAGATGGACAGGTCGTCCGGCGAGGGTGCGGACAGGTCGGCGTCCATGCGTTGGGCTGAGCCGCGTGCGGTGTCGGTGGCGGCGAGGTGGTGGCCGCCGTCCATGAGGGCGTGGGTGATGCTTGCGCAGGAGGGCGGGCAGCTTGGCGGTCACCTGGGTGTCGAATGCTCAGCTGAGGCACGCGCGAACACTTGCTCACCTTCCTCTGGCGGCACTTCGGCAAGCGCCTCGCCGGAGCCCATCGCATCCAGTCGCCTCTGCCATAGCGAGCCGTCGCGTTGCCGTGGTCGCAAGGTCTCAGCTCGCTGGGGCCGGCCCTGCTCACGTTTCTGGTAATCGCCGCGTACTCGAGACCGGACCTGCTGGAGGCGGGCTGCACGGTCACGAGCCGGCTCGCGACCTGGACATCAGTGCCCAGACGATCCACAAGTATGGCTCGACAAGTGGAGCCGAACGAAACCGTCCTGGCCATGCATATCCATACGAATATCGAACCCGGCCCGGCAGCCGGACCGCGCTCCCCGAACCGGCCGGTAATCGCGCTGTCCCTGCTCAGCAGCTCTCGCTGCTCAGAGCAGATCTGCCCCAGGCAGATCCTGTCGACACGGGTCCGGGTCGCCTCACAAGATGGACGCATGAGCGAAGAATCGAAACTTCCGCTGTTCAACCCACGAATGAGACGCGAACTCTATGAGCAGCGTGTTCTCGTTCTCGACGGCCCTCTCGACGACGACAATGGGACGCTGCTGGCCACCCAGCTGATGGCACTCGCCACGCAGGATGCGTCGTCCGATATCGCCTTGTGGATTCATTCCCCAGGTGGCTCGGTCCCGTCGATGCTTGCGATCCGCGACATCATGCGTCTCATTCCCTGTGACGTATCGACCCTCGTCCTGGGTATCGCTTACAGTGCCGGGCAGTTCCTGCTGTCGTCGGGGGCCCGTGGGAAGCGCCGCGCTCTACCGCACTCACGAGTCCTGATGCACCAAGGCTCGGCGGGAATCGGTGGCACCGCGGTCGACATCGAACTGCAGGCCGGCGACCTTCGGCATACGCGCGACACGGTGCTCGGTCTGATTGCCGAGGACACAGGTCAGCCTGTCGAGCGCATATTCGAGGATTCTCTGCACGATCGTTGGTACACGGCACAGGAAGCACTGGACTACGGCTTCATCGACGCCATCGTGCAGAACTTCGACGAAGTCGCGCCACAAAACCGCCCACGGCTCGGATTCGGCGTCACCCAAGGAGTCGGCCAGTGACCACATATACGATCCCGAACGTCATCGCCTCGAACCCTCGTGGCGAGCGGATCATGGATGTCTACTCGCACCTGCTCACCGAGCGGATCGTCTACCTGGGCACCGCAATCGACGCGGGCGTCGCGAATGCTCTCATCGCGCAGCTGATCTTTCTGGAATCAGACAACCCCGAGGCGGAGATCCAGTTCTATATCAACTGCGAAGGCGGAGACCCGAGCGCGATGCTCGCGATCTACGACACCATGCGCCATATCCGCCCGCGGGTTTCGACGACCTGTGTGGGACAGGCCGTCGCGGTGGGTGCCGTACTTCTCGCCGCGGGCGCCGAAGGCAAACGTGCCGCTCTCCCACACGCACGGATCATCCTGCACCAGCCGGCAGCCCAGGGGCGCGGAGCGATCCCCGATCTCATCTTGCAGGCCGACGAGGTCGTACGTGTCCGGGCGGACATCGAGCGCATACTTTCACGGCACACCGGCCAGACGGTCGAGACCCTGCGCGCCGACACCGATCACGATCGCGTGTTCACCGCTACCGCGGCCTTGGAGTACGGGCTCCTCGATCAGATCATCGAGGAGCGTTCATAGACTCGTGGACAACCCCGGCAAGCCGCACTACGCGGCCAGAGCATACGCCGCCGAGCAGGTGGCACCTCTCGATGCGCCCTGCTGAGCAGGCCGCAAACTCTCGGCAACGGCAAGGGTCAGATCGACCAGGGTCACATCCAGCGCGCCGGCGACCGCGGCGATCATTTCGCTCGACGGCTCCTTGACGCCTCGTTCGATCTCGGAGAGATATTGCGGCGAGACTCCGGCGCGGCTTGCCGTCTCGCTCAACTTCTCGCCCCGCTCATGGCGAAGCCCTCTCAAGCACTCACCGAGCACCTGCCGCCACAGCGGCTCGCGAGCCGGAGACGGCTCGGGGGCGGTCCGATTGATCGCTAGACGCGACGGCATGGATGAGGCCATACCTCACCATAGGTCGATGGCGCGTTCGAGTTCTGCCGGCTTCGCGCAGAGCAGAACCGTCTCCGCTTACCCTTGCCCAGCCCATTTGCGCGCTCACCGAGCGGTCGTCGCGGCGGCGACCACTCGGTGAAGCCGAAGACCAGCCACGTGAGCACCGCTTGCGCAGGTGGTGTTCCCTTCATGATGAGGATCCGGTCGAGTCCTGCCGGAGCTTAGCCGCCGAACGCAGCAAACCCAGATCAAACCCTGTGACCCACTATTCGGCTCCCACAGTCCAGAACAGTCGTTGATCTTTGAGATGCTGCGGCAGCACACATCGCCGGGACGGGCGCTTTGCTGCTCGCCATCGCCGAATGCGTTCACTGGGCCATGCCCGACGTGTTGTGCGGAGAGTCAACGCATGTGGGCATGGCGAGGCAGTCCGGTGATGGTTGTCGCGGTTCTCATGGTCTGAAGAGGCGCTCGCGCAGCAGCCTGTACATGGTGGCCTGCGAGCACAGGTAGGTGCCCTCATCCAGCAGGATCGCCCACACCTGTCCCGCCGACTTGTCGGCGAACAGGGGCGAGTCCAGCACCGCCAGCACATGCGCCCGTTCCTCTTCGGACAACTCTGGGTGATGAAACGGGCGGCGCGGGCCCTGCTGGCGCGGCGTCGGATTCCGCTGCCGATACAGGCTGGCGCGGGCCTTGCCGAGGATCTCACACGCCCCGCTCGTGCCGACGGCTGCCTCCATCGCCGGGAAATCCTCGTCGAGGACCCGGTTCAGCTCTCGCCGGAGTCCGCGCTGCTTGAGATGTCTTCCAGCAGCGCGAATGCTTTTCCCGCGATATCCAGCGCGGTCTTCCTCTTCCCAAGCTTGCCGGCGAGTTTTTCGTTCCTGGCCTCGAGCCTGGCCGCACCGGCCTTGAATTCCTTGTTCTCGGCTCGCAACCGGGCCAGCTCCTCCGACTCCGCGTCCTTTTCGGCTTACCCGTCGGTGAGGCCAACGTTCCGTTCTCCTGCTGTGTTCTCCAGTGCTCGATGTGCGAGTGATACAGCCTTTCCCGGCGCATCAGGGCGCCACGCTCGGGGCTGCCTTCGGGCAGGGCGTCATAGGTCGCCAAGATCCGCGCCTTGTAGGCCGCGGTGAACGTCCGGCGCGCTGGCCTGCTCACCCGCTTGTCGGTCACCTGACCACCCTGCCCCGGTCGGACAGCCTGGTCAGCGAGGGTGATCGTCACTGTCTCGATCGTCCCGTCTCGCCCTGCTTCGCATCAAAAGGACTCGTCCGGTGCTGGCCGAGCAGACCGACGAATGGACCGAAGCACGCCGCTACATGGGCCTGGACATCCTGGCCAAAGCCCGCGTCCGACTAATCGCCAGCGACACACCAGCCCAGAAGCCACTCCTACAGACACTTATCGCTTAACCTGCAAAAACAGGATCACGCGAAGATCGATTCATACACCACGTCCGTGGACGTAAGCGTCTATGAACGCAAGCCCGAACATCACGAAGCTCTGATCTGGCGGGCCACCGTGCACCAGATGACCCGCCGCCTGACACGCGAACTCGCTGGACGGCCACCCGCAAGTCGTTGGAACGGCCCGCCGCCGCTGCCGCTGTTGTCCAGCCCCGACCGGCGCGGCAAGGTCCTGCAGCTCCTGACCGCCCAGCCCTGGCGGGCCTGGAGAGGAAGCGAACTGGCCGCCATCCTCGGCATCGAGAACGTCAACGGCTTCCGCGGCCAACTATCCCAATGGTCCCACCAGGGCTACGTCAACAAGATCTACGGGCCCATGCCCGCCACGACTTAAGCCTTAGTCAGCAGGCTCTCAGTCGTGGTGGTCCCAGCGGTTGCCGGCGCCGGGGACACTTGGCCGCAGGTGCTCCCGCCCTCCGCAGAACCCAGCGACAGTGACGTTCTCGAACGAGCTCTCCGTGGATGCGTAGAGCCCGACGCCGCCGCTGCGGACAACGGTGTCGCGGCCCTTCAGGACCTGAACGCCGTTCAACGTCACGGTGATGCGGTCGCCGTGAATCGCCGCACCCAGTCGCACGGGACCTGTCAACGGGTTGCTGATGGATGCCGTGGCCACTGTGACGGGACCCGACGCGTGAGCCTCGCGGATGATGCTCGCGTACTGGGTTCCGTTGCTCGTCTTGCCGACGTGGATCCGATATCCGTACGCGTCCGTGGTGTCTCGCAGCGAGATTCCTGCGTTACCGACGGATCCGTCGATCGTGACCGTGGTCTCCACGACATAGTCGCACGCCTCGGAGAAGCGCGCCGGCAGTGTCGAGTCGGCCAGTACGTGCGCCCGGCCACCGGCAGGCGTGAGGCGCAACTTGCCCGAGGCGACGGACACGGACCCTGTTATTCCTCGCCAACCGGCCTGATCGAGCCCTTCCCTGATCACGATGTTGTCGAAGGTCGCGGCCCGCCGATGCGTGAAGGCGGCGGCACCACCCGTCGGCAGCTGTCCGTCGTCCGCGGAGATCGACGTATCGCCGACTTTGGCGCTCAGATGCCTCCCGATCGCGGATACGACCAGCTTGTGCGGGACGTTGGCGCCGGTCGGCAGTGCGGTCTCCGCGAGAACCGTGGTCGTCGAGTTGTATATCTTCACGAGCTTCAGCGTCGCTCCCGACGTGGAGTTGAGCACTTCGGCCCGGTAGTAGTTGCGGGAATCGTGGTAGCGGAACGCGAGACCGGTACGGGCCGTCGTCTGGCCGCGTGCCCCGGGAACGATGTCCGCGGCCATGACCACGTCATCGGGTACGTCCTGCAGCGCCGCGAACGACACCATGTCCGCAGTCGAGGTCTGTGCCAGCTGTGCGCCGGTGAGCGCCCAGGTCCCCTGGACCGGCGTCCAGCCGCCGAAGGATCCGTTGAAGTCATGGACGGTGCGGTCCAGGCCGGCATCGTCGAACTCGTCGTTGAGCACGGGTGCCGGGGCAAAGTGTTCCTCGAGTGACACGGTGATGAGGTCGCCCGCGCGGGTGAAGGTGACCGGGGTGCCGTTGACCGTCACCGCGTTCGCGTTCGGCGCGTTGATGGAGAGCGTGCCGGTGAACGGGTCCCCAAGCGAGATCCGGGCGGTCGTGCCGCGCAGTTCCACACTGGCATCGGACACCGGCGCGGATGCGCTGATGACGGTGTTGCCTTGGTCGATCAGCGATGACCCTCTGGTCAGCGCGTACCTGGTGAGCCCGCCACCCGAAGCACGCTCGAGGTAGGCGGTCTCGGCGTTGGTCGTGGCGGTCCCGAACGCCCTCGACGAGGGAGTCGCCTCGCGCGAAAGGTAGAAGCGTCCGGTCGCGTCCGGCAGGGCGATCTCCATCGCCGTCGCCACGGAGTGACTCACCCCGGGCATGGCGATGCGCTTCGCCGTCACCGAGGGCGCCGCGCCGGCCCTGCCGGGAACCACGACCGTGTCCAGTCCCGTCGGCCCGGTGGAGGACCAGTCGTACGACAGGTAGTCGACGTTGGTGAGTACCTGCTCGCCGACGCGTACGGCGCCCTTCTTGTGGACCCTGGGGGTTACCGCGGCGCCGGCCGTTGCCACCGGGATGAGCTGCACGCCGGCGACGGGTGCGGCTCCGGGCACGGTGTCGAACCCGACCGTGGCGACCTTCGTCGTCGGATTGACGGTCACCGGATCACCGGGGAAGTGCCAGAGCTGCCGGTATTTGTGCGCGGCGGTGTCACCGGTGAGGTCGTCGGAGACCACCCAGAAGCCGGGCTTGACGAAGTAGACCGCGCGATCGTGCGCGACCGGCCGGTAGCCCATCGCCGCACCGCGGTAGATGTCGAGGCCCGCGTTCGAGCGCCACAGCGACGTTGTGCGGGGGACGCCGGCGGTCTGCGAGCGTCCGTCGACCTCGATGGTGTTGTGCGCTTCGGTGGTACGGCGCATCCAGTCGTTCGTCGGAGTCGCGCTGTAGTCCCCCACCCCCGAGTCGACGATCAGCGGACGCCCGTACGCCGCCATCACCAGGCTGAGGTCGTCCGGATGCCGATGCGAGGCGGTGTAACTGGAATTCTGGTTGTTGATCAGCATGTACCGGGCATCGGCGTCCCACCCGGAACGCTGAACCGCGAAGCTGATCGGAAACACCGTGGACGACAGCGTCGGGGCGGTCCCCTCCGTTCGGCCGGAGGCGACCCAGGTGAAATCGGGCCAGGAGTTGCGTACACCGCTCCTGCGAATGGCCGACGTACCCGCGTAGTTGTTCGGCGTGTCGCCGATCGCCGCGGGTTCGAGATTCGGCTGACGGGTCGCGAACAGCGAATCCGCGATCCAGTCGGCCCCCTGGACGAGCGAATCAGGAACGGTTCGCCCGTTGGCATCCGCGACTGCTATGACGGAGTTGAGCATATCCGCCACGTATGCCTGATAGTTGAACGCCGGCTCGCGGTACACACCGTCGCCCTTCACGTGCGCGCGCAGGAACCGCTCGGCCGAGCGCACCGCGAACCACTCCCAGCCAGACGATGACGAGAACTCGGGCAGAAACACGGCTGCCGCGTGGACGGAGCGGGCCATCGACATGTACCAGTTGTTTCCGACATGTATCTGCATCACGCCGACGAGGTAGTCCGTCGTGGCGTGCACGCCGGACATGTACGCCACGAGATCGCTCGCGTCGATGCCAGGATCGGTCCGGAACACGGAAAACGCGCCGACCAGCTGGGCGAGCCGCTTGGCTGCCGACAGGTTGCGGCCCTGCGGCCAGCTCTGATTGTCGGCGAAGAAGTCCAGCGAGATGTCCATCCACGCCGCCGCGTACGCCGCACGCTTTGCCGGGTCGCTCTCGGACACGTAGGCGTATGTCAGTTTGGGCATGAACGTGAAGTCGCTCATCAAAGTCTGCGCGCTGCCCGGGGTGGTCTGCGTCCCACCCCAAAGGTCCTGC
This sequence comes from Nonomuraea sp. KM88, assembly GCF_052245635.1. Classification (NCBI taxonomy): domain Bacteria; kingdom Bacillati; phylum Actinomycetota; class Actinomycetes; order Streptosporangiales; family Streptosporangiaceae; genus Nonomuraea; species Nonomuraea sp. KM88. The sequence continues at coordinate 252,667 of NZ_JBQQCC010000015.1, read as the reverse complement.
CAGTCGACGTCGATCCGCTGCTCGGCGCTGTTGTAGAAGTCGCGGGTCTCGGCGCCGAACCGGAAGATCCCCGCCGCGAGCTCGTCGGGGCCCGAGTCGCCACCGCCCAGGCCCTCGGCCGGAGCCGGGTAGTGGACGTCGGCGCGGCCCGCGTAATACACCTTGAGCTCGCTCGCGGCGCCCTGTTCATCACCGGCGGCCAGCTTGGCCGCCACCGCGCCGAGCCCCGGGCGCGTCAGGTCGAGCAGCCCGCCGAGATCCGACATGTCGGCGACGGCGGCACTGCCCGGCGACAGAAAAGCCGCCACCAGAGCCAGCACGACCGCCGCACGGACCCGACCACGCGTGTACCAACGTAACTTGCTCCGTCTCACCACTGTCCTCTCCCTATTGCCGTGAGAGTGTCAGCCGAGTCCAGCGCGTCAACCACCCGCCTGCTCCTCGTACTCGGCCTTGATCTTGTTGCCCACCCGGTCCATGAACTTCGTGATGGCCGGCTGCCACGCCGAGACGGGCTTGTTCCCCAGCTGGATCTCCAGCAGCACCGAGTCGAGTTCCTGCTGCTCGCTGGCAGCCTTGCTGGCGGCGGTCTCCGAGTACAGCCCGAGGGTCGGGTCCGCGACGGCAAGCGGGACGCCGGCGACCTGGTGGTCGTGCTGGTCCTGCACGGCCTGGCGGTTGCCCGGCTCGTAGATGACGGGCGCTGCCTCGGCGAGGTACCGCACCGGCAGGAATATCTGGCTGCGCCCGCCCTCGGTGAGGGTCGGGTCGGAGCCGTTGCGGTTGAACGTCTGGCCCTCGACGCCGTACCGGAGGGCCAGGTACTCGCTGCTGCCGAAGGGTGCGCACAACCAGTCGAGGACCTTGAGGATCTGCTTGATCCGGTCGGCGTTGTCGGTCTTGGCGATGGCGGTGAAGCTGGACAGGGTCGGACCGGGCGTGCGTACCTGCGTCCCTGCGCCGTCGCGGGTGGGCGAGAGCATGCCGGTCAGGCGGAAGTCGGGGACGTCTTTCGCCTGGCCGTAAAACTTGCCCCACCCGGCGTACCCGCCGATGGTGAACGAGGTCGTGCCGGCCAGCATCCACCCGTTGCGCTTGGTGTTGGGCGCGCCCGCGTGGTCGGGATGCATCACCCCCGACTTCACCAGCTCGACGGTGTCCTCGAGGGCCTGCGTGAACTGCGGTGTCGTCCCGGAGTGGGTGAAGACGCCACCTTCGGCCTGCCAGGCGCCGGCGCCGCCGGGCCAGTTGCCGGTGATCCCGTTCATCTCAAGGATCGTGGTGAACGGGATCTGCCCGAACGCCCACCGACCGGCCCGCTCGTCGGTCAGCGCGCCCGCCATCTGCTTGAACTCGTCCCACGACTTGGGCTGGAGGCCAAGTCCTGCCTTGGTTAGCAGGTCGGCCCGGGTGTACAGCACAGTGCCGATCCGCGCCCGCGGCACGGGGATGCCCCAGATCCGCCCGTCGTAGACGGTGCCGCGCCAGGCATCGGTAGGCAGGGCGGCGAGGTTCGGATAGGCGAGGACCGCGTCCCCGGACAGGTACTCGGTGAGGTCGGTGAATGTCGCCTTCAGCATGGCCGGCATCTGCTGGACAACGCCCTGGATAGCCACTATGTCGGGCAGATCGCCACCGGCGATGGTCGTGGCGACCTTGCTCTTGTAGTCCGCCGAGGCGACGTACGTGATCTTCAGTTCGGTGCCGAGTTTGTCGTTGAGGTTCTGCCAGTAGGGGTTCGAGCCGAGCGCGGGGGCGATCGGGTCGTAGGTGTACGTCAGTGCCGTGACGGCTTCGCCCCGCACCGGTTGTGATGCGGCGCTGGAGGTGGCCGGGTAGGTGAAGTATCCCGGCGACACCCCGGCCGGCTCGGCGGCCAGGTCGGGCGCGACCGCGGTGACGGGCTTGTAGGTGGGCAGCTTGAGCGACCCGGTCGAGATGTTCGGCGAACTCGGGCCGCCGTCGCCGCAGGCCCCGAGCAGCGGGGCCAGCCCTGTTGCCGCGCCGAGTGCCAGGACGTGGCGGCGGCTGAAGGTGGGTGCCACGACGTCTCCTTTCCACATCGTGTGGACGACCGGTCAGCCCTTGACGGCGCCGACCATGAGTCCCTTGGCGAAGTGCTTTTGGATGAAGGGGTAGATGAACAGGATGGGCAGGACGGAGATGACAAGAATCGCCATCTGGATGGAGATTTGTGGTGGCAGGTTCTCCAGGTTCGAGCTGAGCTGGTCGGACCCGATCGGGGTGTTGTTGACGACGTAGGTGCGCAGCACCAGTTGCAGCGGCCACTTTTCCGACGACTGGAGGTACAACATCGCGGAGAAGAAGGCGTTCCAGTACGCCACTGCGTAGAACAGCCCGATCACGGCGACGACCGCCTTCGACAGTGGCAGGACGATCCGCAGCAGGATGCGCATCTCCCCGGCACCGTCTATATAGGCGCTTTCCCGCAGCTCGCCTGGGATTCCCTGGAAGAACGCGCGCATGACGATGACGTTGAACGCGTTCACCAGCACCGGCAGGATCAGTGCCAGGTAGTTGTCCAGCAGGCCAAGCTGTTTGACCGTCAGGTACATCGGGATGATGCCCGGGTTGAACAGCAGGGTGAACACCGTCATCAGCAGGATCGGCTTGTGCAGCAACGAACCTGGCCGCGACAGCGCGTACGCCAGTGCGATCGTGGAGACGAGGCTGAGTGCCGTGCCGACCGCGGTGATGCCGGCGCTCACCAGCAGCGCGCGGGTGACGATTCCTCCGGACAGGACGGCCCGGTAGGAGTCCAGCGTCGGTTCGTTCGTCCACAGCACGAAGCCGCCCGCCCTGTTGATCTCCTCCGGGGAGGCGATGCTGGTGATGAGCACCGCCCAGAACGGCACCAAAACCGCCAGGCAGCCCAGGCCGAGCACGAGTCCCCGCGCACCGAACCCCAGCTTGCTGGGCTCGCCCATCCAGACCGGACGCTGGCTGCGGCCCGAGCGTGGCCGCCGCAGCCCTGCGCCCGCGGCGGGGCGCGCCACGGACACCGCGGTCGGCACAGGTCGGCTCGTCACTTGGCGTACACCCCCTGCTCGCCCAGGGCGTGGGCCAACCGGTTGGCGCCGAGCACGAGCGCGACGCCGACAATGCCTTTGATCAGCCCCACCGCGGCCGCGGTGCCCCAGTCGCCGCCGACGATCCCGTGGTTGTAGACGTAGGTGTCGAGTACTTCGCTGGCACCGGCGCCGACCTGTGCCTGCTGCAGGATGATCTGCTCGAACCCGACGGACAGCGAGTCACCGAGCCGCAGAATCAGCAGCAGGACGATCACCGGGCGGATGTAGGGCAGGGTCACGTGCCACAGGCGGCGAGCTGCCGAGGCGCCGTCCACCACCGCGGCCTCCATCTGCGCCGGATCCACTCTGGACAGCGCGGCGAGGAAGATGATTGTCGACCAGCCGGTGTCCTTCCAGATCACCTGTGATGTGATCATGAGTTTGAACAACTCGGGCACGCCGACGATGTGAAACGTGGACAGGTCGGCCGAGCGCAGCCAGGCGTTGAGCATCCCGCCGTTGCCGAACATCTGCTGGAACAGGGCAACCACGATGACCCAGGACAGGAAGTGCGGCATGTAGAGGATCGACTGGGTGAGGCGTTTGAGCCGTTCGCTGATGGTCGCGTTCAGGATCAACGCGAGGCAGATCGGCAGCGGGAACACGAAGACCACCTGGATCAGCGTGATGATCAGTGTGTTGACGAGCGCGTTGAGGAACACCGGGTCGCCGGTGAGCACCGGCTCGAAGTTGTCCAGCCCGACGTACGGGCTGTGCCAGATTCCGAGGAACGGCTGGAAGTCCTGGAAGGCGATGATGTTCCCGCCGAGCGGCAGATAGTGGAACAGCAGCAGCGCCGTGACCCCGGGAAGCGCCAGCAGCAGCAGGACCCGGTCGCGCCGCCAGCGGTCGCGCAGGCTACGCATCGCCGGTCTCCACCGGTGCGGGCACGCCGATGGGCCGGCCCGCGACGCAGGCCCGCACCGCCGCCCGCAGCCGGTCGTCGGCATTGGCCGCGACCCTCCTGCTCCGAGCGACCGCGGGCGCCGGGTCGGTGGCGATGTCGGTGACCGCCGCGACGACCGTCGCCGCGGCACGATGGTCGAGCTCGATCACCAGGTCTGGGGCGCCGAGGTCGGCGAACATCTGAGATTTCGTGGTCTCGGTCGGCTGCCGAAGGTAGACGGTCGGGATCGCATGTCGTGCGGCCAGGATCGGCGAATGACACTCCATGCTGACCACCAGCGACGAGACGGCGTAGACCCCGGTCGCCTCCTCCAGCGGCCAGTACCGGTCCAGGAGCCGGACCTGACCGAGCGTCTGTGGACTGAGCAGGCCGGGAAGCTGCTCGTGAGCGAGCTCGACGGCATAGCTCATCTCGGGCACCACGACGGCCGGCAGGCCGCTGACGCGTACCCAGGTCTCGATCGCCGCCGCCAGCACCGCCAGGTCGTGCGTCACGGTGGCTCGGTTGACCGCGTCGCGCCGCATCTGCTCGCGGGTCGGTTCCGTGCCGTAGATCTTCGCATAGGGGGCGTAGCGCAGCCGCGGAACGAAGCAGGCGAACCGACCGGGCTGCAGGCCGAAACCCTCCAGCAGTCGAGCGGCAGCGACGGCGTCAGTGTGGTCGAACGTGAACGTGCCATCCGGCCCGAAGGCGAGGTCGGGCCCGGTTATCTTCTGGCCGCGCAGGGTGGCCAGGGTCAGCGTTTCGCGGCAGTACACGAAGTCGGCGCCGTCGAAACGGTCCTTGACGTCGTCTTCGAGATAGGACGGTGGGAGCAGATCGACCATCTGTGCCAGCTCCGGCAGCGTCGCCATGGTCGGTGGGCACAGCGGATCCACGGTGACCCCGAAGTACCCGTACGGGCGGCCCACGTGCTCGCGCCACCAATCGATCTCGGTGCTCTGGAAGGCGTCGGCGCCCGATCCGTGCACCAGGACGTCCGCGCCGTCGATGGCGGCGGCCAACTCCGGGGTGCTCGGCCCGTCCCCGCCGAGAGTGCCGTCGACGACGCGCAGGTCGGGAAACGCGTGCCGCAGCATGGATCGTTCGCGCTCCTCCAGCCGCACCGGCCAGAGGATGACCTCGACCTCGGGGGCGAACCGCTGAAACGCCCGTACCACGCCAGGAGAGTGAGCCACGTCGCCGATGTTCACCGTCGCCCAAGAGGACCGCAGGAGGACGGTTCGACGTGTCGATGTCATATATACTCCTTGTTGACGTAACGTGAATTCAAAATAGGGATGGTGAGACGTTACGTCAAGAACTGAGGAGGCTTTTGCCATGGCAACGCAACGTGACGTCGCACGGGCGGCTGGGGTGTCACTCGCCGTGGTGTCGGCAGTGGTCAACGGCACGAGCCACACCCGGATGAAGGAATCCACCCGCACCCGGGTGCTCCAGGCGATGCAGCAATTGGGCTACCAGCCGAACCAAACGGCGCGCTCGCTGCGGCTCAACCAGACCGACATGATCGCGATGATCCTCAACAAGCTCGACAATCCGGTCTACGGACCGCTGCGGTACGGGGTCTACGAGGCGGCGGCGGAGCACGGCGCGACGGTCCTGCTGGGCGATGCCGAGACGATGCGCTCCGGCAGCCAGTTCCTGACCCGGCTGCTCAGCCAGGGCACGGTCGATGGCATCCTGATCCGCGGCGAAGGGCTGCTGGACGACGACGTGATGGCCGAGCTCAGCTCCCACCCCAAGCCGATCCTCATCCTGGAACATGCACTGGACCATCCCTGGATCGACATAGACGATCGCCGCGCAGGCGAGATCGCTACCCGATTCCTGGTCAACCTCCACCACCGCCACATCGTCTTCGTCGGGGGCTCCGGATACATCTCCCAGCAGCGCTACCTGGGCTACCAGCAGGCGATGGACGCAGCCGGGCTGACACCGGCCCCACACCTGGCCACCGGGTTTGGTGAGCAGGCCGGCGCCGACGGGCTCCGGCAGGCCATGCAGGCGCCGACCGCGCCGACCGCCATCGTCGTCAACAACATCATGAGCGCGGTCGGGGTCCTGGCCGCCGCACGCGACCTCGGCATCACCATCCCCGACCAGCTGTCGGTGGTCGGCATCCACGACGTCGACCTGATGCAGCACCTGCGCCCGGCCGTCACCGCAGTCCGGATGCCCATGTACCAACTCGGCCGGGCCGGCGTCGAGGCGCTTTACGACCTGATCGCGGGGCGGCCAAGCGCAGGCGGTGTCATCACCGACCCCGAACCCGAACTGGTGATCCGTGACTCAGCGACTGCTCTGACCCGGATCCGCGATTAGCGTTCGCATGATCGCCCGCGGCTGGGGTGCCCAGCAGATTCCGGACAGTCGGCTACATAAGCTGACGGAAGTCTGGAATGGGCCACACCTGCAGTGAGTCTGCGGGATGAACGTGTTCGCGGGCTCACGGCCGGCCTTGATGCGGATCTCGCGCCGGCGGGTGGCGACGTAGTCGCGCACCAACCCGTAGGACACGATCCGGGCAGCGTCGTGCTCTTCCAGGAGCCGGTCGAAGATCCTCTTCGCCGTGTGCCGCTGCTTCCTCGGGGCATCCAGGTCATCGCGTAGCCAGCCGTCGATCACGTCTCGGTAGGCGTCGAGCCGGGATCCACGCTTCGGTGGTGACTTGGGTTTCTTGGGCCACGCAGACTCTAAGGCCGCGGCGACGGTGCGGTAGCCGACGCCGTGCGGCCCGCGTTGAAGAGCGCGCTTCGACAAACCCGCCTTCGCGTCGCGTCGGATCTCGGCGTACAGGTCGACGCGTGACGTGCGTGCATCGCGAGCCACGATGCTCAGAACCGACTCGGTGGCTGAGCGGTCATTCCGGGCGCGTCCCGCCCGGATGAGAGGGCTCACTAGGAACCCGGACGTGAGAACGCAAGTGCTCGATGATGGCCAGACCCCAAGATTCCGTGACGGGGCGCTCCAAGCATCGGGCCATCGCGTTGGGGATTCTCGTCGCTGACTGCGACAGATCAGTTCGTCCCTTGGCGGACATCCGTCCCGTGTTCGGCGAATGCCTTGAAGTCCTGCATGTGCTGTCGCGACTGCTTGCGGAAGGAGCCAGGCATCAGAAGCCCCACCAGCCGCATCAGCAACCCGTCGAACCGAAACTCGCTCTCGCTCTCCCATAGCGTCGTGTCCGGACCGGCTTCGAACAGCCGGTCGCGCTGGGCCTGCCACATGCCCTCGGCGGCAATCTCGCGTTCGTAGTGCACGACGACCGAGCCGGGCACTGCATGCAGGTCCGCGGGCTCCAGGCGCGTGATGGTCTCGGTGGCCTCCATCCGCTGCTTGCCCATCTGGAACACAACGCGCGAGGTGGTGCCGACCTGGCCGTGTGCCCCGTTCACCGGCTCGTGCAGCACCAGGCCCCGCAGCCACTTCGGCGTCTGCGCGGGGTCGGCGATCAGCTGGAGCACCTCGTCGCGAGGCAGCGCGATCTCGATCGAGGTGGTGTACTTCATCGCGCGTCCCCGGTGGGCAGGTAGAACGCGGTAGTGGCCTCGACCGCGGCCGCGACGTGGTCCGGTTCGCCGCCGCCGGCCAGGTGGGCCTCGCCCCAGGCGGCGGCGCTGCGCCGGCTGAACTCGTGTCCGGCGGGCGATGCCCGGAACTCCTCGTGGTCAAGAACCTCGCCGTCGCCCAGGAACCTGGCGAGGGTGAGGAGGTGCAGGTCCCAGCCGACGCCGCCGGCACCGGGGCCGTAGGTGGGAAACATGGGCTCTCCGACGGCCGCGGCGTGGACCAGCTCGAACTCGGTGTCCCCGGTCGAGCCAGGAGACAGGCGCACCTCGACCTCGCTCGTGCCTGGCCACTCGTCGGCCCCGGGCCCGAACATCCAGGACACCCGCAGCAGGCGCGGCGGCTCGCAACGGAGGATCTCACCGTGTTCGCCGCCGTCCAGCTCGAATGCCCCGCCGAGGCGCAGGTCGCCGGTGACCGGCTTCATCCAGCGGCTCAGTCGCTCAGGGCTGGTGATGGCGTCCCACACGTCGTCGAGGTGCGCGTCGTAGCGACGCCTCAGCTCCATGGTGTAGGCCTCACCGGCGGGCAGGCTCGCCGTGCCCATCTTCCGGCGGGCGGCGGCCAGTTCGTCGAGTACATCCTTCATCGTCATGCTCCGTCCGTTAGGGAATTTTTCGTGCCTACGCTTCTTCGCCGGGCCTGGGCGGCTGGCCGGGCTCGTCGTCGGCGGGCTTCCGGGTAGCACGCCTGCCCCGGGCGAGCTCAGTCTCCAGTGCGTCGAGTCGCTGGTCCCAGAACCTGCGAAACCGGTCCAACCACGCGTCAACCTCGCTCAGCGGCCCGGCCTCGACGGCGTAGAACCGGCGAGCCCCCTCAGCCCGGACCGACGCGAACCCGTTCTCACGCAGAACGCGCAGATGCTGCGAGACAGCCGGCTGAGACAGTGCGAACTCGGCCCGGATCACGTCTGTGATCGCGCCAGAGGTCTGCTCACCGTCGGCGAGCAGTTCCAGAATGCGCCGGCGCACCGGGTCGCCGAGGATGTCGAACGCGTGCACGACCCAGGATCATACCAGGAATAACTTATATAAGTCAGTGCTGGCACCTTCAGCGTCACCCCTGGTGTCGAAGCCCATCGACATCCGATTCGCACCATCGATGCCGGTGTCGAACGAGACCGACATCCGGTGTCAGCTGAGACCGACGTAATCACGCGAGAGAGCTGTCTCCGATCCGCACCCGCAGTGCTGCTGCGTCGACGCAGGACACATGAGGATCAAGCAGCGACGATTCAGCAGGTATCGCATACACCTGCTATTGAGCAGTGGCCGGTCTGGGGTGACGTGGGCCAGGGCCTGCCGACCCAGCCCTTGTCCATCAGTTCCAAGCCTTCACAGGCTTCTCAGTGAGCACAAGGCCGAACAACACACCGAAGGACGCTGCTGTACCTCAAGACGCGACGTGAGGACATCGTCGGTCATGAGAGGCGAGCCGAGCGACGCGTCGCCGGGATCATCGAGGACCACCCTGGCCGAAACCGTGCATGGGGTCGTGGGCAAGCATTGGGCGTGAACGCCCGCAAACGATCAGTTAGAGCCGTAGACGGCCGGACGCATGAAGAGAGCCCATGATCAGCGTTACCGCAGGTCAGTGGCTCTCTTGTGCTGGTCGAGTGAAGCGCGCCCTGCAGGATTCGAACCTGCGACCGTCGGATTAGAAGTCCGGTGCTCTATCCAGCTGAGCTAAGGGCGCTCCCGCCTTATTGTGCATGATCCGGCGACATGTCACGCACACGTTTTCCCCGTGTCAGTCTGTCGACCCGATCACACCCGCACATGACCAGGAACTCCGTGACCATGGCCGCCACGGTCCAGCCGGTGCTCTGTCTGGTCGTGCGGGCCACAGGGAGGATACCGGAACGGGAGGAAGCCGGCGGCACCCAACCCCGGGAGGGTACAGGCATCGAGCGGGGCGATCTTGTTGCCGGAACCGGCGAAAAGATCGGGCGGAAGCGGGGCGGAAAGTCTAAGCTTCCGTGGCATGGTCGCGACGCTCCTGCATGAGATTCCCTTGCAGGGCGGGGATGTGACTGACGGGGTGGTGCGCGTCGGTGACACCGTGCGCAGACCGGCCAGTACGTCCACGCCCTCCGTGCACGCCCTGCTCAGGCACCTTGAGGCGGCGGGGTTCGAGGGTGCGCCACGTGTGGTGGGGATGGACGGGTACGGGCGCGAGGTTCTCACGTACGTGCCGGGCACGACCGGGCTGCGGCCGGAGAGCGCGAGCGATGAGGCGCTGGCCGGACTCGCGGTGCTGGTGCGGGAGTTCCACGATGCTACGGCGGGGTTTCCGCTGGTGCTGGACGGCTGGGAGGGGGGATCGAATGATGATAAAGCGCCGGAAGTCATCGGCCATTGTGACTTGACGATGGATAACGTGATTTTTCGGGCGGGGCGGCCGTACGCGTTGATCGACTTCGATCTGGCCCGGCCGACCACGCGGCTCTTCGACATCGTCACCGCCCTCCGCCACTGGGCCCCGATCGCCGACCCCGTCGACCGCCCTCCGCTCCTCCGCGCCCTCGACGTGGGCGAGCGCCTGCGCCTGTTCTGCGACGCGTACGGCGTGCTGCCCCGTGACCGGCGCCGCCTCCTCGAGCTGGCCAGGCTCCGCTTCCACCGCTCCTACACCGTCATGCGCACCCGTGCCTCGGCCGGCGGCAACTGGGCGAGGATGTGGGCGAACGGCGCCGGCGAGCGCATCCGGCGTGCCGCCGCATGGCTGGACGTGCACGAAGATGAGCTCCATGCCCACCTGGTCTGACCCTCTCGGCCTCGCTCTCGGCGTGGCGCTCGACCGGCTCGTCGCCGACCCGCGGACTCCCGCCCATCCGGTGGCCCTTTTCGGGCGCGCCGCGGCGAGGCTGGAACGTTCGCTCTACAGGGACGCGCGGTCGCGCGGAGTCCTGCACGTCGCCGTGTGCGTCGGCGGCGCGACCGCGCTCGGCGTGCTGGCCCAGCGCGTCCCCGGCCGGCCCGCGCGCACGGTCGTGACGGCCGTCGCCACCTGGGCCGTGCTGGGAGGCACCACGCTGGCCCGCGAGGGCTCGTACATGGCCGCCGCCCTCGAACACGACGACCTCCGACGCGCCAGGGCCCGCCTCCCCCACCTGTGCGGCCGCGACCCTTCCCGGCTGGAGGCCGAGGAGCTGGCGCGCGCCACCGTCGAGTCGCTGGCCGAGAACACCTCCGACGCGGTCGTGGCCCCGCTGTTCTGGGGTGCGGTGGCGGGTGTGCCGGGCCTGCTGGCGTACCGCGCCGTCAACACGCTGGACGCCATGGTCGGCCACCGCTCGCCGCGTTACGAGCGGTTCGGCTGGGCCGCGGCGAGGCTCGACGACGTGGCTAACTACGTGCCCGCGCGGCTGACCGGCCTGCTCGCCGTCCTGACCGGGCCGGACCCGCGCGGCGCGCTGGCCGCGCTCATGAGGGACGGCCACCGGCACCCCAGCCCGAACGCCGGCCGCTGCGAGGCCGCGTTCGCCGGCGCGCTGGGCGTCACGCTGGGCGGCACGAACGTCTACCAGGGCAGGGTCGAACACCGTCCGACGATGGGTGACGGGCCCGAGCCCGACGTCAAGGACATCCGCCGGGCCGTCCGCCTGACCCGCGCCGTCACCCTGGCCGCCGCGGGCACCGCGGTGCTGGCCGCCTGGGCCCTCCGCCGCCACCGCCGCTGATCGGGCGGGCCAGGAAATTCGGTGATTGCTCCACTTCGTGCAATTGCGCGATGATCACCGACAGCGTTTTCTCACATGACGCGATTCAGGTTGAGCACCAGCCAGACGACGAATATCGCGAGCAGGGTGATGCCGATCAACGACTTCGCGGCGTTGTTCGCGACGGCTTTTCTGGCGCTGACCTGCCTGGCGCTCTGCTTCCACACCTGGCGCATGATGACCATGGTCTGGAAGCGGCGGCCGAGGGCGAACACGGCGAGGGCGACGAGGATGAAGAGAATGACACGGCCGTCTGCAGGTTCCACGGAGCTCCCCCTGTGGCCTTGATGGTTCTTTACACCCCCCGAAACATTCGAGACCACAGAATACTCGGATGGCCGTGAATAGGAATAAGTTCATGGCCGCAGATCCACCACGATCGGCGCGTGGTCGGACGGCCCCTTCCCCTTGCGGGCCTCGCGATCGACGTATGCTGACCGCACCCGCCCGGCGACGTCCTCGCTCGCGTAGACCAGGTCGATGCGCATGCCCTTGTTCTGGTGGAACATCCCGGCCCGGTAGTCCCAGTACGTGAAGGGGTGCGGCCCCTTCATGGGCGTCGGCACGACGTCGTGCAGTCCCAGGGCGCGCAGGCCGGCCAGCGCCTGGCGTTCTGCCGGGGTGACGTGGGTGGATCCGACGAAGAGCGCGGGATCCCACACGTCGGCGTCGGACGGCGCCACGTTGTAGTCGCCGCACGCCACCACGGGCCCGGCGGCCAGTTCGGCTTCGAGCGCGTCGCGCAGCGCCGAGAACCAGTCCAGCTTGTACGCGTAGTGCGGCGAGTCGACCGTGCGCCCGTTCGGCGCGTACAGGGACCACACCCGCATGCCGCCGCAGGTGGCCCCGATGGCCCTGGCCTCGGGGCGGGCGGCGCCGACCCCGTCGAGCTCCGCGAATCCGGGCTCGCCGGGGAAGCTCAGGGTCACCTCGTCGAGCCCGGCCGCGGACAGCAGCGCGACGCCGTTCCACCGCCCGTCGCCGTGGGCCGCGGCGGCGTAGCCGAGCGCGCCCACCTCCGCCGCGGGGAACGCGTCCGCGGGGCATTTGGTCTCTTGCAGGCAGACGATGTCGGGTTTTACCTCGGCCAGCCAGGCGAGCAGGCGTGGCAGTCGTGCCTTGACCGAGTTCACGTTCCAGGTAGCCAGGCGCATGCTTCCAGCCTGCCACCGGCGGGGGCGGCAGGCAGCGAGCGCCCCCGCGGGCCGGTCAGCGCATCTGGCTGGTCCAGAGGGGCTTGTTGGCGGCCGAGTAGATGATGACGCGGCCGTCGTTGCTGACCGACAGCCAGGCGCCCGGGTTTCCGGCGGTCTTGGTGGTCCACAGGGCCTTGTTGTTCTTGTCGACGACGACCCAGTTGCCTTCCTTCTGCATGATCGAGCGCGCGCCCGGGTGCCCCGCCGTCGGCGTGGTGAACAGGCTGCGCCGCCCGTCGTACAGGACCGCGTTGCCCTCCTTCTGCTGGATCAGCTTGTAGCGGCCGTTGTGCGACTGGATGAACTGCCCGGGGCGCAGCACCTGGCCGGAGGGCAGCTTGCTGATGTAGGCCATGGAGGACCACAGCGGCTTGTTGTCCCTGGAGTAGATCACCAGGTTGCCGCTCTGCTCGGGCAGCTTGAGGTAGGCCCCGGGGTTGCCGGCGGTCTGCGTGGACCACAGCGGCTTGTTGTCGAGGCCGTAGATGACGAGGTTGCCCTCTTTCTGCATGGTCGTCCGGGCGCCCGGCTTGCCCGCGGTGGGCGAGCTCCACAGCGCCTTGGTGCCGTCGTAGAACACCAGGTTCCCCTGCGCCTGCTGGATGAGCTTGAACCGGCCGGAGGTCAGCGACTGTCCGGGCAGCAGCCAGTCGCCGGGACCGAGGCGGTCCTTCGCGACGACGGCGGCGTTGCTCGGCTGCGCCATGGCGACGGTGGCCATCGGCCCCGCGATGAGCGAGCCCGCCATGACGGCGATCGCGGCCTTCTTCGTGATCACTATGTTTCTCTTCCTGTTGGGCGAGATCGTGAGAGGTAGACCCTGACAGAAGGAGTTGGCGTTCTGTTGGCACCGCTGTGTTTAGCCGCCTTTTAGCGCGTCCCGGCAGGCTGTCCGGATGGATCGCTTGGAGTTTCGCCTGCTCGGGTCCATTGACGCCTGTGTTGGGGGGCGCCGCCTGGACACCGGGCCGCGTAAGCGTCGTTACGTCCTGGCCGCGCTGGTGCTGGACCTGAACCGTCCGGTGCCGGTGGAGCGGCTGATCGACGCCGTGTGGGAGGGTGATCCCCCGGACAGTGCGCGGATGACCGTGCAGGGGCACGTGTACCGGTTGCGCAGGACGCTGGTCGGCGCCCGGGTGGAGACCGACTCGTCAGGGTACGTGCTGCTGGCCGACCCCGAGTCGGTGGACGCGCTGCGTTTTCGCCGGCTGGTCGCCGAGGCGGCGCGGCGCGACGACGGGTCCGGCGCCGATCTGCTGGACGAGGCGCTGGCCCTGTGGCGGGGTCCTGCGCTGGGCGGGCCGGGAGGCGGCAGATCGCTGGAGGTGGCGGCGGTCGAGCTGGAGGAGGCGCGGCTGGCCGCCATCGAGCAGCTGGCGCGCATGAGGCTCCGGCTGGGGGAACCGGAGCGGCTGGTCGCGCCGCTGCGCGCGAGCGTGACGGCCAACCCGCACCGGGAGCGGCTGGTGTCGTTGCTCATGACGGCCTTCTACCAGGTGGGCCGGCAGGCGGAGGCGCTGGAGCTGTACGAGCGCACGCGCCGCCTGCTGGCCGATCAGCTCGGCGTGGACCCGGGCCGGGAGCTCCGCAGCACCTTCGAGTCGCTGCTGTCCGCCCGGACCTGAGCGGGCTCAGAGTTCGTCGAGCACGGCCCGCGCGGCGGCCTCGTCGAGCCGGTGTCCCCATTCCCCGTGCACCTCGGCGGCCCGCCTGGCGTGTTCGCGGGCCGCGTCGGGCCGCCCGTCGAGCAGGTCGGCCCGGGCGAGCAGGGTGAGCGCCAGCCCTTCGAGCCGCCGCAGGCCGTGCCGGGTGGCCGCGTCGAGCGCCTGCTCGGCCGCTTCGGCGGCCTCGGCGTGCCGGCCGCCGCGCAGGCAGACCTCGGCCAGCCAGACGCGCGCGCGGGCGTCGAGATAGGGATAGGTGCGGTAGCGGTAGGAGGCGATCACCTCCTTGAGCATGGAGATGCGCACGCCGATCTCGATGGAGTCGTCCACCAGGGCGAGCGTGCTGCGCGCCTCGTCGTACTCGCTGCGCAGCCCGCTGGCCCTGGCCGTCTGCACGGCTCGCCGCGCCAAATCGGCCGCCCTCGCGTCCTCGCCCTTCAGGTGGTACGCCATGGCCGCGCTCGACAACGTCCCCGGCAGCTGGCCCCCATGGGCGGACTTCAGGCCCTCTTCGAACGCCTCCGCGGCCGCGTCGAGGTCGCCCATCGCCAGCCGGATGTCGCCGACGATGGAGCACGCCCTGGCCCGCCAGGCGGGCGGCTCGCCGAGCGACTCCCGCATGCGGTTGGCGCGTAGCTGCTGTTCCAGGGCCTCGCGGGCGCGCCCCGACCACAGCAGCACGATGGCGTGGTTCTCCAGCGTGGCGGCGAGCTTCGTGGAGGGCTCCAACGCCTCCCACAGCCGGACGATTCGCTCGTGCCTGGCCGCGCCCTCGTGGAAGTCGCCGAGGCTGGAGGTGGCCACGACGAAGTTGGTCAGCGCCAGGAGCGTCCCCGTGCCCCAGCCGATCCGTTCGTAGAGCTCGGCGGCCAGCTCGTAGTGGCGCAGGGCCGCGCGCGGTTCGTTCAGGACGAAGCGGGTGTTGGCCTGCGTGTGGTGCATGCTGGCCTGCCCGGCGAGGTCGCCGTCGCGTTCGGCGGCGGCCAGGCCCTTGCGCGCCAGGGCCGCGATCACGTCGGGCTGGTACGTGCCGTACATGAAGGCCCGCAGGGTCTCGATCAGCCGCCAGAGCATGCGTCCGGAGGCGTGGTCCATCACCGCCAGCAGGTTGTGCTGCTCGGCGTCCAGCCAGGCGGTGGCCGCGCCGGCGTCGGCGAACTCCTCCGCGTCGTACGGCGGGTCCTCAGGCGTGAGTGGCAGCAGCTCGATGGAGGGCGCGAGGAGCGGCGCGGCCGCCCGAGCGGTGTGCAGGTAGTAGGCGTGCAGCTTGGCGGGGTCGTCGTCACCCGCCGTGCAGTGCTCGCGGGCGTAGAGGGCGACCAGGTCGTGCAGCCGGTAACGGCCTGGCGTGTGCTCCTCCACGAGATGGGCGGAGGCCAGCCTGGTCAGCAGGCGGGTGGCCGTGGCCGGGTCCGTGCCGGCCAGGCGGGCGGCGGAGTGGGCGGTGAAGTCGCAGCCGGGGACCAGCCCGAAGCGCCTGAACAACATGCGCGCGTCGTCGGGGAGCCCGGCGTACGAGCTGGCGAAAGCCGTGGCGACCGTGGCCTGCGCGTCTCCTTCGACGGCGAGCGTGCTCCAGCGGTCGGCGTGCAGCTCCTTGATGTATTCGCGCAGGTCGGCCCGGCCGATGAGGTTGGCGCCCGCGATGGCGAGGGCGAGCGGCAGGTGCCCGCAGAGCTCGGCCAGCTCGGCGACGGCCTCGGGGTCGGTGTGGACGACGTCCTTGCCCACCAGGTCGGCGAGCAGGTCGCTGGCCTCGGTGGGGGTGAGCGTGGCCAGGCGTACGCTCTGCGCCCCCTGCAGGATGAGGCCGCGCAGCGTGTCACGGCTGGTGACGATCACCCCGCAGGAGCCGCCGGGCAGCAGCGGGCGCACCTGCTCGGCGTCGGCGGCGTTGTCGAGCAGGAGCAGCACCCGTCTGGTGGCCAGCGTCGAGCGGTAGAGGTCGAGCTGCTCGGCGATGCTGTTCGGCGCCGGCACGCCGAGGGCGCCGAGCAGGCGGGTCAGCACCCGCTCGGGCGGCAGCGGCTCGCCCTGCCCGTAGCCGTTGAGGTCGACGTGGAGCTGGCCGTCGGGGAACTCGGCGGCGACCCGGTGGCCGACGTGCGCGGCCAGCGCCGACTTGCCGATGCCCGCCGCGCCGGTGACCACGGCGACGCGGCCCTCGCGCAGCAGCTCGCGTACGCGCTCGGTCTCGGCCTGCCTGCCGACGAAGCCGGCGACGTCGCGGGGGAGCTGGCGCGGCACCACCGGCCGGTGGCCCACGACGATGCGCTGGTGCAGGTCGCGCAGCCGGGGCCCGGGATCCACGCCCAGCTCCCCTGCGAGCAGCCGCTGCACCCCGTGGAACAGCTCCAGGGCCTCCGCTGTCCGCCCGTCGTGCCACAGCGCCGTCATGGCCAGCGCGTGCGGCGTCTCCCTGAGCGGCTCTTCGTCCCTGAGCTCCTGCAGCAGCGCGGGCACCTCGCGGTGGCGGCCCAGCTCGATGAGGGCGGCGGCGTACTCCTCGACGAGGTCCCACCGCTCGCCGGTCAGCGGGCCGCGTACGCGCTGGTCGACCCAGGTGGTGCCGACTCCCTGCAGGGGCTGTCCGCGCCACAGGGAGAGCGCCCGCTCCCAGGCCGCGGCGGCCTGCTCCGGCCGGGTCGCCGCCCGCCCCTCGGCGGCCAGGCGGCGGAAGCGGCGCACGTCGATCTCGTCGTCGGGCACGGCGAGCGAGTAGCCGGCCGTGGTGCTGGCGATGCGCCCGCCCAGCGTCTTGCGCAGCTGGGAGACCTTGAGCTGGACGATGGTCTTGGCGGTCTTGGGCGGGTCTTCCTCCCACAGCGCCTCGATCAGCCGGTCGACCGGTACGTAGGCGCCGTGGCAGGCCGCGAGGAGCCCGAGCACGCACTGCTGCTGGGCGCCCACGATCGGGATCTCAGCACCGTTGTCGTGCACTTCGACCGGGCCGAGCACGCGGATGTCCATCGTGTCCGAGCCTAATGCGTCAAAGCTTCGTCATCTTCGCATCCGCGCCGAGAACACGCCCGGGGACGGGAACGCGGGCGGCCGTCAGCGGGCAGGGCCGTCGCAGACGCCTGCGACCTTTGCCCGTTTTTTACGATTCAGCGCCGCGCGCGCTCGACGCCCACGGTGATCTCGTTGCCGAGCCGAAATCCCATGAGCAGCCCCAGGTCGTCGCCGCTCCAGAACCTGCCGGGGTCGTACCAGTTGGGCCGGCGACCGGCGGGCAGCAGCCCCATCG
This sequence comes from Nonomuraea sp. KM88, assembly GCF_052245635.1. Lineage (NCBI taxonomy): Bacteria > Bacillati > Actinomycetota > Actinomycetes > Streptosporangiales > Streptosporangiaceae > Nonomuraea > Nonomuraea sp. KM88. The sequence continues at coordinate 235,270 of NZ_JBQQCC010000015.1, read as the reverse complement.
CCTCGTAGGTGACCGCCACGACCTCGGCGCAGTAGGCGCTCTCCAGCGTCTGCTCCCGGCGGCGGCGCGGGATCCGGCCCCTGGCCCAGCGGGCGGCCAGCCGGGTGGTGGAGGGGAACGGGGTGCCGTCGAGGCGGGCGACCGTGCGCAGGGCGGCGTCCTCCATCTCGCGCGTCGCCTCGGGGTCGAGCTGGCGCAGCCAGGGCCGCTGGTCGTACCGGTCGGCCCAGACCGTCACGGCGTCGCGCAGGTCGTGCAGCTGCACTCCGCGCTGGTGCGTGCCCGCCCACAGGTCGGGCAGCGACCGGCCCAGCTCGGCGTGCCACATCATGGGCGGCAGGTCCTCGATCACGATCGCCATGCCCACGTGGTTGACCGGGCTGTTGGTCACCGTCTGGATGGCGCGGTCGGGCACCGAGCGCCCGCGGAAGATCCACAGGTCACCGGTGCGCGTCACCTTGACGGCCTCGTCGAGAGTCAGCACACCGTTAGCCTAGGCACATGCGGTGGTGGAAGATGCTCGGTCTGGCCGGAATCATGGGAGTGGCCGCCACGGGGGTGGTGATCGCGCGGGCGGAGCGGCGCCGCCGCGCCTACACGCCCGAGGAGATCAGGGCCCGCCTGCGCGAGCGGGTCGACGCCACCCGCGGTGACACCTCTGAGGAGATCACGCCGACGGCCTGAGGCCGTGCACGAAGACCACGTCCGGATAGGCCGGGTTGTCCTCATATCCCTCGACACCGCCCAGATAGGCGCGTTGCGAGTAGACCACCCACGGCACCGCCGCGGCCACCCGCTGGTCGAGCACCCTGACCGTGGCCTGCTCGTAGGCCCGCTGCGCCGCCGCCTTGTCGGTCATGGCCAGCTCGGGCACCGGATAGAGCAGCGTGTCCAGGGCGTCGTCCCGGAGGTAGGACAGGTTGAACTCCGGCCTGTCCGAGCTGTGGAAGACGTTGCCGAAGTAGGAGTAGCCGTCGGCGTAGTCGGGCCACCAGTACATGATGAAGATGTCCTGGCCGCGTTTCCTGCCCAGCTCCCACTGCGCGTTCCAGTGCATGGGCAGGGCGTCGAGGGTGACGTTGAGCGGGCGCAGCGCCGCCCGCAACTTCGAGACGAGCACCTGCTGGTCGTACTGACCCCGCCCGTACGTCACGCGCAGGCGCAGCGGTTCGCCGCCGGGTCCGTAGCCCGCCTTCTCCAGCAGCCGGGCTGCGCCCTCCAGGTCCTGCCGGGGCTCCCTGCCCGGCACGTGGCCCAGCAGCCCCTCCGGCACGACGCCGCTCGCCGGGCCAGCGGCGCCACGGAGCGCCCGCACCACGCCCTGGTAGTCGACGGCCTTCTGGATGGCGCGGCGCACCCGGATGTCCTTCATCGGGCCGCGCGCGGTGTTGAACAACATCATCGCCGTGGTGAACGAGCGCGCCTCCGACGTGCGGATGCCCGGCGTGGCCGAGGTCCTGGCGAACAGCCGGGGCGAGAGCCGGCCGACGAAGGTCGCCTCGCCGTCCGTCAACATCTTGTACGCCCTGGCGGGGTCGGGCACGGCACGGAACTTGATGGTGTTGTAGTGCGGCCTGCGCCAGCCACCCCAGTAGCCGTCGTACGCGGTGAGCGTGAGCTCCTCCTCCGCGCCCTTCTGCCACCGGGCCACCGTGTACGGTCCGGAGCCCGCGTCCTTCCCCTGCGCGAACCACTTCGTCAGGTCGGGGGCCGCCTTCGTGTCGTAGATGTAGGCGGCGTACCCGGCGGAGGCCACCAGGTCGAGCGGGACGGCGTAGCGCAGCGTGAAGGTCACCGTCTGGGGGTCGTCGACCCTGATGGAGGAGACGGCGTTCCAGATGTAGGAGGCTCCGGTCCTGGACTTGATGGTGCGCTCGATCGAGGCCTTGACGGCCGCCGCGTCCACCGGTCTGCCCGTGTGGAAGGTCACGCCTGAGCGGATGGTGAACGTCCAGGTGCGGCCGTCGGCCGAGGCGCGCCAGGACGTGGCCAGGCGAGGGGTGGCGATCTTGGTGACCGGGTTCCAGAGGGTGAGGGTCTCGTAGATGTTCTGGAAGGCGATGATCTCGTTGGAGTGGGAGCGGCTCGGATCCCACTCGGTGATCACGTCGGTGTTGTAGACGTGCACGAAAGGCGCCGTCCCTTCCGGCGCCTGGCGCACCTCCGTGGGCGCCGCGCACGCCGCGAGGAGCACCAGCGCCGCGGCCGCAACGAGACGACTGCGCACGCGTCCTCCTCCGCCACCGATCTACCCGGGGAAACCTACTGCATGATCATGAAAACATGTCCAAAACTCCCGAAAAATTGGGCAATCTGGTGATCGAATTGCTATCCTCGGGGCTTGTCCCGTCCGGGGTTGCCAGCAGGGGACCGACCGGAGTGAGGTGCCATGGGTCGTAGCCGAACGATCCGCATGAAGATCATCGGACTCCTACTGGTGCCTCTGACCTCCATGGTGGTGTTGTGGGGCGTCATCACCGCCGTCACCGCCACCGAGAGCTTGGAGCTACGCGAGTACAAGACACTCTGGACGAACCTCCGCCATCCAGCGTACAAACTGATCAACGAGATCCAGCGCGAGCGTCTCGTCTCGGCCAAGCACCTGCGCCACATGGCGGCCCAGACCGCGGTGGAGGCGCAGCGTAGCCGTACCGACGCCGCTGAAGACACCTTCACGCGGCTCTCGGGCAACTCCAAGGACAGATCGGAAGAGATCCGCACGCAGGTGAACGCGGTGTACACGCAACTGAACAGGCTCGACGTGATCAGAAGAGAGATCGACACGAGCCTGAGCGACCGCCTGCACGCAGTTGAGTCCTACGACGCGATCGCCGACGCGCTGTTCGGCCTGCACCGCCGCGTCGCGCTCATCGACGACATCCCGATCTACGAGCAGTCGCGCGTGGTCATCGACATGAGTTACGCGAAGGAGCTGCTCACCCGGGAGCAGGCCATCGCGCTCGGGCCGACCACGGCCGTGGAGCGCAGGACCTTCACGCAGATCGTCGGCAACCGGCGTTTCCTCGTCGACCAGGCGCTCGGAGAGCTCGACCCGCCGCTGCGCGACCCCCAGGTCGCCATGATCACCTCCGCCTCCTATCAGCGGATGCGGATGATGGAGGACCAGATCATCTCCGGCCGCTCGCCGCGTGACTGGCTGAGCGTCACGGAGGAGCTGGCCAAGTCGTTCCAGGCGGTCCAGATGCGGGCCAGCGCCAACCTGAACGAGCGCGCCGACCCGGTGGCCGACCGGGTGCTCGGCCGGGCGCACTTGCTGGCGGGGACCGCTCTGGTGCTGGTGGTCGTGTCGATCGTGTTCTCGTTGCGGATGGGCAACCGGCTGTCGCGGGAGCTCGGCGCGCTCCGGCTGGCCGCCCTGGAGGTGGCGCAGGAGCGCCTGCCGCACGTGGTCGACAAGCTGCGCAGGGGCGAGCGGATCGAGCTTCCCGAGGTGTCGGTGGCGAGCACCACCGTCGAGATCGACGACGTCGGGCAGGCCTTCTCCACGGTGCAGCAGACCGCTGTCGAGGCCGCCATCGGGCAGGCGCGGCTCAGCGAGGGCGTCGGCCACGTCTTCCGCAACCTGGCCAGGCGCAGCCAGACGTTGCTGCACCGCCAGCGCATCCAGCTGGAGGACATGCAGCACCGTGCGACCGATCCGGACGCCCTCGAGGACCTGTTCAAGCTCGACCACCTCACCACGCGCATGCGCCGCCACGCCGAAGGCCTGATCATCCTGTCGGGCGCCACGCCGGGCCGCGGCTGGAGCCGCCCGGTGCCGCTGCTCGACGTCGCCCGCGGGGCGGCCGCCGAGGTGGAGGACTACCCGCGGGTCACCGTCGAGCCGATGTCCGGCCAGCGACTGGCGGGCCCCGTCGTCGGCGACGTGATCCACCTCGTCGCGGAGCTGATCGAGAACGCCACCGTCTACTCCCCCACCCACACCCAGGTCATCGTGCGGGGCGAGGAGGCGGCCAGGGGGTTCGTCTTCGAGGTCGAGGACCGCGGGCTCGGAATGAGCGCGGAGGTGCTGGACGAACTCAACGAGCGGCTGGCCAGCCCGCCGGAGTTCGACCTGGCCGACACCGACAGGCTCGGCCTTTTCGTCGTCTCCCGCCTGGCCGCCAGGCATGACATCCGCGTGACACTACGCGGTTCACCATATGGAGGGACCACCGCGATCGTGTTGATCCCGGCTGAGCACGTGGCCGATCCGGACCTGGATCCCCACGTCAAGGAACCCGCTCGACCCATGCGGGTGGTGCGCAGTGAGTGACAAGCCAGAAGAGCGCTGGCTGGACGAGGACGCCGGTCCGATCGTCCCGGCCTATCTGCTGACGAGGGGCCGTACGGTGCCCGCGAGCGAGGCCATCGACCTCATCGCGGTGATCATCACGTCCGGCGGCCTGACGACGCCGCGCGGCCTCGACCCCGAACATCTGATCATCCTGCAGAAGTGCACCCAGCCGACCCGGCTCGTGGACGTGGCGGCCGAGCTCAACCTGCCCATCGGCGTGATCAGGGTGCTGGTCGGCGACCTGCACGCGCGCCAGCTCGTGCAGGTCGAACACCCGCCTCCGGCCCCCGACGCGAAGGTGCTGCTCGAGGTGATCAGCGGGCTGAAGGCGCTGTGACCGCCCGGCGGTTGAGCCATCCGTACGTGGCCGCGAACAGCGCGGCCACCGCTCCGGCCGCCGCGGCCACGCCGAAGACCCACTGGTAGCCGCGCACGCCGGGACTGGCGGCCAGGATCGCGGCGATCGCGGCGCCCGCGGTGCTTCCGCCCACGATGCGCACGAGCGCGTTCACGCCCGCGGCGACGGCCGTCATGCCGGGTTCGACGTGCTCGACGGCCATGGTGCCGAGCGCCGCGTACCCGATGCCGAAGCCGATGCCCATCAGCGAGGCCGCCATGTACAGGTCGGCGGGGCCGTCGTGCCTGGCCACCAGCCACAACGCCGCCAGCCCTGTCACCGCCGAGCCCGCGGCCACCATGGACGAGGCGTGGAAGTGGCGCATCAACCGGCCCGCGAACAGGGAGAGCACCAGCATGAACAGCGTGCTGGGCAGCAGGTAGAGCCCGACTTGCAGGGTGGAGGCTGCCAGGCCGTAGCCGGAGCCGGCGGGCGCCTGGGCGAAACCGGAGATGCCGGTCAGGAGGGTGAAGAACGCGAGGCCGAGCAGCATCGAGGCCACCGTCGCGCCGACCGTGCCCCGGTGGACCAGCATCGCCATCTGCACCAGCGGCTCGGGCACCCGGCGCTCGACCACGACCCACACGGCGGCCAGCACCGCGGCGGCCGCGAACAGCCCGAGCACGCCGGGCGAGGTCCAGCCCCACGAGCCGCCCTCGCTGATGGCCAGCAGCAGCGCGACCAGCCACGCGGCCAGCAGCCCCGCGCCGAGCAGGTCGGGACGGCCTCTGCCGGCCGGCGCGCGGTCGCGTACGAGGAAGGCCACGAAGACGGAGGCCACCAGGGAGATGGCGGCCGTGATCCAGAAGACCAGGTGCCAGTCTCCGGAAGCGAGCCCGGCCAGGATCATCCCGCCGCCGGAGCCGAAGCCCATCGTCGCGCTGAGCACGCCGATGCCGGTCGCGAGCTGGCGTCCGGGCAACGTGTCGCGTACCACGCCGATCGACAGCGGCACCAGCGCGGCCACGAACCCCTGCAACACCCGCGCCACCATCAACCAGGTCAGAGAGGTGGCCAGCGCCGCCATCACCGAGCCGGCCACCAGCAGCGCCAGGGCGCCGAGGATCATGCGGCGCCTGCCGTACATGTCGCCGAAGCGCGACAACAGCGGCGTGGAGACCGCGGCGACCAGCAGGCTCACCGTCAGCGTCCAGCTCACGGAGGTGAGCGAGGCGTCCAGCTCACGTTGCAGCACGGGAAGCAACGGCACGACCGCGGTGTTCTGCAAGGCGGCGATCGACGCGGCGAAGGCCAGTGACACCACGGCCGGCCAGGGGTTGCGCGCCGAGGTGTCCCGGCGCGCGGTTGCGACGGCTGTCGCCATGTTCCGCTCCTTTTAGATACTTTGGGTAATTAGTCGAGGAACGATGATACATACCTAAGTTAGGTAAGCAAACCGATGGACGACGATCTCATCAAGACGGTCTCGGCCTACCGCCGGCTCGCGGCCACGCTCCACCGTGCCAAGACGCACGAGCGCCTGACCGAGGCCGCGGGCGTCCGGCTCGACCGGCCCGACGTGCAGATCCTCGTCCACCTGCTGGACGCGGGCGAGCCGTGCAGGATCGGCGCGATCGCCGCAGGACTGCAGGTGGAGAGCCCGCACGTGACCCGGCACGTCGCCGCGCTGGAGGGGCGCAAGCTGGTCGAGCGGGTGCGCGACCCCGACGACGGCCGCGCCTGGCGCATCGCGCTCACCGAGGACGGCGCCGAGGCCGCGAGCAGGTGCCGCCGGGTGACGGCCGGGTGGTTCGAGGGCGCCACGGCCGGCTGGCCCCCTGAGGAACGCGCGGAGCTGGCCAGGCTGATGGACAAACTCGCCGAAGACTTCACCGCGCACCTCAAGGCGCGCTATCCGGCTAGGTGACCAGCACGTCCTCCGCCCGGTGGCAGGCCACCTGACGGCCCCGCACGTCCCTGAGCGCGGGCGGCCGCTCGCACTCCGGCACGGCCAGCGGGCAGCGGAGCCGGAACGGGCAGCCCGTCCGCGCCGGCACGGCCTCCGTCGCGCCCCTCGCCCGCGGCGGCGGGCCGCCGAGCTCGGGCACGGCGTCGCGCAGGGCGCGGGTGTAGGGGTGGGCCGGGTTCGCCAGGAGGTCGCGCGTGGCTCCCGACTCGACGACCCGGCCCGCGAACAACACGTGCGTGGTGCGGCAGAGCCGCCGCACCACGGCGAGGTTGTGCGTGATCAGCAGGCGCTCGGTGTCCAGCGAGGCGATCAGGTCGAGGATCCTGGCCTGGACGGTGACGTCGAGCGCGCTGGTGGGCTCGTCCAGGATGAGCAGGCGGGGGCCGACCGCCAGGGCCCTGGCGATCACCACCCGCTGGCGCTGGCCGCCCGAGAGCTCGTGCGGCCTGCGGCCGGCCAGCGCGGGGTCGAGCCCGACCTGTTCGAGCAGTTCCGGCACCCTGGCCCGGGCGGCGCGGGGTCCTCGCGCCGGCAGGGCCTCGGCGACGGAGGCGCCGATGCGCATCCTGGGGTCGAGGGCCTCGGCCTGGAAGACGGGCTGGACGTCCTTCCGGAACGCCCGCATGTCCGCTTTTTTGAGGATTTGGTCGCCGTACCAGATGTTTCCGGCCATGGGGGTGAGGAGGCCCAGGAACGCGCGCGCCAGGGTCGTCTTGCCCGAGCCGCTCTCCCCGATCAGCCCGACGCCGCCCGCGGTGACGTCCAGGCTCACGTCGTGCACGACGGCCCGCCCGGCGTACCCGAGGGTCACCCGCTCGGCCCTGAGCATGGTCACGGCAGCGCCTCCAGCAGCTCGCGCGTGTAGGGATGCGACGGCTCGGCCAGCACCCTCGCGGCTGGACCCGACTCCACCACCTCCCCGTCCTTCATGACCAGCACCCGGTCGGCGATCGTCGAGACCAGGGCCAGATCATGGGAGACGAGCAGGAGTGCCAGCCCTCGTTCCACCCTGAGCCGGTGGAGCACCCCGACCACCTCGGCCTGCACGGTCACGTCGAGGGCGCTGGTCGGCTCGTCGGCGAGGATCACCTCGGCGCCCAGGGCGATGGCCAGCGCGATGGCGAAGCGCTGGGCCTGGCCGCCGGAGATCTCGTGCGGGTAACGCCGCAGGATCGTGCGGTCGAGCATGACCGCCGCCACGGACTCCGCCATGATCTCGTCCAGGCTCCCGCCCCGGCCTGCGCCTTTCCCGACGCCGTGGAGCCTGAGCACGCGGCGCATCAGCACGCCGAGACGGGTGGCGGGGCTGAGCGCCGACTGGGGTGACTGCATCACGAGCGCCGCCCTGGCCCCGCGGATCTCGCGCAGCCGGCGCGGCGAGGCGGCGAGCACGTCGACCCCGCAGACCCTGACGTGTCCCGAGACCTCGGCGCCCTCGGTGAGACCCAGGAGCGAGAGCAGCGTCGTGGACTTGCCCGAGCCGCTCTCCCCCACGATCGCGACGCACTCGCCCGCGCCCACGTCCAGCTCGGGGACGTCGGCCGCCAACCGCCCGGCGTAGCGCACCTGGAGGTCACGCACCTCGATCACGTGACCGTCCTCGCCCTGGGGTCGAGCGCGTTGCGCAGCCCTTCCCCCAGCATGTTGAACGCGAACGCCGTCACCAGGATCGCCAGCCCGGGGAACGTGCCGATCCACCAGTTCGTGGTGAACAGCGTCTGCCCCTGCTGCACCATCAGCCCCCACTCCGCCGTCGGCTCCTGCGCGCCGAGCCCCAGGTACGACAGCGCCGCCGCGGTGAGGATCACGCCGCCCGCGTCCAGCGAGATCTGGACCAGGACGGGGGTGAGCGAGTTCGGCAGCACGTGCCGCAAAACGATCAGCGGCGCGGGCACGCCGAGGCACCGGGCGGCGTCCACGTACGGGCTGGCGGCGATCGTGGCGGCCACGGACGCGGCCAGCCGGGTGTACCACGGCCACCAGGTCACCGCGATGGCCAGGATGACCGTGTTCACGCTCGGCGGCAGCACGACCGCCAGCGCCAGCGAGAGGAGCAGGGCGGGGAAGGCCAGGAACACGTCCGTGACCCGCATGATCACGTCCCTGACCCAGCCGCCCGCGTACCCGGCCACCACGCCCAGCGTCACACCGCCGAGCGCCGAGACCGCCAGGACGGACACCGCGATGGCCAGCGAGGTGCGGCCGCCGTACAGGATCCTCGTGAGCACGTCGCGGCCGAGCTGGTCGGTGCCGAACCAGTGCGCGCCGCCCGGCGGCAGCGACCCCTCCAGCGGGCGCGGCTCGTCCGGGTACGGGGCGAGCCACGGCGCCATGATCGCGGCCAGCACGATGAGCACGATGAGCACCGCCCCGAAGGCGGCGAACCGGTCGGGCACCCGTGGCAGGGAGCGCCGCAGCGGCACCTCGGCGCGCGGGCTCCTCATCGGGTCCTGGCCCGGGGGTCGAGGAAGCCCTGGAGCACGTCCACGACCAGGTTGGCCAGAACGTAGACCAGGGCGACCAGGAGGGTGACGCCGGCGATGGCCGGCGTGTCGCGCGAGCGGATCGACTCGGCGGCGTAGCGGCCCAGGCCCGGCCAGTTGAAGATCGCCTCGACGAGGAAGCCGTTGACGAGGGAGTAGGCGAAGACCAGGGCGATCAGCGACAACACGGGGCTCAGCGCCGGCCTGAGGGCGAACTTGGTCAGGATGGACGTCTCGCCGAACCCGAGCGCGCGTTCCAGCCTGGCGTGGTCCTGGCCGGACTCCTCGATGAGGGTCGCCCTGGTCATCTGGGCGATGACGCCCGCGGGGTAGGCGGCCACGACCAGGGCGGGCAGCGCCAGGTGGTGGAGGGTGCTGGTGAGGATGGGCCAGTTGCCGGTGATGAGGGCGTCGACGACGGTGATGTTCGTCCACAGGGTGAGAGGGCTCGTGGTGTCCAGCGAGGAGTCGTACTCGCCGGCCACGGGGAACCAGTCGAGCTTGCCGGCGAAGATCAGCTGCAGGGCCAGGGCCAGCCAGAAGACGGGGACGGAGACGGCCAGCATGCTGCCGAACCGCACCCCCAAGTCCGGAAATTTCATTTTATAGCGGGCGGCCAGCACCCCGACCGGGATCCCCGCCGCCACCGCGATCAGCAGAGCCGCCCCGACCAGTTCGAGCGAGGCGGGAAAGGCGAGATAGAGATCCTCGCGCACGGGTTGCCGGGTGCGCAGGCTGACCCCCCAGTCGCCGGTGAACAGGTCGCGCACGTAGGCGAAGAGCTGCGCCGGCAGCGGATCGTCCAGCCCGAACCGCTCGCGCGCCGCGGCGAGCTCCTCCGGCGAGGCCTTCGGCCCGGCGAACGCCACCGCCGGATCCCCCGGCACCAGCCGCATGACGGCGAACGTGAGCACGACCACGCCGGCGACGACCAGGAGGGCCTGGCCGAGCCGGCGGGCCAGATAGCGCAGCATGGGCGTCAGCGTGCGCGTTTGAGGTCGTAGAAGAAGACGACGTTGGGATAGGCGGGGTTGTCCACGTACCCCTTGACATCAGCGGTCAGCGCGCGCTGGTAGGTCTGCACGTACGGCACCGCCACCGCCGCCTGCTCCCCGATGATCTTCTTCTGCAGCTCCTCGAACGCGTCCTCCGCCTTGAGCGCGTCGGTCGCCATGAGCTCGGGCAGCTTCTCGACGGCCGCGTCGATCTCGCGGTCCTTCAGGTACGACAGGTTGAACCGCGGCTCGTCCTCGCTCTTGAACACGTTGAGGAACCACGAATAGGCGTCCGGATAGTCCGGATACCAGTACATGACGAAGATGTCCTGCCCCTGCTTCTTCCCCAGGTCCCACTGGGCGCTCCACGTCATGGGCCTGGCCTGCAGCGTGATGTTGAGCTTCTTCAGCGCCGAGCTCAGGAGCGTGACCAGCATCTTCTGGTCCTCGTCGCCCTGCGCGTAGGTGAGGGAGAGCCTGAGCTCGGCGAGGTCGGGGCCGTATCCGGCCTCGGCGAGCAGTTCCTGTGCCCTGGCCGGGTCGTGCTCGGGCTCCATGCCGTTCACGTGGCCGAGCAGCCCTTCCGGCACCAGGCCGCCGGCCTTCAGCCCCGCCCCCTTCAGCGCCGCCGCCAGGCCGTCGTAGTCGATCGCGAGCTGGAGCGCCTTCCGTACCCTGACGTCCTTCGTCGGGCCCGCGGCCGTGTTGAACAGCACCAGCAGGTTCTGGAACGACGGCGACCGCGCCGTCTGCACGTTGTCGGTCATGCCGGCCTGCTCGAACAGCTGCGGGTTCAGCCGCTGGACGAAGTTGACCTCGCCCTTCTGCAGCAGCTGCCACGCGGTGGTGGTCTCCGGGGTGACCCGGAAGGCGACCTTCTTGTACTGCTCGGGCGTCCAGCCGCCCCAGTAGTCCTCGAACGCCTTCAGCGTGAGCTCGGTCTCCTTGCCCTTCTGCCAGGAGTCGATCGTGTACGGGCCCGTGCCGGCGGTCGTCTTGCCGTCGGCGTCCACCGCGCCCACGTCGTAGATGTAGGCGGCGTAGCCCGAGGAGGCGATCAGGTCGAGCGGCGCGGCGCGCCTGAGCGTGAACTTCAGCGTGGTCGCGTCCACGGCCTCGATCGTGTCGACCGAGTTCCAGATGTAGGCGGCGCCGCCCTTCTTCTCGATCGTCCGCTCGATCGCCTTCTTGGCCGCCTCGGCGTCGAGCGTGGCGCCCGAGTGGAACTTCACGCCCTGGCGCAGCTTGAACGTCCACTCCTTGCCGCCGTCGGCCGAGCTCCACTCGGTGGCCAGGCGCGGCTCGGCCTCGCGGGACTGGAAGTTGTAACGGGTCAGGCCCTCGTAGATGTTCGACAGGGCGACGATCTCGTTGGAGTAGGAGGTGGCCGGGTCCCAGTCGGTGACCACGTCCAGGTTCGGCACGTAAACGAAGGTGCTGTCGTTGGCCTTCGCGGTCTGCGTGGCGGCCGGGCCGGAGCTCTTCGCCGTCTCCGGCGTGCCTCCGGCGCCGCGTACCTGGCCGCCCGCGCACGCGGCTGCGGTCAGGGCCAGGGCGCCGGTGAGCCCGGCTACGAGCAAGCGCTTGTGCCAGCGCATGGTGGGGGGATCCTTTCGATCTTTCACCGGGCGAGGGGTCCGGCTGCTTTGACGTGTACGCGTACGGCGGGCTCGGAGAGATAGCTCAGCGGCACCTCGAGGAGATCGACGATCTCGACGCCGGAGGGATCCGCCCCCGCCGCCACGGCTCGCGCCACCGCCTCTTCCTTGGCCCTTTCGATCGCTTCTGGCCGACTATCTCCCGCAGGCAAGATCGTATCGACTCTGCCACTCGCGAGGGCGATGGCCGCTCCCACGGCGTTGGCCACCTCGGCGTGCTCGGGGCGGATCACCCGGCTCACGCCCGGGATGCGGGCGGGCAGGATGAACGCTCCGCCACCGACCGCGACCAGGGGCCGGTCGGTCCTGCCGAGCGCCATGCGATCCACGGCGTCGATGACCATCTCGTCCGCGACGGCGATCGCCCTCGCCAGGATGTCGGCGATCGTTTCCGTCCCGTCCCGCGCGACCGGCCCTCCGCCCGGCCCGTCGCCCGCCGCCGCTGCCCGCGCGTCCGCGCCGTTCCGTCGTGCGGCCGCGCGGGCCAGGACGGCCGCGGGGAGACGCCCGCGCCATGCGGCGGCCCCCGGCGGGGTGCGGCCCGCCGCCACCGCCGCGTCGGTCATCGTCGCCGTGGCCCCGCCGAAGACCAGCGCCTCACCGGCGATCCGGTAGCCGACCGAGTCGGGGCCGACCCCGCGTCCGCGCACCACGCTCCCGCCACCGAGGGCGACGGAGAGGATGTCCGGCATGCGGAAGTTGGTGAGCACCCCGCCGATCTCGACCGCCGCCGCCGACTCGCGGGGGAAGCCGCCGGCCAGCACCCCGAGATCGGTGGACGTGCCGCCGACGTCCACCACGACCGCGTCCGCCACGCCGGACAGCAACGCGGCGCCGCGCAAGGAGTTGGCCGGGCCCGACCCGATCGTCGCGACCGGCAGCCGCGCGGCGTGCTCCACCGTCATGAGCGTGCCGTCGTTCTGCGCCAGGTACGGGCGCGCGTCCAGCCCGCGCTCGGCCAGGACGGCGCTCAGCGCGCCGGTCACGTGGGCGGCGACGCCGTAGAGGGCGGCGTTCAGCACGGTGGCGTTCTCGCGTTCGAGCAGCCCCAGCGTGCCGATCTCGTGGCTCAGCGAGACCGGCAGGCCGTACTCGGAGGTGACCAGCTCGGCGACGAGCCGCTCGTGCCCGTCGCTCGCCGGGCTGAAGACGCTGGTGACGGCCACCGCGTCGGCCTCCACGCCGTCCAGGAAGCGGCGGACCGCGCCGAGGTCGGGCGCGCTGATCTCGCGGCCGTCGACGTAGTGCCCGCCGGGGACGACGGCCTCCCCCGCCGACACGGCCTCGCGCAGGTCGTCCGGCCAGCCGGAGAGCGGGGGCACGGCGGTGGTGGCGGGCGCGCCGAGCCTGAGCACGGCGACCCGGCCGAGGTTCCCGCGCTCCAGGATCGCGTTGGTCGCGTGGGTGGTACCCAGCATGACCCGGCCCACCCGGCTCCGCACGCCGCCGTCCGGCGTCCGCGGTCCCGCGGCCCCTTCCAGCTCCGCGAGCACCGCGTCCATGGCCGCCCGCAACCCTCCGGTCACGTCCCTGCTCGTCGGCCGCTTGGCCTTGGCCACCACCCGGCCGTCGGCGCCGAGCACGACCGCGTCGGTGTTCGTGCCGCCGACGTCGATCCCCATCCGCAGGTCAGCCATGCGCCGTCAGCTCCTCGACGGGTACGTAGTCGAGGTCGTAGCCGAACGCCACGGGCCCGGCCGTCTCCAGCCCCCTGGGCGTGCGCCAGAGCGGGTCGCAGGGCCAGGCGAGCACGCTGACGCGCTGGCCGTACCGCAGGCTTTCCGTCTGGACGGCGGCGGCGGTCTCGGTGTCCACGATCGTGATGAGGTCGGGGACCATGGCCCGCACGGCGCCGTCCTCGACGGCGACGAGGTTCTCGTTCTGCAGTTCCACGGTGAGGCGGCGGCCGCGGTCGTCGCCGGTGCCCTCGATCGTGGCCGTCCCCCGGACGAAACCGCCGGTGGTGCGCCGCTCCACGTCGGTCAGCTTGCCGGTGATCAGGCGTACCGCGCCGAGCCGGTCCTGGAGCGCTCCGAGCGGGTCGGCCGCGCCCTCCGTGGCCCTGCCGATCGCCAGCGCGCGGGTGACCGTGCCCTCGATGACCGCGCCGCGGGCCCGGCCGGCGGTCAGGACGTAGTCGGCCATCAGCGCGTGCGAACCGGCGGCCACGCACACGGCCCGTGCCAGACGCTCGGACCAGAGCCCGTCGATCGGGCGGATGGTCACGACGTTCCCCACGATGTCAGACATGATCACCAGGTCGGCCGGGATCCCGGCCACGTACATCGACACCATCTGGACCTCGGGGAACGCCCGGCCCATGCCGTCGGCGTCGAGCAGCGGCACCCCGAGGCGCGCGGCCCAGGCTACGGGTGCGACCCCGTTCGAGCCGCCGATCTCGGAGGACATGATCGCGCTCGGCGGCCGGCCGAAGAGCCGCTCCACCTCCTCGGCGACGCGCTCGGGCTCGTCCTCGCCATGGATCATCTCGTGGCCGACCGTCGGCGCACCGATCCCGGACAGCGGCACGACCAGCGCGTCGCCGGGCAGGTCGGCCAGCTCGACCAGCGGCACCTCGCCGTACGCCCGGATGGCCCTGACCGCGGCCAGCGACCCCGTACGCACGTCTCCCCCGCCACCGGTGCCCAGGATCGCGCACCCCCGGGCGAGCGCCGGGATGTCACTCTCGTCAATGCTCATATGGCTGCACAACCAAGCACATGCCGCACCAATGCGCCAGTCTGACATGTGCGGCATAAACGCGTTGCGCCGTCACGCGTACGACCGCCATGCTCGATACCGGCACCTGATCCAGCGAAAGGACCTCCCATGACCACCCGGCGAATGCGCATGCGGCGCCGCACGGGCGTGTCCTGGGCGCGTCGGGGCTGATCTCCGCCCCCGGCCCCGCCCGGGCGTCTTCCCAGGCGGGTGGGGGCGCTGGTGTGCCCGGCGATTTCATGCGTCGCTCCAGGCGGGTTCGATTCCCGCACCCGCCACGGGCCCTCGTGGCGCAGCGGAGAGCGCGCCTGTTTCCGAAACAGGAGGCCGCTGGTTCGATTCCAGCCGGGGGCGCTGGTACATCTGAGGTGAGCAGCCGGGAGGACACATGCGGATTTCGGTGGCCGCCGACAGCAAGGACGGCGTGGCCGAGCGGGTCGTGGCGGAGTTGCGCAGGCGCGGGCACGAGGTGGTCGCCCACGGCGCGCTCGGCGACGGCGAGCGCGCCGACTGGGCGTGGGCCTGCGAACTCGCCGCGAGAGACGTCAGCGAAGGGCGTGCCGACCAGGCGGTCGTCTGCTGCTGGACGGGCACGGGCGCGTCCATCGCGGCGAACAAGGTGCCCGGCGTCCGCGCCGCGCTCTGCGTCGACGCCTACACCGCCGACGGCGCCCGCACCTGGAACGACGCCAACGTGCTCGCGCTCAGCCTCCGGCTGACGTCCGACGTGGTGCTCGGTGAGATTTTCGACGCCTGGTTCGAGGGGCGGCCAAGCACCGACGCCGCCGACATGGCAAACGTCTCCCATCTCGACGAGATCTGACTACGCTCGGGCCGCATGTCCATTCTGCGGTGCACGCATTGCGGGGAAGAGGCGCTGGAGCCCGGATTCATCATGGATTCCGGCCAGAGCTCCCAGGGATACGTCAGATGGGTGGAGGGCGCGCTCGAACGCGGCCTGTTCGGCGGAGCCAAGCTCTTCGGCCGGCCCAAGTGGCAGGTCGAAGCCTACCGCTGCCGTACGTGCCACCATCTCGAACTCTTCGCCCGCAACCCCAGCTGACCCGATCACCCAGCCCGTCCACCCCGGGCCTCCGTCACCCTGGATGACGTCCGCGCCCCCGCCGGCGGTCCGGAACCGTCACAGCGGCGACACGGAAATCGTCGGTCCGGCCGTTTAGGGTGCTGGGCATGACCGACGTGCTGATCCGTGGCGGGCACCCCTGGGGGCTCGGCGCACCCGCCGACGTCCTCGTCCGCGGCGGCCGCGTCGCCCGGGTCGGCCAGGGCATCGACGCGCCCGCCGCCCGGGTCGTCGACGTCACGGGTCAGCTGGTGCTGCCCGGCCTCGTCGAGGCCCACTGCCACCTCGACAAGACGCTTCATGGCGGGCCATGGGTGCCCCACTCGGCCGGCGACACGCTCGCCGGCCGCATCGGCAACGACCTCGCCCGCCGGGCCGAGCTGGGCGTGCCGAGCGTCGAGCGGATCGGCGCGCTGCTGGAGCGCATGAGCGCGGCCGGCACCACCCATGTGCGCACCCACACCGACATCGATCCCGAGGTCGGCCTGCGCGGCGTGGAGGCCGTGCGCGAGGCCGCCGCGCGCTCCCCTCTCGACGTGCGCCAGGTCGCCTTCCCGCAACACGGCGTGCTGACCAACCCCGGCACCGCCGAGCTGCTCGAAGAGGCGCTGAAGGGCGGCGTCGAGGCGGTCGGCGGGCTCGACCCCGCGGGCATCGACCGCGACCCGGTGCGCCACCTCGATCTGATCTTCGGCCTGGCCGGGCGCTACGGCACGCATCTCGACATCCACCTCCATGACGGCGGCTCGCTGGGCGGCTGGGAGCTCGAGCTCATCACCGAGCGCACCAGGGTGCTCGGGCTGGGCGGCCGGGTCACGGTCAGCCACGCCTACGCGCTCGGCCAGCTCGACGAGCCCTACGTCGACCGCCTGGCGCAGGGCTTCGCCGACGCGGGCGTGGCGCTGGCGACCGGGGCCGTCTACAACTACCCCGTGCCGCCCATCAAGAAGTTGCGGGCCGCGGGCGTCACGATCGCGTGCGGCCACGACGGCATTCGCGACCTGTGGGGCCCCTACGGCAGCGGCGACATGCTGGAGCGGGCGATGCACGTCGCCTACCGCAGCACCTTCCGCGCGGACGAGGACATCGAGCTGGCGCTGGAGGCCGCCACCTACGGCGGCGCCCGCGCGCTGGGGCTCGCGGGCTACGGCCTGGCCGAGGGTGACCGGGCCGACCTGGTGGTCGTGCCCTCGGGAGGCCCGGCGGAGGCCGTGGTCGTTCACCCTGGGCGCACTCTGGTCATGAAAGACGGCGTAGTCCTGCACAATTGACCGGCGGGACCATCGAAAGGCAGGCAAGTGCTCTCTATTCACCAGCGGATCGCGGCAGAGCTCGGCGTACGCGACGGGCAGGTGCAGGCGGCCGTCGATCTGCTCGACGGCGGCGCGACCGTGCCGTTCATCGCGCGATACCGCAAAGAGGCCACCGGCGCCCTCGACGACGCGCAGTTGCGCACGCTCGAGGAGCGGCTGCGCTACCTGCGCGAGCTGGAGGAGCGCCGGGCGGCCATCCTGGAGTCGATCGAGTCGCAGGGCAAGCTCGACGACGAGCTGCGCGAGCAGATCATGGCGGCGGAGACCAAGGCCAGGCTCGAAGACATCTACCTGCCTTACAAGCCCAAGCGGCGCACCAAGGCGCAGATCGCCCGGGAGCTGGGGCTCGAACCGCTGGCCGACCAGCTGCTCGCCGATCCCGCGTGTGACCCGGCGGCCACCGCGGAGGGCTTCGTCACCGAGGGGGTGGCCGACGCGGCCGCGGCTCTCGAAGGCGCGAGGGCGATCCTGGTCGAGCGCTTCGCCGAAGACGCCGACCTCATCGGCGCCCTGCGCGAGCAGCTGTGGAACCGTGGCCGGCTGGTCTCCAAGGTGCGCGAGGGCAAGGAGGAGGCGGGGGCCAAGTTCTCCGACTACTTCGACTTCGGCGAGCCGTTCACGAAGCTGCCCTCCCACCGCATCCTGGCCATGTTCAGGGGCGAGAAGGAAGAGATCCTCTCCGTCACGCTCGAGCCCGACGACAGCCCCGACTACGAGATGCGCGTCGCCTCCCGGTTCGGCGTCTCCGACCAGGGCCGACCGGCTGACAAGTGGCTGACCGAGACCGTTCGCTGGGCCTGGCGCACGCGCATCCTGGTGCACCTGGGCATCGACCTGCGCATGCGGCTGTGGCAGGCCGCCGAGGACGAAGCGGTGCGGGTGTTCGCGGCCAACCTGCGCGACCTGCTGCTCGCCGCGCCGGCCGGCGCGCGGCCGACGATGGGGCTCGACCCCGGCCTGCGTACGGGCGTGAAGGTCGCCGTGGTCGACGCCACGGGCAAGGTCGTCGAAACGGCCACGATCTACCCTCACGAGCCCAAGCGGCAGTGGGCCGAGTCGCTCGCCGTGCTGGGCGCGCTGGCGCAGCGGCACGGCGTCGAGCTGATCGCCATCGGCAACGGCACCGCGTCGCGCGAGACCGACAAGCTGGCCGGCGAGCTGGTCCAGCACATGCCGTCGGTGACGAAGATCGTCGTCTCCGAGGCCGGGGCCTCCGTCTACTCCGCCTCGCCCTACGCCTCGCAGGAGTTGCCCGAGCTCGACGTGTCGCTGCGCGGGGCGGTCTCCATCGCCCGCAGGCTGCAAGATCCGCTGGCCGAGCTGGTCAAGATCGACCCCAAGTCGATCGGCGTCGGCCAATACCAGCACGACCTCGCCGAATCCAAGCTCTCCCGCTCGCTCGACGCGGTGGTCGAAGACTGCGTCAACGCCGTGGGGGTCGACGTCAACACCGCGTCGGCGCCGCTGCTCACGCGCGTGTCCGGCATCGGCTCGACGCTGGCCGAGAGCATCGTCCGCCACCGCGACGCCAACGGCCCCTTCCGCGCGCGCTCGGCGCTGAGGAGCGTGCCCAGGCTCGGGCCCAAGGCGTTCGAGCAGTGCGCCGGCTTCCTGCGCATCCGCGGCGGCGACGACCCGCTCGACGTGTCCAGCGTGCACCCTGAGGCCTACCCCGTGGTGCGGCGCATCCTCGGCGCCGTCAAGAGCGACCTCAAGACGCTGATCGGCAACACCGCGGCGCTGCGCTCGCTCAGGCCCGACGACTTCACCGACGACACGTTCGGCCTGCCCACGGTCACCGACATCCTGCGCGAGCTGGAAAAGCCGGGCCGTGACCCGAGGCCCGCGTTCAAGACGGCCACCTTCAAGGAGGGCGTCGAGAAGCTCTCCGACCTGACGCAGGGCATGATCCTGGAGGGCGTCGTCACCAACGTGGCCGCGTTCGGCGCCTTCGTGGACGTCGGCGTGCACCAGGACGGCCTCGTCCACGTGTCCGCCATGTCCCGCACCTACGTCAAAGATCCCCGCGACGTGGTCAAGCCCGGAGACATCGTGCGTGTCAAGGTCCTCGACGTCGACATTCCGCGCAAGCGCATCTCCCTGACGCTTCGCCTGGAAGACGAGATCACCACCCAGTCCCCGGCCGACGGCTCCCGCCGCGGCCCCGGCCGCCAGGGCCCCCGCGGCGCCGACGACGGTCGCGACAGCGGCCGAGGCAACGGCGGCCGTGGCGACGGCCAGCGCGGACGCGGCCAGGGCGGCCGCGGTGACGGTCAGGGCGCTCGTGGTGACGGCCAAGGCGGCCAGGGCGCTCGTGGTGACGGCCGAGGCCAGGGCGGTCGCGACGACCGTCGCGGCGACGGCGGCAGGGGCAACGGGCAGCGCGGCAACGGCGACGGCCAGCGCGGGCGCGGCGGCCAGCGCCGTCCCGCACCGACGGGCGCCATGGCCGAGGCCCTGCGCAAGGCGGGCTTGGGCGGCGACAACCGCTGACCATCCCGGCCCGACGCCGGCCCTCGCGAAACGCCGCCCAGCGGCTTCCGGCGAGGGCCGGCATCCCCGCCCCGGCACCGGACAGGTCTTCCCCGGCGAGGCGCACGCCCCCGGCCAGCCCTGACCTTGGACACGCCTCCCCGCGACGCCGATGCCTTCAGCGCCCGCGAGTTGGTGAGGGTCGTCGTAGGGGTTGCAGATGTTGTGCCGCCACTGCACGGCTTCCCGGGACGCACGTGCCGTTGCCCGAGTTGGCATCCCAGGCGTAGAGATCGGCGTGGTGGGCGCCGTCGGAGGAGCGGCGGAACCAGCAGTTGTCGATGTAGACCTCGCCGGTCTTGTCGGTTCCCGGCCAGCACCTCACGCCGTTGTCGAGGGACCTGACGACCGGCGGCGGGGGCACCGGCTCGCTGCTCGCCGCGGCCGGCGACGCGGCGGTCGCGCCGCCGGCCATCGACAACGCGGCGGCAATCGCGACGCATATGCGTGGGCTTTGGGTGCGCCGGGCCCAGCGGAGGACCCTGCGGAGCGCGCGTTCAGCCGGCTTGCCTTGCTCCTCGCCGAATCGGGAGGCCCGTACGGTTCAGGAGTTCACCCCGAGGCCTGACGGTGGTTACGGAGCTTCGCGCGCACCTCGTCGGCGTCGGGGTGGGAGAGCTCGTCCAGGATGGCCAGCGCGTCCTGCCAGGCCAGTCGCGCCGCCTGATCGTCGTGCAGGGTGGCGTGCACGTCGCCGAGGTGGAGGAGCGTCTCCGCCTCCGTCACGCTGTCCCGCCCGGTTCGCAGGAGATCGAGGGCCTGGCGGTGGCACGTGATGGCTTCTTCGTGGTGGCCGAGGTGGTGGTGGGCGTACCCGAGAGCGTCCCATGCCGCGCCCTGCCCACGCGCGTCGCCGATCTCCTGGAACAGGGCGAGCGCTTGCCGGCAGCAGCTGACGGCCCGGTCGCCGTCGCCGAGGTCGGCGTACAGCCGTCCGAGCCCGCTGAGCATCTCGGCCTGCCCGTGCGGCACGTCCGCGACGCGGTACAGCTCAAGGGCGAGCCGCATGTGGTGGGCGGCCTCGTCGAGGTCACCGCGCTGCCCGTGGACCCAGGCGAGCGTATGATGCGCCTCCGCCTGCGCCGCCTCGTCGTCGATCTCCGCCGCGAGCTCCAACGCCCGCTTCGCATGGGTGTGGGCGTCGTCGTACCGCGCGAGGCTGCTGGACGCACAACCCAGGGCCAGGTGTGAGAGCACCTGCTGGAAGGTGTCGCCCCGCCGCTTGGCGGCGGCGAGAGCGATCGTCTGGATGCCGGCGAAGTCGCCCCACTGGGCCTGCCAGTCGAGGAAGTTCTCGAGAGTCCAGGCGATCTGCCAGGCCGCCGCATCGAACCCGGCGCCCACCGACAGGTCGATGGCCGCGAGAAGAACGGAACGCTCGTCGGAGAACCAGGCCTCGGCCTGCCGGCTGCCGGTCAGATCGCCGATCGTGACACCGTGAACGGGATCGTCGAGGGTGATCTCGCGGCGCGCCGGGTTGATCAGCAGCGCTGCCCGGCGGCCCGTGTGCACGTAGTGGTCGAGCAGGCGGCGAAGAGCCCTGTGCGCTTCGGCGCTGCTCTCCTGCCCGCGTACGAGCTCGTTGGCGTACGCGCGAAGCAGGTCGTGGAAGGTGAAGCGGCCGGGACGGTGCTCGATGAGCAGCTGCGCGGCGGTGAGGGTGGCCAGCAGGGGCCGCACCTGGGAGACGTGGATGCCGGCGAGACTGGCGACGGCGGTGAGCGAGACGTCCGGGCCGGGGTGGAGTCCGAGAAGCCGGAAGAGCTGGGCCGCGCCCGCGGAGAGCCCGTCGTAGGAGACGGCGAACACCGCTCTGAGGTCAGTGGCGGGATCCGGGCCCGAGAAGGCGTCGAGGGTGCTCTCGGCGTCGCGCAGCCGCTCGGCCCACGCACGGAGCGGGAAGTCGGGTTGGGCGGCGGCGCGGGCGGCCATCACCGCCAGGGCAAGCGGGAGCCGCGCGCAGCGAGAGATGATGGCGTCGACGGCCTCACGCTCGGCGACGACACGATCGTCGCCGAGCCGGCGAGCAAGCAACTCGCGCGCTTCGACCTCGGTGAGCAGGCTCAGCGGGATCGGCCGGGCGGCCTGGGCCGCGACCAGGCCGGAGAGCTGGTTGCGGCTGGTGATCAGGGCGAAGCAGCCTGGTGAGGCCGGCAGCAGCGGCCGTACCTGTTCCTCGTCACGAGCGTCGTCAAGGAGAACGAGCATGCGCTTTCCCGCCAGGAGGCTGCGGTAGAGCCCCGCCTGGGCGTCCACGTCGGCAGGGATCCGCTGCGGTGGCACTCCCAGCGCGTCGAAACACCGGCGCAACGCCTCGGCCGGCGACAGCCCGTGACCGAGCGGGTCGTGGCCACGCAGGTTCACGTACAGCTGGCCGTCGGGAAATCGCTCGGCGACCCGGTGCGCCCAGTGCACCGCGAGCGCGGTCTTGCCGATGCCGGCGGTGCCGGAGACCGCCGAGATCACCACGGCGGGCGCGTCGCCGCTCTCGCCGTCGGGCAGCAGCTCGTCGAGCAGCTTGACCTGGTCCCCCCGTCCGACGAAGTCGCGGGTGGCCGCGGGAAGGTGGCGCGGCACGACCGGTACGTCCCGTGGCCCGTGCCCGGCGAGCGCGGCCGAAGCCGGCGGCGGGCCCGGCACCGGCCCGGCCTCCGGATCGGGTGCGCCGGCAAGCATCTGCCGATGCAGTCGTTGCGCGCTCGCGCATGGCTGGATGCCCAGCTCCTCGTCGAGAAGGTGGTACAGCCGCTGGTATTCGGCCAGCGCATCGGCCTGGCGGCCCGATCGGTACAGCGCGAGCATGAGTCGTTCGCGGAACGACTCGCGCAGTGGATGTTCGGCCACCAGCGCCGTCAGCGCACCGATCTGATCGGCATGTCGGCCGAGCGCGAACTGGGCGTCGATCCTGTCCTGCACGGCCCCGAGGCGTCGTTCCTCCAGCCGTGGCCGTTCCAGGAGGATCAGCGGGCCGGTCGTGTCGCCCAGTGCGGGACCCCGCCACAGCTCGAGCGCGGCGCCGAGATCGCGAGCAGCGTCGGCCGGCCGGCCGTCGGCGAGCGCGGCACGTCCGCGCTCCGCGAAGCGCTCGAAGACAGCGAGATCGCTCGCCGTCTCGTCCAGGCGCAGGACGTAGCCCGAGGAGCGGTACACGAGTGGAGTCTCGCGGCCGGTGTGCCTGCCCAGCGCTCGGCGTAGCTTGGACGCCATCTGCTGGATCTGGTTGGCGACCGTTGCCGGCACGTCCTCGTCCCACAGCGCCGAGATCACCCGATCGACGGAGACCACACCGTTCGCGTTGAGCACCAGAAGCGCGAGGAGCGCGCGCTGTTTCGAACCGCCAAGCGGCACCGGCGCCCCGTCTCGACGGACCTCGACAGGCCCGAGAATGCGGATCTCCATGCTGCCCCACTCTTCGCCTGTGATCAGGATAGGGGGCAGGAGCGAGGGAAAAGGGGCGCGCGTCAGCGAGGTACGGTCGGATGGTGAGCACAGAGGCGTTTTCCACGGCTGTCGTCCAGGCGCGTGACCTGCTCAGGTGGCGTTCGCCCTTGCGGACCGAGCTCTGGGCGGCCAAGGTCACGGCCGGGTTGGATCCGGCGCAGATCCGGCCGTTCCTGAGCGAGCTGGCGGTGGACGGCGGTCCGGAGGCGCGGCTCACGCTGGTCGCCATCGCGGCGGTCAACGCGGGCCGTCCGCTGTCTCCTCCCGACGCCCCGGGTTTGCCGGACATGCCCGCCCCGGCGGGTGACGCGACGACGGGGGCGGGTGTCGAAGTGTACGCCGAGGCCGCTCGCGGGCTGGCCGGGACGCTCGCCGGGTGGGTGCGCCGGATGGGACGGGTGACGTGCGAGGGCGCCTGGTACGGCAAGGCCGACCCGTACGGCGAGCAGGTCCTGGCCGTGCTCTCCTTCCGCTACGACAACGGCAAGGAGCCGCACCTCCTGGTCGTCGGCATCGACCAGCCGCAAGGCGGGCTGGCGGTCGACGCGCTGGTCGAGGAGGTCAAGTTCCTTGACGATCTGGGGCTGGAGGGGGCCGAGTCCGGAACGGTGGCCGGGCGGATCCTGGACGCGTTCGAACTGGGTGACCGGATCATGGGAGCGGAGGTCGCGGACACGCTGGCGAGCGTGCGGCCGCTGGCGATCACCCGGGCCCAGGGCGTCCCGGGGCTGGTGCGTGGCGCGTCCGACGACATCTTGGCCCGGTTCCGGGACCTGCCGGAGATGCAGGGGGCGGGGGAGGCGTTCGAGAAGCTGGCCGAGTTCGTCGGGGACCGGCCGCGGTGGTGGAGCCCGCAACGGGTCTCGGCGTTCCTGACGTCGTGGTTGCCCCGGGAGGCGATCCTTTCGGAGGCGGCCATCGCGGCGATGCCGGAGGTGGTCAGGGCGTGGAGTCGTTTCAGCGGCGACCATCCCGCGGTGCTGCGCCGGATCGACGAGGACGCGCCGCGCCTGCCCGCGCTCATGGCCGACGACTCCCTGGCCGGTCTGGGCAAACGCATCGCCCAGAACCGCCTCTGACCCCTGATCAGATCCGAGCCGACACATCCCCAGAACCGTCCCTCACCCCTGGACGAGGCTGTACCGCCCCTCGGAAGCACAGGACTGGGCGGGTAGGTCACCTGGGCGGATCAGTGCGGTCCCAGTTCCCCGACATTGCAGTTGTTGCTGGAGACATTGCGGTATTCCTGGCCGTCGCGGTTTCCGTAGACGGCGCCGTTAAAAACGGATGGGACCCGTTCCACTCCCGGTCCGCCCCATCCGGTCTTTCCGTCACCGTTCTTGTCGTACCAGGTCTCGAAGTGCAGGTGAGGGGTATTGCCGTTCGTCCCCGTGCCGCCCACCTGTCCCAGCACGGAACCGCGGGTGAGCCGGTCGCCGACCTTGACGCTGCGGACCCGCAGATGGATGTAGACGGTGTACCACCCGCCACCGTGATCGATCTTGACGCTGTGCCCGGCGCCGTTGCTCCACTTCGACATGACCACGGTCCCGGCAGCCGGCGCGATGAGCTTGGATCCGTTGGTTGCTCTCTGCGGTTCCCGCACCATGTCCAGTGCCGGCGCGTGGCCCCAGGTATTCAGACGCCACTTCTGCTCGCACGGGAACGGGAGCTGCATGGCTGGACGCGGCCCTCTTGCGTGCGAAGCGTCGGCGTGGGCCAACTGAGCGGGCCCGACCAGCCCGACGCCGGTGAGTACGGCCAGCGTGAGTGCGGCCAGCGGTTTGCGGATTTCCCCCGTCATGTGTATCCCTCCTGCGCTTGATCACATCCGGTGGAACCAGTGTGAGACGAGGGGGTTATCGCGCCGCTTATGCGCAGGCTTTGGATTCGCTGCGTTCGATCCGGGGCTCGACACTTGAACGACGGTTGAGTACTCTCTTCAGAGTAAAGAATGTGACTTGGAGGAAACATGCCTGAACATGACGAATTGTCAGCGGAAGCCGCCCTGCGCGAAGTGAACCGCGCGCAGAGCGCCGTACGAAGGACGGGCCGACGGGGCGCGATCTTCTTCCTGTCGTTGTGGCTGATCACCACCGCCTACTGGCTGGCCGAGCTGTTCGGCCCCGAGGCGGTCCAGGACTACAGCGGCCTAGGGCTCCTCCTCGTCGTCGGCGTGGTGCTCGGCGCTCGCCTCGTCTTCCGCGAGCGGGTCTACAGTCGGCTGATGTCCCGGATCGTCTACCCTGTCACCGGGGCATTCGTGGGGACGGTCGTGCTCGCGTCCCTCTACAACATGTTCCTGCGCCCGATTGAGCCGGGGCCGGAGTGGGTGGTGCCCGACGTCGTGGTCGCGCTGATCGCGGGCGCTCCCCTGCTGTACGGCGCGGTGCGCGTGTTCCGCTCCGGGGAGTGATCGGTGAGCCATCCTCGGCACGCGCTCGACGAGATCATCCACGCGCCGGTACGGCTGTCCATCACGGCCATGCTCGCGGCGGCGGAGACGGTCGAGTTCAGCTACCTGAGGGACACGATCGAGGTCAGCGACTCGCTGCTGTCCAAGCACATCCAGACGCTGGAGAAGGCGGGTTATGTGCGGGTGACGAAAGGCTTCGTCGGCAAGCGTCCTCGAACCTGGCTGTCGCTGACCGACGCCGGGCGTGACGCCTTCCAGAGCTACATGGCCACACTCCGGCAGATCACGGATGGCACCCCTCGCGCATGAACGCGGGAAGTGACTGATCATCCCGAAAGGTGGATCGATATGTGCGCGGCATTGAGGTGAGTTCACGTCCCCGAATCCGCGGGTGACCGACTCGCCCGAGTTCGGGCGCGCCGTCCGCGTGGCGCCGGGTTACGTACGGGATGACCCTCCCGCTGTGGACCGGGCTCAGAAGGCGTAGCGGATGCGGCAGTAGGGAAGCCTGGTGGTGATCAGGTCGGTGAGGGCGGCCACGTAGCGTCCCTTGAGGCCGGTGCGGTAGCGGACGTTCCAGCCGCCCGTCTGCGACCGTTTGGCCTGCTGCACGTCCGGCCGCCACAACACCTCCTCCGCCTGGGGATGCCAGCCCAGGTTGACCTCGTGGAGGCGTTCGTTGTGGGTGAGGAACACGATCTCGGCGGCGAGCTGCCGGCGTGCCTCGGGGTTGAGGGCGTCGTCGAGTTGCTCCAGCAGTTCGGCCCAGCTCTCCAGCCAGCCGTCGCGGACCACGACCGGGCTGAGGTTGACGTGCACTTCGTACCCGGCGGCGACGAAGTCGTTGATCGCCGCGATCCTGTCGGTGAGGGGTGAGGTGCGGATGTCGAGGAGCTTGGAGTCGGCGGCGGGCATGAGGCTGAAGCGGATCCTGGTACTCGACCGAGGGTCCCAGTCGAGCAGGTCGCGGTTGACGTACTTGGTGGCGAAGCTGGCCTTGGCGCCGGGGAGGTCGCGGAACGTCTCCACCAGGTCGCGGACGTTCCGGGAGATCGTGGCGTCGACGGAGCAGTCGGAGTTCTCGCCGATGTCGTAGACCCAGTCGTGGGGATCGACCTGGTTGGGCTCGGACTTGACGCCCTGCCGGGCGGCGTGACGCCGGAGGTAGGCGATGATCTTGTCGATGTTGGCGAAGACGGTGATCGGGTTGCTGTATCCCTTGCGGCGCGGCACGTAGCAGTAGGCGCAGGCCATCGCGCAACCGTTGGCCGTGGAAGGGGCGATGAAGTCGGCGGAGCGGCCGTTGGGGCGGGCCGTCAGCGACTTCTTCACCCCGAGCACCAGCGCCTCGGTCTTGATGCGCACCCATCGGGCGACGTTGCGCTCGTCGCCGTAGAGCTCGGGGATGCGGTGGTGGCCGGCGATCTCGATGAGCTCGGCGCCGGGAAAGCGGGCGAGGATCTCCTGGCCCCGGGGCAGCTCGGCGGCCGCGGGCTCGAGGTAGATGCGCCGGATGTCCAGCAGGTGGTCACGTGTGGTGATGCTCATGTCACTCCTGCTGCCAGGCTACCCGGACTGGTCCACCGGGCAGGCATACGCGGTTCTGGAGGCGAGCTGCCAGGTCCGTACGGCGGCCCCGCACCGGCGGCAACGTTCACGCTTGCAGACCCGGCGCTCGTCCGGGGCGTCCGGGTCGCTGACGACCTGCCCGGCGTCCCTGCCGAGCGGCATGTACGCGGTCGCCGCCTGCCACATCCCGCGCAGCGGGTCGGGGCCGAGCGAGGCACGCGGGCCGAGCGGCTCGCACTGGATGGGGGCGATGAGGTCGTACGCCACCTCGTCCGTGGCCAGCCGGAGCCGGGTGCCGCGTTGCGGGACGGCCGACGGGTCGGCGTGGCGCAGGAAGAGGCCGCGCATGCCCAGGTGCACGTGGATGGCTCGGGCATACCTGCGATCTACCCGCCGAGCTGGGACGAAGCGCTGGACAGCAGCATGTCGAGCGCCGTCGGGTAGGCGCTGTCGTTCATGCGGGCGACCAGGAGCGGCGCGGTGGCGGCGATGTTGGGGTGGGTGGTGGCGGGCAGCCGCGCGTACGTGTCGCGCCACACTTCCTCGTCGGCCTCCCGCGCCGCCTTGGGGAGCGCCAGGGTGGCGGCGTCGAGGATGGCGAAGGCCAGGCTCTGGTCGATGAACGCGTGGTAGATCCGGACGGCGTCGTCGTCGGGGAAGCCGGCGCCGCGCAGGATGCCGAGGATCGTCTCGTCGCCCGCCACCTCGTTCGGCCGGCCGGTGACGCGGCTGGCGGTCAGCAGGGCGGCCTGCGGGTGGGCGAGGTAGGCGTGGTGGATGCGCAGGCCGAGGTCGCGCAGGTCGGCCTGCCAGTCGCCGGTGGCCGCCCAGCCGGCCATGGCGTGGCCGTACAGCTCGTCCGCGATCGCGAGGACGAGGTCGTCCATGCCGCGGAAGTAGCGGTAGACGGCGCTGGCGTCGGCCCCGAGCGCGAGGCCGAGCCGGCGGGCGCTGAGCCCTGCCGCGCCGTGCTCGCGCAACATCCGCAGGGCGGTCTCGACGATGAGCCGGTGGGTCAGGACCTGCCCTTGCTTGGTGGGGCGCCGCCGCCTGCGCGACGTCTCGCCGACCATCCGTTCGGTCATGGCCCGCCCTTTATGTCAACACCATTGACGTTGATGAGCCTACCGGCATGGGATGGACGACACGCCCCTCGAATCCACTTAGAAGGGGATTTATCGTCATGCGCATCCTTCTCGTGGGATCCGGCGGTGTGGGCACCGCCATCACCAGGATCGCGGCGCGCCGCCCGTTCTTCGAGCACATGGTCGTCGCCGACTACGACCTCCCCCGCGCCGAGGCGGCCATCACCGCGCTGGGCGAGCGGGCGGGCAGGTTCACCCCCGCCAGGGTCGACGCCGGCGACACCGCCGCCGTGGCCGCGCTGCTCGCCGTACACCGCTGCGACGTCCTGCTGAACGCCACCGACCCCCGTTTCGTGCTGCCGCTGTTCGAGGCGGCGCTCGCGGCCGGAGCGGACTATCTCGACATGGCGATGTCGCTGTCGCGGCCGCACCCCGACCGGCCGTACGAGGAGGTGGGGGTGAAGCTGGGCGACGAGCAGTTCGCCCGCGCGGACGCGTGGTCCGCGTCCGGGCGGCTCGCCCTGGTCGGCATGGGCGTGGAGCCGGGCCTCTCCGACGTCTTCGCCAGGTACGCCGCCGACGAGCTCTTCGACGAGATCGAGGAGATCGGCGTCAGGGACGGCGGCGACCTGACCGTCGAGGGTCACGCGTTCGCGCCGTCGTTCTCCATCTGGACCACCCTCGAGGAATGCCTCAACCCGCCGGTCGTCTACGAGAAGGGCCGCGGCTGGCACACCACTGAGCCGTTCAGCGAGCCGGAGGTCTTCGACTTCCCCGAGGGCATCGGCCCGGTCGAGTGCGTGAACGTCGAGCATGAGGAGGTCGTGCTGGTCCCGCGCTGGGTGGACGCCGGCCGGGTCACCTTCAAGTACGGCCTCGGCCAGGACTTCATCGACAAGCTCAGGGCCCTGCACACGCTCGGGCTGTCCGGCACCGAACCGGTCAGGATCAGGTCCGGCCAGGGCACCGCCCTGGTGGCCCCGCGCGACGTGGTCGCCGCCGTGCTGCCCGATCCGGCGGGGCTCGGCGACCGCATGCGCGGCAGGACCTGCGCCGGCACCTGGGTGAAGGGGGCCAAGGACGGGCGGGCGCGCGAGGTGTACCTGTACCACGTGGTGGACAACGCGTGGTCGATGCACGAGTACGGCTCCCAGGCCGTGGTCTGGCAGACCGCCGTCAATCCCGTCGTCGCCCTCGAACTGCTGGCCGGCGGCGTGTGGAAGGGCGCGGGCGTGCTGGGGCCGGAGGCGTTCGAGCCGCGTCCGTTCCTGGACCTGCTGGTGGCGTACGGCTCGCCGTGGGGCCTGCGCGAGCAGGAGGGGGCCGGAGGAAGCCGCCGGGAGCGGGCACAGGATCATTGAGGTGCGACGACCCGTACACCGGAGGTTGACCCCTTGAGCATCGCCGACGACCCCGACCGCGCACCCGCCCGCTCCCACCTCTATGCCATGGGCCTGTCGGACGAGGACATGCGCCGCCCCGTGGTGGGCATCGCCTCCACCTGGACCGGCACCATGCCGTGCAACCTGAACCACCGCGAGCTGGCCGCGCACGTGGCCGACGGCGTGCGCGCGGCGGGCGGGCTGCCGATGGAGTTCAACACCATCGCCGTCTCCGACAACCTCACCATGCACACGCCAGGCATGCGCGCCTCGCTGATCAGCCGCGAAGTGATCGCCGACTCGATCGAGCTCATGGGCCGGGCCCACTCCTTCGACGCCCTGGTGGCCATCGTCGGCTGCGACAAGACCGTGCCGGCCGCCATCATGGCGCTGGCCCGCCTCGACGTGCCCGCGGTCGTCCTCTACAGCGGCAGCATGCTGCCGGGCCGCTGGCGCGGACACGACGTCACCATCCAGGACATGTGGGAAGCCCTCGGCGAACGCGCCGTCGGCCGCCTCGACCAGGCCGAACTCGACGACCTGGCCCGCCACGCCTGCCCCGGGGCCGGCACCTGCGCCGCCCAGTACACCGCCAACACCATGGGCAGCGTCGCCGACTTCCTCGGCCTGGCGCCCTTCGGCATCGGCGACATCCCCGCCGTGGCCCCGGAGAAGGACACCGCCGCCCGCCACGCCGGCCAGATCGCCATGGAGGCGCTGGCCCGCGACGCCCGCCCCTCCCGCATCCTGACCGCCGACGCCCTGCACAACGCGATCGTCTCGGTCGCGGCCATGGGCGGCTCCACCAACGCCGTCCTGCACCTGCTCGCCATCGCCCGCGAAGCGGGACTTCCCCTCGCCATCGACACGATCGGCGAGGTCTGCCGCCAGGTCCCGATCATCACCGGGCTCAAGCCGAGCGGCGGCCCTCACACCGCCGCCGACCTGTGGCGGGCGGGCGGCACCTCCCTCGTCGTCCGCCGCCTGCTGGAAGCCGGCCTGCTGCGCGAGAACGTCACCCTGGTCGACGGCCGCACGCTCGCCGACGTCGCCGCGCAGGCCCGGGAGACACCGGGCCAGACCGTCGTGGCCGGCGCGGACCAGCCGTTCAAGGCCCGCGGCGCCCTGGCCATCCTGCGCGGCTCACTCGCCCCCGACGGATGCGTGCTCAAACTGGGCGGCAAGGACGACTTCCGCCACGAAGGCCCGGCCAAGGTCTTCGACTCCGAGGACGCGTGCATCGCCGCCATCGAGGCGGACCTCATCGTGCCCGGCGACGTGATCGTGGTCCGCTATGAGGGGCCGGCGGGCGGGCCCGGCATGCGCGAGATGCTCTCGATCACCGGCCCGTTGGTCGGCCGGGGCCTCGGCACCTCGGTGGCCCTCGTGACCGACGGCCGTTTCAGCGGGGTCTCGCACGGGCGGGTGATCGGGCACGTGGCCCCCGAGGCGTACCACGGCGGGCCGATCGCGCTGGTGCGCGACGGCGACCCGATCGTCATCGACAGCGCCGCCGCGACCCTCGACCTGCTGGTGCCCGAGGCCGAGCTGGAACGCCGCCGCGCCGCCTGGCAGCGGCCGGAACGCGAGGTCGAACGCGGCGTGCTGACCAAATATGTGGCCACCGTCCGCTCCGCCTCCGACGGCGCGGTCACCGCCTGAGCCCGGCGGCGAGCTCCGCGAGCTCGGCGACCTCGGCATGGTCGGCGGGCGGCTATGCTGCCCATTGACGTGTGCCTGCCCCGGAGAAGGAGATTCACGCGATGTACAAGGAGTTCGCTGTCGAGGCCGTGATGTGGCTTGTCCCGGTCGTGGTGCTGATCGGGCTGGCGCTCCTCGTCACCGCGTAGGCCCGAGGGCCGGCCGCGACGCGGCCGGCCCTCGTCCGTCGTCTAGCGGTAATACCTGTAGTAGGTCGTGGTGAAGACGTGCCGGTTGTAGTCGCTCCTGCCGGCGAGATACCGGTTGTAGGCGCGGGAGAGGCTCCTGGACCGCACGGTGCACGAGGCCCAGCGGGTCTTGCGGGCCCTGATGGTTCCGACGTTGTCGTAGCACGTGCCCACGTGCCTGCCGTTGACCTTGAGCCGGGCCTTGAGCCTGACGTTGAAGACGGTCGTACGCGAGATGTTCTTGATTCTGACCTTGACCCGGCAGGTGTGCCCGCACCGGCCGAAGGAGATCTTGCCGCGAATGAGATGAGGCTTGGCGGTGACCGCGACCGCGCCGGCCGAGGACGCGCCGGCCGAGGACGACGTCGCGCCGGCGGGCGCGGCCATGAGCGAGGTAGCCGCAGCGGCGACTAAGAACGTTCCAACCAGACTTTTGATCATGATTTCCCCCAGTGATGCCGTCGCCATCCCCCTGTGGCAGCGACCGGTATCCAGTCGATTACAACAAGAATCCGGAAATACCAACATTTCACCAAGGCGATCTGATATGAAACAGTTACATTTTTATGCTGGGCTTATACCCGGATGCCGGAGATGCCCAGCCTGCTGAGCAGGGACAGCACGGCAGCAGACGGCCCTTCGGCTGGGCCCTTTGCCGGCACTCAGTCGGTGAACGGCGGCACATCGCCCGCTTCGTTGAGCTCGGCGATGGCCAGCTCGGCCGTGCTGCGGATGTCGAAGAACTTGTCGAGCGCGGTGATCGCGAACAGGTGCTTGCAGCGGCCGTTGAGCCCCGACAACAGCAGCCGGCCCCCTGAGGCGGTGACGGCCTTGTGCAGGTAGACCAGCACGGACAGGCCCGAGGAGTCGCAGACGCTGACCGCCTGCATGTCGATGACGAGCAGCGGAGGCTGGGTCAGGTCGAGAGCCTTGGTGACGCGGTCGCGAACCTCCGCGGCGGAGCCGAAGTCGAAATCCCCCGTCAACCGCGCGATGACACAGGGTCCCTGGAGTCCGAGGCTTATCGACAAGGCCTGCTCCGAAGTCACCCAGCTCCACCTACCTGCGTTGCTTGCCCGATCCAACCACTCTACGAGAAGTAGCGCTTCGGGTTGAACACCAGCATCTGCTCAATCTGGCCATCGGTCACACCCGAGTCGAGCAGTGCGGCCAACACGTCGTCGTGAATGTGATCGTAGCGCCAGTTGGGCGCGAGCGTGGCGCGGGCGTCATCCCAGGCACCGCCGAAGTAGTCCATGAAACAGGCGGTGTCATGACTGAGGACCATACGGTCGGCGTATCCGCGCTGACAGAGCTCCGCGATCGTGGCCACCCGCTGCGCGGTCGAGTTGTAGACGTCCAACCCGAAGCGGTCCATTCCGAGGGTCGCGCCGGTGTCGGCCATGCGCATGAGGTAGTCGAGGTCGTTGCTGTCCCCCGCGTGCCCGACGATCACCTTCCCCAGGTCGGTTCCCTCCTCGGCGAACAGGTCGAGCGCGAGAAGTCCGCTCTGGGTGAACGCGTTGGTGTGGACGGTGATCGGCGCGCCGGTGCGCGCGTGCGCCCGCGCGACCGCCCGGCAGATGCGCTCGACGCCGGGCGTCAGGCCCTTGGCCTCGACGACGCACTTCAGGAACGCCGCCCTGACCCCGGTGTCGGCGATGCCGTCGGTGAGGTCGCGGACGAAGTCGTCGACCATCGGGTCGGGCCCGTCGAGGAACAGGCCCGGGCCCCGGTGCTCGTACTGGTGCGGCAACTCCTCGAAGGAGTAGAGGCCGGTGGCGACGATGATGTTCAGGCCCGGCACCTGCTCGGCGACCCGCTGGACGCGCGGGATGTAGCGGCCCAGCCCCCACACCGTCGGGTCGACCAGCGTCCGCACGCCCTTCGCCGCCACCGCGTTGAGCTTCCCGACCGCGTCCGCCACCCGGAACTCCTCGTCCCACCACGCGCCCCTGCCGTAGTTGTCCAGGTGTTCGGCGGCCACGACGAAGATGTGCTCGTGCATGAGGGTCTGCCCGAGATCGTCAACGTCCACGGGACCGCGCAGGGTGTCGACGGTGGGCATGCGGCGCCTCCATACCGGCGGGTCTGGTGCGCGCCAACCTAGGCTGGCGACCGCCCGCCGTCAACACCGGCTCGCGGGGCGTCACGGGGCCCGGCGGTCGGCACGGCCAGCCGCCGGAACAACGGCTCCGGCCGGGGCAGCCGCCCGTCACCCGCAAAAGTCACGGCCGCGGCCACGCGCGCCGCCGCCGTGGGCAGGAACGGCTCCAGCTGTACGGCCAGCGTCCGGCACGCGTGCACCAGCGTGGCCAGGGCAACCTCCTGGCCGGCCCGCGACCGCGCCCAGGGCCGGGTCCGCTCGACGTACCGGTTGGCCTGCTCGACCAGCGCCTGCACGGCGCTCGCCGCCCGCCGGAAGTCGAAGGCCTCCAGCGCCTCGTGCACCGCGTCATCCACGTCGAACGGCACTTCTTCCCGTGCCTCCACGGGGACCCGGCCGTCCAGGAACCGGTGCACCATGGTGACGACCCGGTTGACCAGGTTGCCCAGCCCGTTGGCGAGGTCCTCGTCGGCGCGGGCGGCCAGCCGTCCTTCGGTGAAGTCGGCGTCGCCCACGCGCGGCACCTCGCGCAGCAGCCACCACCGCACGGCGTCGACCCCGTACGCGTCCACCAGCGCCACCGGGTCGGCGGCGCCACCGGACGACTTGCTGATCTTGCGGCCGTCCGCCGTGAGGTAGTCGTGCACGAAGATCCCCGTGGGCAGCGGCTTTCCCGCGGACAACAACATGGCGGGCCAGTAGACGGCGTGGAAGCGGATCACGCCCTTGCCCATGAGGTGCACCTTGCGCGGCTCGGCCACCCACCAGCGGTCGTAGTCGCCGCCTTCGAGCGCGGTGACGTAGTTGGCGAGAGCGTCCCACCACACGTAGACGACCTGGCCGGGATCGCCGGGTACCGGGATGCCCCACCCCCGGGCGCGGGCGGCGGACCGCGAGACGCTGATGTCGTCCAACCCTGCCTCGATGAACGCCAGCACCTCGTTGCGCCGGGCCGCCGGCTCGATCCTGAGCCGCCCGCCGCGGACGAGGTCGAGCAGGATGTCCTGATAGCGGGAGAGCCGGAAGAACCAGTTCTGCTCGGAGACGAGCTGCAGCGGGGCCTCGTGGCCATCGGGACAGGGCCCTTCCGGGTAGAACTGCTCGCAGCCCACGCAGTAGAGCCCCTCGTAGTGCCGCTGGTAGAGGTCGTGCCGGGTGGCCTCCCAGATCCGCTCGACGCCGGCACGGTGCCCCGGATGGCTGCTCGTCCTGATGAACGCGTCGAAGGACAGGTCCAGCGGCCCCCGCAGCGCCTCGAACGCGGCGGCGTTCCTGTCCACCAGCTCCCGCACCGGCACGCCCTCCGCCTCGGCGGCCAGCACGTTCTTCAAGGAGTTGTCGTCGGTGCCGGTCTGGAACCGCACGGGCTCGCCCCGCCGCCGGTGGTGCCGGGCCAGCACGTCGGCCTGGACCAGCTCCAGGGCGTGCCCGAGATGCGGGCGGGCGTTGACGTAGGGGATGGTCGTCGTGATGTACATCGGATGCCTCCAAGGGGCCCCGGACACGACGAGAGGCCCCGCTCGCAGGGCCTCAACAAGACGTCGCCGATGAGCAGCCCCCTAGGGGCTCATCATCACCAGGCACGTCGTCATGATCCCCATGCTACAGGGCGAGCTCAGGAGAATCCGGCCAGTTTGTACAGCACGAGCGACCCGGCCACCGCCACGTTGAGGCTCGCGCCCGTGCCGATCATGGGGATCTCGACCACGGCGTCGAGCAGGTCGAGCGCCTCGCCGGGAATGCCGGTGGACTCGTGGCCCAGCACGACCACGGTGGGCTCCCTGGCCATCGGCAGGTCGGCCAGCCGGATGGCCTCCTCGGCCAGCTCGACGCCGAGCACCCGCTCCTCCCTGCGGGCCAGCCAGTCCAGCGGGCGCACCCAGTGCACGCAGGCCCCCTTGCGCAGGGTGTTGCCCTTGGCCAGCGCCTCGGGCACCCACGGCAGGCGGGGCACGGCCAGGCACGCGCCGACCGCGTCACAGGTGCGCAGGAGGGTGCCGAGGTTGGCGTTGTGCATCGGCCAGAGCGGCGCGACGGTGAGGTGACCCAGGCAGCGGGGCGGTCGCCGCCGTCGCTGGGACCGGAGATCTTTCCTGGTGCGCACCCGGATCCCGCTCATGCGCGCGGGAGGGTGGGCCTCTCGGTGGTGTGCATGTTCGGGGCGCTTTCAGCGGCACGCCCGGGCCATCGACGTCACGGTGCCCTCATCGTACGCGAACACGTGAACGCTCAGTCCTTCCGCTCCGGGGCGGGCACCACCAGCACCGGCCTGCCCGCGTGGTGCAGCACCCGGTCCGACGTGCTGCCGAGCAGCAGCGAGCGCACCCCGCCGAGCCCGCGCGTGCCGGTCACGATGAGCTTGGCGTCGATCTCGCCGGCGACGTCCACGATCGTCGACCAGACGGCCACGCTGTCCACGTCGCACCGGGGCACGGCGTTCAGCCCGCCCTCCTTCGCCAGGTCCGCGCCGCGCCCCGCCAGCTCGCGCATCGCCTTGGCGATCGCCTCGTCCTCGAGGGCGGACTGGTCCATGGCCATCATCAGCCCGGCGGAGGCCCTGGCCGAGGTCATCGCCAGCCGCTCCCACACCGTCAGCACGACCGCGTCCGCGCCGCGGAACATCTCGGCCGCGAACGCGATCGCGGCCTTGGCGTCGTCGGAACCGTCGTACGCGATCAGAATCGTCATTACAGCCACTCTTCAGGTGAATGCGGAACTCTCCCCTTTCCCGGGAGGCTGCTTTCACTCCTGGGGCTAGGCCATGATCGGCGAGACGCCGGAGCGCCGGGCCGAGGGCTTGAGCATCGACAGGCCGGCCAGCGCCAGCACGCCCAGCTCCGTGATGACCACGACCCGCTGGGTCAGGCCGGCCGGGATGTCCTCGTTGGTCAGCGGGACGCCGAGCATGCGGACCACGTACGGGATCACGACCAGCAGCAGGGCCCCCAGCGCCACCCCGCTGAGGACCCGCACCGCTCTGGCGAACCGCACGTTCGCCCGGGCCAGCAACAATCCTGCCGCGGGCATCACCAGGAAGGCGGCGAAGGCGGCATAACGGTGGATGCCTCCCGACAGGGAGAGCGGTACTCCAGGCCGGTCCGTGGGGAAGGCGCCGACCAGGAACATGCTCGTCCCCCACACCAGAAGCAGCGCGACGACCCAGAGGTTCGTCCCGGACCGGCGCAGTGCCTCGGCGATCAGCGCGGAGCCTGCCGCGAACAACGTCAGCGAGGCGGGCAGCAGCCATCCGGCGGACTGCCACGCGTACTCGCTGATCACGCTGTGCAGCGGGTCCAGGTCGGATCCCGCGTGCAGGGCGAGCATGGCGCCGCTCCCGGTGCCGATGGCTGCGAATCCCGTGGCAAGCAATCCCTTCATGCCTCCAAGCTCGTGGAACGCGAGCTTTGCGACCATCGGAGATGGGCCCGAACCGGCCCTGAAGGATCCCCTAATTCCTTGGTCGCGGCAGACCCTGTCCGACACCGGTGACCTGCCTGGACATGACCCTGGGTAGGGCTTGCCCCCTCAGGGTGGGTGGAGCCGGCCGCAGCCCGATTTGACCTGGAGTGCGCTCCAGAGGTGACCCTGGAGGGAGGACCAAGGAGGCAGTGATGAAGAGGCGCACGCTCGGAAACGGCGGACCCGAGGTCTCCGCGCTCGGGCTCGGCTGCATGGGGATGTCAGAATTCTACGGCCGGGGCGACGAGGGCGAGTCGATCGCCGTCATCAACCGCGCACTCGACCTCGGCATGAACTTTCTGGACACCGCCGATATGTACGGCAAAGGGGCCAACGAGGAGCTCGTCGGCCGCGCCATCAAGGGCCGCCGCGGCGAGGTGGTGCTGGCCACCAAGTTCGGCGTCAAGCGTGAAGGGGACAGCCGCTCGGTCGAGAACAGCCCCGGGTACATCAGGGCCGCCTGCGACGCCTCGCTCAAGCGGCTCGGCGTCGACCACATCGACCTCTACTACATGCACCGCCGCAACCCGGCCGTCCCGGTCGAGGAGTCGGTGGGCGCCATGGCGGAGCTGGTCGAGCAGGGCAAGGTGCGCCATCTCGGGCTGTCGGAAGTGAGCGCGCGCACGCTGCGCGAGGCCTGCGCCGTGCATACGATCGCCGCGCTGCAGAGCGAATACTCCCTGTTCACCAGGGGCATCGAGGAGGAGATCCGGCCGGCGGCCCGCGAGCTCGGCGTCGCGCTGGTGGCCTACTCGCCGATCAGCCGTGGCTTCCTGACCGGCACGCTGCCGCCGGCCGACGAGCTGCCCGACGACGACTTCCGCAAGCATATGCCGCGCAACGTGGGCGACAACGCCCGGCACAACCATGCGCTGGTGGCCGAGGTGAAGAAGATCGCCGACGCGGCCGGCGTCACCGCGGCGCAGCTCGCGCTGGCCTGGGTGCTCGCCCAGGGGGAGGACGTCGTGCCGATCCCGGGCACGAAGCGGCTGCGCTATCTGGAGGAGAACGCCGCCGCCGCGGACATCAGGCTGACGCCCGAGCAGCTCGGCGCGCTGGCCGCGGCCGTGCCCGCCGGCGCGGTGCGCGGCACGCGCTATCCCAGCATGGCGGAGGTCGAGCTCTGACGCCGCCGCTCAGCGGTGGCGGGGGGCGTCGAAATAGGCCCGGGTGGTGGTGCCCTCCGGCGTCGAGTGCACGCGTACGAGGTCGCTGAGCAGGTTGACGATGAGCAGCCCGCGCGAGCCCGCCTGGCGCGGGTCGACCGGGCTGCGCCCGGCCAGCGGGTCGGTGATGTGGCCGGCGTCGCTGACCTCGCACACCAGCCGCCCGTCCGCGAACCACACCTTGATCGTGCCGTCGCCGCCGCCGTGGTCGAGGCTGTTGGCGCCCAGCTCGGCCACGACCAGCCGCACGTCGTCGAGCCGGTCGCCGTCGAAGCCCAGCGTGGCGGCCTCGCGCGCGGCCAGCGCCCGCGCCGCCGACAGGTTGCCGCTGTCGAACCGCAGCGTGGGGCACTTCGGCGGGGGCTCGTCCAGCGGCCGGTTGTGCGCGTCGATCACCAGCTCGGGCGCGTAGGCGGGGCTGCGCCGCTCGCCGGAGGCGTCGCGCAGCACGGGATGGGTGCGCGCCGCCTCCTCGATCACCGCCGGGGCCAGGGCTGCGACGTCGTAGGGGCACAGGATCGTGACGTGCCGGCCCGCGAACGACAGGTTGATCAGCGCCTCGTGCTGGGCGCATGCGGGATATTCCGTCGTGGTGCGGCCCGGCCAGACGGGCTCGCCGATGATGCGCACGTGGTCGCCGGCGTGCCGGTCGGCGAAGTCGCGCAGCACGGCGGGGATGATGCGGCCGGGGTTGCGCCCCTCCTCGCCCATGTCGATCAGGCTGACCGCCCTGGCCTCCGGCCCCAGCGCGGCCTCGATGAGCGAGAGATTGCGGGCGGGGACGGCTACGGCGACGGGATCGCCGGCCGCCAGGCCCTCGCGGACGAAGGCGGTCGTGGCAGCAACGTATTCCGGCTCGCCTCGGTAGAGGAGAGCCGGATGCGAGAACGGTTCTGCCAACATCAGCCTTCACGCTACCCAAGGATCGCGACTTCACGGCGATCCGCCGGGTACCCAATAGATGTGAAGAGAATACAGGTCAGCCACCGCCCCCGGCCTGTGCGCCCGTCGCCGCCCCTCGATTTGCGCACCCCTTCCGGCCGACGTCTCCCGTTCTGAGCGTTGCGAACCTATGCTCATGACATGTCGGAAATGCAGATGCGGGTCTCCGACGAAGATCGGGAACGCACCGCCCAGCAGCTTCAACGGGCGTTCACCGAGGGTCGTCTCACCCAGATGGAGCTCGAAGACCGGCTCGAGGTCGCCCTGAGTGCGAAGACCTACGGCGACCTGCTGAGTCTGATCAACGATCTCCCCGTCGACCAGCCCCAGGTCAACGACGTGGTCGAACTGGAGGCGAAGCACGGCCATCTCAAGCGCTCGGG
The DNA here is from genome assembly GCF_052245635.1 of Nonomuraea sp. KM88. NCBI lineage: Bacteria > Bacillati > Actinomycetota > Actinomycetes > Streptosporangiales > Streptosporangiaceae > Nonomuraea > Nonomuraea sp. KM88. The sequence continues at coordinate 196,042 of NZ_JBQQCC010000015.1, read as the reverse complement.
CGACTGGGCCGTCCCCCGGCGGCTGCGGGTGTCCTCCAAATACGGCAGCGCCGAACTCGACCTCTCCCAGGCCGTCATCACGCACTCGGTCGTCGACGTCGAGCTCGACCTCACGTACGGCTCCGCCAAGATCATCCTGCCCGAGGGCGCGGTGGTGAACGTGGACGCCTTCCAGAGCGACTGGGGCAACACCTCGACGAGCCACGTCCCGAGCCGGCCTCGCCCCGGCGCCCTCCAGGTGGTGATCAGCGGCAGGGCGAAGTACGGAGGGCTCACCGTGCGCTATCCCCGCAAGCGCTGGTTCACCCACTGATGGAAGAGGGCGATGTGGTGCTCGCTCGGCACGAGCACCCCGCCCTCCACGTACGCCCTTGACGACATGCCGGGCTGGGTCCGCTCGCAGGCGTCGAAGTCCTGCTCGTTGACCCGGTGGAACAACTCGACGGACGTCGACAGGTCCGCCCCCGAGGCGATCACGTCGGGATGGTAGAGCCAGTCGCACTCGACGACCGTCCTGTCGGCGGCCATCGGGTACATGCGGTGCATGATCACGTGGTCGGGCACGAGATTGACGAACACCTGCGGCCTGACGGTGATCGCGTAGTAGCGCCGGTCCTGTTCCTGTGACAACTCGGGCAGCCGGCCGAAGCCGGGGCCGCCGTCCACGGTGAAGCCCTCGGCCCTGGCGGCGAACTCGGCGCCGTGGCCCACGTAGTACTGGGCCGCGTAGCCGCCGGCGAACTCCGGCAACACGGCCGTCAGCTCGGGATGGATGGTGGCACAGTGGTAGCACTCCATGAAGTTCTCGACGATGAGCTTCCAGTTGGCCTTGACGTCGTAGCGGATCCTGCGGCCGAGCGCGAGGTCCTCGACGTGGTAGCGGTCGATGGCGGCCGGGTCGCCGAGCCGTTCGGTGGCGGCGTTGAGCACCGTCTCCTCGAACGAGGGCGGCTCGGCGGCCAGGCACACCCACGCGTACCCCAGCCATTCCCGCAGGTGCACGGGCACCAACCCGTACGCCACGCGGTCGATGTCGGGCATCTTCACCAGGTTGGGCGCGGCGGCGAGCCGGCCGTCGAGGTCGTAGGACCAGGCATGGTAGGCGCACCTGATCGTCCGGCGTACCTCGCCCTGCTCCTCCACGCACAGCCGGGCGCCGCGGTGCCTGCAGACGTTGAGGAAGGCGCGCAGCCGGTCGTCCCGGCCGCGGACCACGATCACGTTCTCCCTGCCGACCTGGACCGTCCTGAACGCGCCCGGCTTGGGCAGATCCCCTGCCCTGACGGCGCAGAACCAGAGGGTCTCGAAGATCCTTGCCTGCTCGTGCGCGAACACCTCAGGGTCCGTGTAGGAGCTCCCCTGAAGGGTCGCGATCAAGCTTGACGTCGTCGTCAACCGTCACCTCTTGTTGCGTATTACGCACCGAGTTGCTCTATATGCGACATCGTCAGGTCGCGCTCAGGACGCTGTCAAGAGGTATGTGCTGACTCTCCGCAACCACTTGACATACAGCCAGGTCGCGAACCGGTCAGGGAACAATCCGGCGAACGAGCCCTGCCTGTCGGTGATCGCGGTGGCGGCCAGCCGGGCGGGCAGGCGTACGACCTTCGACCTCGCCCGCTCGTACGCGCGCAGCGCGCCGGCCAGTTCGTCGCGACCGGACCCGGACCCCAGGCCGCCGATCGCCGTACTCAGCAGCCAGGCGTCCTCCAGCGCCTGGTTGGCGCCCTGGGCCATGGTGGGCGGCATGGTGTGGGCGGAGTCGCCGGCCAGCGTGGTCGGCCCCTTGCCCCAGGCCGCGGCGAACGGCTGCTTGTGATGGGGGAAGAAGTCGATCTCGGTGATCGTCTCCAGGATGTCCGGCACCGGGTCCGCCCATCCGCGGAACCGCTCCCGCAGCCGCTCGGCCACGTCGGGATCGCCGTCCCAGAAGGGCCCGCCCGGCGCGGCCTTGACGTCGAACCACCACAACAGCCGGCCCCCGCCCGCCGGGATCAGCCCGCACAACCCCCGCGCGCCGGCGATCATCACGGCCCTGGCCTGCTCGGTGAGCGTCGTGGGCCTGGTGGTGAACCCCTGCCAGGTCACCCAGCCGCTCAGCTTCGCGCGGTCGCCGCCCCACAGGGCCTCGCGCACCGCCGAGCGCCGCCCGTCGGCCCCCACGAGCACGTCGCCGCGGACCGTACGGCCGTCGGACAGGCGAACCTCGGCCCGCTCGGGCACCACGTGCTCGGCGCCCACCCCGTAGGTCACCGGCATGCCGTCGGCGAGCAGCTCGACCAGGTCGCGGCGGGCCACGTGCACGCTCGGGTGGCCGTAGCGGCGTTCGGCCTCGGTCAGGTCGACGGTGAACAGCCTGCGCCCGTCGACGGCCCAGGACTCCATGGTCTCCAGGCGCCGCCCGGTCCCGGAGTAGTCGGCCTTGAGCTCGCGGAGGATGGCCGTGGCGGCCGGCCAGAGCGTGACCGAACCGCCGGCCGTACGCAACTCGGGGGCCTCCTCGTAGATCTCGACCTCGTGACCGGCGTTGAGCAGGCCGCGCGCCACGGCGAGCCCCGCGACGCCCGCTCCGACCACGATTACCCTCATAGCAACCCCTGATTGTGAGACCGTTGATATCTGATATTGGGAGTATCATTATGTCTGCGCGTGGACGCAAGCCCGATCCCACGGTCGATCACCGCATCAGGCAGGCCGTGGCCGGGCTGGTGCTCTCCCAAGGCCTCGACTTCACCGTGGACGACGTCGCGGCGGCGGCGGGCGTGGGCCGGGCCAGCGTGTTCCGCCGCTACGCCAGCAAGCGCGACATGGTGCTCGAAGCCATCACCGGCCTCATGAACGCGCACGTCGCCATCCCCGACACCGGCTCGTTCGAGGGCGACCTGCGCGTGGTGGTCTCCGACACCCTCGCCCTCTGGCACCAGCCCGACGTCGCGCGCATGGCCAAGCAGGTCTTCGGCGAGGCGGGCCGGGACCCGGCGGTCGCCGAGATCATCCGTACCGGGATGCGCGCCAGGATGGAGCGCTCGTGGATCGTGTACGAGCGCGCGATCGAACGCGGCGAGCTGCCGCCGAACGCCGACCTCTGGATGCTTACCGATATGTTCGCCGGTTTCGTCGCTTACCGGGGGCTCCTGGATCTTCCCCTACCCGAGCCGGAGCAGATCGTGCAGGTCCTGCTGCACGGCTTTACGCCTGTCTGACGCCCGTGGTGTTAGTGGGGTGCAAGTGGCGGTCAAGTCGTGCCCCATAATGTTCCCTTCGTTAGCAAACCTACGAAGGGCACGGAAATGACTCCCCCACGCCGTCGTCTGGCCGTCGCGGCCGCGACGCTTACTCTTGCCGTCCTCACCACCGCCTGTGGTGCCCTGGGCAACGCCGTAGACTGCAACACCGCGGCCGGCGAGGCCAGCAAGATCGCCAGCGAGTGGAGCACCGCGGTCACGAAGAACGCCACCGACACCGACGCCATCGGCACCGCGTCGCAGACCGCGGCCGACAAGACCAAGGAGCTCGCGGGCAAGTACGACGGTGAGGTCGCCGCCGCGCTCAACGACCTCGCGGCCGGGTTCGACTCCATGAAGGGCGGCGACCTGAGCTCGGTCTCCGAGTTCAGCGGCAAGGTGAACGGCTTCACCAGCAAGATCACGGCCGCCTGCTCCTAGCCGGGCGCACGGTCGCCGCTCCGCCCGTGGGGGGCGGTAAGGGGCGGCGGCCGTGTCCGGGTTCGGGCTGATCCGTTCTAGTCTTGCTCCCCGTGACGGGACAGACGCTTGAGACGCCGGTGAGGGCCGGTGGCGGCGACGTCCCGTCATGGAAGAGCCGGCTGCCGGGCCACCGCGTGCGGGTGGGCGCCGTCGCGCTCGTCGCCGGGGTGGCCTACGCCGTGCTCGGCCTGGTCAAGCTCGCCACCTTCAGGGCCACCACGTTCGACCTGGTGATCGTGGACCAGGCGGTGCGCAACTACGCGGCCCTGCGGCCTCCGTACATCCCGGTGCGCGGCATGTTCGGCGGCCGGGGCATGGACTACGTCCAGCTCGCCGACCACTTCTCGCCCATCTACGCGGTGCTGGCGCCGTTCTACTGGATCCACGACGGCCCCGGGACGCTGGTCGTCGCGCAGGCGGCGCTGTTCGCCGCCGCCATCCCGTTCGTCTGGCTGTTCACCCGGCGCGTCCTCGGCACCTGGCCCGCCTACCTGGTCTGCGTCGCGTACACGCTGTCGTGGCCGGTGGCGCAGGCGGTCGCGTTCGACGTGCACGAGGCCATGTTCGTCCCCGTGCTCACCGCGATCATGATCGAGCGTTACCACGCCGGACGCATGCTGCCCGCGTTCCTGGCGATGGCCGCCCTCCTCCTCGTCAAGGAGGACATGGGGCTCATGGTGATCGGCGCGGGAGCCTGCCTGATCGCTCTCGGCGACCGGTGGCGCGGCGTGCTGAGCGCGCTGCTCGGCCTCGGCGCCGTGCTGCTCGTACGCGGGCTGACGATCTCGGTGTTCGGCGGCGACGCCAAGGACTACTGGGCCTACGGGCATCTCGGGGACGACCTGCCCGGCGCCCTCCTCGGCATCCTGCGTGACCCGTTCGCCGCGGTGCTGCTCGCCTTCAGCGAGGAGGCCAAGGTCGACACCCTGCTCCTGATGGTGTGGCCGACGTTGCTGTTGTGCCTGCTCTCCCCGCTGTCGCTGGTCGCGCTGCCGCACGTGCTCGTCCGCATGCTGGCCGACCGGCCCCAGTGGTGGCAGGCGGACTTCCACTACAGCGCGTTCACCGTGGTGATCCTGCTCTGCGCGGGCGTCGACGGCCTCGCGAGGCTGTTACGGCTGATCAGACGCTCCGGCGACCGCTCGCTCAAGCTGGCCTGGGCGGCGGGCGCCTGCGCGGTGGCGCTCACCCTGGTGCCCCGGTTCGCCCTCGACCAGCTATACCATCCGGGCTTCTACACCGAGCCCAAGGCGGCCGCCGCCGAGGCCGTCGCCAAGGTGCCCTCGGGGGTCACCGTCGAGGCCGCCAACTCCGTCGGCCCCGCGCTGACCTCGAGGACCACCGTCCTGCTGTGGGGGGCCACGCCGCACGGCGCGCCGTGGGTGGTGGCCGACACCTCCCGCTGGGAGTTCCCCTTCGGCTCGCCCGAGCAGCAGGTCGCCGCGGTCGGCGAGCTGGAGGCCCAGGGTTACGTGAAGGTGTTCGAGCGCGACGGCTACGTGGTGCTGCGGCGCGACTGAGAGGGCCGCTCACCTCGCGGCTCATGGGGCCGCTCATGAGGGCTGCGCATGGACCTCGCCTGCGCGTACGCCTGGTCGAAACCCTCGATCACGGCCGGCCACGAGCCCGCGGCGGGCGGCGTGGCACGGTTGTGCGCCGCGATGGACTCGCGCAACCCCGGATCGGCGCACAGTCGCGCCACCGCCCGTGCCAGGTCGCCCGGTGTGCGCCCGAGCAGCCCCTCCGTGCCGTCCTTGACGAAGTCGGCGACCCCGCTCTGCGCCCTGGCCACCACGGGCAGCCCCGCCGCCCGCGCCTCGAGCGCCGCGATGCCGAACGACTCGCGCGGCGCCGGAGCCACGAAGACGTCGGCCGTCTCCAGGACCTTGGCGATCTGCTCACGGGTGTGCCGCCCGGGCAGCGAGACCCAGCCGGTCATGCCGTGTTTGGCGAGGAATCGTCCCATCTGGCCCCGTGCGGGCCCGTCGCCGACGATCGTGGCCCGCATGGGGATCTCGGAGGGGACCCGCGCGCGGGCCGCCTGCAGCAGCTTCAGCAGGCGTACGGGGTGCTTGCGCGGAGCCAGCCGCCCGACCGCGACGACATGCACCTCCTCGCGCGGGGCGGGCGGGCCTGGCGGCGGCGCCCAGCCCGACAGGTCGAGCCCGTTGGCGACCACGCGCACCGGCACCCCGGGCCCCGCCACCTCGCGGATGGGAGCCGCGGCGGCGTTGCTGACGGTGGTCGCCACCAGCCGCCACCGCTGCCAGCCGAACGCGAGCCGCAGCAGCCGGTAGAGGCCCCGCGTGACCGGATCCCACATGCTGTGCACGGTCACCACGCACGGCACCCCGGCACGCACCGCGGCCCGCGCGCCCATCCAGGCGAACGGCGAGACCGCCCCCGCGTGCACGTGGACCACGTCGGGCCGGACCGCGGCGAGCCGGCGCGTGAGATGCCCCACTCCGAACGGGTGCACGGGAAGGTCGAACGGCATCCTGGCGATGATCCTGTGCACGCCCGGCAGCGGCTCGCCCCTGGTCGCCGTGGCCACGGAGACGTCGTGTCCGGCCTCCCGCTGCATCCGCACGAGATCGGCGACCTGGACCTCGATCCCCCCGAGTCGCGGCAGGTAACAGTCGCTCACGTGAAAGATCCGCACCCCTCCCAGACTAATCTGGGCGTGTGCCTCCACGTACCGCTGTGTTCTTTCATGCCCACCCCGATGACGAGGCCCTGCTGACGGCGGGCACCATGGCGATGCTCGCGGCCGAGGGGCACCGCGTGGTGCTCGTGGTGGCCACGGCGGGCGAGCGCGGCCTGGCCGAGATGGAGCCGGGAGAGGCGCTCGGCGAGACCAGGCTCAAGGAGCTCTACGCGTCGGCTGCGCTGCTCGGCTGCGCCCGCGTGGAATGCCTGGGTTACGGCGACTCGGGGCTGAGCCCCCAGGGCGGCAGCGCGGACGAGCGACCCGACAACGCCTTCATCGACGCCGACACCGAGGCGGCGGCCAAGGCGCTGGCCGCGATCCTGCAGGAGGAGGAGGCCGAGCTGCTGGCGATCTACGACCCGGCGGGCGGCTACGGCCATCCCGACCACGTGCAGGTGCACCGGGTGGGCAAGCGGGCGTCGAAGATCGCGGGCACGCCGATCGTCCTGGAGGCGACGGTCAACCGCGATCCGCTCGTCAGGCTGCTGCGGCTGGCGAGCCGCTTCTACCGGTTCCCGCCGGAGTTCGACGTGCGGACGTTCGAGAGCGCGTACTCGGCGAGCGAGACGATCACCCACCGCGTCAATGTCCGGAAATATGCGAAACAGAAGCGGGCGTCCATGGCCGCGCACGCCTCGCAGGCCAGCGGCGGCGACAGCGACCGCACCCTCGCTGTCATGCTGAAGGTCCCCCGCCCTCTCTACCGCCTGGTCTTCGGCACGGAGTGGTACGTTCGCCGTGACCTCCCTCCCGGCGCCCGCCTCACCCATCCGTTCGACCGGTGGCCGACCTAGTCCCCCGCCGGAGTTCCCCCGCAGTTCTCCGAAGTTCCCCGAAGTTCCCCCGAACGACGAGCGCCGCCGCGTCACCCGTCAGACTGGATCCCGATGAAGAACAAGTGGCTCCAGATCGCCCTGTCCGTCCTGTCTCTCGGGCTGGCCGTGCTGCTCGTGGTCTACCTGCCTCAGATCGTGCGCGCGCTCACCGGCAAACCGGTCTCCTGGGCCGAGATCGGCGCCTTGTTCGCCGCCCTCGGCGCGGGCGAGATCGCGATCATGGCCGTGCTGTGGCTGCTGAGCCTGGTGGCCTACACGTTCGTGCTGACCAACTCCCTGCCGGGGCTGAACAACCTGCAGGGCCTCACGCTCAACGCCGCGGGCAGCGCGGTGAGCAACCTCCTGCCGTTCGGCGGGGCGGTCGGCGTGGCGGTGTCGTTCGCCATGACGAAGGGATGGGGCTTCTCCAACCGCTCGTTCGTGGTCATGACGCTGGTCAGCGGCATCTGGAACACGTTGTTCAGGTTCATCCTGCCGGCCGTCGGGATCATCGCGCTGCTGATGGCGGACGAGGCGCCCAACGCGACGGTCGCCAAGGCGGGCTGGACGGGCGCGATCTCCATCCTCGTGCTCTGCGCGGTCGTGGCCGCGGCGCTCTACTGGGAGCGCGCCGCCACGCTGCTCGGCCGGGCGCTCGACGGCCTCACCAAGGTGCTGCGGGTGAAGTTCCACGCCTCCGCGGCCTTCCACCGGCTGCGCGCCGACACCGCCGGCGTCGTCAGGACCCGGTGGCCCGGCCTGTCGCTCGGCATGATCTTCTTCCTCGGCTTCCAGTGGGCGATCATGGCCGCCTGCATGCAGGCCACCGGCGCCTGGCCCGGCCTGGCCGAGTCGATCGCCGTTTTCGCGCTGTCGAGGGTCCTGACCAGCGCCCTGATCACGCCCAGCGGCGCGGGGATCATGGAGAGCGGCGTGGCCGCCCTGCTGATCGCGTTCGGGGTGCCGGGCACTCCCGCGATCGCGACCGCACTGCTTTTCGGCTTCTGGACTTACACTATCGAGATCCCGTTCGGCGGCCTGGCACTGGGCGCATGGGCGCTCCTGCGCCGGCGAAACGGCCGAGACGCCGAGGCGGAGCCCCCGTCCACGATCTCGAAGGCCCCCTCTTGACCACCGCTCCGGCCCGCTCGGCCGAAGACGTTCCGCGACCCGGATCGAGCCGTCCGCCGCGCCCGGCGGCCGGTCGGCACGCGCTCCAGGTCACTGCACCACGACCACGAGGTGAACACCATGTCCTGGCACCCTGCAACGACTCACCGCACCGGGGGACGCGGTTTCCAAGCGGAGGTAGATCGGTGACAATCCCAAACCCAACAAAGACCTTGTGCGTGATTCGCAGGCCCGCATAGCGTGGCGGCTGACATGGTGGCGTTCCGAGTTCTGGGGCCAGTCGAGGCGTACGAACACGACGACGAGCTCGACCTCGGCGGGTTGCGGCAGCGGGCCGTCCTCGCCCGGCTCCTCGTGGCCAGAGGCCAGGTCGTGCCCGTTGACACGCTTCTTTACGACTTGTGGGACGACGATGCGGCCAAGGGCGCGCAGTCGGGCCTGCAGGTCTACATCTCGCGCCTGCGCAGGGTGCTGGAGCCGGGCCGCCCGCGCGGCGGGCCCAACCGGCTGCTGGTGACGGTCGCGTCGGGCTACGCGCTGCGCGTGGCCTCCGACCAGGTCGACGCGCTCAGGTTCGAGCAGCTCGTACGCGCGGCCGGCGAGCACCTCGACGAGGGCGATCCGCAGGCCGCCCGCGGCCGCCTGGAAAAGGCGCTGGGCCTGTGGCGCGGCACCCCCTACTCCGACTTCGCCGACCAGCCGTGGGCGGAGGCCGAGGTCAACCGGCTGACCGAGCTGCGCCTCGTCGCGCGCGAGCGGCACGCCGACACCGGCCTGCGGCTCGGCATGCACGCCGAGACCGTGCCCGACCTCGAGGCACTGACCACGGAGCATCCGCTGCGCGAGGAGGGCTGGCGGCTGCTGGCACTGGGCCTCTACCGCTGCGGCCGGCAGGGCGACGCGCTGGCCGCGCTGCGCAGGGCGCGCAACATCCTGGCCGACGAGCTGGGCATCGACCCGGGGCCGGCGCTGCGCAAGCTGGAGTCCGACATCCTGGCCCAGTCGCCCGAGCTGGAGCTGGCCGCTCCGGCACGGCCAGCGCGGCAAGCGCCGGTCACCGACACCTGGCCGCCCCGGCCGGCCACGCCCGTCGACCCGCCGCCGCTGGAGCCCGAGCCGTTCGTCGGCCGCGACGCCGAGCTGACCCGGCTGACCACGGCGGCCTCCCGCACCGGCAGGTTCCAGGTCGCGATCGTGACCGGGGTCGCGGGCGCGGGCAAGACCACCCTGCTGCGCCAGGTGGAGACCCGGCTGGCCGGCGACGGCTGGATCGCCGCCTCCGGGGCCTGCCCCGACTCCAGCGCCACCCCGCCCGGCTGGGCGTGGGTCGAGATCCTGCGCGCCCTCATCGGCGTGACCGGCGCCGGCGAATACGCCCAGCTGCTCGCGCCGCTGCTCGACGACGCCGCCCCCGACCCCGACGAGGACGAGGTGTCCGGCGGCTTCCGGCTGCACCGCGCGGTCGGCGGCTATCTGGCGGGGGTCGCGCGCAGGTCGCCCGTGCTGCTGACGCTCGAAGACCTCCACTGGGCCGACGACCAGACGCTGGCCCTGCTGCGGGCGCTGCCCAGCCTGCTGGCCACCAGCCGGGTGCTGCTCGTGGTGACGTGCAGGGAGAGCGAGCTCGACGACCGCCAGTCCGACGTGCTGGCCGCCCTCGCCCGGCTCGGCCCGGTCCGCGTGGGCCTGTCGGGGCTCGACCCGAAGGCCGTGGCCGAGCTGGTCAAGGCCACCTGCGTGCGCGAGATCGACGATGACGCGGTCGAGTCGATCGTCGAGCGCACCGGCGGCAACCCGTTCTTCGTCCGCGAGACCGTGCGCCTGCTCGACTCCGAGGGCGCGGCCGACCGGGCGAGCGCCACCGAGGTGCTCTCGCAGGTGCCCTCCGGCGTGCGCGACGTGCTGCGGCGGCGCATCTCGCGGCTGCCGTCCGGCGCGCAGCAGATCCTGCTCCAGGCCGCCGTGATCGGCCGCGACGTCGACCTCGACGTGCTCATCGCCGTGGCGGGCGACGAGGACGCCGTCATCGAGGCCGTCGAGGCGGCACTGCTGGCGGGCCTGGTGACCGAGCCGGGGCCCGGGCTGCTCAGGTTCGACCACGACCTGGTGCGCGACACGATCTACTCCGACGCGTCCCGGCTGCGCCGCACCCGGCTGCACGCGGCCGTGGCCGCCGTCATCGAGGAGCGCACTCCGTCCGACGTGGCCGCGCTCGGCCACCACTACTTCCTCGCCGACGCGGCCGAGAAGGCCGTCCACTACGCGGGGCTGGCGGCCGAGCAGGCCGAGCGGCGCTTCGCCCACCGCGAGGCGGCCACGCTGTGGGAGCAGGCCATCGCCGCGTTCGACCGTTCGCGCAACGACGAGCCGGGCGGCGCGCAGACGCCGGAGCGCACCAAGAAGCGGCTGGCGCTCATGCTGCGCCAGATCAGGGCCCTGGCGCTGTGCGGCGACATGTCGGCGGCCAGGGTGCTGCGCCGCCAGGCCATGGACACCGCGCTCCCGCTGGGCGACCTCGAGATCACCGCGAAGGTGGCCGCCTCGCTGGCCGTGCCGCACAAGGGCATGGCCCGCGACTTCACCCGCACCGCGTGGGAGATCGTCGACGTCACCGAGCGGGCGCTCATGGAGCTGCCCGAGGGCGAGCAGCGGCTGCGGGCCAGCCTGCTGACCACGCTCGCCCTGGAGCTGGAGGGCTCCTCCTCCCCCGAGCGAGGCCGGCAGGCGTCGCTGGAGGCGCTGGAGCTGGCCAGGCAGAGCGGCGACTCCGCGCTGATCGCGGCCGCGCTCAGCGGGCGGCTGCGCCAGTCGTACGACATCCCCGCGGTCGACACGCGCGAGAGCATCGGCAGGGAGCTGCTGGAGGTCGCCCAGCGCTCCGGCCAGATGGCCACGCAGGCGCTGGCCCATCTGGTGCTGCTGGAGTGCGCGGCGGCCAGGGGTGAGTTCGCGACCGCCGACGAGCACGCCGCCGCCGCCGACCGCCTGGCCAAGCAGTACGACCTGTCGGCGCCGGCCGCGGTCGTCGTCTGGTACGCCGGCCAGCGGCTCATGATCGCCGGTGACTACGCCGGCGCCGGGCGGGCCTACCGCGACGCGGCCAGGATGACGGAGCGGGCCGGCATGCTGGAGGGCCGCCAGGACCTGCCGCTGATCACGACGTTCTGCCTGCACCTGGTCGACGGCCGGGCCGCCGGGATGGTCAACCAGCTCGCCGAGGCCCACCTGCGGGGCGCCAAGTGGACGCTCGACGCCTACGCCCTCGCCCTCGCCTCGGCGGGCCGTCTCGACGAGGCCAGGGCCGTGGCCGCCACCCGTCCGCCGGTGCGTCCCGACTTCCTCTACGAGCTGGTGATGACCTGGCGGGCGCTGGCCGGCATGCTGCTGGACGACCGGGAGCGGATGGTCGACTGCTACGACAAGCTCAAGCCGTTCGCCGACCGGGTGGCGGGCGCCGGCACCGGCGTGGTGGCGCTGTGGCCTGTCGCTCTGACGCTCGGCGACCTCGCCATCCGCCTGGGGCAGCCCGACGCCGCGCGCGACCACTACCACAAGGCCCTCGAGGTGGCCGGGCGGGTCGGCGTGCCGCGCTGGGTGGAGGCGGCGCGGCAGTCGGTCAACAGCTGACCTGGAATCGCTCGCTCCTGATGGTCTCGGCGCCCTCGACGGCCAGCTCGACGCGGTACCACCCGGGGTTGCCCGAGACGTGGGGCCGCCACTCGACGGTGCTCGCGGCGGCGGCGAAGCCGCCGTGGTCCACCAGGTAGGTGCGCCAGGCCCGGCTCGCGGGGCTCCAGCGGGTGAGCCGCCAGCCGTACGTCACGGCCTGGTCGGGGTCGGGGTTGACGACCACGCTCCGGGCCACGTACGGGTCGGCGCAGCCGGCGCCGCCGCCGACGGAGACCTCTCCCGCCCTGGCGGCGGGGGCCGTCCGCCTGGTGGGAGCGGAGATGGGACTCTCGCGGGCCGACAGGGTGATGGTCGTCACGGGCTCGGTCGCCGAGTTGGCGTTGTGGTAGGCGGAGAAGCCGACGTAGGCGCTGGTGAACGCGAGCGCGGCCACGAAGAGCTTGACCGTGTTCGCGGTGCCGCTGGCGAGGGCGGCTGCGCTTCTCGTCGTCATCGTCAACACCCCTTTCGCCTCCGCCATAGAGTGAGGCAGGGCGGTTGAGTCCCGCTTGTCGGCTGGTTGCACCCGTTGCGGGAGACTTGCAGCCGCTGTGGCAGGCAAGCGGGACTTTGATTAAGGTAAGGCTGACCTAAGGCATTGGGAGGGGTGGCTGCGGATGGTACGTGCGATCGCCCCCGTCTCCGACGGCTTCGCCGAGCCGTTCTGGCTCGGCCTCCCCTACTGGCTCGTCGGCGCCATCCTGATGCTCGCCCTGTTCGGAGCGTTCCAGGTCTACTACTGGGTAGGCCGCAAGCTCGGCGAGAAGCTCTACGAGTCCCGCGTCGGCGTCAAGCTGGGCCGCGAGCGCATCACGAAGATCGAGCAGGTCGTCGAGAAGTGGGGCGCGCTGGCCGTCTACGGCTGTTTCTGGGTGCCCATGTTGCGCCACACGTTGCCGTGGGTGGCCGGGGCGCTGCGCGTGTCCTACCCCTGGTACGTCGTCGCCAGCGCGCTGGGCTGCCTGACCTGGGCGCCGCTGTGGTGGTTCGGCGGCACGGCGATCGTGTGGGGGTGGCTGCAACTGGCCGCCGCCTCGCCCCTCGCCGCGGCCGCCGTGGCCGTGGTGGCCGTCGCCGCCGTGGCCGCGCTCGTAATCCGCCGTCGGCGGCGCCGCCGGGCCTCCGAGGACGAGGCCCTGGTCTCCTAGGTCTCCTGCCCGCTCCGGTCGTCGATGACGGCCTCGGGGGCGTTCCTGCGTACGGTCTCGATGCCGTTCACGCAGGCCACCTTGGTCGGGAATCCCGCGCCGACCGCGAGCGTCTGCCCGTTGTTCGCCACGAGCGCGAAGCGGTAACCGCCCTGTTCGTCCTTGTTGATGATGAACCTGCCTGCCATGGCCGCCGCCCCCGTCATGTCGGATCTATCAACCATTTACCCGTGCCAGATCCATACCTATGGCCGTGTCAGGCAAACGAACCCTTGATCTCCTGACACCATGATTGCCATGCGTATCGCCGGTTTCATGGGTTCTGTCGTGGTCACTGTGCTGGTCGGGGTCGCCACCCCTGCCGTGGCGGCGGACGAGCCCGCCGTGGCGGCCAAGGCGGCGTACGTCATCGACTCGGCCGGGACGATCCACCTCGACAAGCGCGAGACGCGCCGGATGCCGGTCGCCAGCCTCGTCAAGATCATGACCGCGTACGTCGTGCTGCGCGAGGCCAGCCTGAGCGACACGGTCAGGATCTCCGCGACCGACGTGACGTACGCCGCACGCAACGGCGCCGCGACGGCGGGCCTGCGCAAGGGCGAGCGCTTCACGGTCAGGGACCTGCTGTACGCCCTCATGCTGCCCTCGGGCGCCGACGCGGCCAACGCGCTGGCGCGGCGCTACGGCCCGGGCAAGACCGCCTTCGTCGCCAAGATGAACCGCACCGCCCGCTCGCTCGGCCTGGACGACACCCGCTACACCAACGCCGACGGCATGCCCACCCCGAGCAATGGCGGCTACTCGACGGCCGCCGACCAGGCGAGGCTGGCCCAGTGGGCGCTGGACGACGACACGTTCACGACCGTGGTCAGGCGCACGGTCCACAGGGTGGCGAAGACGAAGGTGCACCGGGCGCACACCTGGCACAACACCAACAAGCTGCTCACGCGCGCGGACGGGGTGCTGGGCGTGAAGACCGGCTACACGAGGGCCGCGGGATACTGCCTGCTGTTCGCGGGCGTACGCGGTGGCGAGCAGGTCGTGGGCGTCCTGCTGAACGACAGCTCGGCGGAGCGCCGCTTCACCACGGCCGAACGGCTCCTCGACCACGCGGGCGACCGGATCGCCCTCGGCTGACGGACCGGCCCTCGGCGTCGCTCCCGGCGGGCCGGAGTGGCCATGGTGCGCCCGGGGCTGACGGCGCGCTCAACTCAGGAGCAGCAACAGCGCCGCAGCGACGGTGACCGCGGCGGTGCCGCCGTGCATGCCGTACGCCAGCGCCGGGTGGCCGCCGCGGCGGGCCACGATGATCGCGTCGCCCAGCGGGATGACCGCCATGGCCAGGAAGGCCCAGCCCAGAGTGCGCGGTTCGCCGAGGGCGAGCAGGACGAAGATCAGCAGTGCGGTGGCGAGGTCGCGCACGGCCTTGACGGAGAAGTAGGCGCCGGCGGCCGTACCGGGCACCCCGAAACCCGCGGCGGCGGACTCGGGCACAAGGAGGAAGCGCAGGCTGATCACGATCAGTCCGGCGCCGATGAGCGCGGCGATCACGTATGCGGTGGCAACCATGGCATGCATTCCAAGCTTCGGTCATTGACAGGTACTCCAGTCACCGTAGCTTAGCAATGACCAGACTTCTAGCAATGCTAGAAGCAATCTGGGGCACATCTCTCGCGCACCTGAGGACAGTAGGGTTGGCCTTCACCCCCTCGAAAAGGATGACCATGGCGGAATTCATCGAGGTCCGCGCGACGATCGAGGGCCACGAAAGGGCGGCCGTGCTGGCCAACGGCATCCTCCGCGCGGGACTGGCCACGTCGATCGACATAGCCGAGACGCCACGCCCGACCGCCCGCCACGACGAGATCAGCTGGGAGCTCACGCTCATCACGACCGCGTGGCAGGCTCCCGCGCTCGAACGCCACATCAGGGAGACGGGCCTCGACAGCGCCATCGTGAGCCGTCCGGTCGTCGCCGACCCCGGCAGTCACCTTGACCGGCACCCTGACCGGCAAACTGACCGGCTCAACGAAGGTCAGCCCTGAGAGGTGCACGGCGGGAAGGCCGAACGGCGCCCGGCGCACGGCCCCGGGGACGACGACCGGGACGACGACACCGTCCCACGGCCCCGGACTCCTAGTCGCCGACCGTGATGACGACCTTTCCGGGAGCGTGCCCGGCCTCCTGGTACGCGACGGCCTCCGGGATGCGCTCGAACGGGAAGCTCCGGTCGATGACGGGCGAGACCTCGCCGCCCTCGACGAGCTCGGTCAGCGCCAGCAGGTTCCGCTTGGTGTCCTCGCAGTTCACCACGTCCGCGGACGACACCCGCTGGGACACGAACGGCCCCGCGGCCAGCACCGAGAAGACGTGCCCGGCGGGCTGCAACCACCGGCTGGCCTGGCCGCCGACGGCGACGAGCGCTCCCCTGCCGGTCAGCACCCGCCGGCAGGCCGATCCCGGGCGGCTTCCGGCGATGTCGATCAGCACGTCGTAGCGCTGCCCGTTCCGCGTGAAGTCCTGCCGGGTGTAGTCGATGACCTTGTCCGCGCCGATCGACCGCACCATGTCCACGTTGCGCGAGCTGCAGACGCCGGTGACCTCGGCGCCGTACGCGCGGGCGAGCTGCACGGCGAACGTGCCCACGCCGCCCGAGGCCCCGTTGACGAGCACCTTGTGCCCTGGCTGCACCTGCCCGTGGTCGCGCACGGCCAGCAGGGCGGTGCCGGCCGCCAGGGGCACCGCCGCGGCCTCCTCGTACGACAGGTTCCTGGGCTTGGGCGCCAGCATGCGCTCGGGAACGCAGGCGTACTCGGCGAAGCCGCCCTGCAGGGGCATCCCGTACACCTCGTCGCCCGGGCTGAACTCCGTCACGTTCTTGCCCACCGCCGCCACCTCGCCGGCCACGTCGGCGCCCAGGATGCTGATCTTCGGTCTGCGCAGGCCGAGCTCGCCGATCAGGCGGGCGACGATCGGCTCGCCTCTCATCAGATGCCAGTCGTAGGGCTGGACGGAGGTGGCCCGCACCCGGACCAGCACCTCGTCGTCACCGGGCTCCGGCTTGCCGAGCTCCTTGAGCTCCAGGACGTCGGGTGAGCCGTACGAGCGCAGAACGAACGCCTTCATGGGATGCTCCTCGGGCCGTTGGTGACGCCGGTCGCGTACCACCACGAACGTCAGTGTGAACAGCCCTGCACGAGGGCGTAACAGCCGAAAGTACGACCTTCCCGTCAGCCGTTCGGACGCCCGGAACCGGTCCTGAAAGGCGATGACCGCGACCGCTCGCGCGGCCACGATCGGGGCATGACCCACGAGAGCACGACGATCACGCGCCTCGGGGCGGGCAGGGCGACCTGGCTCGCGCGCACCGGGCTGATCGCGCTCGGCTTCGTCCCCCTTCTCGCGGGGGCGATCCGCCTGACAGAGCTGACCGGCGGCGCCGAGGTCACGCCGGACAACGCGCGGTTCTTCGCCGCGCCGCTCCCCGTGGCCCTGCACATCGTCGCCGCCTGCCTGTACAACCTGCTGGGCGCCTTCCAGTTCGGCGGGCGGTGGCGGCCGCGGCGGCATCGCGTGCTCGGCAGGATCCTGGTCCCGCTGGGGCTCGTGGCGGCGCTGACGGGCCTGTGGCTGACGCTGTTCTCCGCCCTGCCGCCCGGGGACGGTGGCCTCCTCGCCGCCTTCCGGCTCGTGTTCGGCACGGTCATGGCCGGATCCCTCGTGCTCGGCGTCGCCGCGGTCCTGCGCCGGGACATCGCCCGCCACCGCGCCTGGATGATGCGCGCGTACGCGCTCGGCCTGGCCGCGGGGTCGCAGGCGGTGACGCAGGCGCTCTGGTTCCTCTTCGTGCCCGCTCCCCCTGATGGGACCGGCAGGGCGCTGCTCGTGGGCGCCGGCTGGATGATCAACCTCGCCGTGGCCGAGTGGATCGTCAGGAGGCGGCGGGCGGGCCGCCCGGTCAGGGCCTGACGCGGCGGGTCTCGTAGGCCCACATGGCGATCTCGACGCGGTTGCGCACGCCGAGCTTGGTCATCAGGCTCGCGATGTGGCTCTTCACGGTGCTGAGCGAGATGTGCAGCTCGGCGGCGATCTCGCTGTTCGTCCGGCCGCGCGCCACGGTGAGCAGGATCTGCTCCTCGCGGTCCGTCAGCGCCTCGACGGGCTGCGCCGGCGGGGTGCCGCGTCCCGAGTCGGCGAAGGCGGCGAGCAGCCGGGCGGTGACGCTCGGGGCGATGAGGGCGTCGCCGCCCGCGGCGGCGCGTACGGCCTGGCCGAGCAGGTCGGGGCCGGCGTCCTTGAGCAGGAATCCGCGGGCGCCGGCCCTGAGCGCGGCGTAGACGTACTCGTCGAGGTCGAACGTGGTGATGACGACCACGGCCAGCGGGGCGTCCACGGCCGGCCCCGCGACGGAGCGGGTGGCCTCGATGCCGTCGAGGTGGGGCATGCGGATGTCGAACAGGCACACGTCTGGACGTAACCGGCGCGCGAGCTCGACGGCCCGCCGCCCGTCGCCGGCCTCGCCGACGACCTCGATGTCCGGCTGGGCGTCCAGGATCATCCTGAGCCCGGTGCGCGCGATCTCCTGGTCGTCTGCGACGATCACCCGGATGCTCACGTCGCCGCCCCTGCCCTGGGCAGGACGGCGGTCACGGTCCAGCCGCGTTCGGGGCCCGGGCCGGCCTCGCAGGTGCCGCCGAGCAGGTCGGCGCGCTCGATCATGCCGAGCAGCCCGTAGCCGGGCGAGTCCGCCTGGCGCGGCGAGGCGGTGTCGCCGTCGTCGCTCACCCGTAAGCGCACCGACGTGTCGTCGGCGGCCACCAGGACGTCGATGCGGGTGGCGTGGCGGGCGTGCCGCCGCGCATTGGTGATCGATTCCTGGGCGATGCGGTAGATCGCGGCCCCGACCGACGGGGAGAGGCCGTCGAGATCTCCGGCGAGCCGCACGTCCACGGACGGGCCGACGCGGCCCTTGCCGGCGAGTTGCCGCAGGTCGGAGATGTGCCGGCTGGGCGCCAGCTCCGCCGGCTCGTTCCTGCGCAGGACGCGCACCATGGCGCGCATCTCGGCGAGGGCGCGCGTCGCCTCGGCCTCGATCACGCGCAGCGCGTCGGTGGCGGCCTCCGGCCGGTTCACCGCCGTCGCCAGGCCCGCCTGGGCGCGGATCGCCATGGCCGAGACGTGGTGGGCGACGATGTCGTGCAGGTCGCGGGCCAGTTGTTCGCGTTCGAGCAGCTTGACCTGGTCGAGCTCGCGCATCCGCGCCCGCGCCCGGTAACGCAGCGCCCCGCCGAGCGCCATGGCCGAGAAGAGGACCGCGAACGCGCCGACGGCGTCGGCGGGGGCGAGCGGCGCGCCGGCCAGCGAGAAGCGCACCCCGGGGAGCATGACCGCCAGCCCGATCACGACCTCGCGGCCGGACCCCCAGCGGAACAACGAATAGACCAGGATCAGCACGAACACCATCGTGTACGCGTCGGGGCGACCGCCGTCCATGAACAGCGGGACCACGCTCGAGGTGGTGAAGGCGATCACGACCATCAGCAGCGGCCGCGTCCTGCGCCAGAGCAGCGTGGGCACCAGCACGACGGTGACGATCACCGAGACGGCCCGCCACGGCATGTCCGGCCGCACGGCTCCTTCGAGCAGGGCGAGCGACAAGAGCACCCCTACGAGCGCCCAGTCCCGCCGGCCCCGCGCGGGCGGGCTGGGGGGAGGGGGCTCGTTCCACACGGAACGAAGCACGCCCTCATCGTACGAGAGTCCGCCCCGCCGGGGACCGGTCATGGAGCGTTCGTCAGACCTTCGCCCGGCCCTGGATCGACCTGCGCCGGAACGTCTTCGCGCTCGCCCGGTGCACCATGGCCTTGATGAGGCCGAACAGCGCCCCTTGCAAGGCCGCGGCGACCAGGATCTCCGTCAGGTCGCGCTCGAGGTCCTCGGCGTCGGGCGAGTCGTCCTCGCCCGCGGCCAGCTTCCACATCCGGCGGAACAACAGGGTCGCCAGCGCGCCGCTGAGCACGCCCATGCCCAGCGAGGTGGCCTTCTGTACAGGGTGCATCTCCGTCTCCTCACGACGGTTTCGCCGTGCCCCGTGTGCGCGTCCTAAACACGTCCCGGCCGAGCCACCCGGGGTGAGACGTCAGGGGGACGAGCGCATCAGCCCGTGACAGGCGATGGCCGCGGCGGCCACGACGTTGAGGGAGTCGACCCCGGCGCCCATGGCCTCGGCGCTCATGGGGATGCACACGGCCTGGTCGGCCTCCTCCAGCCAGTGGGACGAGAGCCCGTCGCCCTCGGCTCCCAGCAGCAGCGCCACCCGGCCCGCGGCCCTGACCTCGTCTATGGGGACGGCGGTCTGGTCCGGGGTCAGGGCCAGGGTCCGGCAGCCCGCCTCCCGCAGGTGCGCGAGCCCTTCGAACCAGTCGTCCATCCGCGCGTACGGGATCGAGAACACCGCACCCATCGACACCTTGACCGCCCTGCGGTAGAGCGGATCCGCGCACCGGGGCGAGAGGATGACGCCGTCCACGCCGAGCGCCGCCGCGGACCTGAAGATCGCCCCGACGTTGGAGTGGTCGACCAGGTCCTCCAGCACGAGCAGGCGCCGCCCGCCCCGCTTGAGCAGGGTTTCGACGCCGGGCAGGGGCAGGCGTTCCATCGAGGCCAGCGCCCCGCGATGGACCTGGAAGCCGGCGATGCCGGACATGATCTCGTCGCTCACCACGTAGACGGTGGCGTCGCCGAGCACGTCCTGCAGCGGCGCCAGCCAGCGGCGGGTGGTCAGGACCGAGCGGATCGGGTAGCCGGCGCCGATGGCGCGCCTGATGACCTTCTCGCCTTCGGCGAGGAACAGCCCGCGCTCGGCCTCCAGGCTCTTGCGCAGCTCCACGTCCCTGAGCCGGGTGTAGTCGCTCAGGCGCGGGTCGTCGGGGTCGGTGACGTACTCAAGCACCTTCCGATACTGCCATGCGCCGCCTGACCTGCCAGACCACCGCGTAGCAGTGAGGACGAGGCACAGTCCGATCAGGGTGCCCGCGCCCGTCTTGGTGAGCACGCTGGGGACGCCCAGTTCCGGGCTCGGCTCGTCCACGAGCGGCCACAGGAGGGCGCCCGCCACCGTGCCCGCCGCGCACGCGGCCAGGACCGACCACCGTGCGCGTGGCGAGATCCGCAGGCGGCCGGGCACCGGTTCGGCGGGCATCCTGGCCAGTCCGCGCCGGCCCCACCACACGACGACGGCCAGCCCGATCGCGGAGGAGACGTACTGCAGGAGGCGGAAGAGCGGGATCTCGCCGAAAAGGGGGTCTCCGAGCCGGCCGCCCCATTCCACGACCCCGGTGGAGTGGGTGAAGGAGTCCCAGAGCACGTGAGAGGCGGCGCCGATCACCGCGCCCGCGGCGATCGGCAGGAGCCTGAGCCGTTCGGGAGCCAGCAGCGCGGCGCGGCCGGCGAGCGCGGCGGGCAGGAGGGCGACCAGCGGGTCCCTGAACACGACGTGCAAGAGCGGCAGCAGCACGAGCACCGCGGCGAGGTCGAGAGTGACCACGCCCGGCCAGGAGTGCCAGTCGGTGTAGTCGGGCAGGAAC
This sequence comes from Nonomuraea sp. KM88, assembly GCF_052245635.1. NCBI lineage: Bacteria > Bacillati > Actinomycetota > Actinomycetes > Streptosporangiales > Streptosporangiaceae > Nonomuraea > Nonomuraea sp. KM88. The sequence continues at coordinate 175,276 of NZ_JBQQCC010000015.1, read as the reverse complement.
GGCAGGAACAGCGGCAGGTCGGGCGCCATGGCCCCCAGCGCCAGCGCCCACGGGTCGGCGAACCTGCGCACCCGGGAAGATGCCAGCAGCGGCACCACCGCGGCGATGTGACTGGGCGTGAACGGCAATCGTCTCCCCCCATCTGATGATCTTCGTCCATTATGCGTCGAACCTTGAACATCCTTTGCTCCCGCACTCTAGAGTTACGGAGAGTAGTGGGTACGGTACGTAGCGCTGTCGACGGCCGGAAGCCGGGAGTTCGGGGGTTCATGGTGCCTGACCAGCGGATTCGTGAGCATCCGGCCGCGTCAGCAGACTGGTTGCGCGCCGCTCGCGCGGCTCGCTCACTCTCGGTGGCTACGCTCGTCTGGCTGGGCGTGGAAAGCACGCTCGGCCTGGCGGCGGGCCTCGTGGCACACTCCGTCGCGCTGATCGGATGGGGCCTGTGCGCCGTGGTCGAGGCGGCGGCCAGCATGATCGTGGTGTGGCGGTTCACCGGCGCCCGCACGCTGTCGCCGAGCGCGGAGACCACCGCCAGGCGGGCGGTGGCGGTGAGCTTCTGGCTGCTCGCGCCCTATCTGGTCATCCACGTGGCGTACGACCTGGGCGCGGGGCACCGGGCGGTGCCGAGCGTGCTGGGGATCGTGGTGACGGCGGTCAGCCTCGTCAGCATGCCGCTGCTGGGCATCGCCAAGCGGCGGCTCGGCGCGCGGCTGGCGTCGCCGTCGACGGCGGGCGAGGGCACGCAGAACCTCATCTGTGCCGCCATGGCGGCGGGCGTGCTCGCCGGATTGTGGCTCAACACGATCGGCTGGTGGTGGGTCGACCCGGCCGTCGCGGTCGCCCTGGCGGTGATCGCCGTACGCGAGGGAAGGCGCGCCTGGCGCGGTCACGCATGCTGCCATTGAAGGCAACACACCGTAATCAACGCACCAAAAGGGCTGTTTAACCACACTGACCGCACCGAGTATCGTTCCCGGAGTATTGCGGAGCTTCTCCCGCTAGGGTCTCCGGAAGGTTCCTACACACCTAAGAGGGCATCGTGGGGCGACACCGCACAGACGATCTCGACGGCGGATACCGGGCCAGCGAACCTCCACCCCCGCGCAAACGATCCGGCAACGGTCGCGGCAGGGTGCTGGTGCCGCTGGCGGGCGCCGTCGCGATGGCCGTGCTCCTCGGCGTCGCCGCGTTCGTCATCTTCAACAGGAACCACGACTGTTCCAGCGGCAAGCTGCCGCTGCGCGTCGTCGCGACCCCCGACATCCACCCCGCGCTCAACAAGATCGCCGGCAATTACAACAAGGCCATGCACTCGATCGACAGCAAGTGCGTCGAGGTGACGGTGGCCAAGCAGGCGGCGGCGAAGACCGCGAACGCGCTGGCCGCGGGCAAGATGCCGGCCGACTTCTGGGTGGCCGACTCCAGCCTGCTGATGGAGAGCATGCGCCAGACCTCGGCAGGCAAGGCGCTGCCGCAGGTCGAGGGGTCGATCGCGACCTCTCCCGTGGTGCTGGCGGCGGCCGAGTCGGCCGCGCAGAAGCTCACCGGCACCCTGCAGCCGAGTTGGAGCGCGATGATCGCGGCGGCGAACGTCGCGAACGTGGACGGGCCCGGCAAGAAGGTACGCGTGCTGGCTCTCGACCCCCAGAAGAACTCCGCCGGTCTGGCCGCGCTGCTGGCCGCCGCCGGCACGGCCAGGGAGGCCAAGCAGGACAAGGCGCTCGTGGGCGCGCTGAAGGAGCTGTCCGGCCAGCTCGCGCCCGACCCGACGGCGCTGCTGGCCAGCCTCACGGTGAAGTCCAGCAGGGTGCCCGTCGGGGTGACCTCCGAGCAGGCCATCCATGCCCACAACGCGAAGAAGCCGGAGGCGCCGGTGGTGGCGCTCTATCCGAAGGAAGGCACGCTCAGCCTCGACTACCCCGTCACGATCCTGACCAAGGACCCGGCGGTGCTGAAGGCGGCGGCGGACTTCAAGCAGAACCTGACGACGGAGTCGGCCGGGAAGATCCTGCGCGCCGCCGGGTTCCGCGGCACCGACGGCAAGGCGGGCGACGCGCTGTCGGAGGAGAAGGGCTTCACCGCCGACCCGCCGACCGCGCTGGAGCCGCCCGACACCGCGACGGTGGCCAGGATGGTGCAGACCTGGTCCAGGCTGAACCTCGGCTCCCGGCTGCTCACCCTGCTCGACGTCTCGGGAACGATGGCGCTGCCCGTGCCCGGCACGGACATGACCCGCATGCAGGCCATCAACAAGATCGCGACCGAGGGGCTCGCGCTCTTCCCCGCCGACTCCGAGGTGGGTCTGTGGACGTTCTCCACGCATCTGGACGGGCGCGACAAGGACTGGAAGGAGCTGGTCTCCGTCGGGCCGCTCTCCGAGTCGATCGACGGGGCGCTGCGCAAGGAGGCGCTGGCCACGACGTTCTCCCAGATCCAGGCGAAGCCCACGGGCGACACCGGGCTGAACGACACGATCAGGGCCGCCTACGCCGAGCTGACCAAGACGTTCCGGCAAGACAAGATCAACACGCTGCTGATCCTCACGGACGGCGCCGGCAACGACGATCCCGACGGCGGCGTCAAGAACGCCGAGATCCTGCGGTACCTGAAGAAGACCTACAACCCGAAGCGGCCCATCAGCATCCTGCTCATCGCGTTCGGCCCGGAGGCCGAGAAGGGCAAGCGGCAGATGGACGCGCTGGCCAAGGCCACGGGCGGCGAGGCGTACATCGCCAAGGACATCCTGCAGGTCCGCGACTTCTTCCTGCAGGGCATGGAGCGCCGCCTCTGCTCCCCCAACTGCGACGGCTGAACCCGCCCACCCTCATAACCGTTCGGCATGGTGGGCGAACCGGCTCAAAGGGGGCGGCGTCCTCTCCGCGTGGGGCTGAGTAGCCCGTACCACCCGCGGGGAGGGAATCCGTGCCTGGATGGCCGAGCGTCGACCGTACCGACGATCAGGAGCTCGTCGAGGCTCTGCGGCGCGCGGACACCGACGCCCCCGCCAGGCTGTACGACTCCTACGGCGAGCGGCTGCACGACTACGCCTGCTCGCTCATCGAGGAGCGGGAGGTCGCCGGGGACGCCGTGCACGACGCGCTCGTCACCGCGCAAGGATGCGTGGACCGGCTGAAGGAGCCCGCCAGGCTGCGGGCCTGGCTGTACGCGCTGGCCCGGTTCCAGGCGCAGGCCAGGATGTCGCACCGGAGCGGCACCCCCGTGGAGGGCCTGCCGCTGCCGGAGCCCGGCGACCACGACGACCCCGAACTGGCCGACCTGGTCCACGAGACGCTGGGCGAGCTGAGCAGGAACGAGCGCGAGGTCCTGGTGTTGTCGCTGCGCCACGGGCTGACCCCGGCCGAGGTGGGCGCGGTGCTCGGGCTGACCTCGCGGCAGGTGACCGCCAGGCTGGGCCGCGCCCGCGACCACCTGGAGAACGCCGCCGCCGCCGTGGTGCTGGCCAGGACCGGGCGGGCGCACTGTCCTGACCTGTCGGCGATGGTGGACTCGTGGGAGGGGCCGCTCACCCCGCTGCTGCGCCGGCGGCTGTCGGGGCACATCGGCGGGTGCGAGGTGTGCACCGAGGGCCGGCACCGGCAGATCTCGGCCCTTCGGCTGCTGGACATGGTGCCGGTCGTCTTCGCGCCGCTGTCGCTGCGCCGCCGGGTGGTCGACACGTGCGTAAACCCGGAGCGCGACCAGACCCGTACGTTGATCACCGACCGCGGCGACAGCTTCGACCGGACGGGGTTCCCCGTGGCCGCCGAGGGCCGCTCGCGCCGGCGCAGGCCGCGCCGGCTGGCGCCGGTCGCGCTGGCCGGGGCCTGTCTGCTGGCCGCGACGGGCGCCGTGGTCGTGATCAACGGGCGGGACGTCTCCAGCGGCGCCGCGCTGCCGCCGGCACCGTCCCCCGCGCTCTCCGTGGCGCTGAGCCCCGATCCCGAGCCCGTTCCCGTTCTGGAGGAGGAGGACGAGCCGGCGCTCTCGCCGACGCCGACCCGGACGCCGACCCCGAGCGCGACCCGGCCGGACAGGCGCGCGCCGAGCGGGCGGCCGGTCGCCACGCGGCCCCGCACCAGGCCCGCGCCCGCTCCCACGGCCTCCCGGCGCAGGCCCGCGCCCGGCCCGCGGCTCGTCGCGTCGTGCCCGGAGGGGATGGACGGCCTGGCCAGGATCGGGCTCAGCGCCCGCAACGCCCCGGTCTCCTGGGTTGCCACCGCCTCGCAGGGCCTGGACGTGCACCCGGCGAGCGGGTCCATCAAGGCGGGCGGCTCCGTGCGGGTGGTGGTGACGGCCGTCGATCCGACCGTGCCCGGCCGTGGCCGCGTCGCCTTCACCTCGAACGGCGGCACCAGATCCTGCTCGTTGTCCTGGGTGGCCGACCAGCCGCCGCCCGCCTCCGACGCGCCGGACGGCGACGTGCCCACGGAGATCACCGAGCCACCGGAGACGCCCACCGCCGGTGCGGAGAGCTCCTCCGTGGACACCATGGACGAGTGAACGGGTCATCGTCGCACCAAGCGCTGGTAGATCGATGCTTAGTCGACAATTAGGCATAATTCGGGCCCTGGCTCGAAGATCCCCTGCCTCATAGGGCATTCTGGTGTGCTTGGGGACCACTCCGGGGCCGAAGTGCGCTTGACCGTGTGTTGAAGTTCACATGAGAAATCTCAGCCCGAGAGTGAACCGGTCAGCGTCACCAAGCGTCGGCATTGACGTGCCCAGGCGCTGATTGGTCCCATGAACTGCGATCAAACGCGCCCCGACCAGGAAGATCAGGAGAAAACCAGGAGATGCTCAAGCACCGCAGAGCGCTGGCGTGGGTGCTGGCGTTCGCCTGCATAGCGGGGGCGATAGTCGCGCTGTTCGACATCGAGACACCGCTGCGCCCGTTCTTGATCTCCCTGTTCCTTCTGTTCGTTCCTGGGGCCGCAGTGGTGGGACTGTTGCGTGATCGTGATCCCCTTGCCGCACTATCAGTAGGGGCTGCCGCAAGTCTCGTACTGAACGTGCTTCTCGCGCAGGCCATGCTGCTGTTCAACGCGTGGTCGCCGAGGGCCGGTGTGGCGACCGTCGCCGTGCTCGGAGGGTTCATGTACGTGCTTCGCGTGTTGTACCGGGGGAAGAGCATGCAGACCGAACAGGGGGCCAGGGCAAGGTGAACATCCAGGTAGTTCGGCCGGGAGACCTCGGAGACTCCGAACGCGCCCGGTGGCGGGAGCTGCAGAAGGCGGACCCGGGTCTGGACAACCCGTTCCTTTCCGTCGAGTTCGCCGTCGCGATGGACCGTTTGCGCGACTACGTGAGGGTGGCGGTCATCTCCGACGGCGGCGGCATCGCCGGCTTCTTCCCGTACGAACGGCACAGCTTCGGCATCGGCAAGCCGCTCGGCGGCTTCCTGACCACCTGCCACGGCCTGATCGCCACGCCGGACCTGGAGCTCGACGCCAAGGCGCTGTTGCGGGCCTGCAAGCTCAGCGTGTTCGACTTCGACCATCTGGTGGCGGGACAGCCCACCTTCGCCCCCTACGAGCAGGATGTCCGCCCGGCCCCGGTCATGGACTTCACCTCGGGGTTCGAGGCCTGGATCGACCAGGTCAAGGCCAACTCGCCGAAGAACCTCAAGACCGTCCGCTACAAGGAGCGCAAGCTCGGCAGGGACCAGGGAGAGCTGCGCTTCGCGTGGGCCTCGCCCGACCCCGAGGTGCTGCGCACCCTGCTGGCCTGGAAGTCGGACCAATACCGCAGGACCGGCCGGGTCGACAGGTTCGCCCAGCCGTGGATCGTCGAGCTGACGGAAATGATGCATGCCGAAAAGTCATCTGATTTCGGAGGCGTGCTCACCATGCTTTATGCGGGCGACACTCCCGTGGCTGGACATTTCGGCCTCCGTACGGCCACCACGCTTGTAGGGTGGTTCCCCTCCTACGACACCGAGTTCGCCCGTTATTCGCCGGGCATCGTCCATCATCTCCAGATGGCCGAGGCCGCCGCGAACGACGGGCTGCACATGGTCGACATGGGCAAGGGCGGCAAGGAGTACAAAGACTGGCTCAAGAGCGGGGTCCTGTACGTCGCCGAAGGCCGCATCTCGAGACCGTCCGCGACCGCGGCGGTGCACTGGATCGGCCGAACTCCTTTCAACAAGGCCCGAACAATTGTCATGGACCGACCGTCTCTTTATAAGGCGGCCGACCGTGTCCTCAAGGGCTTTGGTCGGGTGCGCACCTCAGTGCAACAGCAGGAGTCACCCAATGTAGTCAAGGAAGCATCGGGAGCGAGCTGACCGCTCCCACCCCCGGCACCAGCACCTAACACCCTCACTCTCCACACAGGACCCCAATGCACCGCCCACCGGTTTCGTCATTCCCGCGGCACCCGGGGATGGCCTCGTCCGGTTCGCACGACGGGGTCCCGGAAGGAATTCCCTCGCCATGAGTCCCGAGATAACCAAGCACAACGGCAAGCTCCAGGCCGGACCCCTACGGTCGATGCCGCCACCGTCGAGCTTCACGCCCGTGACGCCGCACCTGGCCATCTCACCGACGGTCAGCGTGGTCGTGCCGGCGATGAACGAGGCCGAGAACCTGCCGCACGTCTTCGCCACCATCCCGCAGTGGGTCGACGAGATCGTGCTGGTCGACGGCAACTCCGTCGACGACACGGTCGCCGTGGCCAGGCGGCTGCGGCCCAACGTGAAGGTCGTGACCCAGACGGGCAAGGGCAAGGGCGACGCCCTGGCCGCCGGCTTCGCGGCGTGCACCTGCGACATCATCGTGATGATCGACGCCGACGGCTCGACCGACGGCCGCGAGATCATCAACTTCGTGGGCGCGCTGGTGACCGGCGCCGACTTCGTCAAGGGCTCGCGCTACGCCGCCGGCGGCGGCAGCGACGACCTGACGCTCAACCGCCGTCTGGGCAACAAGGTGCTCACCGGCATCGTCAACGTGATGTACCGCACCCAGTACACCGACCTGTGCTACGGCTACAACGCCTTCTGGGCGCGCCACCTCGACGTGCTCGACCTCGACTGCGACGGCTTCGAGGTGGAGACGCTGATGAACGTGCGCGCGGCCAAGGCCGGGCTGAAGGTGCACGAGGTGCCGAGTCACGAGCGTAACCGCATCCACGGCGAGAGCAACCTGCACGTCGTACGAGATGGCTTCCGTGTGCTCAAGACCATCCTGAAGGAGTGGCGCCGCCAGCCCTCTCCGCCCCAGCCTGAGCCCACCGCCACTCCTGCCGCTGACCGAGGCGTCGCATAAAAAGGACCGTTGTGAACACGTCTGTTGTCATCTGCGTCTACACCGAGGAGCGGTGGGAGGACATCAGGCAGGCAGTCGAGTCGGTCGAGAACCAGACCCGCCCGGCCCACGAGCTGATCCTGGTGGTCGACCACAACCCCGACCTGCACCTCAAGCTCAAGCGCGAATATCCACAGGCCATCGTGGTGGAGAACACGCACGAGCAGGGGTTGTCCGGAGGCAAGAACACCGGGGCGGCCACGGCCAACGGTGAGATCGTCGCGTTCCTCGACGACGACGCCGTCGCCGACGCCGGGTGGCTGGAGGCTTTGGAGGAGGGCTTCCAGGAACCCGGCGTGGTGGGCGTGGGCGGTCGCACCGACCCCCTGTGGGCGTCCGGCAGGCGGCCGCGGTGGTTCCCGTACGAGTTCGACTGGACGGTCGGCTGCACCTACCGCGGCATGCCCGCGGTCAGGGCGCCGATCCGCAACGTGATGGGCGGCAACGCCGCCTTCCTGCGCGACGTCGTGTCCGAGGTGGGCGGCTTCCACAGCGGCATCGGGCGCAGCGTCCAGGGGCGCAAGTCGCGGCCGCTGGGCTGCGAGGAGACCGAGTTCTGCATCCGGCTCACCCAGCGCAAGCCCGGCTCCGTCATGCTGTTCGAGCCGCGCGCGATGATCGGGCACAAAGTGTCGAAGCAGCGCGAGGGCTTCGCCTACTTCCGGTCCAGGTGCTACGCGGAGGGCCTGTCGAAGGCCCTGGTGACGCAGGAGGTCGGCACCCAGGACGGGCTCGCCAGCGAGCGGGCTCACGCGATCAAGACGCTGCCGCTCGGCGCGCTGCGCGGCGTGGGCGAGGCCCTGCGGGGCGACCTGGGCGGGCTCGGCCGGGCCGCCGCGATCGTGATCGGGCTGGCCTGGACGACCTGGGGATACGTGGTGGGCACGGCACGGCTGAAGGTGGCACGCTCATGATCCGCGTCCCGATCCTGATGTACCACTCGGTCACCGACAGCCCCAACGACGACACCAGGCCGCACGCGGTGCGGCCCTCCGACCTGGCCGAGCAGCTGGCCTACCTGTCGGAGAGCGGCTTCACCCCGCTCACGCTGGGCGACCTGGTGGCCTCGCTCAACAAGAACAACGGCCGCTCGATGCCCGACAAGCCGGTCGTCGTGACCTTCGACGACGGCTACGCCGACTTCCACAGCCACGCGCTTCCGCTGCTCGAACGCTACAACTTCCCCGCCACGGTCTTCCTGACCAGCGGCTGGGTGTCCGACGCTGGCGACGACGCGGCGGGCAGGCCGCTGGACGACATGTTGTCCTGGGGCCAGGCCCGCGAGGCCGCGCAGACCGGCATCGAGATCGGCGGCCACAGCCACAGCCACCCCCAGCTCGACCAGCTCCGCACCGAGGACCTCCGGCAGGAGCTGCGCAGGAACAAGGGCCTGCTGGAGGAGAAGATCGGCGCGCCGGTCGCCACCATGGCCTACCCCTACGGCTACTCCAGCGCCCGCGTGCGCCGCGAGGTGCGCAAGGCCGGCTACTTCGCCGCCTGCGCCGTCAGCAACACGATCGCCGCGGACCGGCACGACATGCTGGCCATTCCCCGGTTGACGGTCGGCAAGGGCACGACCATCAACATGTTCAAGCGCGCCGTCGAAGGCACCGCCGTACCTCTCATCTACATGCGCGAGCGCATCCTCACCAAGGGCTACGCCGTCGTGCGCAGGACGAGGTACGGGCTGCAACGGGTGCGCGGCAATGTCTAGGGTCTGGGGACGGATCCTCGTCGACCTGCGCAACCCGCTGTTCCGGCAGGGTTACGCGCTCATGGCGAACACCGTCATCACCGGCGTGCTCGGCATGGGCTACTGGCTGCTGGCCGCCCACTACTACACCCCCGACGAGTTCGGCCGCGGCCAGGCGGTGATCACGGCGATGCGGTTGTTCGCGTCGCTGGTCGCGCTCGGGTTCGTCGGCGCGCTCGCCCGCTACCTGCCGGTGGCCGGCCGCCGCACGCCCGAGCTCATCCTGCGCGGGTACGGCCTGGCCGCCGCCACGGGCGGGGTCGCCGCTGTCGGCTTCCTGCTGACGCTCCCCCTGTGGGGCGAGACCTATTCGGTGCTGGCCGGGTTCGGGCCGGGGCTGTTCTTCCTGGCGTCCGTGGTGGTGTGGGCGGTGTTCACCCTCCAGGACGTCGTGCTGACCGGCCTGCGCAGAGCCCCGTTCGTACCGCTGAACAACCTGGTCTTCGGCCTGGTCAAGATGGGGCTGCTGGTCGCCCTCGCCGGCGCGCTGCCCTCCGGCGGCATCTTCGTCTCCTGGGTCGTCCCGACCGCCCTCGCACTGATCCCGATCAACTTCCTGATCTTCGGCGTCGTGGTGCCGCGGCACACCAGGCAGGCCGGCGCGGAGCTGCAGCCTCCTCGTCTGCGCGAAATTGGAAGGTTCCTGGCGGGTGACTTCCCCGGGACGCTGTCCATCCTGGCCATCGTCTACCTGGTGCCCGTGGTGATCGCCACCCAGGTGGGCGAGGCCACGTTCGGGCGTTTCTCGATGGCGCACACCCTGGCCAGCATGATCGAGCTGCTGGCCATGAACATGGCGGTGTCGCTGACCGTCGAGGGCGCGTTCGACCGGTCCCAGCTGGCCGAGAACTGCCGGCGGGCGTTGCGGCGCGCCTTCATGATCGTCGTTCCGATCATCGCGGTGGCGATCGCCGGGGCGCCGCTCATCCTGACCATCTTCGGGCCCGCCTTCGCCGAGGAGGGCACGACGCTGCTGCGGCTCATGGCGCTCGCCGTACTGCCCCGGGTGCTGATCGAGGTCTATCTGAGCGCGCTGCGCGCCCAGAGCAGGGCGCGCACGCTGGCCGTCGTCCAGATCGGGCTGGCCGTCCTGGTGCTGGTGTCCACGCTCGTGCTGTTCCCCTTCGCCGGGGTGAACGCGGTGGGATACGGTCTGCTGGCCAGCGAGCTCCTCGTTGCGCTGTTGATCTTCGGAAATCTGCGTAAGATTCTCGGATTCGGCGATACAGGTCGACCGGCTGTCACTCAGGGGTCGTCCGGGACCGCATGATGGTCAACGCGAGGCAACGGGACAGCAATGGCGTGACACCGGGGACCACGGGCTCCCAGGATGCGCGCGGGGACAAGGAGGACTCAGACGTGCCCTTCGATCCGGAAGCTACCGGGATCATCCCGAAGCTGACGTTCGAGCCCCCTGGTGAGGGCTCCGGCACGTCTGAGGAGACCGAGGCGGAAGCCGCGGAGAGCGCCGCCGAGCCCGGCTCCGAGCGCACCACGGCCATCCGCCTCCCGGTGACACCTCCGCCAGGGAAGGGCGACGCGGGCTCCTCACCGGAGACCGCCCCGACCAGCCCCGGGCTCCGCCCGCCACCCGCCGCCGACGCCCAGCCACCCGGCGGCTCCCAACCGTCCGGCAAGTCGCAACCCTCCGGTTCGCAGCCGTCCGGTTCGCAACCGTCCGGCGGATCGCAGTCGTCGGGCGGTTCCCAACCCTCCGGTGGAACGAAGCCCGCCACCGGCCCAGGACCGTCCGAGGAGAAGCCTTCCAGCGGCACCCAGCCGACCGCAGCCGCACCGGGCACCGGTACGTCACCAGGTGCCGGTAAGCCGCAGGCTGCCGGCGGGACGAAACCGGCGGGAGGCGGGCAGGCGGGTGTGCGTCCGCAACCGGCCGGGAAGGCCGAGCCGGGAGCTCGCGGCGGAAACCCGGGTAGCGCAGCGCCGCCCGCCACAGACAGCCCTCACACCGGGAACCCGAACACCGGAACGCCACCCACAGCGGGGGGCCCCGGCGCGGGGAACCCGAACACCGCAGCGCCGCCGGCCACGACCCCGGCCACGGGAAGCCCTCACGCCGGAAATGTGAACCTCGGAGCGCCACCCACAGCGGCAACCCCACACGGCGGGAACCCGAACACCGGAGCGCCGCCCGCAACGGGGAGTCCTCATGTCGGAGGGCCCGTCGGTGGAGGACCCGCCGGCAGGGCGCACGTCGGGGGGCCGCCGTACGGGCGCGTGGGTGTGGTGCAGGAGGCGCTGCCGCAGGGTCCGGCCGGAGGGCCGGTCGCGCAGCGGGCGCCGGCGCGACCGCAGTCGCTGAAAGCCCGGGTCAGCGCGCTGATCGCCAGCGCGCCCCGGTGGTTGCCCGTGCTGCTGGTCCTCGAGGGCCTGCTCATGTTCGTGCTCGCCGTCAAGGTGTCCCCGGGGCCGCTGCGGGGTGTGGACCCGGCCGACATCGACGGTCTCGGGCTGATCTCGGCGCTCCCGGTCACCGCGTTCCTGGCGATCCTGATCATGCTCGTGTCGTTCTTCGTCACGGTCGCCCAGAGCACCGACCGCAAGTTCCTGCTGCTGTTCCAGATCGCCGCGATCGCGTTCGCCCTGCACGGCGTGGGGTCGCTCGTGGCGAGCGAGCCGCGTTTCCCGACGGCGTACATCCATGCCGGTTTCGTGGAGTTCATCAGCAGGACGGGCGAGACGGCGATCGGCATCGACGCCCGCATGGGCTGGCCGGGCTTCTTCGCGTTGTTCGCGTTCGTGACGAAGGCCGCCGGCATCAGCGACATGACGACGATCCTGCAGTGGACGCCGCTCCTGTCGAACCTGCTCTACCTGCTGCCGTTCGTGCTGATCCTGCGCCAGGTGGTGGCGACCACGCGGGCGCGGTGGTTCGCGGCCCTGCTGTTCGTGCTGGTGCAGTGGATCGGGCAGGACTACTTCTCGCCCCAGGGCTTCACGTTCGCCCTGTATCTGGCGTACGTGGCGATCCTGCTGCGATGGTTCGGGCGGGTCGAGCCGCGGACCAGGCCGATCGCCCCGAAGGGCCTGCGCAAGCTGCTCGGCAGGCTGGACGCGATGACGCCGGGCGAGCTGGCCAACACCGGCACCTACCGGGCCGACAAGCTGCTCATGCTGATGATGTTGCTGGCGCTGTTCATCGCGTCGGTGGCCTCGCACCAGATCACCCCCTTCATGATGCTCGGCGTGCTGACGGCGTTCCTGCTGGTGAAGCGGACCTCGCTGACGTGGGGGCTGCCGTTCTTCCTCGGGCTCGTGGTGGCGGCCTGGATCAGCTACATGACGGTGGGCTTCTGGGCGAGCCAGATCGACACGATCTTCGGTGGCCTGGGCAACGTCCTGTCCAACCTGCGCAGCAACACCGGCGACCGGATCGAGGGCACCGACCCCGCCCACGCGATGGTGTTGCAGGCCCGGCTCGGCATCCTGGTGGTGATCCTCGGGCTGGCGGCCGCCGGGTTGTTCCGGCGGCTGCGGCGGGGGGTGTTCGACAGGTCGGCGCTGATCCTGCTCTGCGTTCCCGTGCTGGCGCTGGGGCTGCAGAGCTACGGCGGCGAGATCGGGCTGCGCATCTACATGTTCGCGCTGCCCGGCGCGTGCCTGCTGGCCGCGTACGCGTTCTTCCCCAACCTGCCGGCCGACAGCGCCGACGTGCGCGAGGAGACCGTGCCGCTGCGCAAGCGGAACGTGCGCTTCAACCCCGAGCTGACCAGGAAGATCTCGGTCGTGCTCGCGGCGTGCTTCGCGGTGTTGTTCGCGATGGCGTTCCTGCTGGCGAGGTACGGCAACGAGAAGTTCGAGCGGGTCACCACCGGCGAGGTGGCGGCCCTGCACTACGTCTACGACCACGACAAGCCCAGCGCGCGGGTGCTCTATCTGGTGCCCAAGCTGGGGCCGGAGGTCACGCCGACCCTGCCGTGGGGCGAGCGCGACGTCGAGCGGGTCAGCTTCAACGTGCAGGCGCTCGTGCACAAGGATCCGACGAAGATCGCCGACGCGGTCAAGGCGTTGCAGGAGCAGCCGCGTAACTCGTACCTGATGGTGAGCACCGGCCAGGTGAGCTACCTGCAGCTGAACGAGGGTTATCCGGCGGACTGGGGGGCCAAGTTCCGTGCGGCGCTGGACACCTCGCCCAGCCTGAAACGGGTGTTCTCCAACGAGGACGCGGCGCTCTACACCTGGAAGAAGTTCGTCAGGGGGACGGAGATCCCCGAACCGAACTCCTACAAGAGCCGCGGCGACCCCACCTCGCCGTGGACGCCGGTCGGCATCGGGGCGCTGATCGTGACGTGGGTGGCGCTGCTCGGCTACGAGATCATCCGCCTGAACGGTCCCAACCGGGCGCGCAAGACGCGCAAACGCCTGTTGTTCCTGGCGGTCCCGGCGTTCGTGGTGGCCATCGCGGTCATCATCGAACGGTTCATTTACATCGCACAAAATAACTGAATTCCCAGGAAACTCTCAGGTTCTACGGGATGATGCCCTTAATGAGGGCACAGAGGGCACTTCCCGTTGGACCGGACGCACGTACCGCTGCCGCACGGATCGTCTCCGTCGACGCGTTGCGGGGCTTCTCGCTCCTGGGCATCCTCGTCGTCAACATCGCCTTCCTGGCCTCCGGATACCGGATGGCCGGGATGGCGGAGCCCGCCTTCGGCTCGCCGTCCGACTGGGCCGTGCGATGGTTCGTGACGATGTTCGTGGAGAACAAGTTCTACCTGCTGTTCTCGTTCCTGTTCGGCTACAGCTTCACGCTCCAGCTCGACTCGGCGGCGCGGCAGGGGCGCGCGTTCCGGCCGATGTTCCTGCGGCGGCTGGCCGGGCTGCTCCTGATCGGGCTGGCGCACGCCGTGCTGCTGTTCCCCGGGGACATCCTGACGACGTACGCCGTGGTGGGCCTGGCCCTGCTGTTCCTCCACCGGATCAGGCCCAGGACTGCCGTGCTGCTGGCCGTCGCGCTGACGGCGGTGCTGGCGCTCGGCTTCGTGCTGGCGGCCGTGCTGGCCACGCTGGGGCTGGATCTGTCGGGCACGATGACGGACGGCGCGGCCGAGGCCGCCAGGTCGGACGCGGCGCTGGGCGGGGGCTTCTGGCAGATCGTGTCGGAGCACCTGAGGAAGCTGTCGCTGATCACCGTGCTGCGCGTCCTGTTCCAGGGGCCGGCGGTGCTGGCCGCGTGCCTGCTCGGGCTGGCGGCCGGCAAGTCAGGCGCCCTGCGCGACCTGTCCGCGCACGCGACAACGCTGCGCAGGCTGCAGTGGACGGGCTTCACGGCCGGTCTGGCGGGGGCGTCCTTCGCCGCGCTGGCCGCCTGGACCGGCGTGGTGCACAAGTTCTGGGGCGAGGCGGTGGATCTGGCGACGGCGCCGCTGCTGGCGGCCGCGTACGCGGCGACGTTCCTGCGGCTGCTGCCGCGCGTGCCGCGCATCGGGCGAGCCCTGGCCGCGCCCGGCCGGATGGCGCTGTCCAACTACCTGGCGCAGTCGCTGATCTGCGCGCTGATCTTCACGGGGTACGGGCTGGCGCTCGTGGACCGGGTCAGCCCGCCGATGGAGCTGCTGATCGCCGCGGGCGTCTTCGCCGCCCAGGTCGTCTACAGCCGGTGGTGGCTCGGCGGGCATGGGTACGGGCCGGTGGAGTGGCTGCTGCGTTACCTGACGTACGGGACCAGGCCGGCCCGCCCGATCGGAGCGAGCCGTCGCCTTCCCGGTCGCCGATGAGGAACCCGGCAGGCATGCTCACATGCCTCTGCCGGACCACCTGATCTCGTACGGCCGCAGGGTGACCTGCCTGCCGTCGACGGTCGCGGTGACGTCCTGGCCGGACGTGTTCACCATGACGCTCTGGCGCTGCTGGGCGATGGCTCTGATCCGCTGGTCGGAGGTCCTGACCTTGGAGACCTCGACCCCGGCGGGGAACCACTTGGCGAACCCGCTCAGCAGGCCGGCCATCGGCATCTCGCCGCCCACCTTCGGCGCCCACAGGCAGCCGGGGCACTCGCCTTCGTCCTTCATCTGCGGGTTCCAGTAGAGCGCCGTGGTGACGCCGCTGGTGGCGAACTCCATCAGTGCCGTCGCCTGCACCGCGGTGCGCTGCTCCTCCGTCCATCCGGAGTTCTCCGGCTCGACGTACCACTCCGCCCACCACACCGGCAGATCGCCGCTCTTCTGCCGCAGCCACGAGGTGATGGCGCCGAACTTGGCCTGGGCGGCGAAGTCGTTGGGGACGTTGCCCTTGTCGTTGGTCATCGACGCGCCGTCGACCACGATGAAGTCGGCGCCCTGCTTGTGGTCGATCCAGTGCTGGACCGCGTCGAGCGCGCGCTGGTCGACGGACCCCCAGGAGCCGCTGAGCTCGGAGGGCTCCTGGCTCCTCGCGTTGCTCTCGATCGGGATGTACGGCCCGCCGATCTTGATGTCGCTGTTCACCTTCTTCAAGGCCGTGTAGACCTTGTTGTACAGCTCGGTGTATCCCTTGGCGTCCCACTTGTTGGTGGCCGGATCCCAGAAGCCCTTGAACTCGTTCCAGACCATGTAGTGCTTGACGGTCGGATACTGCTTGGCGACCCTGACGGCGAGCTTGGCGAAGTCGTCGAAATGCTCGGGTTCGGGGGCGACGGTGTGGTTCTTGCTCCAGTCCGTACGCCCGGCCTTGCCGCCCTTCATCCAGTCGGGCGCGCAGCACAACGTGATCACCGGTAGCCCTCGCGACGACGACATGAAGGTCAGCCGCCGGTCGAGGTCGCCGAAGTTGAACTGTCCCGGGCTCGGCTCGGGGTTGCCGACGCCCCAGCCCATGATGTGCTGGTTCTGCACCATGGGCACCCGGCCGAGCACGCCCCTGGCCTGCTCGAGGACGTGTTCCGGCTCGTTGTCTGCGCTGAACTGCGTGTGCGTGACGCCCCAGCGCGGCCAGTTGGGCAGCGCGGGCGGCTCCTCCAGCCGGGGGGCCGGCTCCGTGGGCACCCTCGTGGCGACCTGACCGTCGAAGTCGCTGCGCCCCTGCGACCTGAGCGAGGCGTAGACCATGATGCCCGCCACGAGGACGACCGCGAGGATGCCGGCTCCAAGGGCTATGGGCCAGGGCGATCGTCGGCGCGCATGACGGCCATCGGTCGGGATCACTGAACGCTCCTCATTCCTCACGAGTCCACAAGAGGACGAACATACAGAAAGGCTGGGCGTAGGCCAGCCTTAATGAGGCTATGTGTCCCACTTGTAGATCGCGTACCTCAATCCACACGTGGTGGCCGCTGGCCGCCCGCGGGGCCGGGGACCCCGGCATAACGGTACGGCACCGGCTGCCTACCAGGCTGGACGATGAGGAGGGTGCCCGGGGTTTCCGCGTAGAAGGCGGACTCGACGGCGGCGGCCACGTCGCCGGCGGTGAGCAGCGGGAAGCCCGCGTTGACGAACATCTCGCGCGACTCCGCGACCAGCGGCGTGTCGGTGAAGCCGGGGCACACGGCGCCGATGCGGATGTTCTGGGCGGCCAGCGGCTCGGCCAGCGCCCTGACCAGGCCGACGACGGCGTGCTTGGTCATCGTGTAGACGGGATCGCCGGAGAAGGCCACGAGCCCGGCCAGCGACGAGGTGGCCACGATGGCGCCGCCGCCGGAACGGGCGAGGAGCGGGACGCTGGCCCGGACACCGAAGACGACGCCGTCCACGTTCACGCCGACCACCTGGCGGTAGCGCTCGACGTCGAAGTCGGCCAGGTCCACCCGCCCGCTGACGCCGGCGTTGAGGTGGACCAGGTCGAGCCGGCCGTACCGCTGCTCGGCCAGCGCGACGGCGTCGAGCGAGGCCTGCTCCTCGCTGACGTCGGCGGCCAGCCACGCGCCGTCGACCTCCTTGCCCAGCCGTTCCACGCCCTCGCCGTCGCGGTCGACGAGCACGCATTTGACCCCGCCGGCCGAGAGCCGGCGTGCCACGGCGGCTCCTATGCCGCTGGCCGCTCCGGTGATCAGTGCAACTGTGCTCATGGCGCTCCTTGCGGGGTCGGCCCGGGGTCCAGGCTGGTCGAGCGTCTCGGCCGCGGTCGAGTGCCGGTCGTTCGCCGGCCGAGCTTCTTCAGTGCTGGTCGAGCATGCGGTGGGCGCGGGCGATCAGCGTGGGTACGGCGGAGCCGATGTGGTCGAATCCCTCTCCCACGGTCTTACCTTGCCGGAAGCGGGCGTGGATACCCTCCACGATGACCGCCAGCTTGAAGTTACCGAAAGCTACATAGAACCCAAGATCCGAAATATCCCGACCTGATGTTTTGATGTAGTGGCTCGCGAACTCGGCGGCGTTCATGAACCCGGGCGCCACCGTCACGTCGCCCGCCACCGGGATCCCCGCCCGCTCGTCGTCCCCCGCGTCGTGCCAGTACGTCAGCGTGAGCCCCAGGTCGGCCAGCGGGTCGCCGAGGGTGGACATCTCCCAGTCGACCACGGCCGCGATCTCGAGCTCCCCCAGCCTGATCAGCGTGTTGTCGAGCCGGTAGTCGCCGTGCACCAGCGTGCCGGCGGACTCGGCGGGCAAGCGCTCCCGCAGCCGGCCGACGAGCCGGTGGTATTCCGGCGACTCCGACGTCTTCGACCGCTCCCACTGCTGGCACCACCGGTCGAGCTGCCTGGCCATGTAGCCCTCCGGCCGCCCGAAGTCCGCGAGCCCGACGGCGCGGTAGTCGACGGCGTGGATGGCCGCCAGCACCTCGGCCAGCCGCTCCGACAGCCGCCGCGCCTGCTCAGGCGTGTGGTGGCCGAGCTCTTCCCTGGTCCGTACGGCGGCGCCGGCCACGTACTCCATGAGGTAGAACGGCGCCCCGATCACGTCCTCGTCGCCGCAGAACGCGACAGGACCCGGCACCGGCACGGGCGTCGGCGCGAGGGCGGAGATGACCCGGAACTCGCGCCGCATGTCGTGGGCGGTGGGCAGCACATGGCCGAGCGGCGGCCGGCGCAGCACCAGCCGGCGCTCGCGGGCCTCGACCAGATACGTCAGGTTCGACCGCCCACCCGAGATCAGCGAGACGGACAGGGGCTCGCCCGCGTCGGGCACGTTACGGCCCATCCACGCGACCAGGCTGGGGTGGTCGATGCCAGGTACGGTCATGAACACACATTAGAACCTCATTCTGTGCTGAATGCCAGCTGGGAGTTGCGTAACGTTCCAGACCAGCGGCGATGTGCATGGCGCGAGATCCTTTACCCTGGGGAGTACACGTCTGCCCAGACGCTGGACACAG
This sequence comes from Nonomuraea sp. KM88, assembly GCF_052245635.1. Taxonomy (NCBI): domain Bacteria; kingdom Bacillati; phylum Actinomycetota; class Actinomycetes; order Streptosporangiales; family Streptosporangiaceae; genus Nonomuraea; species Nonomuraea sp. KM88. The sequence continues at coordinate 156,964 of NZ_JBQQCC010000015.1, read as the reverse complement.
AGTGGCTGCACACAGTAGGAGCCCATGCGCGTCACCCTTGCCCTGCCTCGTGAGCTGGGAGAGCCCGAGATCGATCGGTGGCGGAGCCTGCAGGAGCCCGGCACCGTCTTCGACAACCCGTTCCTGTCGCCCGAGTTCACGATCACGGTGGGCGAGGTCCGCGATGTCGTCCGCGTGGCCGTGCTTCACGACGGTCCGGAGATCGTCGGGTTCTTCCCCTTCGAGCGGCATCCGCTGGGCATCGGCAAGCCGGTCGCCGCCGGGCTCACCGACGCGCAGGGCATCGTCCACGTCAAGGGCCTCGACCTCGATCCCCGCCGGCTGATCAGGGACTGCGGGCTGTCGGTCTACGAGTTCGACCACCTGGTGGCCGGGCAGCCGTTGCTGGAACCCCGGCACGAGCGGCACCCGTCACCGATCATCGACCTGAGCGACGGCTACGACCGCTACACCGAGTTCCTGAGGCAGCACTCCGGCAAGACGTACAAATCAACCCTGGCCAAGGCGCGCAAGCTGGAGCGCGAGGTCGGGAAGATCCGCCACGACTACGCGAGCGCCGACGTGGCGCCGCTGCGCACGCTGCTCGGCTGGAAGACCGACCAGTACCGCCGCACGGGCCGCACCGACCGGTTCTCCCAGCGGTGGATCGTGGAGCTGGTCGAGCGGCTGCTGGCCACCCGGTCGGAGAGCTTCGCCGGGGTGCTCGACATGGTCCACGCCGACGACCAGCCGGTGGCCGGGCACTTCGGGCTGCGCACCGGCACCGCGCTGGTCGGCTGGTTCCCCGCCTACGACCCCCGCTTCGCGAAATACTCCCCCGGCCTCATCCACCATCTCGCGATGGCCGAGCGCGCCGCCGAGGCCGGCATCCGCGTCATCGACATGGGCCGGGGCCAGAAGGAGTACAAAGACAAGCTCAAGACCGGCGAGCTGCAGGTGGCCGAGGGCCGGGTGGCCAGGGTCGGCGCCGCGGCGGGGCTGCACTGGATGGTGCGGGTGCCCGCGCGCAAGACGCGCGCCACGGTGATGGCCAACCCGATCTTGCTCAAGACGGCCGACAAAGCGTTGAAAACGTATGGAAAGCTGCGTACTGTCCTACAAGGATGAAGGCAATCGCAGAGCGCACAGGCCGTCACTGTCTGTCGCTTCCGTCCAACCGGTTAGGCCTCTACCTGGCGTTACGCCACTGGTGCCGGCCCGGCCAGCGGCTGCTCATGTCGCCCATCTCCGCCGACGAGATCCTGTTCCTGGTGCTGGCCGCCGGGCTGCGGCCGGTGATCGCGCCGCTCTCCCCCCGTGACGGCAACATCGACGTCACCCGGGTGGACCTCGACGGCGTGGACGCGGTCCTGACCACCAACCTGTACGGCCTGCCCGACCGCGTCCCAGCCCTCACCGGCAAGATCCTCATCGAGGACGTGGCCCACGCCCTGGACAGCCACGTCGACGGCCGGCCGCTGGGAACGTTCGGCCAGGCGGGCGTCTTCAGCCTCTCCAAACACGCCGGGGCCGGCTCGGGCGGCGTGCTCGCCGTCGAGAGCGTGTCGGACATGAGGGCGCTGGCCCGCGCCCGCGACGAGCTGCTGGCCCCCGGCTCGCTGCGCGCCGACCTGATGAGCGTGGCCACGTCCATGGCCCGCCAGGCGGCGCTCCGGTCCAACCTCGTACGCCCCGCGCTCGCCCTCTCCAGGGCTCTCGGCCTGCACGAGTCGCGCGAGGGTTACCGGATCCCGCTCGACCCCGACGGGCTGCGGGCGGCGCTCAAGCAGGCGCCCGCGCTGCCGCCCTTCGACCCCTGGGTCCGCGCCGACCTGCACAACTACCGCCGTCACCGGGGCCGGCTCGTCCGCTGGTACCGGTCAAGGCGGCTGGCCCAGGTGCCCAGGACGCGGGCCCGCCGCCTGGCGGGCGTCCGGCGGCTGGCCGAACTGCCCACGGTCGCTCCCGCCGTGCGCGACAACCTGGACCAGCCGTTGTTCCGCGTGCCGCTGCTCGTCCGCGACAGGGACGCGGCCATCGCCGAGCTGGAGTGGCACGGGGTGGCGACGGGCTACCTGTACGACCCGCCGTACGACGACTACGCGCCCGGCTACGCCGAGGCGTCACCGCACCCCGCCCCGGCGCGCTGGTGGGCCGGGCACGTGCTGCCCGTCGACCCGCTGTACGCCGCCCGCGCCCTGCCCGTCCTGCGCCGTCTGGAGCCCCCGGAGGGCCCCGTCAGCCGGTCGCCCGCCTGATCAGGCCGGCCAGGATGTGGCAGCCGCGCCGGACGTCGGCGAGCGAGGCGGAGCCGTACCCGATCACCAGGCCGTGCAGGCGGGGACGGCCGTGGTGGTGGTGCTCGATGGAGTCGAGCAGGATGCCGTGTTCCCTGGCCCGCGCGACGACCGCGGGAGCGACGGGCTCGGGCAGCTCGGCCAGCACGTGCAGCCCCGCCGTGTCGCCCCGCAGCCTGCAGACGGGCCCGAGCAGGTCGACGACCAGCGCCCGGCGGCGCGCGTATTCCAGGCGCATCCTGCGCAGGTGCCGGTCGAGGTCGCCGCGCTCCAGCAGGGTGGCGACGGCCTGCTGCACGGGACCGCTGGTGCGGTCGGCCACCGTGTGGCGCAGCCCCGCGATCCGCTCGACGAGCGCGGGGTCGCCGACCAGCCAGCCCACCCCGACGTCAGGGGCGAGGATCTTGGACAGCGTGCCCAGGAGCACCACCCGCGCGGGGTCGAGGCCGTAGAGGGCGGGCAGCGGGGCGACGTCGTAGCGGAACTCGGCGTCGTAGTCGTCCTCGACGATCGTCGCGCCGGTGCTCCTGGCCCAGGCCAGCAGGCGTTCCCTGCGCGGGATCGGCAGCCTGCCGCCCAGCGGATACTGGTGGGCGGGCGTGGTGTAGAGCACGCGCAGGTCGCGCGGGAGCCTGTCGACGACGACGCCGTCGGCGTCCACCGGGCACGGCACCACCTCCGCGCCCCTGGCCGCGAAGACCGTGCGCGCCACGTGATAGCCGGGGTCCTCGACCCCCGCTCTGACGCCCGTGCCGAGCAGCGCCATCGCGCACAGGTCGAGCCCGTTGCCGGTGCCCCGGGTGACCAGGACGTTCTCCGGGCCGACGGCCATCCCTCTGGCGCGGCGCAGATGGTCGGCGAGGAGCTCCCTCAGCCGCGGCAGGCCGTAGTAGTCGGGCGAGCCGCCGGGCGGCAGGTCGGCCGCCTTGCGCCAGGCCCGCTTCCACGCCGCCCTGTCGTAGTCGCGCACCCAGGGCCGGCCCGGCCTGAGGTCGATCCCGCCGTCGATCTCCCTGCCCGGGAGCGGCTCGGCGGGCACGCGCGCCTCCTGTGACGGCCTCTCCTGGGGCGGCCGAGGCGCCTCGATGTCGGCCACGTACGTGCCGGAGCCGTGCCGCCCGTCCAGCCAGCCCTCGGCGTAGAGCTGCTGGTACGCCTCGGTGACCACGGTCCTGCTCACCGCCAGCTGCACCGCCAGCGCCCGCGTGGACGGCAACCGCTCCCCCGGCGCCAGGGCGCCGTCCAGCATGGCGCGGCGCAACCAGCCGGCGAGCTGCGCCGTGAGCGGCTCGGCCGAGTCGCGCGACAGGGACACGGGCAGGTCGACGTGGGTGCGGGCGGTAGGCTGCGGCCGACGGCCCGCGGTGGATGGCGCGGTGGATGGCGGAGTGTGCACCGGCGGAAGTGGTCTCTACGAAGGGGCTGATAGTGGCCCTACAGAATAGGTCCACTTCGCCCGTACGGTCGAACCATGCTCTCCACCACTTCGCGCACCACGCTCGGCCGTGCCAAAGAGCGCGGCAGCACCGACAGGAACGATCTCTACGAGGTGCTGGACACCGGGCTGGTCTGCCACCTGGGGGTGGTCGTCGACGACCACCCCATGGTCGTGCCGACCGGCTACGGGCGCATCGGTGAGACCCTCTACCTGCACGGCTCCACCGGCGCGCGGTCCCTACGGGCCGGTGACGGGAGCGAGGTGTGCGTCACGGTGACCCACCTGGACGGCATCGTGCTCGCCCGCTCGATCTTCAACCACTCCTTCAACTACCGCTCGGCGATCATCTACGGCCGCCCCCGGCTGGTGACCGACCCCGACGAGCGCATGGATGCGCTGCGGGCGCTGTCCGAACAGCTCGCGCCCGGCCAGTGGGACTACGCCCGCCTGCCCTCGCGCAAGGAGCTCGCCGCCACGGCCGTGCTCGCGCTGTCGCTGGAGGAGGCGTCGGTCAAGATCCGGCGCGGCGCGCCCAAGGACGAACCCGAGGACTACGAGCTGCCCGTGTGGGCCGGGGTGGTGCCCCTGGTCACGTCCCGGGGCGAGCCGGAGCCCGATCCGGTGCTCCCAGAAGGTATCGCCACACCTGTTCACGTCCTCTCGCGTGAGTAGTTCCATAAAGCAGGCGCACCTGGAAAACCTGACTGCTTGATCACGCGTCTCATCAGGTGGGCCGGCCCTGATGGGAGAGGCATATGCAGTGGAGCGCCCCCGGTTACACGGAGATCAAGCAGCTCGGGCAGGGTGCCGGCGGGCGGGTGACGCTGGCCGTCCATGACGAGACGGGCGTCGAGGTCGCCGTCAAATACCTGTCGACGCGGCTGCTGCACGATCCCGCCGCCCTGGCCAGGTTCCAGTCGGAGGCGCGGCTGCTGATCACGTTGCGCGACCCGCACATCGCCACGCTGTGGGAGTACATCCAGGACCTTCACGGCGCGGCCATCGTCATGGAGCTGGTCAACGGCGTCTCGCTGCGGGCGCTGTTGCGCGAGAACGGCACGACCGGGCCGGAGGCGGCGCTGGTCGTGCTGAAGGGCTCGCTGCTCGGCCTGGCCAAGGCGCACGCCCTCGGCCTGGTGCACCGGGACTACAAGCCGGAGAACGTGATCGTCCGCGACGACGGGGTGAGCAAGCTCGTCGACTTCGGCATCGCGGTACGCCAGGGCACGGTCGCGCGCACCGAGGGCACTCCTCCCTACATGGCGCCCGAGTTGTGGGAGGAGCGGCCCGCCTCCCCCGCCACCGACGTGTACGCGGCCACGGCCGTCTTCTTCGAGTGCCTGACCGGGCACCGTCCGTACCGGTCCACCGAGCCGAGCGTCCTGGGCTACCAGCACCTGTACGCCCCGGTGCCCGCCCACGACGTCACCGAGCCGGTGCGCGGGCTGATCAGCCGTGGCCTGGCCAAGGACCCGGCGCTGCGGCCGGCGAGCGCGTCGGCGTTCGTGGCCGAGGTGGAGGCCACCGCGAGGGCGGCGTACGGGGACGACTGGGAGGAGCGCGGCAGGCGGCGGCTGGCGGCGCTCGTCGCGCTGCTCGCCCTGCTGCTGCCCCGGCCGGAAACGCCCGCCCCCGAGGTCGGCACGTCGCTGGCCAGGACGGTGTTCCGCGGAACGGGCTCGAAAGCGAGCCGCGTGAGGATGCAGCCGGGAGCGGCCCGTGCAAGGGTGCTCCGCGGGATGCGCTCGAAGGCGGCCCGCGTGGTGGTGACCGCCGGCGTGGCGGCGGCGACGGCCGTGACGGTGGCGGTCGTGCTGGTCAACCGGCAGCCGCCACCGGCGCAGATCGGCGCGGCTGCGGCGGTGCCGCCGACGGAGCTCTCGACGGCACCGGTCTCCGGCGGGCCGGAGACGACGCCCGCGACGACCCCGGGGACACCCTCGGAGAGCACGGCCGGCACGCCGCCGGAGGGCACGCCGACGAGGGACGCGAGCACGCCCGAGGAGAGCGGCGCCCCGCCGCGCGCGACCACCGGCCCCGCGCGGACACCCCGCGCCACCACACCGGCACGAACCCCCGGCGCGACCGCGACGCCCGTGACGCCGGCGCGCAGTCCCGGCGCGACCACCACTCCGGTACGGACCCCGGACGCGTCCGGGTCCGCGCCGGGCGGGCCCACCGGCACCTCCACGCCGACGTCCGCACCGGCCACCTCGGTGCTGCGGGTCGGCGTGGGCGTTCTCGCGGTGGATGAGAAAGGGGTCGCCCGCGCCACGGTCACCCTGCGCACCAGCGGCACCGCCCCCGTCGTCGCCGTCGCGACCTGGCGGGCCCCCGGCACGGACGGTCATGTCCAGCACGTACGCCTGAGCGGCGACACGTCGTACACCCGCACGCTCACCTGGGCCATGGGAGAGCGCCCGTGCGGCGGCGCGCTCCGGCTGGCCGTCACCACGTCACCCGCGGCGGCCGGTGGCGCCGGGTCGGGCACGTTCTTCCTGCCGCCCTGCCCGACCGAGGTGACGGGCCTGCGCGTCTCGCTCGGCCTGCCCGCCGCGCCGGGCCGCACCGCGACCGCCCGGCTGCGGGTGAGCGCGAGCGGCACGGCGGAGATCCCCGTACGGGCTGAGTTCGCGGTCAACGGGGACCAGGTCGCCACCCGTTCCGCGAACCTGTCCGGCCGGACCTCGTACGCCCGCTCGCTCGCCCACACCTTCCGGTCACGCCCGTGCGGCGCGACGTTGTCGGTGACCGTGCGCGCGGGCGGCAGGACGGCAGGCGCGCGGGCCCGGGTCCCGTGCCCTCCGGCCGTGCGGCGGGTGTCGGTCCAGCGGGCCGCGGCGTCCGGCGACGGGCTGGCCGCGACGGTCGCGGTGGTCACGTCGGACACCCAGCGGGTACGCCTGGCCGTCTCGTTCGCGGCCGGCGGCGAACGCCTGGGCACCCGGACGGTCACCCTGTCCGGCGGCACCTCGTACACGAGAACGCTGCGCTTCCCCGCCAAGCTCCGCTGCGGCTCGACGTGGACGGTGACGGCCGCCACCGTGCCCGCGGCGGGCAACGGCGACGCCGGCGCCTCCGGTAGCACGCCGGAATGTCCCAAGGAGGAGCCGGAGGACGAGCCGAGCCAGAGCCCGAACGCGGAGTCACCCGGCACCATCAGGTGACAAAGCTGACATCTAGCGATATCAGTAGCGGGATTGTGGTTCCCTCTGGTTAAGCTACGGACCGTTTGATGAGGTGGGGGCCCGTACGACTCCGGAGGAGACCGCTATGCATGGTGATGGTCAGTGGGGGGTCCCTGGCTATGCCGCGGTTCGTGAGCTCGGGGCGGGCGCCGCCGGTCGCGTGGTCCTGGCCCGGCGCGACTACGACGGCGCCGAGGTGGCCATCAAATATCTCAGCGACGAGCTCCGCTCCGACGTCGGCTTCGTCGCCCGCTTCCGGCACGAGGCCCGGCTGCTCTCCACGCTGCAGAGCGCCTATCACGCCCGCCTCATCGACTACGTCGAGAGCGGCCAGGGCGCGGCGATCATCATGGAGCTCGTCAACGGGGTCTCCTTGCGCGAGCTCATCCGGTCCGAGGGCCCCACGGGCCCCGAGGCGGCGCTGACCGTGCTCAAGGGCTCGCTCAGGGGCCTGGCCTCGGCCCACGCGATCGGCGTCGTGCACCGCGACTTCAAGCCCGAGAACGTCATGGTCCAGAGCGACGGCACCAGCAAGCTGGTGGACTTCGGCATCGCGGTCAGGACGGGCCAGGGGGCGAGCCCCGCGGGCACGCCCCCGTACATGGCTCCTGAGCAGTGGTCGGGCGCGCCGGCGGGGCCCGCCACCGACGTCTACGCCGCCACCGTCGTCTTCTTCGAGTGCCTGACCGGCTCCCGCCCCTTCCGCGCGGCCAACGTGGCCGCGCTGGCCCACCAGCACCAGCGCGCCACCCCGCCGGTCGGCGACGTGCCCGAGCACCTGCGCGGCCTGGTCGAACGCGGCCTCGCCAAGGATCCGGCCGCGCGCCCGTCGTCGGCCGAGGCGTTCCTGGCCGAGCTGGAGACCGTCGCGGCCGGGGCGTACGGCCCCGACTGGGAAGAGCGCGGACGCCGCCGCCTGGCCGCCCTGGCCGGCATGCTGGTGCTGTTCTTCCCGACCGGGCTCGACGAGCCGGCCGAGACGGGCACGACGGTGGTCGAGACCCGCTTCCGCGACCCGTCGCGCCTCCTTCGCACGCTTCCCGCCAAGCTCGCCATCGGCGCCACCGCCGCCGTCGTGCTGGTCGCCGCGATCGTGCTCCTCGTCAACGCGGCCGAGGACAAACCCGTGTTGCAGGCGCAGCTCACCCTGGTCACGCCGGCCACGACCGAGCCGGGGGCACCGGAGCCCCCGATGACGGATGAGGAGCCGCCCTCACCGGAGGGGACCAGCCGTACGCCGGACGCCACGCCGTCCACGCCGGCTCCCACCGTGAGCGGCACGGCGCCAACCGCCCCGCCCAGCAACCGCCCGGCCACGCGGACGCGCACCCCGAAGCCCCGGCCCACGCCGACCCGGGTCAGGACTCCCCGCCAGAACAGGAAGCCGACCGCGACCCCGACCCCGACGCCGACCCCCGAGCGGCCGCGGCTCAGCGGCGACGTCCACGTGCCCGACGGTGACCGGCCGCCGTCGACGTCGCCCGACCCCACCCCGACGTCCGCGCCCACCTTCACCATCCCGACGAACCGGCCGACCGAGCCCACGCAACCGCCCGCCTCCGACGGGCCGGAAGGCGAGCAGCCGCCGGGGCCCGGGACACCGCCGCGCAGCGAGCCGGGAGACGACCGGCCCGCCGGTGACCTGCCGACCGCCGGGGAGCAGCCCCGGCAGGACGCCTCGGGCCAGGCGCAGGCCCTGCTGTTCGCGACCGGACTCGTGACGACGGGCACGCTTCCGGTCACACTTGCGGTGCGGCGCCGCACCCCGCGACGCCACGGAGGCAGGCGCTAGACACTCACAGGCGGGGGGTAACGGCGATGGACGACCCTGCGAACGGCCCCGGTAACGGAATCGCCGGCTTCCGGCTCACCCAGCACACCTGGGTGACCGAGCTCGGCAACTGGATCGACGCCATCTCCCCCGACGGCCGCAGGGCCGGGGCGCTGCTGTTCGATCCCAAGATCATCGTACTGCCCGGTGTCCGCGACCGGGTCGTCCAGTCGGTGATGACCGACCAGCGGCTCGTGCTCGCCGGCCTGACCGGGCTGATCCCGGTGGCCGACGTCGTGGCCACCGGCGAGCAGGTGTGGCTGCTCACCGCGCAGGCGGCCGGCCCCACCGTGGCCGACCTGCTCGCCTCGGGGCCGATCCCCGCCGACGGCGCGGCGGCCGTACTGGTGGAGACCGCCCAGACCCTGCTCGCGCTGCACGTGTCCGGGGTCACGCACGGCTCCGTGCATCCGCGCACGGTGGTGATCACGGCGGAGGGCGCCGCGCTGCTGTCGGAACGCGGCCTGTCCGACGCCGTCCGCGGCCAGGCCTCCCCACCCGCGCGGGACGCGACCGGCTGGGCGTCCCTGGCGCGCGGGCTGGCCGCCTCCTGCGAGCAGAGCACGCCGGAGGCCGCCGGGCTGTTCACCCGCGCCGCCACCTCGGCCACCACCCTCGGCCTGGCCGCCGCCAGGGACACGCTGGTCACCGGACGTTCGGCGCTGCCCGGCGGCACGGTCAGCAGGGACGCGCTGGCCCGGGCGGCCCGCGGCAGGTCGGCGTTCGCGCAGCCGCCCGCGCACGCGCGGGCGCCGGTCGTGCCGCGGGACGAGGGCGACGTCGTCACGCTGCTGCACGTGCCCGGCCGTTCCCCTGGGCCCGTGCGGTTCGGGCCGGGGGTGGGCACGGAGCCGCAGCGCCCGCAGACCACGGCCGAGCGGATCTGGCGGGACGGGCGCGGCGAACCCGCCGCGCGCCCGAAGCAGGCGGGCAGGGCCTCGCGAGCCCGGCGCCGGCGTACGATCCTGTCCACCGCGGTGTTCGCCGCAGTCATGGCGGGGGCGATCCTGGCCTGGTACAGGCTGGGCGGAACGCCCGGCCTGGCGATCACGTCGGTCGAGGTGACGGCGCCGGAGAAGACCCAGGGTTGCGACAGCTCCGTCCTGGTCACCGGCACGGTGGTCACCAACGGAGCGCCCGGCGAGATCGCCTTCGAATGGCGCAAGAGCCTGGACGAGGAGGTCGTCAAGGGGACGCTGCGCACCAGGGCCGGCGAGACGTCGTACGCGCTGCCGCTGCGCTGGAAGCTGCGGGGGAAGAGCACCGTCAAGGCCACGGCGACGCTGCGTGTCCTCACGCCGGGCCCCGTGCGATCGGGCGAGGCGACCTTCACCTACAAGTGCTGAGCGCCGGGGCCGGCTGCCAGGAGAGCTCTCACTCCCGGCTCGAAGGGGTCACGGGCCGATCGCCGTACCGGGAAGTCCGAGTTTCGCGTGAGAGAGGACTAATCTGGCGAACATGACCACGCAGACCCCCGCGGGGTGGTACCCGGACCCCTATGGAGAGCCCCGGCTGCGCTGGTGGGACGGCAGCCAGTGGACCGACGCCACCCACGCGCAGGAGCCGGCCGCCGGCGCCCCCCAGCAGCCGGTCACCGGGCCCCAGGCGCACGGCCCCGATCTCCAGCCGCCCGGTTTCGAGCCCCCGTCGCAGGGTCCGGGGCTCAGGTCACCCGGTTCCGGACCGCAGCCGGACCCTGGCTGGTCGGCGACGCCGGCCAACCCCACGCTGCAGTACGGCGGGCCGACGTACGGGCAGTCAGCCTACGGCCAGCCCGCGCCGCCCGCGCAGCAGTGGGGCGGCGTTCCGCTGCCGGGGCCCGGCCACGGCCCGCCGCCCAGGCAGGGCAATCCGATGCCGTGGGTGTTCGGCGGGCTGGCGGCACTCGTGGTGGTCGCGCTGATCGTGGTCGGAGGCGTCGTCCTCGTCAACCGCGGCGGCACCGAACCCATGGCCGGCCCGTCGCCCACCGACACGTTCCAGCCGGACCCGCCCACCAACGATCCCCCGTCGAACCAGCCGCCGCCCAGCCAGGGCGCCGTCGAGCTCCCGCAACCGGTGAGCGGCCGCGTCACCGACCCGCAGGCCGGGGTCTCCTTCGAGGCGCCCGACGACTGGACGGTGCCCGAGTCCAGCGCCATCAACGGCCCCGACCCCGCCCAGCAGAAGTGGTCGAGCGGGGTGCAGAAGGTCTCGCACGAGAACTACGAAGGCGACGGCGACTGGATCGGCAACGTCTACGCGGGCGTGCTCAACCCGATCTACCCCTACACCGGCGCCTCCCGTCTGGGTGACACGGCCAAGGCCGTCTTCATGAACTTCGGCAGGTACTACCGGCTCGCGCACGAGAGCAAGATCGTCGAGGACAAGGCGATGAAGATCGGCGACAGTGACGCCTGGATCCTGCAGTTCGAGCTCGACTTCAGCAAGGTGTCGGAGGAGAACGACTACAAGTGGAAGAAGGAGAACGGCGCTATCGTGCTCATGGACCGCGGCGACGGCCGGCGGCCGGCCATCGTCTACGTCTCCGTCCCCGACAATCTGGGCACCGATGTGGTGGGTGACGTCATCGACTCGCTCAAGCCCGCATGACCGGTGGCACTAGGCTGGTGGGGGTAACAAGCGGGCGGATTGCTCCGAGCCGCTGTGCGAGGAGAGCGAATGAGTGACTTGCTGGTCTGGATCGACTGCGAGATGACCGGGCTCGACCTCGGGCGCGACGCGCTCGTCGAGGTGGCGTGCGTCATCACCGACAGCGAGCTCCGGCAGCTGGACGAAGGCGTCGACGTGGTCATCAAGCCGCCGCCCGAATCGCTGGAGCAGATGTCGGAGGTCGTGCGCGAGATGCACACCGCCTCCGGGCTGCTTCCCGAGCTGCCGGGCGGCGTGACGCTGGCGGAGGCCGAGTCCCTCGTGCTCGACTACATCCGCCGCCACGTGCCCGAGCCGAAGAAGGCGCCGCTGTGCGGCAACTCCATCGGCACGGACCGCACGTTCATCGCCCGCGACATGCCCGGGGTCGATGCCTATTTGCACTACCGGATGGTGGACGTTTCGTCGATCAAGGAACTGGTCCGCCGGTGGTATCCCCGGGTCTACTTCGCCGCCCCGGAAAAGCAGGGCGGACACCGTGCTCTGGCGGATATCAAGGAGAGCATCAGGGAGCTTCGCTACTACCGCGCGGCGATCTTCGTGGCCCAGCCGGGGCCCGATTCTGCCACCGCGAGATCGCTTGCCGAGCGTGTCGGAGACTAAACCAGTGGCGTAAAGACTCCCGAACACCGCTACACTTTTCTTGTGCCACCGCGCAGCGGCGGCCATGGTGGGTGTAGCTCAGCTGGTAGAGCGCCAGGTTGTGGTCCTGGATGTCGAGGGTTCAAGTCCCTTCACTCACCCTGAACGAACGGCCGGTCCTTCGGGACCGGCCGTCGTCGTTTTCTTCCAACAACGCCCCCAAATCCTGACAATGCGAGTTATGCTCGCTGTCTACCGCTAACGCCGGAGCACGGGGGCCATCGGCGATCTGACCGTCTGCGCGCCCCCGGAGGCCGGATGAGAGTCGACGACGCAGCGTTCGATAGCGTGTTCACGTCCTTGAGCAAACGCGAAGCCGAGGTCATGGACCTGATCGCCACTGGCCAGTCCAACGGTCAGATCGCGCAGCGCCTGTTCCTCAGCGAGAAGACGGTGAAAAACCACGTCAACCGTATCTACGCGAAGCTCGGCGTCAGCTCACGCGTCACCGCCATCGGGTTGTGGCAGTCACGCCAGAAGTAGCCGTCCGCGCCCGGGAACGCCCACCGGAACGGCTTCGCCGGTGGGCCGTGCCCCTGCGCCCCTGACCTCCTGACCGGCCGCGCCGCACGGCTGCGGCGCGCCCATGCTCCCCGGCCGGGTTCGTCGCACCCGCCCTTGGCCGATCCGCCCCTTGAGGCCACGTCCCGGCGGCCGCGCAGGAGGAGCGCTCTTCTCCCCGTGGTGGTTTAAAAGCCGCTGTCGGTGCCATAGGGATGCATGACGCCGTTTCGCGGGGAGAGGACTGTCATGACGAGGAGACCACGAGTCATCGTCGTAGGAGCCGGCTTCGCCGGTCTGAACGCGACCCGGGAACTGGCCAAGGGCGGCGCGCTGGTAACGCTCGTCGACCGCAACCCCTACTCGACCTTCCAGCCGCTGCTCTACCAGGTGGCCACGGCGGGGATGGGAACGGCCGACGTGTCCTATCCGATCAGGACGTTCGCGGCCAGGTGGCCGAACGTGCGGGCCCGCCGGGCGGCGGTGAGCAAGGTGCTGCCCGCGGAGCGGCGGGTGGAGTTCGAGGACGGCAGCGGGCTCGACTACGACTACCTCGTGCTGGCCACGGGCGTCACCACCAACTGGCTGAACGTGCCGGGCGCGCCGGAGAACGCGTTGCCGATCTACTCCCTCGGTGACGCGGCGGCGCTGCGCCGGCGGCTCCAGCACTACCTGGAGGACACCGCGGCGGGCCGGCGCGAGAGCACGCACGTCGTGGTGGTGGGTGCGGGCGCGACCGGCGTCGAGATGGCGGGCACGCTGGCCGAGCTGCGCCGGCACACGACGCCGCTGACGCATCCCGAGCTCCGCCCCGACCAGACCAGCGTGACGCTCGTCGAACGGTTCGACTTCGTGTTGTCGCCGTACAAGCCGCGGCTACGCGACGCGGCGGCCGAGGCGCTGCGCAGGAGAGGGGTGCAGCTGCGCCTGGGGGCGACGGTGGCGTCCGTGGAACCGGACGCCGTGGTGCTGGAGGACGGCACGCGGCTGCCGAGCGACGTGACCGTGTGGGCGCTCGGCGTCGCCGCGCCCAAGCAGGTGTCCGACTGGGGCCTGCCGCAGGGCAAGGGCGGCCGGGTGACGCTGACGGAGGCGCTGAACGTGCGCGACCACCCCGAGATCTTCGTGGCCGGCGATCTGTCGGGGCAGCCGGACCCGCTGCCCCAGCTCGCCCAGCCGGCGATCCAGATGGGCAAGCACGTGGGCAGGCAGATCCTGGCCGCCGCGCACGGCAGGCCGCTGCGGCGCTTCTCCTACCGTGACCCGGGCATCATGGCCACCGTCGGCAAGGCGGAGGCGGTGCTCCAGCTGTCCAACGGGATGACCATGCGCGGGCTGCCCGCCTGGCTGGTGTGGATCTTCGTGCACGTGGCGTACCTGCTGGGCGGGCGCAACCGGGTCAACGTGCTGATCAACTTCTTCTGGCGCTACCTCGGGCCGCGCCGCACCGCCACCAGCGTCACGCAGTGACGGCGCTCAGAGCACCGCGGCCAGTGCCGTCATGCCGTGGTCGATGTCGCTCTCCAGGATGTTCAGCGCCGGCCGGAGGCGTACGGAGCGGGGGCCGCACGGCAGCACCACCACCCCCTGCTCCTCCCTGAGCCTGGCCACCAGCGCGTCGCGGGCGGCCCTGTCGGGCAGGTCGAACGCGCACATGAGACCCCGGCCGCGCACGTTCGCCATGGTCTCGGGGTGCTCGGCCTCCAGCTTGGTGAGGCGTTCGAGCAGCACGGTGCCCAGGGTGGCGGCGCGCTGGATCAGGCCGTCGCGCTCGACGATCTCGAGGATGCCCCGGCTGCGCACCATGTCCACCAGGCCGCCGCCCCAGGTGGAGTTGATGCGGCCGCTCAGCTGGAACACGTTGTCCGGCACCGCGTCCACCCTGCGACCGGCCATGATCCCGCCGACCTGGACCTTCTTGGCGAACGCCACCACGTCGGGCTCCAGTCCGAGCTGCTGGTAGGCCCACGGCGTCCCGGTCGTCCCGCCGCCGGTCTGCACCTCGTCGAGGATGAGCAGGGCGTCGTACTCGTGGCACAGGCGCTGCATGGCCTGGAGGAACTCCGGTCGCATGTGGTTGTCGCCGCCTTCGCCCTGGACCGGCTCGGCGATGAAGCAGGCGATGTCGTGGGGGTGGCGTTCGAACGCCTCCCTGGCCTGGGCGAGGGCGCGCTGCTCGGCCGCCTCGACGTCGCCGAAGTGGATGGCGGGCACGTCGATGCGCGGCCAGTCGAACATGGGGAACCGGTCGGTCTTGCCCGGCTCGGTGTTGGTCAGGCTGAGGGTGTAGCCGCTGCGGCCGTGGAAGGCCTTGGTCAGGTGCAGAACCTTGGTGCCGAGGTCGCGTGAGCGGCCCTCGGCCTCGTTGCGGCGGCTCTTCCAGTCGAAGGCCGTCTTGAGCGCGTTCTCGACGGCGAGGGCGCCGCCTTCGACGAAGAACAGGTGCGGGAGCGCGGGGTCGCCGAGCACGCGGACGAAGGTGTCGACGAAGTCGGCGAGGTGCTCGGTGTAGATGTCGGGGTTGGCCGGCTTGTTGCGGGCGACCTGGCCGAGGAGCTGGGTGAAGTCGGCGTCGAAGGGCGGGTTCACGCCGAGGGGGGCGGAGGCGAAGAAGGTGTAGAAGTCGAGGTAGCGGCGGCCGTCGCGGGCGTCGACGAGCCAGGAGCCGCGGCTGAGCTCCAGGTCGAGCACCAGGCGGTAGCCGTCGACGAGCAGGTGGTGGGCAAGGCGGGTGTGCACGTCCATGGCGCCTCCACGTAGGGTCGTACGTTCCTTTCGAGGAACGCCTTCTCACACATAAAATTTACGGCACACGTGGACTGGAAGTGAAGTTCTTCACGCGAAGCGCCAGAGCGACCTCGGCGATGCCATACAGGATGGCGAAGATGCCGAGGAGCCAGACGAGGCTGAGCAGGCCCGGCCCAGGCCAGATGAGCAGCAGGACGCCGAAGATCACCGACAGGATGCCGCCGACGATGAGCATCCACTCGTTCTCGATGTCCTTGCGCAGCTGGATCCCGGCGATGGCCTCGGCGACGCCGGCGACGATGGCCCAGAAGGCCACGACGTAGAGCAGGGCGATGGAGGTGATCCCCGGCCAGGCGAACGCCACCACGCCGGCCACGATGCCGACGATTCCGGAGATGAGCAGCCAGATCCGCGACCCGGCGCCGTGACGGAAGGCGGACAGCAGCGCGAACACCCCGTTCACCAGGACGTACGCGGCGAAGAAGATCACCAGCACGAGCAACGTCATGCCCGGCCAGATGAGCGCCAGGAAACCGAAGACGATGGCCGCGAGGCCACGGATCAGCAACATCCACCATGAACTTGCGATATCACCCATACTGGTCTGTTTTCCGAGAAACACTTGAGAACAGACCAGCACCGGGTCAAATGTCAGTGACCCGGCCGCCGTCGCCGGCCACGGGTCACCGCCGCGCTCACCCGTGCGAGTAGACCACGATCGAGACCGCGATGTACTGCACCAGGTAGGCGGCGACGGTGCAGGCGTGGAAGACCTCGTGGAAGCCGAACCAGCGGGGCGCCGGGTCGGGACGGCGCAGGCCGTACACGATCGCTCCGGCCGAGTAGAACACGCCGCCGACGGCCACCAGCACGACGGCGGCCACGCCCGCGCCCTGCAGCAACTGCGGCATCACGAAGATCGCGGTCCAGCCCAGCGCCAGGTAGAGGACCGTGTAGAGCCAGCGCGGGGCGCTCATCCAGAACACCCGGAACAGCACGCCGGCCAGCGCTCCGCCCCAGATGACGGAGAGCACCGCGACCCTGGCCACCCCGTCGAGCGCCAGCAGGGCGAAGGGCGTGTAGGTGCCGGCGATGATCAGATAGATGTTGGCGTGGTCGAACCTGCGCAGGAACTCCGCCAGGCGGGGACCCAGCGTGCTGCGGTGGTAGGTGGCCGAGATGCCGAACAGCAGGGCCGAGGTGATCGCGTAGACGGCGGAGGCCAGGCGGGCCTGCAGGGTCGGGCCGAGCGCCACGAGCACGAACCCCGCGACCAGCGTGACGGGCAATGCTCCGGTGTGCAACCAGCCCCGCAGCCGTGGCTTGACGGTGAGGGTCGTCATGGGAACCTACGGTACCGTAGGTTTGTTCCCTCACGCGGCCGGCCCCTCAGCTCAGAGGCAACAGAGGTCACAGCCCGTTGAGGAGCCGGGCCGCTATGGGGACGGCCGCCCGGCGCCCCGATCCCCCATGCCGGACGAACACGCAGAAGGCCAGGTCATCGCGGTAACCGATGAACCATCCGTGTGGCCCCTCGCCGTCCACGGCCTCGGCCGTGCCCGTCTTGCCCGCCACGCCCTCGGGCAGCCCGGCCTCACTGGCCGTGCCGTGATCGACCACGGCGGCCATCATGTCGCGCAGCGCGCTCACGACCGCCTGGTCCATGGGCACGTCGTCGTGCGGCGGACCGTCGATGCGGCGTACCAGCTCCTTCGACAGCAGCCGGGGCGAGCGCCAGACGCCGCTCTGCACGGCGGCGGCCAGCGTGGCCATGCACAGCGGGGTGGCGACCACCTCACCCTGGCCGATCGCGTCCGCGGCGAACATGTCGAGATCGTCGGTGTCGGGCATGGCGCCGCAGGTCCCGCCGATGCCGGTCGCGATGGGCCGGCCGAACCCCCACAGGTCCGCGGTCTCGCGCAGCGCGCCGGCGTCGATCCTGGTGGTGGCCTGCTGGACGAAGGTCGTGTTGCACGAGTGGGCGAACGCGTCGGCGAAGCTGACGACGCCGCGGTCCACCTGGCCGTCGTTCTGGAAGGCGCGGTGGAACGGGATGGTGTACGTGCCGGGACACTCGACCTGGGCCGACGGGTCGAGCCCCGACTTCAGCAGCGCGGCCGCGGTGATCGTCTTGAAGACGGAGCCGGGCGGGAAGACGTCCCGTACGGCGCTGTAGTTGTTCCTGAGGCGGTCGGCCAGCGCCAGGATCTCGCCGGTGCTCGGCCGGATGACGATGACCGCCGAGTCGTCCACCCCGTCCAGAGCCCTGGCGGCCGCCGCCTGGACCGGGCGCGACAGGGTGGTGCGCTCGACGTTCGCCTCGGGCGCGCGGGCCAGCACCCGCCTGGCGGGCCGGCCCGGGACCCTGGACACCAGCTCCCAGCCGTGATGGGCGGTCTCGAACTCGGGTTTGAGCGGATCGAGGTACGCCTCCGCGTAGCTGTCGTTGGGGATCTTGTGGCCCTCTCTGGTGACCAGTTCGGCCGCCGGCGCCTCGACCTCGCCCAGCTCCAGCGTGCCGCCGTCCTTGAGCAGGGGGTGCAGCGTCTCGGGCGCCCACAACACCTTCCAGGCCCGCTCGCGCACGCCGAGCCGTAACACGCCGGTGAACGGCCACGCCCCGAGCTCGGCGAGCCGGCGCACCCCCGAGAACGACACCTCGGCACTCTCGTCGCCCGCGCTCTTCACCTGGCCGGGAGTGAGCTGGATGGACTCGACGTGCAACTCCTCCGTCAGCGCGTAGTGCCGCTGGGAGAAGTCGGGGGGCGGCCGGTGCACCAGGCGGACCATGCCCAGGACGTCGCCCTCGCGCCACGCCGTGAAATACGCCGCGGCGGTCTCGGACGCGCTCCCCCGGACCCGGCTCGACGCCATCACGGCGAACGCACCCGCACCGAGCACCGCGACAAGAGCGACAACGAGCACCATCAGTCTTCTTCGTCGCATACGGTTCTCCCAGGAGGGATCAGCGTGGCACGTGGACAGCGGGAACCGATGCCCGGCCTTTATCCGGTGACGTTCGGCGAGATCGAACTTCTCCGGGATCTGGACAGGCAGGACGGCTGGGTGCTGTCCAAGGATGGCGTACCTCAGTCGTACGTAGACCTACAAGACCCGACATTTCTGGAATTCGAGTATGTCCGGCTCATGGCGGACGTGATCGACCTCCTGGCGGAAGGGCCGCTGAGCTGCCTCCACGTGGGCGGCGGCGCCTGCACGATCCCCCGTTACGTCGCCGCCACCCGCCCCGGCTCCCGCCACATCGTCATCGAGCCCGACGGCCTGCTGGTCAACCTCGTACGCGAGCAGCTGAACCTCCGGTCCGTCCCGAAACTGAAGGTCATCGTCGACGGAGGCCGCGCGGGCACCGCCAAGATCTGGGACGCCTCGGCCGACCTGGTGGTGCTGGACGCCTTCTCCGGCGCGACGATGCCGGTGGAGCTGGCCACGACCGAGTACATGGGCGACATCGCGCGCGTCCTCCGCCCGTCGGGCACCCTGCTGATCAACCTGGCCGACGGCACGGGCCTGGCGTTCGCCCGGCGCCTGCTGGCCACCGTGACGGCCACCTTCGGCCACGTGGCCCTGATGGCCGAGCCGGGGATCATGCGCGGCCGCCGCTTCGGCAACCTCATCGTGGCCGCGTCCCGCACCGCGCTCCCGCTCGACCTGCTGAGCCGCAGGGCGGCCGGGGGCCTGACGCAGGCGCGCTGCGTGCACGGCGAGGCGCTGACCAACTTCGTCGCCGGGGCCGCCCCCATCAACGACGGCGACCCCGTCCTGGCGCCCATCCCCCCACCCGCCGTCTTCGGCTGATCCCGAACCACCCCGCCCGCACGCGCCCCGCTCCGGGCGGGGCCGACCTGTGCCCGGAAATCCCTCTCGCCCTCTTGCTCAAAAAGTGATATCACTTAGATAGCAACGTGAAATCGGCAGAGAAGGAGACCGGCCATGAGCGGCACAACAGGCGGGGTCGCAGTCGAAGGGGCCGTCATCGACATGCCGGCGCCGCGCACGAGCGAGCGCCCGGTCCGGGCGGCCAACGGGTTCGTGATGGCCGGCGTGTCCACGCTGGTCACGCTCGCGGGGGTGGCCCTGCTCGTCGTGGCCATCGCCATGCTCGCCTCGAGGGCAGGGCAGGGCGGCGTGTGGCTGCTCGTGGCGTCCGTGCTGGCGATCCTCATCGGCATCGTGCTGTCCTTCGGGCTCACCGCGGTGACCCCGGGTGAGGCCAGGGTCGTGCAGCTGCTCGGCCGCTACGTCGGCACCCTGCGCACGCCCGGCCTGCAGTGGGTCAACCCGATCACCCTGCGGCGGCGGGTGTCCACCAGGATCCGCAACCATGAGACGGACGTGACGAAGGTCAACGACGCGGACGGCAGCCCCATCCAGATCGCGACCGTCGTGGTCTGGCAGGTGGAGGACACGGCGCAGGCGGTCTTCGAGGTGGACGACTTCGTGGAGTTCGTCGCCATCCAGGCGGAGACGGCGGTGCGCCACATCGCGGGCAGCTACCCGTACGACTCGCACGGCGAGCCGCGGTTGTCCCTGCGCGACAACGCCGACGAGATCAACGAGAAGCTGTCCGCGGAGATCTCGATCAGGGTGGCCGCGGCCGGGGTGAAGGTCATCGAGTCCCGCATCATCCACCTGGCCTACGCGCCGGAGATCGCCCACGCGATGTTGCGCCGCCAGCAGGCCGGCGCGGTGGTGGCGGCCCGCCAGCGGATCGTCGAAGGAGCGGTCGGCATGGTCGAGACGGCGCTGGCCAAGCTCGCCGAGCACGAGGTGGTCGAGCTGGACGAGGAGCGCAAGGCCGCCATGGTGAGCAACCTGCTCGTGGTACTGGTCGGCGATCGTGACACCCAGCCGATCGTGAACACCGGAACGCTCTACCAGTAAACGTCGTGGAACGGAAGAAGATCCTCCTGCGGCTCGACCCGGTGGTCCACGACGCGCTGGCCAGGTGGGCTTCCGACGACCTGCGCAGCACCAACTCGCAGATCGAGTTCCTGCTGCGCAGGGCCTTGTCGGAGGCCGGGCGCCTGCCCGACGGCGTGGGTCGGATGCGGCCCCGCGGACGCCCCCGGAAGAACCAGGAAAGCCAGGAGGAAACCCAGGAGGACAAGGAGCCGCCGGATGAAGACGGAGATACAGGTGAAGCGGGATGAGTCCCTGCCGAGGTCGGCGTTCCTGCTCGCCTTCGACCTGCGCAAGGAACGACTGGCCAACCGCGGCGAGCTGGGCTACCTGCTGCGCGCGGCGGCGCTGGCCGAGCTGCTGGTGGCCGGCAACCTGACGGACGACGCGGGCATGGCACGGGCGGTCATCGCCCCCGTCGACCCCGGCCCGCTCCAGGCGGCCGTGTGGGAGCAGATCTCCAACTCCCCACCCAAGTCGTGGCGGCAGTGGATCCGCAAGGACCGCGCGGACGCGTTCCGCCTCGTCCGCGACGAGCTGGAGGCCGCCCGGCTCATCCGGGTGGAGCGGCGGCGGGTGCTGCTGTTCCCCGTCGAGCGGATCACGCCGCGAAGGCCGTACCTGTCGCGCAAGCTCGCCGAGCGCGTCAGCAGGGCCGCGCTCGGCGGCCGGCCCGTGAGCCGCCTCGACCAGGACGTCCGGATCCTGGCGGCCCTCGCGGCGGCGGCCAGGCTGAAGATCATGCCGCCGGCGCGGGAGCAACGCCACCACGGCAGGAGACGGATCGAGCAACTGTCGGAGCCGGTCGAACCGGTGGCCACCGCGCTGCGCAAGGCCGTGCAGGCCGCTCACGCCAGCAGCGAGGGCTGAGCGGGGGCAGCACGCTACGACGGGTCGGGTCCCAGGTAGGCGAGGACGGCGGCCACCCTGCGGTGCACGTCCCCGCTGTTCTCCAGGCCGAGTTTGGTGAAGATGGCGTTGACGTTCTTCTCCACCGACGAGATCGACAGGTGCAGGGCCCGGGCGATGGCCGAGTTCGAGCGGCCGTGCGCCATCTCCCGCAGCACGTCGCGCTCGCGGCCGGTCAGCTCCTCCCGCTGGCCGCGCACGTCACGCCTGGCCAGCAGGCCCTCCACCACCTTCGGGTCGATGACCGAGCCGCCCGAGGCCACCGCGTTGATCGCGCCGAGCAGCTCGTCCAGATCCCCCACCCGGTCCTTCAGCAGGTAGGCGTAGCCCTCGGTGCCGTGCTTGAACAGCTCGAACGCGAACAGCGCGTCCGCGAACTGCGACAACACCACCACCCCGACGCCCGGGTGGGCGGAGCGGATGCGGTGGGCGGCGTCGATGCCCTCGAAGCCCGGCCGCCACTCCCCTCCCGGCATGCGGATGTCGGTGATCACGACGTCGGGGCCGAGCCGGCGTACGGCGTCGAGGAGTTCGTCGGCGTTGCCCACCGCGCCCACGACCGCCACCTCGCCCGACATCTCGAGCAGCCGGCGGGTGCCCTCGCGCACCAGATAGTGGTCGTCGGCCACGACCGTGCGGATCGGCTCACTCATCGACCGGCACCCACGCGTTCACCCGTGTCCCCTTCCCCGGCTCGCTGCCGACGGCGAGGCCGCCGCCGAGGGCGTCCAGCCGGTCCGACAACGTCGCCAGTCCCCTGCGCCGCGTGAGCGCGGCGTCGAAGCCCTTCCCGTCGTCAGTGACGGCGGCGGTCAGGCGGCCGCCCGCCCGCGACAGGCGTACGTCTATGGTCGCGGCCTTCGCGTGCTTGAGCGCGTTGGCCACGGCCTCGCTCACCGTGAAGTACATCGCACCTTCTATCTCGTCGGTGAAGCGCCTCGACCGCAGGTCCGGGGACGAGGTCACCGTCGTGCGCACGGGCAGGCGCGAGCAGCGCTCCTCGACGGCCTCCACCAGGCCGCCCTGGCTGAGGGACGACGGGTGGATGCCGGCCGCCAGCTCGCGCAGGTCGGCGAGCGTCTGGCGGGCCTGCTCGCGCAGGTGGGCGAGCATGTCGGCGCCCGCTCCCGTGGCGCGGGCCAGCTCGATGCCGGCGATGAGGGCGACGAGCTGCTGCTGGACGCCGTCGTGGATGTTGCGTTCGATGCGGCGGCGTTCGGCCTCCTGCGCGTTGACCAGCCGGGTGACCAGCCCGGCGCTCTGGATCGCCAGGCCCGCGGGCACGGCCAGCGCCTCCAGGAGCCGCCGGTCCTGGGCGGTCAGCGGTCCGGCGTCCCTGGGGCCGCATTCGATGTGCCCGAGACCGCCGCGTACCGGCATCGTCAGGGCGGCCGGGCCCTCCGCCCGGCCCGCCACCACGCGGGTCCCGTCGGCGAGCGTCACGGCCGCCCATTCGAGCTCCAGCCCGGCGCGCACCGCGGCGGCCAGCCGGCCGAGCTGCTCCACCGGCTCCGGCGTGTCCTCCAGCGCGGTGCCCAGGTTCGACAGCATCTCGCCGACCGTCGGCCGCACGTCGAACACCAGGTGCAGGCGCGACCCCCTGATGCCGAACCGGATGTCGAGCAACCGGTGCCGCACGATCGCCACCCCGAGGGCGGCGGGAAGGGATCCGACCAGCGCAAGGCCCGCGATCGCCGTGAGGGTCGGCGTGCTCAGCCCGAGAAGGAAGAGCGACGTCAGCACGCCGCCCGCCGCGGTCGCGGCGACGCCCGCGACCATGCACGCGTACTGCCCGCGCTCGGGCGGCTCGCTGCGCCGCCAGCGGAGCACCAGGCCGCAGAACACGACCCCCGCGATGACCCACGTGACGAACTGCCCGAAGCCGCCCACCGACGCCGCGACCAGGCGGTCAGCCGGCAAGGACGTCATCGCCGGGCTGCCGGGATCCAGCCCGGCCATCGCCG
This sequence comes from Nonomuraea sp. KM88, assembly GCF_052245635.1. Taxonomy (NCBI): domain Bacteria; kingdom Bacillati; phylum Actinomycetota; class Actinomycetes; order Streptosporangiales; family Streptosporangiaceae; genus Nonomuraea; species Nonomuraea sp. KM88. The sequence goes on along the minus strand of NZ_JBQQCC010000015.1, from coordinate 133,895 downwards.
TGCCGATGCCGTGCACGGCGATCGCGATGCCCGAGATCCACGGGACGGCCCGCCAGCGCCTCGAGGGCAGCCGGCCGTCGGGGAACAGCAGCGGGACGAAGATCCAGGTCAGCCCGTAGAACAGCGCGTACGCGACGGTGGACACGTGGTTGAACAGTCCCGCGGGGGCGCCGGAAGCGGTCAGCCCCACGCCGAGCGTGCCGATCCCCAGCGACAGGCCGGCCGCGAGCAGGACCCAGCCGTAGCGGATCTCCGGACGTCTGAACGCCAGCAACCAGCCCACGGCGGGCAGCATCAGGACGATCATGATGGACACCAGCGCCACCAGTGAGGAGGGCCAGCCTCCCACCAGCGACATGCCCGCCACGATCCCCATGGCCGAGGCCACCGCGAGCAGCCCGGCCACCAGCCTGGATGTCATAAGCCTCCATCGTCATGGGGGATCGGGAGGGCGTCTATGAGGTTATCCGCATATTTCCTACGGACAGCCTCACCTGCGAGAACGGCGGTCCACCTGGTGGCCCGCAACCCCGCGCTCCGGTTCGCTGGTGATACGCCGAAGTCGAGGTCGAAGGAGCCCCCTCATGAACATCCCGTCGAAGCCCACCCGGGTTCTGGCGACTGCCGCGGTCGCGGTCTCCATGACGGCCTGCGTGAACCAGCCCATTTCCGCTGGGGCCGCGAGCGTCCCGGCAGCCACCGTGCCGGCGACCGCCGTCGCCGCGCCCGGAATCCCTGACACACCCGCAGGCAAGCAGCTGGCCTGGCTGCTCGACGCGTTGGCCTCCCCGCCGGTCCCGGAAGCGGAGATCGGCAAGCACTTCGCCTCCGACTTCCTCAAGGGAACCCCGGCCAAGGTCATCAACCAGGTCCTGACGAGTTTCAAGGGCATGCGGCTGGAGAAGGTCACGACGTCGAGGGAGGACGCGCTGATCGCCCTGGCGACCGAGGGCGAGTGGCGACACGAGATCTCGCTGTCGGTGGACACCGCCGGGCTGATCAACGGCCTGCTGTTCCGTGCGCCCGCCCCCAAGAGCTGGGCGGAACTGGACGAGCGGCTGAAGAAGGCGGCGCCGCAGGCCGGTTTCCTCGCGGCCGAGGTGGCCAAGAACGGGAACTGCCGCCCCGTGCACGCCATCGCCCGCGACAGGAAGCGCCCGCTGGGCTCGATCTTCAAGCTGTACGTGCTCGGCACCGTGGCCCAGCGCATCAAGGCCGGCGCGTTCAGCTGGGACACCGAGCTCACCATCACCCCCGAGCTGAAGAGCCTGCCCAGCGGCGAGCTCCAGGACCGGCCCGACGGCAGCAAGGTCACCGTGATGGAGGCCGCCAAGCTGATGATCTCCATCAGCGACAACACGGCCACCGACCTGCTGATCCACAAGGTGGGCCGCAAGGCGGTCGAGCGCACCATGCGCGCCTGGGGCGCCACCGACAAGCGCAACTTCCCGCTGCTCAAAACGCGGGAACTGTTCGTGCTCAAGGGCGCCGACTATCCCCGCCACGCCAAGAGGTACCTGTCGCTGAGCACCGCGAAGAAGCGGGACTACCTGGAGAAGGTCGTCGCCGAGGTCCCGCTGACCCGCGTCAAGGCCTGGACCAAGCCGCGTGAGCTGGACACGATCGAGTACTTCGCCTCGCCCTCCGACATCTGCCGTGCCCAGGCCCAGCTGATCAAGATGGACGACAAGCAGGTCGACAAGGCCATGTCGGTCCCCGCCTCGGCGCTCGGGCTCGACCCGAAGCAGTGGCCGACGGTGTGGTACAAGGGCGGCTCGGAGCCGGGCGTGCACGACCAGAGCTTCCTGGCTCGCACCTCCGCCGGGAAGACGTACGTCGTGACCTCGATGGCGGTCAACCCGAAGGCGGCGTTCGACGACGGGAAGCTGGGCGCCGAGCTGACCGCCCTGGCCCGCGGCGCCTTCCCCCTGGCCGACGGCTCCTGAGCACGCGGCTGCGGAACCGGACCGGGGCCTCACGCGCCATGCGTGTGAGGCCCCGGTCCGGCGACTTCGCGCAGGCGGCGCGGCTTACAGGAAGCCGTCCCCGTCGAAGAGGTCTCCCATTTCGACGGTGTTGCCGAGGTTGACGGAGGGACCCGCCTGGTCGGCCACGGTGGAGTTGGACACGATGACCGCGGCGCTGGAGCCCGTTCCGATGCTGTTGCCGACCTCGGTCGCGGTGTTGCCGACGATCTGGGAGTTCCTGACCGAGATGGTGCCCTGGGTGTAGACGGCGCCTCCCTTGGCGGCGGAACTGCCGGTGATGACGCTGTCCTGCAACGTCAGGGCACCGCCGGTGTCGACGAGGATCGCGCCGCCGTTCGCGCCGTTGACCCGGCCGTTACGGAGAGTGACCCGGTTGAGGGTGAGCTTGCCTCCGCGCTTCACCTGGAAGAAGCGGAAGGCCGAGGCGTACGCCGCCCTTTCGATGGTCGCGCCGTTGCCGTTGACCGTGACATCCGCCCTGATCACCGGCAGCCCGTTGGCGCCGTTGTCGGCGTTCGCCAAGCGATAGACGCAGCCGGCCTGCAGGTCCAGAGTCCCGCCGACGGTGTTGGCCCTCTCGATCGCGCGCTTCAACGCGGCAGCCGAGCAGGTGACGGGGGCCGCGACGGCGGGAGTGGCGACGGGCCCGAGAGCCGCCCCCGCCAGGGCGACGACCGTGCAGACTTTGGACGTGAATCGCATGTGGACTCCTGTGTTTTGCGAAAAGCCTGGTGGCTGTGACCGGCTCGGACAGGAACCAGGGGGCCTGACGCGCTCTTCACGCCCACCGTCGGGCCCAGGTCGGGTCGCCGCAGGAGCACGGCATGGGCATGCGGTGTGTGCCGGCGGGCGGGTGAGAGGGTACGACTCGCCGGTTCCATCACCGAACGTAATCGACCGTGCCGAGCGTGTAACGCTACGACGCGCACAACTCCGCCAAGGACTCGTCACCCTACGGGAAAGCGGCCGGCACACGGCGTCGGCCCGCCTCCTGAGCGTTCGGGAGGCGGGCCGAGAGAGAAATCGGGACGTGTCACACCTTGGCGAGCGTCAGGCAGGCGACGCGGTCACCCGCCATGCCGGCCTCGGACCCCTTGGGCGTGGTGGGCTTGGAGTGGATGACCAGCGAGCTCGGCAGCTTGTCGGGGTCGAGCGCCCAGTCGTTGCGGGCCGTCGAGCGACCGGCCCCCTCGCCGTCGGTGCGGATGTCGAGCCAGACCTCGCTCTCCGGATTGATCTTGCCCGGGTTGTGCTGGAAGTGCGGACCGGAGTCGTCGGGCTTCTTCCCGCACGGCTTGGTGTGCAGGTGGACGCCGTAGCGCCGGTCGGGCAGCAGGCCCTCCGCGACGAGCGAGGTCGTGGTCTCGTCTCCTGACGACTCGACGGTGACGCTGGCCTGGGCGCCCTTCGGGGCGAGCTTGCGGTCGTAGGCGATGGCCGAGGTGTCGTCGTCGGTGAACTCGCCGGAACCGGACAACGTGATCGCGCTCTCCGGGCTCTTGGCGGCCTCGGGACCGGCCGCGTTCTGGACCGGGGCGGGCGGACCCGCGCAGGCTCCGGCGCAGGCGACGGCGAGCAGGACGAGCGGAAGTTTGGACACGCGCATGAGACCCCCATGGTTCGAGCCCCTCCGGCATGAGGGCTCCGAGAGGCACCCACTCTAACGAGTGACCGGCCGATCACATAACGTGTTGGGGGAACCGGTACCAGGTTGTGTGGCGGCCGTCAGCCGACGTGGGCGCGGGTTTCCGCGAACGCCCGGTCCGTGCCCTCCAAAGCCTTGGCCACGTCGTCCTCCGTGTGCGCCGCCGACATGAACCAGTTGTGCCACGGGTGCAGGTAGACGCCGTGCCGCAGGCAGGCGTCGCTCCAGTGCATCGCCACGGACAGGTCGGCGTCGCCGTCGAAGCTGAGCCACGGGATCGTGACCGGTCCCGTCTGGTTCACGGCGAACCCGTGCGACTTGGCCTGCGCGTAGAGCCCCTCGCGCAGTCGCGCGCCCGCCCGCTCCATGGCGGCGATGCCGTCCGTGTCGCGCAGGGTCTCGATGGTGGCCTTGGCCGCCGCCATCGCGACCGCCGAGAACCAGAACGACCCCGTCGAGTACAGCGTCTGCGCCGGGCCGCGCAGCGCGTCCGTGCCGGTCACGGCGGCGATCGGGTAGCCGTTGGCCATCGCCTTGGACCAGGCCGTCAGGTCGGGGCGCACCCCGTACGGCTCCCACGAGCCGCGCAGGTCGACGCGGAACCCGGCCCGCACGTCGTCGATCACCAGGGCGGCCCCGAGTCGGTCCGCCAGGGCGCGGGCGCCGCGGGCGAAGGCCGGCTCCACCAGTTCCTGGTCCTCGAACGAGTCGTGTTTGAAGGGGGTGACGATGATCGCCGCCACGTCCCCTTCCACGGTCGCCGCGGCGGCCTCCAGCGACTCCAGCGAGTTGTAGGTGAACTCCACCAGGTCGGCCCGCTCGTTCGGCGTCGTGCCCGCGGGTGACGGCGTGCACCAGGGGTCGGCCCCGTGGTAGGCGCCGTGCGCCATCAGCACCTTCGCCCGCCCGGTGGCGGCCCTGGCGACCATGAGCGCCTGCGTGGTGGCGTCGGTGCCGTTCTTGGAGAACATCGCCCAGTCGGCGCTCGGCACCGTGTCCACCAGCAGCTCGGCCAGCTCCACCATGATCGGCCCGGGCCCGTTGAGGCAGTCGCCGAGCGCGGCCTGGCGGGCGGCGGCCTCCTCCACACGGGGGTGCCGGTGCCCGAGCACGACGGGGCCCCAGCTGCACATGAAGTCGATGTACTCCCTGCCGTCGGCGTCCCACTGCCGGCAGCCCTCGCCGCGTTCGAAGAACTGCGGGAAGCCGGGGGCGAACAGGGCGGCGTTGAGGTGGCCGTACATGCCGCCGGGGACGACCTTCGAGGCCCTGCGGCGGAGTTCTGCGTCGGTCATCTTGGGGTCCTTACAGGAGGCTGAGGGTGGATGCGAGGTCGGTGAGGCCGGCGTCCGAGCCGAGGCCGGTGGCCACGCGGGCGGCGGCGGCCGTGCCCCAGCGGGCGGCGACCGGCACGTCCTGGCCGTGCAGCAGGCCCGTGAGGAAGCCGGCGCAGTAGGCGTCGCCGCAGCCGGTCGTGTCGGCCACCTCCGCCTTGATCGCGGGCACCCGCTCCGCGCCGTCCGCGGTCACGACGAGGCTGCCCGCCGCGCCGAGGGTGACGAGCACGCCGCGCGGCCCGCGGGCCAGCAGGGCGTCCGCGGCCGCCGCGACGTCGGTGGCGCCCGTCATGAGGAGGGCCTGCGACTCGTTGGGCAGGACGTAGTCCACGTGGGGCAGGAACGCCGTGGCCATGTCCAGCAGGTCGGGCATCTCCGAAAGCAGGTCCATCGTGACGATCGTCCCGGCCGCGCGTACCTCGTCCAGGAGCGCGAAGAAGGCCGGGTCGCCCAGGCCGAACGTGACGTCCATCCCGCCGAGGTGGATCGCCCGCGCGCCCCGCAGCACTTCGCGGTCCAGGTCGGCGTACGTCACCCCGAGGTTCGCGCCGGGCACGTGAAAGCTGGGCCGGCCGCCCTCGGGCCTGATGGGCAGGATCGACGCGGCGGTCTGCTCCCCCGCCCTGCGGGCGAGGCGCGAGACGTCCACGCCGCGCTTGGTGAGCACCGCCAGCAGGAAGTCGCCCAGCTCGTCGTCGCCGACGGCGCCCATGGTGACCACGGAGTTGCCCAGCTTGACCAGGTCGACCGCCGTTCCCGCGGCGGCGCCCGCGGCGGTGAGGCGGATCTGGTCGACCAGCACGGTGTCCTGGCCGTCGGGGATGTGCTCGACGGGTCTGGCGAGGATGTCGACGATATGCACGCCGACGGTGGCGACGGTCATGGTTTAAATAGACAGACGTCCGAATAAAAAGTCAATATGGTGAGGTACGCCTACGAGAGGGGCTACCCGATGCCGAAAATCGTCGACCACGACGAACGCAGGCGCGAGGTCATGGCGGCGGCCGGCCGGGTGATCGTCAGGGACGGCATCGACGCCGCCACCACGCGGGCCATCGCCAAGGAGGCCGGCTACTCCAACGGGGTCCTCGCCCACTACTTCGCTGACAAGGACGAGATCCTGCTCTCTGCGCTGCGCCAGTCGCACCAGCGCATCCGCGCCCGGCTGACCGCCAAGGTCGAGGGCGCGACAGGGCTGGCCGCGCTGCGCGAGCTGCTGCTCGACAACCTGCCGCTGGACGACGAGCGCGGCCGGGAGACCCGGCTCGAGGTCAGCTTCTGGAGCCGCAGCCTGACCTCCGAACGCCTGGCCGAGGTCCAGCGGGCGGAGGCGGCCGAGCTGCGCGCCGCCGTACGCGACCTGCTCGGGCAGGCCCGCGCGGCCGGCGAGCTGCGCCCGGACGGCCACCGGGACGAGCACTGCGACGATCACCGGGACGAGTACCGGGACGACGAGCTGGACGACCTCGCCGAGCACCTGCTCGCCCTGGTGGACGGCCTCAGCCTGCACCTGCTGCTCTACCCCGGCCGGCTCACCCGGGAGGGCGCGGAACGCATCATGCTGGGCGCCCTCGACCGCCGCTAATTGCCGCTTTTCGGACGACCCGCTACATTCGACGCACATGAGCCTCCGCGAGCAGCTGTGCGAGTACGGGCGGCGGGCCGTCGAGCTCGGCCTGGTCATCGGCACCTCGGGCAACCTGAGCGTGCGCCAGGGCGACCTGGTGGCGGTCACGCCCTCAGGGGTGGCGCTCGACCGGCTGACGCCCGAGTTGTGCCCGATCGTGGACGTCTCGGGCCACCTCGTCGAAGGCGACGCCCAGCCGTCCAGCGAGACCCCCATGCACCTGGCCGTCTACGAGGCCACGGACGCGCTGGCCGTGGTGCACACGCACTCCGTGTTCGGGACGGTCGTGGCCACCACGATGACGGAGCTGCCGCCGGTGCACTACAACGCGCTGGCGCTCGGCGGCGTGGTCAAGGTCGCCGAATACGCCACGTACGGCACTCCCGAGCTGGCCGCCAACGTACGGGCGGCGCTGGTGGGCAAGCAGGCGGCCCTGATGGCCAACCACGGCGGGGTGACCATCGGGCCGACGCTGGAGCAGGCGTTCGAGGCGACCCGCCTGCTGGAGTGGTTGTGCGAGGTGTACGTCAGAGGGCTCGGCGTCGGCAAGCCGGCCATCCTCACGGACGAGCAGCTCGCCGCCGTCGTCGACCGCGCCCTCAACCCGCCGGCCTTCCCCCGCCGCCCCTGACCCGCCCGGCCCGGCCGTGCGGTCCGAACGCACCGCCGGTGACGGTCAGGCGAGCGCGGCCTGCTCGGCCAGGCCCAGGGGCAGGCCCCCTGACCCGGCGATCCGGTCGTGGAACTCCTTCGGCGTGCCGCGGAACGACTCCCGGATCCGGTCGATCTCGATCGCGCCCGTGAGGTAGGACGGCGCCTGCGTGGGCCAGGCGCAGTAGCGGTTCACCTCGCCCTGGGCGGTCCCCGGCGACAGCGACGCCTTCGTGGCCATGAACGTCTCGGCCTCCTCGACGGACATGTCCTCGCAGTGCAGCGCGGTGTCCACCACGATCCGGGCGGCGCGGAAGATCCGGCAGTCGAGATGGGCCAGCTCCGTGGCGGGGGTGTCGAAGTAGCCCTGCTCGTGCAGGACCTTCTCGACGTACAGGGCCCAGCCTTCCGTGAAGTACGGGGTGCGGAAGACCTTCCTGACCGGGCGCGGATTGCCCGCCATGTACGACAGATGCCAGTGGTGCCCCGGGTAGGCCTCGTGGACGGCGATCGACGGCATCTGGGCCCGCGAGTTGGTGCGCAGGCGCTGGCGTACCTGCTCGGGGGTGAAGTCGTCGGGCGTGTAGGGGACGAAGAAGACACCCGTGCGTGAGGCGCTCAGCGGCGGCGGCGACAGGTAGTGGGCGACGGACAGGACGGGCCGCGTGTACTCGGCCGACGGCAGCACGTGGCACTCCTCGCCGTCGGCGAACGTGACCAGGTCGTGCTCCTTGACGAACGCGCGGGCCCGCCGGGTCTCCGCCTCGTATTCGGCGCGCATGTCGGCCAGCGTCGGCGGGTGGTCGTCCATGAGGGACTCCATGGCCGCCCGCCAGTCCTCGCCGCCGTTGACCCCGAGCGCGACCTGGCGCATCCGCGCGTCCAGCTCCGCCCAGGCGGCCTTGCCCTTCTCGTGCAGTTCGGCGGCGCCGTACGCGAGCATCTCGCGCTCGCGCAGCAGCGTGGAGTAGAGCTTCTCCCCCATCCGCCAGCTGCCGCCGCACTCGAAGCCCTCCAGGAAGGTGACGAGCTCGTCGAACGCCCGGGCGGCGGGCTCGGCGGCCTCGGCAAGCGTCGCGCGCAGGGCCTCGTCCTGGACCATGGACGGGATCGTGCGGGTGAGGAAGTTGCGGCCGGTGCGGGCCTGGCCGAGCCCGCGCTGGACCAGCAGCGGGGCCGCCAGGTCGGGGTCCAGGTTGGCGCGGCAGGCGGCCAGCACGCCGGGCACCTCGGCGAGACGGGAGACGGCGGCCGTCACCAGCTCGGGCTCCGGCTTGAGGCGGTGCTGGAACGGCGTGAACATCGAGGCGAAGATCGCGGACAGGTAGGTGGCGGGGTCGCGCCGCCATGCGGGCCAGGACGCCAGCGCGATCGAGCCTCTCAGCTGGGAGAGCACCAGGTCTCTGTCGATCGTGTCGTCGAGCGACGTGGTCTCGAGTGCCGACAGGCGGTCGTGCCAGCGGACCTCCTCCTGCTCGCGGGCGGTCCAGGCGGTGGCGGTGAAATCGCCGAGGGTGTGATCGTAGCCGTCCGCCCCCAAAGTGCTGGCGATGACGGGACGGTCGGAAAAGTACCACTTGAGAAACTCGTCCACCGGTGCACCATATCCTGATGAAATGCCCCTGCAGATCACCGGCGCGCTAGGCGACCCTGACCTGATCCGCCTCCCCTGGGAGGTGCCCCTCCAAGACTGGCCGCAGCGTCACCTGGTGGATCTGCCCCGCGGCATCTCGCGTCACGTGGTGCGGTTCGCCAGGCTGTCCGGCAAGGTGTACGCGATCAAGGAGATCAGCGAGCGGTACGCCAAGCGCGAATACCAGTTGTTGTGGGACCTCGCCCGGCTCGACGCCCCCTCCGTGGAGCCCGTCGCGTACGTCACCGGCCGCGAGAACGGGCTCGACGCGGCACTGATCACCAGGCACCTGCAGTTCTCGCTCCCCTACCGCGCGGTCATGTCGGGCACCCTGCGCCCCGACACGCTCACCCGCCTGCTGGACGCGCTGGCCGTGCTGCTGGTCAGGCTGCACCTGAACGGCTTCTACTGGGGGGACTGCTCGCTGTCCAACACGTTGTTCCGCAGGGACGCGGGGGCCTTCGCGGCCTACCTCGTGGACGCCGAGACCGGCGAGATGCACCCGATGATCAGCGAGGGGCAGCGGCGCGGCGACATCGACGTGGCGCACACGAACATCTTCGGCGAGATGCTCGACCTGGAGGCCGGCGGGCTGCTGCACCCGTCGATCGACCCCATGGACACCGCCGAGGACATCGTCGCCCGCTACCACCGCCTGTGGGACGAGATCACCCAGAGCGAGATCATCGAGGAGGTCGACTGGCACCGGGTGGAGCAGCGGATCAGACGGCTCAACCTGCTCGGCTTCGACGTGGCCGAGATGATGGTGCGGCGCAAGGTCGGCACCGGACGGCTGATCGTACGCCCCAAGGTCGTGGACGCGGGGCACCACCAGCGGCGGTTGCTCAGGCTGACCGGGCTCGACGTGGAGGAGAACCAGGCGCGGCGGCTGCTCAACGACCTCGACGGCTTCCGGGTCGCCAAGGGCCTGCGGCACGAGGACGAGGCCATCGTGGCGCACCGGTGGCTGGCGGAGGTGTTCCAGCCCACGGTCGAGGCGATCCCCGCCGGGCTGCGCGGGAAGCTGGAGCCCGCGCAGCTCTTCCACGAGATCCTCGACCATCGCTGGTACCTGTCGGAGGGCGCGGACGCCGACGTGGGACTGGCCGCGGCCGTGAAGTCGTACGTGGACAACGTGCTCGTGCACAAGCCCGACGAGAAGGCCCTGCTCCCCGACGAGGACGCTCGGGCTCAGTAGGCGGCGGTGATGCGGCTGCGCGGGTGGGCGTTCTGCTCCACCTCGTCGGCGATCGCGACCGCGAGGTCCTCGGCGCTGATGGCGCTGCGGCCCCGCTCGTCGGTCAGCAGCATGTCGCCGCCGAGACGGAAGGCGCCCGTACGCTCGCCCGGCGCGAGCTCCGCGGCCGGCGAGACGTAGGTCCAGTCGAGGTCCGTGACCTCCCGGTAGAGCTCGAGCGCGGCACGAGCGGCCAGCGCCTCCTTTTTCAGGCTCTCGGGGAAGCCGGGCGTGTCGACCAGGTCGACACCGGACGGGACCTTGAGGCTGCCGGCGCCGCCCACGACGATGAGCCGGCGCACCCCGGCCGCGCGCACACCCTCGATGAGGGCGCGGTTGGCGGCGAGGAAGGGCGGTCCCGGCTCGGTGCCGTCGCGCGGCGGCGCGATGGCGGAGATGACGGCGTCGTGGCCCTTGGCCAGCGTGGCGGCGTCGCGGACGTCGCCCTTGACGGGCCCGCTGCGGCTGAGGCCGGTCACGTCGTGCCCGCGACCGGCCAGTTCGGCGGCTATGCGCTGACCGAGCATGCCGGTCGCGCCGAAAAGCAGGATCTTCATGGCGTCACGATATCCATCGGATACTGGTTACTTCACCGTGCTATAAGTACCTTGTGGATACCGGTGATGTCTTCGACCCGAATTGCCCGACGCGGGTGGTTCTCGATCGGATCGGCGACAAATGGTCGGCACTGGTGCTGCTCTGCCTCGCCGACGGGCCGATGCGCTTCACCCGGCTGCGCTCGCGGATCGGCGGGGTCACGCCCAAGGTGCTGACACAGACGTTGCGGACCATGGAGCAGGACGGGCTGATCACGCGCGAGGTGTTCGCGGAGGTGCCACCGCGGGTGGAGTACGGGCTGACCGACCTCGGCCGCTCCCTGCACACCCCGATCGCGGCGGTGGCCGCGTGGGCCGAGACCCACGTGGCCGAGATCCTCCGGCGCCGGGAGCGCTCCGCGTAGCCCGGGAGCGGCCGCGCGGTCAGGCGGCGGTCAGCTTGGTGATCTCGCGGGCGATCTCCGGCCAGAGCGGCTCGGGCAGGTCGTGTCCCATGCCCGGATAGGTCACCAGCCGGGCGCCGGGAATGGCCGCCGCCGTGGCCCGGCCGCCCTCGACCGGGACCAGCGGGTCGTCCTCCCCGTGCAGCACCAGCGCCGGCATGGTGAGGCTCGCCAGCAGGTCCGTACGGTCACCCGAAGCCATGATCGCGGCCAGCTGCCGGCCCGTGCCCGCCGGATCGAAGCAGCGGTCGAACGCGCGCCCGGCCCTCCGGACGACCCGCTCCCGGTCCATCGCGTAACCGGGCGAGCCGATCACCGCGTACGTCTCCAGCGCCTGCGCCATGACGGCCGCGCGCTCGGCGGCGGGGCGGGCGGTCAGGGCCGCGAACGCGGCCTCCGTCGGCGGAGCGACCGTGGGGCCGGGCGTCGACATGATCGAGGTCAGGGTCAGCACCCGTGCCGGATGCCGGATGGCCAGGGACTGGGCGATCATCCCGCCCATGGACGCGCCGACCACGTGGGCGGCCGGCCAGCCGATGGCGTCCATGAAGCCCGCGGTGTCGTCGGCCAGGTCGTCCAGCAGGTACGCCGAAGGCGCCCCCGTCGTGGGAGCGCCCTGGTCGTGGAGGTGGGTCGACAGGCCCGCGTCGCGGTTGTCGAACCGGACGACGTGGTGCCCCTGTTCCACCAGGAGCTCGCAGAACCCGTCGTCCCAGTGGGTGAGCTGCGCGCCGAGCCCCATGATGAGGAGCAGGGGCCGCCCGTCGGGGGAACCGATGCTCTCGTAGGCGATGTCGATGCCGTTCGCGGCTACGCGGAGGGTCACGGTGACCAGAATGTCATTCTGGCGCCGCGTTCGTAAAGTCAGCCCCGCCGGGCGTAGGCGCCGGTCGAGAAGGGCACCGGCCGACCCTTCTTGCCCAGACCGTCACCCCACTTGGTGATGACATAGTCGATCTTGATGTGCCCCTTGCCGCCGTTGCCGTTGACCATCAGCGAGCGAGGGTTGAAGGTGCCGCCAGTCAGGTCGGCGAACGTCTTGGCGTCGAGATCCAGCATGATGCCGCGGCTGGAGGGCTCCCCGGGCCCTCTGTCCCCGACGAAGAAGGGCATCTTCTTGCCCTTGTAGATCACGTACCCCTCGGTCAGCAGCGGCCAGCTCGGGCTGGCGGCCATGCCTTTCTGCATCGGCTTGCCGCTGGCGGGCAGGCCGGTGTCGCCCGCCCTGCCCGAGCCGTCGTCCCAGAAGTACGACGCCGTGGTGGAGCCCTTGTACAGGGCCTTCTCCTCGGCGCCGGGATCGGCGTGTGCCGCGGTGCAGACGACGCTCATCGAGCCGACGGCGGAGGCGGTGAGCAGGGCAAGGGAACGCAGGCCAAAACGGGGAGACATGAAAGTGTGAAGTCCTTCGCGAGGGGACGAGGGGGAGGCACGCCGGCAAGAGGGCACGGCGCTGCGGCACGCCCGAGCGACTACATCGGGCGAGGGAAAGAAAGGGGGGAAGGGGGGCCGCTCAGGCGGCGGCCGGCGCTACGCGATTCGGGGATACGCTGCGGTCATACATGCGTTCTGTCCTCTCCATCACACCTACCGGGTTAGCTGACGGGTTCGGGCGTGGAGATGCCCTACCGGCACGGGCCGGATTCACCCCAGTGAGGTGGGTCCCCGGTTCCCGATCGAGTCGGGATTCGGCGCCAGCCGGAGGCCCTCTCTTGGGTAAGGGCCAGGTCACCGGCTGGTAATGGCGGCAACTCTAGCAGCGAATCGGACATACGCAAACGATTCGCCATGAACCGGGCAAAGATCTACCTTGCGCGGGAATACGAAAGGGGGTACGGCATGCCGTACCCCCTCGGTCCTTCCGGCTCAGCCGCCGCTCTTGCGCCTGAACGATCTCTTACTCGCAGCCGGGCCGTGCGCCCCGTGAATCTTCGATGGGTCGACGCCCCTGCCACCAGCGCCGGAGCCCGCGTGCTGGTTGCGCTTGCGCTCCAGTGCTTCGCGGAACTTGCGCTTCATCTCGTCCTCGGGAGTTTCGCTGACTTCCGGCTCCGGTGATTCCGCCATGAGGACCTCCATGGTGTTGGGGACAACCACAGCTTCGCACGGCGTCGCTTTCGATGCGAAACCGACTCCGCCCTGTCACCCGTCGCGGGTGAACGCCAGCAGCCGGAACACCGGGTCCGGCCCGTCCCGCCCCTGCCCGTGACCCACGAACGTGGTCTCGCCGGCCTGGCGCAGACCGTGCCGGACCGCCTCCGCCACGACCAGTTCCCGGCCGTCGGAGGGACGCCGCCGCCCTCCAGGCCCGTGGGCGGCGCGCTTGTCCACCGTCGTGACGTACACCCCGCCCGGCCGCACCACGCGCGCGGCCTCGGCGATCACCGGGCGGGCGTCGTCGAGCAGGTGCAGCAGCCAGATCGTGGTGACCGCGTCGACCGACCCGTCGCGTACGGGTAACGCGCAGCCGTCACCCAGGACCACGTGCACGCGCCGCGCGGCGACCCGCGCCATGCCGGCGGAGGCGTCCACGCCGAGCACCCGCAGGCCACGCCCGGCCAGTTCCCTGCTCACCAGCCCGGTGCCGCACGCGACGTCGAGCAGCGTGCCCCCGGGCAGCAGAGCGCGCACGGCCTCCGCGGCGGCCTCGGCCCGCGGCAGACCGCCACGGGTCTCGTCGTAATGTGCGGCTTCGAGGTCATAGTCGAGCACGACCCGAATCGTACGCCGCCGGGTAAAAGGAGACCGTTCGGTTCCTGGTGTTGTGTTGGAGTGGCCCAGGAAATACACCCCGCATGTTGGTCGACGCCCCAGGCGCCACGATGGACGGTCCGCGATGAACGTGCTCGGTCATGACCTGGCGATGGATCTGGGTGCCGCGAGCACCCGGATCTACGTCAAGGGCAGAGGCATCGTGCTCGACGAGCCCTCCGCCGTCATGCTGGACAGCCGCACGGGCCGGGTCGTCGGGTACGGCGCCGAGGCCGCGCAGGGCGAGCGGGGAGAGACACGCTGGCCGGTCAGCGGCGGCCTCCCGGTCGACGACGAACTCGCCCGGCACCTGATCAGATACTTCCTGCGCAAGGTGCACGGGCACCCGTTCTCCAGGCCGCGCGTCGTGCTGGCGCTGCCGAACAACTCCACCCCCATCGAGCGCGCGGCGCTGCGCGACATCGCGTTCGAGGCGGAGGCCAGGGGGATCCTGCTGATCCCGCACGCGCTGGCGGCGGCGCTGGGCGTGGGCCTGCCGGTCAAGGACTGCGCCGGGCGCATGGTGATCGACATCGGACGCGACACCACGCGGATCGCCGTGCTCTCCCACGGCTCCGTGATCGCGGCCGCCACGGTCCCCGGCGGAGGCGACGGCATGAACCGGGCCATCATCCGCCAGGTCGAACGCGACCACGGCCTGCAACTCGACGAGGAGGAGGCCGAGTCGGCCAAGCGGCGCGCCGGCACCGCGTGGAAGCCGCTGTATCGGCAGGTCACCGTACGCGGACGCGAGAGCGACACCGGCCGCGAGCGCTCGGTGCCGCTGCCCGTGCAGCGGATCTACGAGGCGACCAGGCAGCCGATCGAGTCCATCGTGCGGGCCGCGATCGAGACCGTCGAACAGTGCCCGCCCGAGATCTCCGTGGATCTCGCCGACCGCGGCGCGGTGGTGGTGGGCGGCGGCGCGCTGCTGCGCGGGCTCGGCCGGCGGTTGCGGGCGGCGCTGGGCATTCCGGTGAGCAGGGCGGAGCGGCCGCTGGAGTCCGTGGCGCTCGGGCTCGGCCGCTGCGCGGAGGACCTGGGGCTGATCTCCAAGCTCCGCGGCCGGTGACGCCGGCGCGAGAGAGGACGACGCGACGGCGTCAGGACGACGATGGCTCGACGACGGATCGGCAGCGGCCCGGCGGCGGTGAGGGGAGACAGTCCATGACCGTGCACGGCATCGACCACGTCGGGGTGACGGTGCCCGACCTCGACGAGGCGACGAAGTTCTTCGCCCGCGCGTTCGGGGCCGAGGTGCTCTACGACACCCTGCCCAAGGAGCGCGGACCGAAGGGAGGGTGGGCGGTCGAGCGGCGGCTCGGGGTGCCCCAGGGGACGGTCGAGGTGGCGATCCGCATGCTGCGGCTGCCCAACGGGCCCGGGATCGAGCTGTTCGAGTTCGGCGGGCCGCGGCAGGCCGACCCGGTCCTCATGTGCGACCTGGGGTGGCAGCACGTCGCCCTGTACGTGGACGACGTGGACGCGGCGGTCCAGCGGGTGATCGAGGCCGGCGGGTCGCCGATGGGCGAGCCGGTGCCGCTGCCGGGGCCGGAGTCGGGCGGGCGCAACCGGTTCGTCCACTGCCGCACCCCCTGGGGCAGCGTGGTGGAGCTGGTCACCTACCCGGACGCGCAGCCGTACGAGCGGGACACCGGGCTGCGCCGCTGGCGCCCCTGACGCGCCGCCGGCCCCGCCGCGCCCGGCGGCTCACGGGGTGGACAGGGCCTCCGTCGGTGACAGCCGGGAGGCGCGGATGGCGGGGTAGAGGCCGGCCACGGCGCCGATCAGCAGGGTGGCCGCAAGACCGCCCACCGTGGCCCAGGCCGGCACCACGGACGGCCAGCCGCTGTAGAGCGCGTACCCCATGGTGACGCCCGTGCCGAGCAGGATCCCCCCGCTCCCGCCCATCGCGGACAGCAGCAGCGACTCGGCGAGGAACTGCGTGCGGATCTGGCCGCGCGTGGCGCCCAGGGACCGCCGCAGGCCGATCTCCGCACGGCGTTCGAGCACCGAGATGACCATGGTGTTGGCCACGCCGACGCCGCCGACGAGCAGGGCCACCGCGCCGACGCCCAGCAGGAGGTTGGCGAACGCCTGGCTGGTCGCCTGCTTGGCGGCCAGCGCGTCGGACGGGCGGGAGACGTCCACCTCGTTCGGCGCCTCGGGGTTGGCCGTGCCGGCCAGCACCTGCCGTACCGACTCCAGCTTGGCCTCATCCGACCGGGTGTAGAGCGTGGTCGGGTGGCCGTCGAAGTCCAGCCTCGACTCCGCCACCGGCCATCCGACCAGTACCCCGCTGTCCAGGTCGGTGGCGAGCGCCACCGGGTTCAGGACGCCGACGACCGTGAACCGCACGCCGCCGACGACGACCTGGGTGTCCGTTCCCGCAGCGCCGATGCCGAGCCGCTGGGCGGTGACGGAACCGAGCACGGCGGCGGGGTAACGTTCGGTGGCCGCGTTAAGCCACGTGCCGCTGCTCAGGGTCGCGCCCACCGTGGCGGGCAGGTCGAGGCTCGCGGCGTACGCGCTGATGCCGCCCGTCTGCGCCTCGGGGATCCGCTCCGACCGGTACACCTTGGCCTCGGAGACCTTCCCGACCGACGACGCCCGCTCGACGGGGCCGATGCGTTCGATCATCACCTCCGCGTCCTTCGGCATCTGCGCCGCCTCGCCCATGAGCGTGGTGCCCGACGACACGGTGAGCAGGTTGGTTCCGAGCGCCGACAGCGTACGGTCGAGCTCGGCGCCCGACGAGGACGAGAGCCCGACGACGCCGACCATGGCGGCGATGCCGATCGCGATGCCCAGCGCCGACAGGAACGCCCGCAGCGGTCGCGTGCGCAGACCGATCGCGCCGACCCGCAGGACGTCGCCCGGCCGCATCCTGGCCGGCGACGGCTTGAGCCGCGCCACCTCGATGCCCGCCATCACGCCACCCCTGATCCGGCGTGCCGGGGCCACGGCTCGCCGTGCGGGGCGGCGGCGGAGTCGGAGACGATCCGGCCGTCGCGCATCCGCACCTGCCTGGGCAGGCCGGCCGCGATCTCCCGGTCATGCGTGATGATCAGAATGGTCGTGCCGCTCGCGTTCAGCTCGTGCAGCAGCTCCATCACCCCCGTCCCCGACACCGAGTCCAGCGCCCCGGTGGGTTCGTCCGCCAGCACCAGCGGCGGGTCTCCCGCCACGGCCCTCGCGATGGCCACGCGCTGCCGTTCACCACCGGACAGCTCGTGCGGCTCGTGGTCCATCCGGTGCCCCAGCCCCACCCGGTCCAGCGCGGCCGCCGCGCGGCGGCGCCGCTCCTGCCTGCTCAGGCCCGTGTAGATGAGCCCGTCTGCCACGTTGTCCAGCGCGGGGACCTTCGCGGCGAGGTGGAACGACTGGAAGACGAAGCCGATCGTGGTGGCCCGCAGCGCCGACAGCTGCCCGTCCGACAACGTCGAGACGTCGTAACCGTCGATGTGGACGGTCCCCGAGGAGGGCCGGTCGAGGGTGCCGACGACGTTGAGCATGGTCGACTTCCCCGAGCCCGACGGCCCGACGATGGCGGCCAGCTCGCCGTGCCGGATCCGCAGCGACACCGACCGCAGCGCCGCCACGCCGCCGGGATAGGTCCTGGACACGTCCGTCAGCTCGATCATGGGGTACGTCATGACGTCGGCATCCCCACGGTCATGCCCTCGGCGAGCCCGTCGCCGCTGACCTCGACCCGGC
The DNA here is from genome assembly GCF_052245635.1 of Nonomuraea sp. KM88. Classification (NCBI taxonomy): domain Bacteria; kingdom Bacillati; phylum Actinomycetota; class Actinomycetes; order Streptosporangiales; family Streptosporangiaceae; genus Nonomuraea; species Nonomuraea sp. KM88. The sequence continues at coordinate 116,309 of NZ_JBQQCC010000015.1, read as the reverse complement.
CTCCGGCGAACAATCCCGTCTCCACGGCGACGTACCGGGACCTGCCTCCCTCGATGACCTCGAGGCCGAACCCGCCCTCCTGCAGCGCCACGAGCGCCGCGACCGGCACGGTCAGGACGTCCTCGCGCTTGGAGGCCGTGAACGTCACGTCCACCGCCGCCTTGTCGAGGCCCTTGGCGGCCTTCGAGTCGCCGATCGAGACGAGCGCCTCCAGCCGGGTCTCCGGCTCGGCGTCCTGGCTCTCGCCGGGCTGGATGACGGTGGCGACCTCGGTCACCTTGCCGTCCACGCTCTTGCCGTCAGGCAGCGTGACCTCCACCTTGGCGCCCTTCCTGGCCATCCGCTGGTCCTCGGCGTCCAGGTCGACCGTGATCACCTTGGACGTGCCGGTGTAGGTCAGCACCTTCTGCCCGGGCGCGGTCGGCTGGCCCTCCTCGGTCTCCAGGCTCTCCACCCGCACCTTGCCGGGCGCGAAGACGATCCGGCCCAGCTCGACCACGCCGGTCTCGTCCAGCCCTCGATCCTCCTGCCACTGCATGACGGCCTCGGCCGTGTCGTAGGTGTACTCGTCGTCGACGGTGAAGCCGTCGTAGCCGAGCTTGCTGAGGTTGCGTTCCAGCGCCTCGACGTCGTCGCCCTCCAGGCCGGCCTTCAGGTCGCGGTACGCGGGCGTCTTGCCGTACATCAGCATGACCGGCTCGTTGTCGACCCGGTAGAGGGACTTGCCGCGGGTGATCTGCCGGCCGCTGTCGGGCAGCCAGGTGATCGTGCCCGGTCTCCTGCTCACCGCCGTGGTCACGGGGCCGTAGCCCAGCTCGCCGTCGGCGTCCCTGGTGTCGTTCAGGGTCTGCTCGGTCACCTCGGTGGTGGCCGGGGGCAGCGCGCCGGCCGGCTGCGTCGGCCCGGCCTTCCCGTCCAGCAGGCCGGCGCCGTTCACCGCGATCAGCCCGCCGCCGGCGACGGCCACGGCGACCAGCAGGCCGGCGACCAGCTTGCCCCGCCCGCCGCGTCGGCGGCGGGCGGGCGTCGCGCCGGGCTCCGCCTTCCCGTCGAGGGGCGTGGCCCGGTCCGTCGCCGGAGCCATCAAGAATCTCCCATACCGGCGTCGGCGGACTCCTTCTGGCACTTGGCCTGCGCGTCCTTGAAGTCGGGGTCCTTGCCGACCTCGCCCGTGATGCGCATCATGCCGCCCTCGGGGTCGGGGTAGTTCTCGACGCCGTTGTCACGCATGCACTGCGCGAGCTTGCGCAGGTTCTCGCCCATCTTGGGGTCGCCCTGGCCCGACTTCTGCCCGCTCGGGGCGAACTCCTTGCAGGCCTCCTGGGCCTTCTCGATCCGCTCCCGATCCTCCTGGCCCTTCGCTTCCAGTTTCATCCTGACGCCCTTGCCAGGCTCAGGGTCGGGGACCTCCACGCCGTTCTCGCGCATGCACTGCGCGAACTTCAGGCCCTGCTCCTGCGGATCCACGCTCGGCTTGCTGGTGGCCGCGGCCTGGTTGCCAGTGCCGCCGCTCACCGACGCCACATCGGATCCGCCGTCGCTGCCGGATCCGCATCCGGTCAGGGCCAGGGTGAACGCGACCGGCGCCACGGCCAGCGCGCTGAGGACTCGTCCTCGCATCAGAGCTCTCCTCCGTCGAAATGTCGTCGAAGGGAGATGCAATAGAGCCGGCTGTTTCCTCGACGTTTCCATTTCGGCTTACTTCGAGCGAATATCTCCTGCGCCACAATCGGCCTCGGCAAGCGGATGAAAGGGCCTTGGATACGCCATGCGAGTGCTGGTGGTGGAAGACGAGCGAATCCTCGCCGAGGCGATCGCCGAATGGCTGCGTGACGAGACCCACGCGGTCGACCTGGCGCACGACGGCGAGAGCGCGCTGGAGCGGATCGCGGTCAACGACTACGACGTCGTCGTGCTGGACCGCGACCTGCCGCGCGTGCACGGCGACGACGTGTGCAAGGAGCTCGTGGCGTCGGACTCCGACGCGCGGGTGCTGATGCTGACGGCCGCCGCGCAACTCGACGACCGGGTGACCGGGCTGTCCATCGGCGCGGACGACTACTTACCGAAACCATTCGCCTTCCCCGAGCTGGCCGCCCGCGTGCTGGCGCTGGGCCGGCGCTCCCGCCCCGCGACGCCGCCCGTGCTGCGGCGGGCCGGGATCACGCTCGACCCGGCGCGGCGGGAGGTGTACCGGAAGGGGCGGTTCGTACCGTTGTCCAAGAAGGAGTTCGCCGTCCTGGCCGAACTGATGCGGGCGAACGGGGCCGTCGTCTCGGCCGAGCAGCTCCTGGAGAAGGCGTGGGACGAGCACGCCGACCCCTTCACCGGCGCGGTCCGGCTCACCATCCTGAAGCTGCGCCGCAAGCTCGCCGACCCGCCGGTCGTGGAGACCGTGCCCGGAGTGGGGTATCGCATCGCATGATCTTCTTGCGTCTGCCACGCCCGCAGCCGACGCTCCGGCTGCGGCTCACCCTCGTCTACGGCGCCCTGTTCATGGTCGCCGGGCTGACGCTGCTCGGCGTCACCTATCTCCTGTTCAACCAGCAGCTCAACCATTACTTCGAGAGCCGGTTCACGCCGGAGCCCGGCAAGTTGAAGAAGACCTTCCTCCTCCGCGACGGGGTCGAACTCTCGGGCGAGGCCGCGAGAGAGTTCATAGAGCAGCAGGAGATGGAGTTGCGCGGCGTCGCCGTCACGTCGCTGATCACCCAGGGAGTCATCGCGCTGATCGTGGTCGGGGCCGCCGCAGTGGTGCTCGGATGGGTGGTGGCGGGCCGGGTGCTGGCGCCGCTGCACCAGGTGACCGCCACGGCGCGCAGGATCGCCGCCGCCCCGATGGCCGATCGCGGCCTGCACGAACGGATCTCCCTGGACGGGCCCGACGACGAGGTCAAGGAGCTCGCCGACACCTTCGACACCATGGTGGAGCGGCTCGACCACTCCTTCGACGGGCAGCGCAGGTTCGTCGCGAACGCCTCCCACGAGCTGCGCACACCCCTGACCCTGAACCGGGCCCTGGTCGAGCTGGCCATGCACCGGCGTACGGCCACGCCCGACGTCAAGGAACTGGGCGAGAACCTGCTGGAGATCAACGCCCGCCACGAACGCCTCATCTCCGGACTGCTGCTGCTGGCCAGATCGGACCAGCACATCGCGGACCGGTCGCCGGTCGACCTGGCCGACGTGGTGACCCACGTGGTCGCCCACACCTCCTCCGACGCCTTCGAGGCCAAGGTCACCATGTACGAGGTCGCCGAGCAGGCCCCCACCACCGGGGACGCGCTGCTGCTCGAACGGCTCGTGCACAACCTCGTGGAGAACGGCATCCGATACAACCTCGACGACGGCACCGGATGGGTGCGGGTGGTGAGCCGTACCGTGTCGGACGGGAAGGTCGAGGTGGAGGTCAGCAACACCGGCCCGAGCGTGCCGCCGTACGACGTCCCGCTGCTCTTCAAGCCCTTCCACCGGCACGGGGCCGAACGGACGGTCACGGGGAAGAGCGCCGGGCTGGGCCTGTCGATCGTGCGGTCGGTGGCGCTCGCGCACGGCGGCGAGGTGCGGGCCCGGCCGCGCGAGGGCGGCGGCCTGGTCGTGATCGCCTCCCTGCCCCGCCCCCGCGCCTAGCGCGTGCGCCGCGTGCAGCCGGCCCGGCTCGACGGTGACAATGTCGTACGTGGCCGCGCCCTCGTCGGCGAAAGGCTCTGCTCAGTTGACGCAGTCCTGCGTGTTCAGCCCGAACGCCAGCTCCTTGACCGTGCCCTTCTTCGAGGCGATGAAGGCGTAGTAGGCCTTCTTGTTGCCCGGCACGGAGGCGAGAAGGAAGCCGCTCGCGGCGGTCTTCCAGCGCGGGTACGCCTTCTTGACCTGCTTGGTCGTGGAGCCGATGCCGATGCCCTCCGGTGTCCTGACCCCCTTCGGGGCGAAGATCACGGCCACGCCGCGCCGCTTGGAGATGTACAGGCCCACGCTGTTCTTGCCGGTGGGGTGCGCCTTCAGGTCCCAGCCCGAGCACGAGCCTCCCCGCAGGGGCATCTTGAGCACGACCTTGCCCGTCGCCCTCGCCTTCTTCGCGCTCATCCCGAGCCTGACCTTGCCGTAGCCGTTGGGGCCCAGCCTGGTCTTGGCACCCTCAACGGCCTGAGCGGCCTGCTCCGCACGGACGGTCTGGGCGTGTGCGGGTGTGCCGGTGGCGAGCAGCGCCCCGCCGGCCAGGACGGCTACGAGTGCCTTGCCCATGGTCATCGTCTCCTCGGTCGTGATGGTGGGCCCCTCTGCAGAGGAGGAGCCGCTGCTTGATGAGAGCGCCGGAGGCGGCAAAAGTACATGATGCGGCTCATCTCGGGGGCTCCGGCACGGGATCCTGGACAGCGGCGGGCTCTCCCCGGACCCGCCACACCGCCGGCGCGAGCAACGCGGCGGCCGTCAGGAGCACGGCGGTCGCGGCGCCGGCGCCCAGCACGGGACGGGTGCCGAGCAGAGCGGCCGCGGGGCCGGCCAGCGCCATGCCGAGCGGTGCGGCCACGAGCCCGCCCAGCATCGTGACCGACGTCGCCCGCGCCACGAAACGCTCGGGCAGGTGCTGCTGGAGGCAGGTGGTCTGGAGCACGTTGTACACCACCAGTTGCAGGCCGGCGGCGACGGCCGCGAGCGCCAGCAGCCAGACGTCGGCGGGCAGAGCCAGCAACGCCGGGAAGGGCACCATCAGGAGGAAGAGCAGGATCGCCGCCGCCATGGGCCGTGCCGGTCTCCACCGCGCCCCGACCAGCCCGCCGGCGAGCCCACCGAAGGCGTAGGCGATGCCGATCGCCGACCAGGCGGGGGCGCCGCCGAGGTGCTGGTCGGCGACGTACGGGCCGAGGACGAGGATCGGGGAGACCACGATCAGGTTGGTGACCGCGGCATGCAGGGTCCAGACCTGCAACCAGGAGTGTCCGAGCACCTCGGCGATCCCGCCGCGGATGCCCGCCAGCAGCCCGCCGCCGCGCTGGAGCCGCTCGGCGGCCAGATCAGCGGGCAACCGGTAGAGGAAGGCCGCGCTCACCAGGAACGTCAGCGCGTCGGCCGCGATAGCCCAGCCCGGCCCCGCCAGCGCCACGAGCGCCCCCGCCGTGCCGAGAGCCAGCATCGAGGCCGTGCTCCTGGAGATCGAGATCAGCGAGTTGGCCGCCTGCAGCCGCTCCCGGCCGGCCAGCGAGGCGACCAGCCCCACGGCGGCGGGGTTGAAGAAGGCCGATCCCGCGCCCGCGACGAGCTGCAGGACGACCAGCATCCAGACGCTCGCCGTGCCCGTGAGCAGCAACACCGCCGTCACGCCGTGCGCGGCGAACCGGGCCAGGTCGGCGAGCAGCATGACGGTCCTGCGCGAGAACCGGTCGCCGGCCGCGCCGCCGAGCAGGGTCAGCAGGATCACGGGCAGGCGGGTGCTCAGCACCACGATTCCTAGATCCACCGGGGATCCGGTGAGGTCAAGGACGGCGAACGCGACGGCGAGCGGCGTCAGCGCGTCACCGAACGCCGAGGCCGTCTGCCCCGCGTAGTAGCGGCGGAAGCCGCGGACCGCCAGCGGCGCGAACATCATCCGGACGGACCCGCTCACCGGTCACCGCACCTCTTTCCGGCCCTCCCGCGTCATCGGCGCCCGGCCCCTGTGGCGGGGGCGGTCGGGAGGATGCGGAGTCACCCTGCCAGGTCCCACCGACAGAACTCGGCGCCCCGCCGCCGTCCCCGCCGCCGTCGTCAGGGTGGCGGGGTGAGGGCGGGGCGGGGGTTCGCCGGTAAGGGCTGGGCGACACCTGCGGCGGCTCTACGGGCGGTCGCGGACGTAGTAGTCGCCGAGCGTGCCGTCGTAGCGGCCGGTCGGACGGCAGCACCGTCGGAAAGCGCCGCCCTGAGCCGCAGGGGCACGGGTCCTTGCCGCCGAGCTTCTCGATCAGCTCCTTGTCGCGGCCGACGCGCCGGTCACCGCGCTTGACGTGCGTCTCGCTGGAGGGAACCCCCGGCGGCGCTTGCTGGTGGGCTCAAAAGGACATCTCGTCGCGGTGCATGGCGGGCCTCCTTGGTCCGTGTTCGGCGCTGTCACGATAGGCGCCGGTACGCGGATTCGCGACCCAGTTTTCTGGCTGCGGCGGCGATTTCCTACAGGCCAGTAACATCACTACAAAACTTCTTTCGTGTGAGTATCGTACGTAAAGATCTACCGCACCCGTCTCAGGAGTCACTGCTCTCATGGCGCACGTCGAACCGCTGCGGGAGGACGACCCGACGGCGGTAGGGACATACCGCTTGCTCGGCCGGCTGGGCTCGGGCGGCCAGGGGACCGTCTACCTCGGGCAGGCGCCTGACGGCACGCGGGTGGCGGTCAAGGTGCTGCGTTCGAGGGCCGGGCTCGACGACAGGTTCGCCAAGGAGATCGAGAACGCGCGGCGGGTGGAGCCGTTCTGCATCGCGCAGGTGCTGGACGCCTCGCTGGGCGCGCGGCCGTACATCGTGACGGAGTACGTCGAGGGCCCGTCGCTGCACGAGGCCGGCCGGCACGCCGGGGCCGATCTGCAGCGGCTGGCGGTCGCCACGGCCACCGCGCTGGCCGCCATCCACGCGGCGGGCGTCGTGCACCGCGACTTCAAGCCCGCGAACGTGCTGCTCGGCCCGGGCGGCCCCCGCGTCATCGACTTCGGCATCGCCCGCGCCATGGACGACGCGGCCACCCACACCAGCGGCATCGTGGGGACGCCCGCGTACATGGCGCCCGAGCAGCTGGCGGGCCAGCCGGTGGGGCCGCCGGCGGACGTGTTCGCCTGGGCGTCGGTGATGGTGTGGGCGGCCACGGACACGCCGCCGTTCGGGCAGGACACGCTGCCCGCGATCATCAACCGGATCCTGAACAACGAGCCGCAGCTCGGCGACGTGCCGCATCCGCTGCGCTCGGTCGTGTACGACTGCCTGGCCAAGGACCCGCGGGCCCGGCCGACCATGCGGGACGTGCTGCTGCGGCTGCTGAGCGGGAACAACCCGCCCGTGCCGCACGCGGGCGGCTCCGGCCCGTTGCAGCTGCCGCCGCACGTGCCCGGAGCCGGCCGGCCAGGGAGCGGTCCTCTGCCCGGAACGGCCGCGCAGCACGGAAGCATGCCGGCCGGGCCGCACCCGGGGGGTCCCCCGCCTCCGAACGTGCGGTACGCGGGCGGTCCGCTGCCTCCGAACGGGCGGCACCCGGGCGCGGGGAGGGCGGGTGGCCGTAGAGGGCTGGTGGTGCCCTTGGTGGCGGGTGTCTCGGGTGTTGTCGTGGCAGCGCTGATCGGCGGGATCGTCTGGATCGCCCCGGGATGGGGTACGCAGGAGGAGAAGCCGATCGCCGCGCCCTCCCCCAGCACCACCACCCCCACCGCCGAACCCACGCCGTCGACCACCCCGAAGCGCACCCCCAGGAAGACCAGGCCCCCCGCCCGCCGTACCACCAAGCCCGCCGGCACTCCGAAGAAGCACACGCCCACGGCGACGCCCGAGCGGACGACGGCGCGGCCGACGCCGTCCCGCACCCGTACCACCAAGAAGCCGGTCACGAGCGCCAGGGCCAGCATCCTCGCGCTCGAGCTGAGGGGCGGCCCCGGCCAGTCGGAGTCCGGAGGCTGCTACATGCCTCCGGTGCAAGTCCAGACCCGCGTGGAGTCGACCAGACGCGGGGTGTGGGTCTCCTACGCGTGGCTGGTCGACGGCAGCACGAAGGAGAGCGGCAAGTCCTGGGTGCCCGAGGACGACTACACGGCGTTCGTGACCGCCAGGCAGTGGAACCTGCCCGCGGGACGCCACACCGTGACCCTGAAGGTCAGCTCGCCGTCCTCGGCGCGCAAGAGCATGTCGTTCAGCGTCTGCGCGCTGGAAACCTGGTGACGCCGGAGGCCATCGGCCCGTACCGGGTCGTCAGGCTGCTCGGCGAGGGCGGCCAGGGAGTGGTCTACCTCGGCACTGCCCCCGACGGGACGCAGGTCGCCGTCAAGGTGCTGCGGGAGGGCGTGCCGGGCGACGGCCGCTTCGCCAAGGAGATCGCGGCGGCGCGGCGGGTGGAGCCGTTCTGCATCGCGCAGGTGCTGGACGCCTCGCTGGGCGCGCGGCCGTACATCGTGACCGAGTACGTCGAAGGGCCCTCGCTCCAGCGGGCCGGCCGCCACACGGGCGCAGACCTGCAGCGGCTGGCGGTCGCCACGGCCACCGCGCTGGCCGCCATCCACCGGGCCGGCGTCGTGCACCGCGACTTCAAACCGGCGAACGTCCTGCTCGGACGGGACGGCCCGCGCGTCATCGACTTCGGCATCGCCCGTGCCATGGACGCCGCCCTGACCCGTACCAGCAGCATCGTGGGGACGCCCGCGTACATGGCGCCCGAGCAGTTCCTCGGCGCGGTCGCCGGGCCCGCCGCCGACGTGTTCGCCTGGGCTTCGGTCATCGTGTACGCCGCCACGGGCGCGCCTCCGTTCGGCAACGACTCGCTGCCCGCGGTGCTCAGCAGGATCCAGTACGACGAGCCGAACCTCGGCGACGTGCCCGAACCGCTGCGCTCGATCGTGTACGGCTGCCTGGCCAAGGATCCGGCCGCCCGGCCGGCCATGCAGGACGTGCTCTTCCAGCTCATCAGCGGCCGGCCCCGGGCCAGGGCGTCAGCCGCCGACGACCGGTACTCCCCCGGCAGCGGCCCGATTCCGTCCCAGGCGCCCTTTCCCGGCGGCCCGGCCCACGCTCCCTTCCCCGGCGGCCCAGCCCAGGCTCCCTTCGCTGGTGGTCCGCCGGTCGCGGCACCTCCGGTGGGAGGGCGCGGGTGGCCGCCGCCGGAGGGGTTGCGCGGCCGGACCGGTCCCACCCGACCAGTGTCGCGCAACCGGCTCGGCATCGCCCTGCTGGCCGGCGCGACCGCGCTGGTCGTGACGGGCGGGCTGGCGGCCGCCTGGGCCCTGCTTCCCACGCCGCCCGGTGACGCCGGCGCCTCCACCGCCACCGTCGCCGCGCCCTCCTCCCCCACCGGCTCGCGTACGGTCGCGGACACGAAGCGGTCGCCCAGGCCGCTGGACCCGTCGGCCGGCCGGCGCCCCGGCAGGAAGACCCCGAAACCCACCAGGACCCGGGCCACGCCGACGCCTGCGAAGAGCACGAGGACCACGCCGAGGCCATCGGCCCGGCCCACCACCGCGAAACCCACCAGGACGAGGCAGGCGGGCGGGGTGACGTCGGTGTCGTTCGACTACGAGGGCATCCGGATGGGGGACTGCTGGCGCTATGACGTGAACATCTGGGCGAAGGTGTCGGCGACCGGCTCCTACAGCTACCGGTGGCGGCTCAACGGTCAGAGCCAGGGCGCGAAGGTGGGCAACGCGTCGTCGAAGCCGCTCCTGCCGTCGATCGTGTGGAAGAAGGAGGGCACGTACAGCGTCGTCTTCGAGGTGGTCGAGCCGACGCGCGCCAGGAAGAGCGCCACGGTGAAGATCTGCGATTTCGACGAGGGCTGGTAGGCGGGCGCTGGCGTCGAGGGGCGGCGGAGGGGCAGGGTGGGCGTGTGATCGTGCCACTATCGGAAGGCAGGCGTTCCCGATGCCCATGATTCCCCGCTTCCACCTGGCCGTGCCCGTCGACGACCTGGACAAGGCCCGCCACTTCTACGGCGAGCTCATCGGCTGCGCCCAGGGCCGCAGCTCTGACAGCTGGATCGACTGGAACCTGCACGGCCACCAGTTCGTCACGCACCTGGCGCCCGCGCGTCCGGAGCGGGTGCACAACCCGGTGGACGGCCACGACGTGCCGGTCCCGCACTTCGGGCTGATCCTGACGATTCCGGAATTTCATGAGCTGGCGGACCGGTTCCGCGCGGCCAGCACCGCCTTCGTCATCGATCCGTACCTGCGGTTCGAGGGACTGCCCGGCGAGCAGTGGACGATGTTCCTGCTCGACCCGGCGGGCAACGCCCTGGAGTTCAAGGCGTTCGCCGACGACGCGCAGGTGTTCGCAGCCGACTGAGCGACCGGCCGAGCGACCGGCCGAGCGACCGGCTGGGAGCGGGCGCTAACCGCGGGCGGCGTTGCGCAGCGCGCGGTAGAGCAGGCGCGCGTCGCCCAGGTGGTGGCGGAGCAGCTTCTCCAGGCCGCCGATCGGCACCAGGTTCTGGGGCGCGCGCGGGTCCTTGTAGTCGACTCCGGCCAGCGGAGGCAGGGCCAGGGTCAGCGCGTCGGCGAGCCGCACCACCTGCGCGGGGTCGAGGTCGGCGCCGGCCTCGCAGCGCGCCACGCCCGCCCACGGGGCGGTCGATCTGACGGGCAGGCGTACGTACCAGGCGTGCCGCCGCCAGCTCGTGCCCATGAGGAACACCGGCGTACGCTGCCCCGGCGCGAGCGCGGCGACCACCGCCGACTGCGGCGACGGCAGGTAGGCGGTGTGGTGGGTCTTGATGTAGCCGACCGTGCGCGGCAGGTGGGTGCGGCCCCGCAGCGGCCCGTCCACCAGCAGCAGGTCGTCGCTCGCCGACCGGTGGCGCACGGCGAGGTCGACCTCCAACTGGGTGACCTGGCGCTGCAGTGCCAGCGACAGCTCCTCGAAGCTGGAGTCGGCGGCCTTGCTGGGGCGGTAGAGGGCGTGGCCGGTCCTCACCTCGGGGGTGTCCGCCGACGCGGAGATCAGCGTACGGTTGACCTGGATCTCCGCCAGTTCGGCGCCGTCCTGCCCGCACCTGACGATCCCCGCGGCGTAGGAGGCGGCGATGCCGGGCACGGGCATCGGCGAGCCGGGGTCGTGCACCCACACGCGGGCGTCGATCCTGCGGACGCCGTCGGCGACCAGCAGGGTGCGCGGCGGGTCGGCGTCGGGCCCCGGCGTGACGGGTTTCCAGTCGGCGGCCGGGCGTTCGACGTCGAGCACCAGTTCGGCGCTGGTGGAGCCCAGCTCGGACAGGGCCTCGACGGCGAGGGCCGCGGCGTAGCCGGGATCCCACGGATCGACGGTGAAACCGGTCACGTGGCCGCCTTCCGCACGTGGGAGCCCTTGGCGTCGCGCCTGACCTCGAAGCGTACCGGCACCCGCTCCGCCAGCGCGGGGACGTGGGTGACGACGCCGATCATGCGGTCCTGGCCGGCGGCCAGGCGTTCGAGGGTGGTGGCCACCGTGTCGAGGGTGGCCGGGTCGAGCGTGCCGAAGCCCTCGTCGAGGAAGATCGAGTCGAGCCCTCTGGCGACCGCCCCGGACAGCGCCAGGGCCAGCGCGAGCGCGGCCTGGAAGGTCTCTCCGCCGGACAGCGTGCGGGCGCTGCGCCGCATGCCCGCCTCACCGAAGTCGACGACCTCGATGTCGCCGGTCTTGTCGCCGAGCGTCAGCTCGTACTGGCCGTCGGACAACTCGCGGAGCGTCTCGGACGCAGACGCGACCAGGACCGCCAGGGCCTCGGCGCACAACCACCGTTCGAAGGCGTTGGCGCGCAGGCGCAGGGCCAGCTCGTGGGCGACCTTGGCCTCGTGCTCCTTCCTGGTGATCTGCGCGTCCAGGTCGGCGGCGCGTTTGCGGTCGTCCCTGACGCGGTCGAGCGCGCTCTCGACGCGCGCGGCGGCCCCGGCGACGGCCGCGCCGAGCTGGTCGGGCGAGGCGTCGCGCGGCGGGACGACGCCGTGCTCGGCCAGGCGTTCGGCCAGCTTGCGGCGCTCGCGGGACAGCGCGTCGCCCGCCTGGGCGAGCTGCCCGTCGCAGGCCGCGAGCGCCGCCTGGGCGGCCTGCGCGGCCCGGTCGCGCCAGCCGAGCAGGTCGGTCCAGGCCCGGTGCAGGTCGTCGCGGGTGAGCGGCGGCGGCGGGTCGTCGTGTCCGCCGGAGACGAGCAGCCGGTCGCGGGCGGACTCGAGGGTACGCCAGGCGGACTCGGCCTGCCGCTCGACCTGCTCGGCGCCCGTGCGGGCACGTTCGAGCCTGCCCCTGGCGGCGCGGAAGGCGTTGCGGGCCTGGGCCGCGACCTCCTCGGCCTTGCCGATCGCGGCAAGCCTCCCTTCGAGCTCGGCCCGGTCGCCGGGCTCGGGCAGCGCGGCGAGCTCGGACGCCAGCCGGTCGGCCTGACCGGCCAGCATCGACGCCGACGCCTCGGCCCTGGCGTGGGCGGAGCTGGCGCGCTCGGCCCGGTCGCGGGCTCCGGCGAGGGCGCGGTCGGCGGTGCGGATGTCGGCGGGCGGCTCGTGGCGGGGCAGCTCGGCGACCGGGTGCCGGCAGACCGGGCAGGGCTCGCCCACGGCCAGCCGGGGCGCGAGGTGGGCGGCGGCGTGGGCGTCGCGCAGGCGTTCGCGCTGGGTCTCGGCGGCGGCCAGCGCCTGCTCCGCGGCCTTCCGCTCGGCGGCCAGGCCGGGCAGCGGCTCCGCCGCGGCCGCCGCCTCCGCGCGGGCGCGGGCGGCCTGCGCGGCGTGCCGTTCGCGGGCGTCCAGGGCGGCCAGCGCCGCCCGGGGCGCCCCGCGGTCGCCGAGCGCGGCCAGCGCTTCGTACGCCTCGTGGTCGTCGGCCTCCAGCGTCGCGACCTCGGCGGCCAGTGCCTCCACCGACTCGGCGGCGGCCCGCCGGGCCGAGGCCAGCGTCGGCACCGCGTCCGGCATCCGCAGCGACGCCAGCACCGACCGGCGTTCGGCCACGGCGGCGCGCTCCTGCTCGGCCCGCCGGATGTCGGCTTCGCGGGCCCGCAGCAGGTCGAGATCGGCGCCGATGGTCTCGGCCAGGCGCCGCAGCGCCGCCAGCCGGTCGGCCAGCTCCTGCTCGGCCTCCGCCGTGACTCCCGACAGCTTGCCGAGCTGGTCGCGGGCGAAGGCGGCGTCGCGTTTGGCCTGCTCCTCCTCCTGCACGGCCCGCTGCCTGATGAGCTCGTAGACGTCGGCGTCGAGCAGTTGCACCAGGAGGTCCTGCCGCTCGCGGGGCGCGGCGTGCAGGAACTCCGCGAAGCGGCCCTGCGGCAGCACCACGCACTGGGTGAAGAACCGGTATTCCAGCCCGGTCACCCGCTGCGCCTCGGGGGTGACGTTCTCGCCCTCGGCCAGGGGCTTGAGCACCGCGTCGTAGGCCTGGTCGAGCGGGGCCGAGGGGTCGAGCTCGTCGATCCTGGCCTCTTTGGTACGCACCGCGCCCTTGCTGTCGCGCACCATCGCCCTCACGACGCCGTAGCGCCGGCCGCCGCTCTCGAAGACCAGCGCCACCTTCCCCGAGGACACCGAGGGGGCCAGGGCGTGGGCGATGACGTTCTCCTTGCCCCAGCGCGGCACGGTGCCGTAGAGGGCGAAGCAGATCGCGTCGATGATCGTGCTCTTGCCCGCGCCGGTCGGGCCGACCAGCGCGAAATACTCGGTGTCGGAGAAGTCGACGCTCACCGGCTCGCGGAAGCTGCCGAAGTGGTCGAGCTGGAGCAGCAGCGGGCGCATCAGCTGGTCACCTCGTCGTGCAGCCGGTCGAACAGCGCGGCCACCTGGTCGTCGTGCCGCCCGGTGGCGGTGAGATACTCGCGGAACAACTCGCGGGCGCCACGGTCGGCCGAGCCGGTCCTGCGCGTGGCCGGCACCGGCCTGAACCGTTCGTCCAGCATGACGTCCACGGCACCCGGAAGCAGCTCGCGGACGTCGTCGGCCAGGCCCACGCGGGGTTTCTCCTCGACGATCACCTTGAGCCAGTCGTCGCCCTGTTCCAGGCCCTCCAGCTGCTCCAGCGTGCCGCGCACCGTACGCAGCCTGCGGGCCGAGCCGAAGGCCACCTCCCGCACCACGGCCGGGCGGCCGGGCGAGACCTCCACCAGCAGCGCGCCGGGGGTGTTGCCCTCCTCGCCGAAGTCGACGGCGAGGGGCGAGCCGCTGTACCAGATCGGGCACGGGCCCGGGATCTGCTGGCGGCGATGCAGGTGGCCGAGGGCGGCGTACTGGGTGGACGGCGGGAAGGCGGTCGGCTCGAAGTAGTAGGAGAAGATCGACTGGGCCTGCCGCTCCCCGCCGCCGAACGCGCCGCCGGGCAGCGTGCCATGGGTGGTGACCAGGTTGACGGTGTCGCCGTGGAAGCCGGCCGTCAGCGCGCCGATCAGTTCGGAGATGCGGGCGGCGTAGTCGCGGTTGTGCTCGGCGGCCGTGCCGGCCAGCACCTCGGCGGCGCGTACGACGTAGCGGTGCGACAGGAAGGGCAGCACGGCCAGCCGCACCGGCTCGCCCGAGCGGGCGGTGAAGGCCAGCGTGCCGCCCGCGTCGGGGCGGCGGAAGCTGCCGATGACGTGCAGGCCCAGCTTGCCGAGCACCGGCCGGTAGACCTCCAGCAGCTGCGGGTTGTCGTGGTTGCCCGCCAACACCACCACGTCGCGGCCGTCGCCGCGCAGGGCCATGAGCGCGTTCAGCACCAGCGCCTGCGCCTCGGGCGTGGGCGCGGAGGTGTCGAAGAGGTCGCCCGCCACGATGACAGCGTCCACGTCGTGGTCGCGGGCGGTGGCGACCAGCTCGCGCAGCACGGCGCGGTGCTCGTCGAGGCGGGAACGGCCCTTGAGCACCTTGCCCACGTGCCAGTCCGCGGTGTGCAGGATCTTCACGTCATCACCTGTGATCAGAAGGGCGGGATGTCTTCTTCGACGCCGGGCAGCCCCTGGAACGGATCGCCTGAGGCCTTCGCGGCCGGGGCCGCCGCCTCCGCGGGCCGGGTCGCCCACGCGGGGAAGGGGAAGGCGACGGCCAGCGGCACCGGGATCTCCGGCTGGGCGACGAACATGGTGCCCGGCTTGGCGATCGTGGCGCGCTCGCGGACCGCCGGGGGCAGCCAGCCGTACTCCGACCTGGCGGCCTCGGCCGGGTCGAGGCGGCCCGCGACGCGTACGGCGCTGTTGGAGACGATACGGCGCTCCACCTCGGAGGCCGTCTGCTGGGCGCCGATGAGGATGACGCCGAGCGAGCGGCCCCGCTCGGCCACGTCGAGCAGGATCTCCTTGATCGGGGAGTCGCCCTCGCGCGGCGCGTATTTGTTCAGCTCGTCGAGCACGACGAACAGCAGGGGCTTCGCGGTGCCGGACGACTCCTTGCGCTGGAACTCGCCGCGCAGCACCACGCCCACGACGAACCGCTGCGCCCGCTCCGGCAGGTTGTGCAGGTCGACGATCGAGACCTGGGCGTCGGAGGTGCTGACGGTGTGGTTGCGGTAGAACGGCAGGTCGCCCCGGACGATCGGCGAGAGCGGGCGCACCGCGCTGCGCAGCCGGCGCAGGAAGGCGTTGACCGTGCCGAGCGGGGTCTGCGCGCCGGTCCACTGCTGGCGCGTGCCCTCGTCCTGCAGCTGGTCGGACAGCAACTCGACCAGGTCGGCGAACGTGCGGGCGGCGGTACCCTGCACCATGACGGCGCCGCCGTCGCCCACCGGCTCCGCCCACGCCTTCAGCCGGGCGGCGACCTGCCCGACCAGCAGCGAGTAGCCGGCCCGCTCGTCGTCGGCGTCGGCGAAGACGAACCGCAGCAGCTCCTCCTCGCAGAACTCGACCAGCGTCCAGTAGAAGGAGCTCACGCCCTGGGTGCGGGCCGAGACGTGGGGCACGCCGTTGGCGTCGCCGGGGCGCGGCGGGGCGAAGACGTGCACGCTGCCGAACGGCCGAGCGGGCAGCCCGAGCCGGGCGTAGACGGCGCGGGCATCGTCGTCGAGCCGGAGGTTGTCGTGGTCGAGGAAGAGCAGGTCCTCCCCCTTGACGGAGAAGATCAGCGCCTTGGTGTTGGCCGACTCGGCGTCGAGGACCCCCGAGTTGAAGATGGAGTAGAGCAGGAACGTGGCGAAGGAGGTCTTGGTGGCCACGCCGGACACGCCGGAGATCGACACGTGGGCGCCGCGGGTGCCGTCGAGGAAGTCGAAGTTGGCGTACATCGGCCGGCCGTCGCGCCCCATCCCGATCGGGATGCGCCGGTCCATCACGTCGAAGTAGAGTGCCTGCTCGCGGTCGTCGGACCCGGCGAGATGGACCTTGGCGCCGGGGAGCGGCGGCACGAACACCTCGGGCTCGACCCTGGTCACCCGCACCTCGGCCACCTCGACCACGGCCGCGGGCAACGCGCCGTCGGCGATGAGGAAGACGTCGGAGTCGTAGGCGGCGCCCTCGTGCCGGGCCTCGACGGTCGTCACCACGCCCGCGACCAGCACCGGGCCGTAGCCGGGCACGTCGCGCCTGGTCACCACCACGTCGTCGAGCTGGACGACCTTGCCCGGCTCCAGGCCCACCCAGAACGACAGTGGCGAGGCCGCCTGGGTGCCGAGCACCCGCCCGACCGCGTCTCCCGCCGCGGGTGCTGCCTCCTCCACCGCCTGGCTCGCCCCGTTGACCGTCACGAATCCCTCCGCCCCCAATGATGCCCTTCCATGGAGCGTAGTAGGGGTCGACCTGTGCGTCCCGCCCATCGGGCGTCCCGGCGGAAACGGAAACGTAACGCGCCGACCGGTAGATCACACGTATGAACACACCCCTTTCACGGCGTACGTTGCTGGCCGGGGCGGGCGCGGGAGCCGTCGCCGCGGGCCTCGGCGCGCGGGCCGCCTGGAGCGACACCCCGCGGCCCCGCAAGGCTGCGCCACCGAACATCCTGCTCTTCACCGTCGACGACATGCACGGCGGCTCCCCCGGCTGCTTCGGCGGCCGGGCCGACCTCACGCCCAACATCGACCGGCTGGCCGGCGAGGGCGTCGCCTTCCACCGCGCGCACGTGCCGATCGCCCTCTGCCAGCCGAGCCGGTCGGCGCTCATGACCGGCCGTTTCCCCCACCGCAACGGCGCCGAGGGCTTCGAGGACATCGCCGACGGCGTGCCGATCCTGAACGAGCTGCTCCAACCGCTGAACTACCTGACGGGCATCCTGGGCAAGGTCGCCCACCTCGGCCCGGATGATCGGTTCGCCTGGGATCTGAGCGTGATTCCGGACGAGCAGCTGGGCATGGGGCGCAACCCCGCCGACTACGCGCGGCACGCGACGGAGCTGTTCGACCGGGCGAAGTCCGAGAATCGCCCGTTCTTCCTGATGGCCAACTCCGAGGACCCGCACCGGCCCTTCAGCGGCAGCCTCGCCGAGCAGCAGAGATTCGGGGACGTCCTGGACGAGATCGCCAAGCCGTCCAAGGTGTACGGCCCCGACGACGCCGAGGTGCCCGGGTACCTGCCCGACCTGCCGGAGATCCGCCAGGAGGTCTCGCAGTACATGAGCAGCGCCCGGCGCGCCGACGACACGCTGGCCGCGGTCCTGGCCGCGCTCGACGCGTCCGGGCTGGCCGGCGACACGATCGTGATCTTCATGTCGGACAACGGCATGGCGGTGCCGTTCGGCAAGGCGAACGTGTACGAGCAGTGCACGCGCACCCCGCTGATCGTCCGGTGGCCCGGCGTGGCCGGCGCGGGGCGCACCGACGACGAGCACTTCGTGTCCACGATGGACCTCTTCCCCACCCTGTGCCTGGCCGCGGGCGCCACCGTCCCCGAAGGGCTGGACGGTCGCGACCTCACCTCGCTGCTGAAGGGCGGCAGCCAGTCAGGCCGCGACCAGATCAACACCGTCTTCCACGAGTCCAGCTCGGACCAGCGCTACGACATGCGCGGCGTCCACGACGAGCGCTGGAGCTACATCTGGAACGCCTGGTCCGACGGCAGCCTGAACTACCGGGCGGAGAACATGCAGGGCCTCACCTGGCCCGCGATGCGCGACTCGACGGACCCCGCGGTCGCCGCGCGTGCCCAGTTCTACCTGCTCCGCGTCCGGGAGGAGCTGTACGACCTCGCGAACGACCCCCACGCGCTGAACAACCTCGCCGGCGGGGGCGCGCCCGAGGAGCTGGCACGCCGGCGTGCCGCCATGGACGCGTGGATGGGCTCCACCGGCGACCCGCTGCACGCGCAGTACAGGAAGGAGGTCATCAACGCGTGACAGACGTTCACGAGCCATCATGGATCACATGAAAGTGATCGTGATCGGAGCGTCGGGAACCGTGGGGCGAGCCGTCGAGGCCGCCCTGAGCCCTCGCCACGAGGTCGTCGCGGCCTCGCGGCGAGGGCCGGTCCGGGTGGACCTCGAAGACGGGAAGTCGCTGGACGCGCTCTTCGAGACGGTGCCCGACGCCGACGCGGTGGTGTGCTGCGCGGCCAGCGGGCCGCTGGTGCGGCTGGGGACGGTGACGGACGAGGAGTTCGCCGCGGGAACAGCGGGAAAGCTGCTGGGACAGGTCGCACTCGCCAGACGGGCGCTGCGTCGCCTGCCCGACGGCGGGTCCATCACCCTCACCGGAGGCACGTTCGCCGCCCCGCTCGCCGACGGGTCGCTGGGCGCGCTCGTCAACGCCGGGCTTGAGGGATTCGTACGGAACGCGGCGAGCGAGCTGCCCCGCGGGCTGCGGATCAATGTGATCGCCCCCGGCTGGATCAAGGAGACCCTGGAAGGCATGGGCCTCGACGGCGCGGGCGGGACGCCGGTCGCCGAGGTGGCCCGCGCCTACGTCTCGGCCGTGGAGGGCACCGCGCAGGGCCAGACGATCGTCCCGTGACGGGCGGCATCCGGCCCGGCCGTACGAAGCGCTTCTCATCGCATAATGGCGAGAACCGTCCGTCGCGTGCGGCATGCTGGACGCGATGGACGAGACCACAGTGGAGCCCGAGGCGCCGTCCGGCGCATTCGGGATCGACGCTTTCACCCTCGATGACCGGATGCGGCTGTTCCATTTCGCCGCCGCCGAGAAGCGTCACGAATACCTCTGGCTGCTGCGCGCCCTCGACCGCGGGCGCGCCAACTACCAGGTGCTGCTGCACGCCGCGCAGGCGCGCGAGCTGCTTCAGTCGCTGCGCGAGGAACATCCGTCCTGCCCGGCGGTCGAGGACGTGCAGCCGCTGCTCGACTCGCTGGCCGACTGGCGGCTGCTCGACCGCAGCTATGACGGCACCCGCGCCGCCAACCTGGCCGAATACCGCAACCGCCACTACGTCTACCAGTTCACCCAGGCGGGATACCGGGCCTACCGCGCGGTGGAAGACGTCCTGGGCGCCGGCCTGGAGGACGCGCAGTTGTCCAGGCTGGTCTTCCCCGACATCCTCACGGACCTGAAGGCGCTGGCCACGGCTAACAGGGAGGGCGACGGCGAGGAGATCTACCGCAAGCTGAGCCGTCTCGACGGGGTGCTGTCCGACATGGCGATGCGGGCGGCCCGCTTCTATCTCATGCTCGGCGATCTGGCCCGCACCAACGACACGAGCCCCGAGGTGTTCCTGGCGCACAAGGACACCCTGCTCACCCACATGCGCGAGTTCACCGCCGAACTGGCCCGCTACCAGCCGCTGCTGGCCGCCGCCGTGGAGGAGGTGGCCGAGACCGGGGCCGACCGGCTGATCGCCTTCGCGTCCGAGGCGGACGAGCGGTTGTTCCGCACCCCGGTCGAGCGTGAGGAGGACTGGCGGCAGCGCTGGTCCGGTCTGACCCACTGGTTCGCCGACGGCTCCGAGAGCGAGGCGGAGCGGCTGCAGGGCGCGACCGTCACCGCCATCGCCGGAGTCCTGTCGCTGCTGCGCCGGGTGACCGAGGCCAGGCGCGGCGGCGTGAGCAGGGAGAGCCAGCTACGCCATCTGGCCCAGTGGTTCGTCTCCTGCCCGAGCGACGACGACGCGCACGCGCTGTTCCAGGTCACCTTCGATCTCGGGTCGCCACGCCACGTCGCGGTGCCGTACGACGAGCCGGAGCTGGTCCCGAGCAGGCTGTCGTGGTGGGACGCCGAACCGGTGCGGGTGGCACGCACGCTGGTCCAGTCGGGCCGCACGCCAGGGCTGCACGGGGTGGGCCGGATCGAGCGCAACGAAGCACAGCGCCAGCAACTGCGCGCCGAGCAGATCAAGGCACAGGCGCAGCGCCGATCCGCCGCCGCCGCGCTCGCGGACGGCGCTCTCTACGACCGGGTGCTGGACGAGCCGGAGACGCAGACCTTGCTGGGCCTGCTCGACCTGGCGTTGTCCGCACGGGTCCCCGTGGCGGGCAAGGTCGCGGGGTCCGCGAGTGGCTCGGCGCACGGCATCCGTCTCACCCTGCTGCCGTGCGCCGGCTCGACCACGGTGGCCACCGTACGCGGGCGCCTGCACCTCGACGGCCTGCGCCTGGAGGTGACCTCCATATGAGGGTCGCCGCGGACGTGTCGCCGCTCGAACTCGCCGACTACCAGCGGGCCGTGCGGCTGCTGCTGCGTCACCCGCTGATCACGCCCTCCTTCCCTGACCGGAGCGCGCTCCCCCTGGTGCGGCGGTGGGCGGCGCAGTTGCGCGCCGACCTGCCGGAGGTGCTGGGCTACAGGCTGCTCACCACGGCCGACACCGTCAGGCTGCTGCGCGTCCACGACCGGCTCGACGCCACCATGCCGGCGCTGACCAGGACCGACCGGCCTTTCAACCGCAGGCGCTACGCCTACCTCATGCTCACGCTGGCCGCGCTGGGCCGCTCCGGCACGCAGATCTCGCTGAGCGAGTTGGCCGACGCGGTGGCGGCCGACGCCTCCAGGATCGACGGGCTCGGCATGGACACCGAGCGCAAGCCCGACCGCGACGCGTTCGTGGACGCGGTGGCCTGGCTGGAGCGGCGCGGCGCGCTCGCCCTGGCCGACGGCTCCGCGTCCGCGTGGGTCAACGATCCCGACCGGGCCGAGGCGCTCTACGACATCGACAGGGAGATCGTCGGCGTCGTCTACCGGCCGAGCCGCGTCCTGCAGCATGTCGCCTCCATCACCGCGCTGCTCGACACCGGCCAGGGTCTGGCGCAGGGGCAGGCCACGATGCGCAGGGCGGCGGCCCGCAAGGCGCGGCGCCTGGTGCTGGAGCAGCCGGTCGTCTACTACGAGCAGGTCGACGAGTCCCTGCACGGCCAGCTCCGTTCCCCCTCCCTGGCCGAGGACCTGGAGCGGCTGACCGGGCTGAGCGTCGAACGCCGGGCGGAGGGTGTGGCGATCATCGACACCTCCGGGCGCCTGTCGGACGTTCGCTTTCCCGGTGGCGGCACGATCGCGCAGTCGGCCCTGCTGCTGGCCGCGCGCATCGCCACCCACTGCGGCCCTGGCAACCGGCGCAATCCTCCCCCGCTGCTTCCCGCTCCCACCGAGGCGGAGCGGCTGGCCGAGGCGGCGGCGCGGATCGACGCGGCGCTGCCGCGCGCCAACGTGCTGACCGAGCTGGCTCAGCACGACGGGTTCGAGGGCGCGCCGCCGCGCGAGTCCGCCTACCCCTTCCTGGCGGACACGTGGCTGAGACGCACCATGCGCGACCTGGTCGGCCGGTACGGAGCCGCTTTCGGCGCCGTCTGGCGGACCGATCCCGACAGGTTGCTCGGCGAGGCCGTCGCCTTGCTGGCCAAGCTGCGTCTGGTGGCCGTCGTCGAGGGCGGCGTTCTGGCGCTGCCGCTCCTGGCCCGCTATCGCGGCGTGACCGCGGAGGTGAAGCGCCGCACCGAGCAGACCACTCTCTTCGAGGATGTGAAGTGACCAGGTTCGTCCCCTCCCGGGCAGGCATCATCAACCTCTGGGACTACCGCGACGAGGAGTTCGCCTTCGCCGGGGGCTGGCTGGTCCTGCGCGGGCCCAACGGGTCGGGCAAGACCAAGGCGCTGGAGGTGTTGTTCCCGTTCGTGCTCGACGGGCGCATCGATCCCAAGCGGCTCAACCCGTTCGCCTCCGAAGACCGCACGATGAAGTCCAACCTGCTCTTCCGCGGGCAGGACTCCGCGCTCGGCTACGTCTGGATGGAATTCCGCGACCCGGGCACGGGCCAGTCGATCACGGCCGGCGTCGGGCTGCACGCCCAGAGACACCGTGACACCCCCGTACGCTGGCATTTCGTCTGCGACGGCCGCGTCGGCGAGGACTTCTCCCTGCTCACGCCCGACGACCGGCCGATGACCCGCAAGCAGCTGGCGGCGGAGCTGGGCGAGCAGGCGCTGATCAGCACGGCCTCCGACTACCGCGCGGCCATCGACCGGCGGCTGTTCGGGCTGGGCCGGGAGCGCTACGAGCAGCTCATCACGCTGATCCTCACCCTGCGCAGGCCGCAACTGGCCAAGAACCTCGACCCGGCCAGGCTTTCCGACACGCTGACCGACGGCCTGCGCCCGATCGACGACGAGCTGATCGCCGAGGCCGCGCGTTCCTTCGACGACATGGAGTCGGTGCAGCGCACCCTGGAAGGGCTGGTGGCCGCCGACGAGGCCACGGCGTCCTTCCTGTCCGGTTACAGCACCTATCTGCGCACCCACGCGCGCTGGGCCGCCGACGCGCTGACCCGCCGCAGCGACGAAGTGAGCGCCGCCGCCGAGTCCCGCCGGCAGGCGCGGGAGCGGCTTGCGGTAGCCGAGCTGGAGCGGTCACAGGCGGAGGCCCGCACCAGCGCCGCCGAGGACGCGCTGGCCGGGCTGCGCGCCAGGCTCGACCAGCTCAAGTCGAGCGCCGCCTACGAGGCGCTGCAGCAGCTCGCCGATCTGGAACGGCTGGTGCGCACCTGCGCCGACAACGCCGCCGGCGCCCTCACCGAGCTTCGGCGGCGCACGGCCGCCAGGAGCAGGGCGGCGGGCGAGCTGGAGGCTGCGCGGCGAAGCCTGGCCGAACTCGAGGCCGCCGTCTCCAGGACTGCGGGCGAGCTGGCTGACGAGGCGCACGCGGCGGGCATCGCGTGGAGCACGGGCGACGGCGAAGAGGACGGCTTCACCGACCGGGTCGGCGCGCGCGTCGCGGCCCGCGCCGACGACGTGCGCGCGGTCCGGGCCGCGCTGACCGCGCTCGGCCGGGCCGAGCAGGCCCGCGAGCTGGCTCACGGCGCGCTGGAACGCGCGCTGGAGGCGCTCGCCCTGGCCGAGCAGTCCCAGTCGGAGGCGGCCGACGACGTGCGGCGCACCAGAGACACGGCCCGCGAGGAGCTGGCGGCCTGGGCCGCACGCCACGGCGTCGCGGCGGACCAGGCGACCGCGCTCGCCGAGGCGCTGGACCAGGTGGGCGAGCCCGACGCGCCGGCGCTCGACGCCGTCTTCGGCGAGCTGACCGCCGCGGCGGTGCAGGACCTGCGGGACGAGCGGGCCCGGCTGCGCGAGGCACGACGGCAGACCGAGCTGGAGCGTCGGCGCGTCGAGGAGGAGCGGCAGCGCATCGCGGCCGAGCATGACGACGCCCCCGCACAACACCCGGCGCGCACGGCTCCGCGCGAGGACCGCGCCGGAGCGCCACTGTGGCGGCTGGTCCGCTTCAGAGACGGAGCCGGCGAGCGGGACGCGGCCGGGATCGAGGCGGCGCTGGAAGCCGCGGGCCTGCTGGACGCCTGGGTGACGCCGGAGCCCGAGCCGGTGCGCGTGGGCGATTCCGACGCCTACCTGCTCGAAGGCGATCCGGCCGACGGGCCGACCCTGCTCGACGTGCTGGAGCCGGAGGAGGAGGGCCCGGTCGCCGCCGACCGGGTCGCGGGGATCCTGCGCTCTGTCGTGCTCCGGCGCGACGACGGCGAGTCCGTTGTGGAGACCGCTCCGCGGCACCCGGTGATCACCTCTGGTGGCCGGTTCTTCCAGGGCGTCCAGCTCGGCGCGCACCACAAGACGCACGCCGAGTACATCGGCGCCACGGCCAGGGCCCGCCGCCGCGCCGCCCGGCTGGCCGAGTGCGACGCCAGGCTGGCCTCGCTCGACGTCTCGATCGCCGGCCTCGACCGGCAGGACGAGGCGGCCGAGGCCCGGCTGGAGGCCGTGGCCGCGGCGAGAGCCGGCCTCCCCAGGACCGGGGCCATCGTGGCGGCTCTGCGCACCCGCGAGCAGGCGGCAGGGCGGCTGCGCGGCGCCAGAGAGGCCGCCGACGGGGCACAACGCGGGTTCGACGAGGCCGTCGCCGCGTTCGGCGCCGCCGAACGGTCGTTGCGCCGCACGGGCGCCGAACGAGCGCTGGCACCGGACACGGTCGAGGAGGTGGCGGGAGCCGTACAACGGTTCGAACGCGTGGCCGGGGCGCTGGCGGGGCGGCGGCGCGAGGCGGCCCGCCAGCACGCCGGCGTGGAGAGCGCGGCCGACCGGCTGACGGAGGCGGCCGAGGATGAGGCGAACGCCGCCGAGACCGAGCAGGCCGCACGGCGCCGGCATGCCGAGGAGGCCGCCAAGCTGGAAGCGCTGCAGGCGACGGTCGGCGCGGAGGCCCGGCAGGTGCTGGCCGAGGTCGAGCGCACCGAGCGCGACATCACCGGCGCTGAACGGGAGACGCAGTCGGCCAGGGCCGCCGAGCGGGAGGCGCTGACCGCCGAGGCCAGTGCGCGCACCCGCGTGGAGACGTCGGGCGAGGCGCTGGCGGTGGCGCGGCGCGAAGAGTTCCGGACCGCCCGCGAGCTGGCCCCCTATGCCCGCCGCGAGCTGCTCGACGTGCTCAGATGCCCGCCCGGCCTCGGCTGGCCCGCACAGGAGGCCGACTGGCAGGCCGAGGAGCTGCCGCCCGGCGTGCGCGACGTGCACCAGGCGATCCTCGCCGTCACCCGCGACCTGACGCCGACGGAGATCTCGCTCAAGCAGTCCACCACCCGGCTGACCAAGGCGCTGGAAGACCTGCAGGCGCAGCTGACCGCCGCCGACCAGGACTACCGCCCCGAGTGGGACGGGGCCGACGGAGTGATCGTGGTCCGGGTCACCGACGAGGAGGGCCCGCTGCCGGTCGGCGCCTTCGCCGCCAAGATCTCCAGCAGCAGGAACGACCAGCAGCAGCTGCTCACCGACTCCGAGCAGCGCATCCTCGAGGACACCCTGCTGGCCAGGCTGGCGCAGCAGATCCACGACCGCACGGTCGACGCCCGCGACCTGATCCGCAGGATGAACACGGAGATGCGCTCGCGCCGCATGTCCTCCGGCACCACCGTCGGGGTGGGCTGGCTGCTGGCCGACCATCTCGACGACGAGCAGCGCGCGGTGTGCGCCCTGCTCGACGGTGACGCGGCACGGTTGCGCCCCGACGACCTGGCGAGGATGCGCGGGCACTTCGCCGCACAGATCAAGAACGCGCGGGCGCGCCACCGTGATCGTCCCTACCGCGAGCTGCTGACCGACGTGCTCGACTATCGCAGGTGGCGGCAGTTCGCGTTCCAACTCGTCCGGCCGGACGGCACGGAGGAACGGCTGACCAGGTCCAGGCACAGCCGCCTGTCGGGCGGCGAGCAGTCGGTCTCCCTGCACCTGCCGTTGTTCGCCGCCGCCCACGCCATGCTCAACTCGGCCCGTCCGACGGCGCCACGGCTGCTGGCGCTGGACGAGGCGTTCGCCGGCGTGGACGACACGGGGCGCGGCGAGCTGATGTCGCTGGCGGCGCAGTTCGACCTCGACCTGTTCATGACCGGCTACGACCTGTGGGCCACGCACGCCTCCGTATCCGCCGCGGCACACTACGACCTGGCCCACTCCCCGGCCGAGCACACCGTCAGCCCGCTGCTGCTCGTGTGGGACGGCGCCCGCCTGCTGGCCGACGACGCCGGAGAGCTGACCACGGCCCTCGGCTCGCCGGGAACCCGCAAGGTGGCGCGGGAAGAGGAGGGGGCCACGCTTGGGCTCTGAGCACGACCTCGACGCGCTGCGGGAAGAGGGCTGGACCCGGCTGCTGGCAGCCGCCCGGCGCAAGCTCGAACGCGACGGCACGTCGTCAGGCTCGATCAGCATCGGCGCCCCCTCAGAGGCCGAGCGCCGGGTCATCATCGGGCTGACCGGCCGCTACCGGCCCGAGGACGTCAAACGGCTCACCGTGCCCCTGCCCGACCTGGACGCCTTCCTGGCCAACCGCTACGCCCGCGGCCTCCGCGAGGTACTGGCCGAGCTGGGCGGCCCTCTGCGTGACCGCGCCGCGGAGCGCCGCGCGCTCGGCGAGGAACGCGACCGGCTGCTCGCCGGCTGCTCGGACGGCAGGCACGCGGGCCGGCCCTGGCACGCCGCCTGGCTCGACACCCTCGCCACCGACGGCACACTGACCAGGCTCATCAGGCGCGGCGAAGGCGCACTGCTCACGACCGCCTGCCAGGTGCTCGACCTGCTGCCCGCCCCGACCATGCCGCTTCCCGTGCTGGCCGAGCGGGCCACCGGCGACACCAAAGCGCTGTCGGCCGGTTCGCCGCTGGCCTCGCTGGTGCTCCGGGCACTCGCGCTCCGCGCCGAACTGGCGGCCGTCCCTGGTGACCGCGTGGGGCAGCGGACGTTGTGGGAGTCGGCCGGGGTGATCGTGGACGACCTGGCCAGCCAGGTCCTCGTGCTCAACCTGTCCGTACGCGGCCAGGGACCGGTCGCGGGATGGCTGGCGGAGGCGGCCGGGCACGGCCTGCCGTACCGGCTGACCCTGCACCAGCTCACCCGCTTTCCCGTCTCCCTCGACGAGGGCACGATCTTCGTCTGCGAGAACCCGGCCGTGCTCCGCGCGGCCGCCACCGAGCTGGGCGCCCGATGCGCGCCGCTCATCTGCACAGAAGGTGTGCCGTCGGCGGCGTGCCACCGGCTGCTGGAGCCGGGCGGGCATGAGCTGCGGTGGCGGGCCGACTTCGACTGGACCGGCCTGCGGATCGTCGAACGCGCGATCTCCCGCCACGCGGCGGCGCCATGGCGCATGTCGGCGGCCGACTATGCCGCGGGGCTCGCGGAGAGCGAATCGACCCCACTGCTCGGGCCCACGGCGCCGAGCCCCTGGGACGCCGAGCTGGCGCCCCTCATGGCGGGCCGGGGCCGGACGGTGATGGAGGAACGCCTCATCCCCGCCCTCCTGTCCGACCTCGCCGCCTTGTGATGCAACAGGAGCCAGAAGTCGAAACACGGAGTGGAAAGCGCGAGCCGCACCTGACTGCCCGCCTCGGCCTGCATCCGCTTGACGAGGCCGCTGTCGAGTTCCGTGTCGAGAACGCACCACACCTCGTCGCCGTCATCGAAGTCGTCGGAGCATCGGCGTCCACGGGCCAGTGACGATTTACGCTCAATCGAACGCCGCGGGCGCGGACCGTCGTTCTTTCTGGGTTGCCGGGGAGACACGCGCCGAATCTACACGGGTGGTGAGCGCGGATGCGAAGAGTTCGTCATCCACGGTCGGCACAGCCCCATAACGGCCCGCCAGATAACGACGCTCCCTGTTGTCCTCTTTGCGCGGTTTGAAATCAGTCAGAGGGAAAAGCTGAGTGCTGCCGTCTTCGCTCTTCTCGACGAACCAGATCTGGTCTCGTCTCAACACATCCTGACCCTGGACCCGCCCGAGCAACGCGGCGTCGTGACTGGCGAAGACGAGCTGTGCGCCTCGCGGATTGGTGACCGGGCTCTGGAACAGCTGAATCAGCTTCGCACTGAGGTACGTGTGCAAGCTGGCGTCCAGCTCATCTGCAATAAGGATTCCCCCGCTCTCCAGAACCGGTAGCACTGAAATCGCCAGAGTGAACAACTGCTGTGTGCCGTCCGACTCCTCATGAAAGGGAAGAATGAACTCATTACCCTCGCATGGATGCCGGAAAATCAGCTTCGCCTGGCGCGTCGGCGTGAGATCATCCCCCACGAAATTCCGTGGCCCGGCCACTCACGCCGCCAACTCCTCATCTGTCTCCTCGACGATCTCGAAACCGCTGATGCCGGTATCCGCCGCACTCATGAGATCGGCGATACGGCGTTGCAGCTCTGGTGTCCTCAGGCGCTCCAGCCTGTGCGCCACCAGGCCGCGGCTCATGATCGTGGAAGACGACCTGTATCGCTGCGCGGCGAACCAGCGATAGACGGGTTGCAGAGCCTCCTGGCGGGCACGGGCTCCAAGCGACAGGAGCAGAACGTTGGGCGCGACGAGCTCCGCCAAGCTCTTGACGGAGTCAGATGTATGGACCCCGTAGCTGAAGTCGTCACCGCTGCGTTCGAACACCTTCCGCTCCCGCTTGCGCGGATAGCTGTACAGCCACTCTTCGACGACGGCGGCATCGTCAACAGCGAATCCATAAGTGTGGCGGACATCGTCGATGAGCAGATCTACAACGTAGCTGGAAGCCACGTCGCGGTCGAGCGCAAACGGATATCGCCGGATGCCGCCATCTGGCTCGTTCTCCCGGAACGACCACCTGACCACATGGGCCATGTATCTGAGCGCGTCGAGCACATTGGACTTCCCGGCGGCGTTGGGACCGAAGATCCCGATGACGGGCACCGCCGACCAACCCGCTTCAGGCACAGGAGGCTCTTCGTAGGCGGGTGTCGTCAGCAGCTGCTGCTCTTCGCGCAGCGATCGATGGTTGGCTGCGCGGAAACTCAGCAACATATCGGCCGCCACCCCTTCCTACGCCGACCCACAGCTTATCTGCTGCGGAACAACCGCGAAGGTGATCGTCGACGGCGTCCCGGGCCGTCGTCGTACGACCCTGCGCGCCGTCCCGTTCGGATAGCTGTTTCCTGCATCCACCGGCGCCGAGCGACCAGGGCCCGGCGGCTCGGCGTAACCGCCTCAGGCGGCGAGCTGGTGGTGCAGGTAGTCGCGGAACTCCCGTACGTGAATGGTGTTCTCGTACGGCCTCAGCCGCTTGTCGAACTGCCGGATGCTTTCAACCAGCCGCGCCGGAGGAAGGGGACCGGCCACGGGAACAGCTGCTCGGGCACGGTCGACCGCCTGCTCCAGCTCGCCCTTCTCCAGATAGGCGCCGGCCGCGGCGAGCTGGTTGAGTTGCGCCGACCGGGGACGGGAGACTGCGAACTCCCGCACCACATGCTCGGCACACTCCGCTGCCTTGTCGTGCGCCCCGAGGAGGTGCCAGGTCGCGCCCATCTCCGCACGCAGCTCCGGCTCTTCGTACTTCATGATCCAGTGCGGATCGCGATCGGTCTGGCCGTGTGCGTATGCGGTCTCCGCCTCGCCGAGCAGCCTTTCGATCCGCTTGGCTGCGTGCGTGTCACCGGCCACGGCCGGGCGATCTCGCACAGCCGCGCTCCACGCCTCCCTGACCAGCATCAGTGCCATGACGCGTGGCGATGCCCCGCCCTCACGCGCGCTCGCGACGGTTGCGCGGCCGAGCATGGCGGCATGCCCGCGCTGTCCGAGGTGGATCGCCTGGCGAGTCATCGCCGTCAGCACCCGTGCCCCGGTCAGCCGATCGTTGGCGATCTTGGCCAGCTTGAGCGCCTGCCCGTAGTAGTGCTGCGCCTGCCCGTGGCAACCCGCATCGAATGACGTCCAGCCGACGAACGAGATCACCCCAGCAGCAGCCGCCAACAACTCGGCGCCGACCTTGTCGTCATAGGAACCCCTCAACAGCGGCGCGACCGTGGTGTTCAGATAGTCGACCACGGCCGGTCGGGCTATCCGGCTGCCGTAGAGATGATCGATCTGGCTGAACATCCGCCAACTCTCGTTGATCCTCCTGACATCCGAGAGCCCCACCGAAAGTTCCGTGCCCCGCGATGCCGCCGGCCCGATGGCAGGACTGTAACTCCATGCGGACAACCAACCGTCGAGGGCAGCAGGGATGAAGGGCAGCGTGGCCAGCAGGTGGCGTCGGTCGAGATCCAACTCGCCCCTCCAGAGCTTTTCAGCGGATTTCACGGTAGCCGCGATGGACAGGTCGCTGAAGTCCGGCAAAGGCCACACCTCGGTGCCCACCGGCTCCGAACAGTGCAACCACCGTTCGACCACAGCCCCGCTCACCCCGAACACCTGGGCGATACGCGCCCGATACACCGGGCGGATGTCCTGCGCGCCGCGCTCCCACCGGCTCAACGTCGTCGGCGTGACCAGCAACGCCTCAGCCGCCTCCTCCTGGCTCATCCCCAGCCGCTTACGCGCCCTCGCCAGCTCAGGCCGCCCACCACGATCCCCCACAGCCCCTCCCGCGAGACGTCAAGTGGCCGCAACGTCACTCATTGTCCGTGATCGCGGCCCAGCACGCCCCACCACCGGCCGAAACGTCCAGCAAACGACCACCGGCATGCACAGCCCTCACGTCAGGGCCAACGCCTACGTCAAGATCTGCTGCGTCACGCCCGGCCACCGTTTCCTTCTCCTACAGCCATCCGCCCGAGAGAGGAACCTTGGTGACCCCTACCGGCAGCCGCCCCCACGCCCCGGCCCGCCCGTACGTACCCAGGCAGCGCGAGGCTGGGCCGCCCGCCGCGCTCGTCCGTCCCGAGCATGTCGACGCGACGATCGGACTGCACCCCGGCGGCCTGACCTGGCGACGCGCCTTCCCCGGCACTCCCGCCCAGATCCCCGGCGCCCGTTACTTCACGCGCTATCTCCTGGCCGGCTCGTCCCACCAGGACGACGCCGAGCTCATCGTCGCCGAACTCGCCACCAACGCCCTCCGCCACACCAGCAGCGGCCATACGCAGGGCACCTTCATCGTGGAGATCATCCAGGCCGTCACGGCCACCACCCTCGCCGTCTATGACTGCGGATGGGGCGGCAGCCCCCGCTTCACTCCCCGCCACCGAGTCGACGCCGACCACGGCCGCGGCCTGGCCATCGTCGCCGCCCTCGCCGACGAAACCGGCTTTGAGGGCGACGACACGGTCGGTCACAGAGTGTGGGCGACCATCCACGTCCGCTCCACACCGTAGGCCCTCTCACGCGACTTCTTCGCTCGCGAGCGTTCCTGGCCGGTCTGCCGCACGTCCTACACCGTCCACTGTCAGCGGGGGCGGCTGAGGGCGGCCTCGGCCAGGTCTGTCCACATCTCGGCCGCGGAGTGGGGCACGACCACCCAGTCCTTCATCACCCTGCCCTGCCCCGAAGGGTCGAACAGGGACGCGCCGGCCAGCTGGAGCGCGGCTGTGTGTTCGGGGGTGTCCCTGACCAGCCGGAACACCATCGCGCCGTCGCGCTGCAGGCTCGCGAACACCTTGCCCGCCTGATCTTTGAGCGAGGGGTTCCCCATCATCCTGGAAATCCGTACACCCAGGTCGGCCAGCTCGGCGCCGACCTGCTGGAAATCCTGTTCCGCGCTCATCGTCAGTCGGTCCCCGGCTCCGTGGCGGTGTTGTCGAACAGCTTGTCCCGAGAAAGGGTATCTTCCGGCGGCCGGGCGAGGCCACGTAGGCTGGCGCCGGTGACCGTGGATGTGATCGTCACCCGGGTGGAGTCCCTGCTGTCGCGTCACCGTTGCGGCCCTGTGGCCGTGGCCGGGTGGCGGCGGCTGGAGCCGTACGCCATCGCGCGGGCGCGGCTGGAGGGCGGGGAGCGGGTGATCGTCAAGTGGATGCGCCCGCACCCGGGCGCCGCCCGTCACGCGACGTCGCAGCGGCTGCGCACCGAGGTGGCCGCGCTGCGGTTCCTCTCCGACGACCTGGCGTCCGGCCTGGCGCCGCGGGTGATCGCCGCCGACCTCGACGCGGAGCTCGTCGTGCTGGAGGACCTGGCTCCGCGTACGGCGCTGGACGGGCTGCTGCGTGCGGAGGGCGCCACCGCCCATGCGGAAGGGTTGGCCGCCTTCGCCCGCATCCGCGGTGAGCTCAGCGCCGCCACAGCGGGCAGGTCGGCACTTTACGGCGTGCGCAGACGCGCTCTCGGGCCCGCCGGCGCCGCCGAGAGGTTCCCCGGGTTTCGCGAGGAGGGACGCAGGCAGGCGGCCCGCCTCGGCGTGCCGATCGAGGGCGAGGCGGAGCGGGAGCTCGCCGCCGCGCTGGAGGAGCTGGAGCATCCGGGCCCGTTCCTGGCGCTGAGCAACGGCGACCCCGAGGCGAACAACGTCCTCGTGCACGCGACGGGCGACCCGGACGCCCGCCTCATCGACTTCGAGTTCGCCGGCTACACGCACGCGCTGCACGACGCCGTCTGCCTGCACGTCCCCGGTCCCGGCTGGGTGTCGGTGGACGCCGCCTTCGCCGGCGGCTACCGCCGGGCCCTGGCCGCCGGCCTGCCCGAGGCGGAGGACGACCGGCGCTACGGGTTCGGCCTGGCCGCCGCCTGCTTCTCGTACGTGCTGGTCCGGCTGGAACGCCTGGCCAAGGTCGAGGCGCGCCCGCCGGGCGACGGGAGCCGCATCCAGCTCGTCGCCACCTTGGAGGCCGCCGCCCGTACCGCCGACGAGCACCGCAGCCTGCCCCACCTGGCCGGCTGGGCCCGCCGGTTGGCCGCCCTGCTCCGGCGCCGCTGGCCCGACACGGACCTCGACCTCGACGACAGGACCGCGTTCCCGCCCTACACGCCCCGCCGCCGATGAACGCCGGACGCCCACGTCAGGGGTCGCGGCGGAGCTCGAACCCGTCCGTCCCGAGAGCGTCGAGATGGGTGCGGATACTGTCGGCGTCGACGCCTGGCTCGTCGGTGTGGTCGGTGCCGAGCTTGCTCAGGATGGCCAGCGCCTGCGACCAGTGGTGGCGGGCGTCGTCGTACTGGTCCAGCGCGGCGTGGGCGTGGGCGAGGCCGTCGTGGGCGCGACTCTGGTCGCCCGGCTGGCCCAGGTCCGTGGCCAGCCGCAGCGCCTCCTGGTGGTCGTCGAGCGCCTGGTCGTGATGGCCCTGCTCGTGCCGCAGCCGGCCCATGCCGTGGATGGCCTCGAACTGCCAGTTCCGGTTGCCGAGCTCGCGTGCGAGGTCGAGGGCGTGCTCGTAGCAGGCATGGGCCTGCTCGTATCGCCCGCCGATGCGGTGCATGTCGCCCAGCGAGATCCAGCCGTCGAGCTGGCCGAGCCGGTGCTCGGTGCCGTTGGCCAGGTCGAGGGCCCGGGTGAAGCGGTCGGTGGCCGCGTCGTACTCGCCGCGGCCGAGATGGAGGTGACCGAGCGCGAGCAGCGTGCGCACCTCGCCGGTGCGGTGGCCGGTCTCCCGGGCGATGTCCAGAGCCTCGGCGAGGGAGTCGGCTGCTTCGCCGTGCTGCCCCACCATCCGGTGGATGTGGCCGGCGCCGATCAACGCGTCCAGCTGGCCGCTGCGGTGGCCGGTCGCGCGGGCGATGGCGAGCGCCTGCGCGAAGTTCTCGATCGATCGGCTGTGCTCGCCGTGGACGGCGCGGAGCAGCCCCAGGGAGTTGAGTGCCCGCAGTTCTCCGGAGTGATGCCCTATGGCGCGAGCGATGTCCAGAGCCCGCACGTTGTCCTCGATCGCGGTTTCGTAGCGGCTCTGCCGGTGACGGATCTCGCCGAGCGCGATGAGAGCCTCCATCTCTCCCGTGTGGTCGGCGGCGGCGCGGGCGGCTGCCAGCGCGCGTGCGCTGAGGGTTTCGGCTTCCGGGTTGCGGCCTCGGATGCGCAGGCACCGGTGCAGGGTGGCCGACAGGTGCCGGATGTGGTCCAGGTAGCCGTGTTCGGCCGCGTGCTGGGCGAGGGCCAGCAGGTTGGGCAGCTCCGCCTCCAGCCATGCTTCGGCGTCGTCCATCGCGGGCAGAGGACCGCCGCCCGGCGGAAGGCGCGGCCTCATGTCGGCCTCGTAGGGGTAGAGGCGGTCCATGGCCGCCGTTGCGGCCCCGCTGTAGTGGTCGAGCAGGCGGGTGACCGAGGCACGCCGCTCCGCCTCTGGTTCCTGACCGGCCAGGGCGGCGGCATGAGCGCGGATGAGGTCATGGAACCGGTACCGGCCGGGCACCGGCTCCTGCAGCAGGTTTCCCTCAAGCAGCCGGTCCAGCAGGCCGGTCGCCGCCGCGACGGAGGTGGCCAGCAGCGCGGCCGCCGCGTCCGGGGCGATGTCGGTGCCGGCGTGCAACCCCAGCAGCCGGTACGCGCGCCGCTCGGCGGTATCCAGCCCCCGGTAGGAGAGATCGAGCGCCGCGGTGACGCTGCGCTCCCCGGCGTGCAGCTCGCCCAGCCGGCGGTGATGCTCCTCCAGCCGTGCCAGCAGATGCCCCACGCTCCACGTCGGATGCGCCTTGAGCCGGGCCGCGGCCAGCCGGATCGCCAGGGGCAACCACCCGCACCGCCGGGCCAGCTCCGCCAGCGCC
Source organism: Nonomuraea sp. KM88 (assembly GCF_052245635.1). Taxonomy (NCBI): domain Bacteria; kingdom Bacillati; phylum Actinomycetota; class Actinomycetes; order Streptosporangiales; family Streptosporangiaceae; genus Nonomuraea; species Nonomuraea sp. KM88. The sequence continues at coordinate 82,460 of NZ_JBQQCC010000015.1, read as the reverse complement.
TGCGGCGGCTCGCCCGCGACGCGCTCGTGGCCGGCGGTACGGGTCAGCAGCGCGACCGCCTCGGCTGGCGGCAACACGTCGACCGACACCGTACGCACATCGTCCAGGCCGATCAGCCGCCGCCTGCTGGTGATCAGAACCAGGCAGCCGCCCGAACCCGGCAGCAGCGGGCGTACCTGCGCCTCGTCGGCGGCGTTGTCCAGCACGATCAGCATCTTCCGGTCCGCCAGCATGCTCCGGTACAGGGCCGCCCGGTCGTCGGCGTGCTGGGGGATGGACTCACCGGGCACGCCCAGCACCGCGAGAACCCTGGCCAGCGCCTCGGCCGGGTCAACCGGGACCATGCCGTGCGTGTATCCGTGCAGGTCGAGGAACAGGTCGCCGTCGGGGAACCGGGCGGCGAGCTGGTGCGCGGCGTGTACGGCCAGCGCCGTCTTGCCCACGCCCGCCATGCCGTCGATGGCGGTGATCAGCACCGTGCCCGCCGTGCCCTGATCGCCGACGCCGTCGAGAGCGGCGAGTTCCCGCTCCCGCCCGGTGAACGCCACCACGTCGGCGGGCAGGTGCCGCGGCGGCACCCGCACGGGCGCCGGACTCGCCGGGGCACTTCTCGCGGCGTGTGGCAGCGTCGCCGGCTCCGCGTTCTCCCCGGCACTTCTCGCGGCGTGCGTCAGCGTCGCCCGCTCCGCCTCGTCCAGGCCCAGCGCCTCGGCCAGCAACCGCACCGATGTGCCGCGTGGCCGTCGCAACTGTCCGGCCTCCAGCCGGCGGACGGTGCGGGCGTTGAGTCCCGCCCGTGCGGCCAGCTCTTCCTGGGTCAGCAACGCCCGCTCACGCCAGCCCCGCAACATCGTCCCGAACGCCGCCGGCGACTCCTCTGCGGCGTCCGCGTCGGCACCGTCACGCTCTTCTGAGGACATAACGCATCTCCGATGGTCGCCGCGCTCCGAGCGGCCATTGTCATACGTTCGGAGATCGGCGGCAAAGCCGTTTCCCACGCCGCGCCTCCCCGCTAGGCGGTCATGGCGCTCCTGACCGCCTCCACCAGGGTGGCGGCTCGCCGGTTCTCGCCGTCCTCCTTGACGTGGTTCATCACGTAGCCGAACGCGAGCCCGCTCTGCGGGTCGGCGAAGCCGAGCGAACCGCCGAGCCCGGCGAACCCGAAGGTCGTGGGGGTGTAGAAGAACATGTCCGGGGTCGGCAGGCCGAAGCCGGTGCCTATCCTGACCGGCATGCGCAGGACGCGGTCGGGGCCGGCGGTCTGTTCGGCGGTCGCCGCCGCCAGGGTGGCGGGGGTGAGGACGCGGTGGCCGTCGACCTCGCCGATGAGGGCGGCGTAGAAGCGGGCCAGCGCGCGGGCCGTACAGATGCCGTTGGTCGAGGGCATCTCGGCCTGCTGCTCGCGGGGGTCGTTGTGGTCGAGCGGGGGCGAGACCACGGACATCGAGCGTACGGTCAGCGACGCCGGGTCGGTGTAGGCCCGCATCATCTCGCGGGCGGGTTCGGGCAGGGCGTCCAGGTCTATCCCGGCCAGGTCCGCCATGCCGGGCATGGACGTGACGATCCGGCTGACCCGGTGCAGTTCGCTCTCCGGCAGCCCGATCCACAGGTCCAGGTCGAGCGGGCCGGCGATCTCCTCCGCGAGGAAGGCGCCGATGCTGCGGCCGCTCACCCGGCGGACGACCTCTCCGACGAGCCATCCGTACGTGAGCCCGTGATAGCCGTGGTCCGTGCCCGGCTCCCAGAAGGGCCGCTGGACGGCCAGCGCCTCCACCATGGGCTCCCAGGCGATCGCCTCTGCCGGAGTGATCGGCTGGTCGATGGCGGGCAGGCCAGCCTGGTGGGTGAGCAGCCAGCGCACCGGGATGCGGTCCTTGCCCTGCGCCGCGAACTCCGGCCAGTATCGTGCGACGGGCGCGTCGAGGTCCAGCTCGCCCCGCTGCGCCAGCAGGAGCGCGCAGGCGGCGGTGATCGCCTTGGTGGTGGAGTAGACGACCTGCAGGGTGTCGCGCTCCCAGCGACGGCCCTCATCGGGGTCGGCCAGGCCGCCCCACAGGTCGACGACCTTCCTGCCGTGCAGGTAGACGGCGACCGCGGCGCCGATCTCCTCGTGCTCGGCCAGGTTGCGGGCGAAGGCCGTACGTACTGCTTCGAATCCCGGTGCGGTCTCCCCGCTGATGTCGGGCATGCGTCATCGCCTTCCGTCGGTGTGGATGGGGTGCTGCTCGCCGGCGGCGCTTACTCCTGAGGGCCGAAGGTGATCACGATGTACCTGCCGTTGGCGTAGCTGACCACGGGCCGTCCGAGCAGCTCGCCCACCCTGCGGGCGACGTTCTGGAACATCTCGGTCAGCTCGGGGGTGTCGGCGCTCACCCTGAACCGGCCGGCGGCGGTGAGGTGCTCGGCGACGAGGGTGACGAAGCTGGCCTCCGCCCGGGACTTCTCCTCCGCGGTGAGGGGGGTGCGGCCGGGCCGGGGAAGGTGGGCCATCGAGGGGTCTCCTTGGGGTCGCCGGTGGATCCGGCAAGCTAGCCGCGCCACTTCTCCATGAGCCAGGCGCAGACCTCCGGCTCGGTCATCTCGGGGAACTCCGCGACGAACGCGGCGAGCGCGCGCAGAGCCTCGTCGCGGTCGAGACCGCGCGCCAGGGCCGCCCTGAGGTAGTCCTGGCGGGCGGCGGACGGACGGCCTCCGCCCACACCCCGGCCCGGCAGGCCGTCGCGCCATCGGACGATCTCCTCCACCCGGTCGGGACGCCAGCCGGGAGCCCCGTCGATCTCGACGTCGGGCTCGGGGAACGGGCGGTCGGAGCCGGCCGGATGGCGGGAGCGCCATTTGTGCACCGCGTGCCGGGTCACTCCCAGCGCCTCGGCGACGCCGAGAACACCCAGGTAGTGCTCGGTCATGGTGCCAGCTCTGTCTTTCCTGCCTCCTGCGGGGATCTCATTACTACCACGCCGGGAAGTGGCACCCGGGCGGGCAGAACATCGTCTCTGACAGAGACAGACGGTACCCTGGAGCAGGAATCGTCGTCAACGCCAGAGACGATGTTTTTCGGGTCAGCGGGTTCCGTACGCCCGGATCACCTCCTGCGTCACCGTGGAGCCGGCGGCGTCGGAGGCCGTGACGCGCAACGACACCGCACCCGGCCGGGGCCGTTCGATGGTGGCCTCGTACGTGCCGTCGCCCTTGTCGCGCAGCCGGCGGGCGGGGCGCCAGGTCCTGCCGTCGTCGGACGACGTCTCGAGGGTCACCTTCTCGATCGCGCTGCCCTCCGCGCCCTCCTGGTGGGCGACGGTCAGGCCGAGCCTGGTGGAGGCGGTGCGGTTGCGCAGGTCAACGGGCACGTCGTACGCGACGGCCAGCAGCGGCAGCACGACGGTATCGCCCTCGGCGCGCTCCGAGTCGAACGTCCACACCGTCCTCGTCCTGGTGGACAGGCGCGCCCAGGTCGAGCGGTTCTCCACGGTGTACTCCACGCGGTAGCCGGCCCGCTCCGGCGGCAGCAGGATCCGTCCGGAGCCGCCGGTCGCCGTCCTGCCGAGCAGCTCGTCGCCCTTGTAGATGCGCCAGTCCGACAGGTAGCCGTGCGGGAACGGGTCGGTCTGCTGGGCCCCGGTGTTCCCCTCGGCGTCGACGAAGGCGTGCATGTCGACGGTGAGCGTGTCGCCCTGCCGCTGCGTGGGCGAGTCCGCCGGGAACCCGGGCGCCACCGGCTGCTTCAGCCACGTGCGCTCGATCCGCTTGCCCGCCTGGTAACCGCGCACGGTGTCCCTGACGGTCATCACGCCCTGCGGCTCCTCGGGGAGGATCGAGTTGTACGACCGTTCCGGCATGTCGGTCCCGCTGTGCCATTGCACGTTGGGGGCTGGGCTCAGGTAGTCGGTCCGCACGCGCGGCGCCCTGGCCACCGGCCTGACCGAGTCCCACGAGAAGGTCTCCCACGGCATCCAGCCGTACTTGACCTCGGAGAGGGCGACGTCGTCGGTCAGCTCGCTGTGGAAGGCCGTGTCCACGCGGGCCAGGGAGCGTTTCCCGACCACGTACGACGGTTGCTTCCTGACCTGGCCCTCCTCGCTCAGGTACAGGTCGTAGACGTAGGGGCTGGCCACGATGCCCTTGGCGACGACGTGGGTCGTCCGGCGGCTCGCCCGCTCGGCCAGCCGGGTGCCCTCCGCCTCCGCGAGCGTCACCGTCGGCACGGTGAGCGGGCTCTCGTCCCAGCCCAGGTGCGTGTCACCGTAGATCGCCACCATGCGGGCGCCGGCCGCCCCAGCGGCGTTGGCGAGGGCCGAGACGGGCGTGCCGGGCGTGCGGCGGATGAGCGCCAGCCGGCCGCGCAGGTCACGGCCCTTGAGCGCCGCCGCGCTGCCGTCACCGGCGTCGGCGACGGCCAGCACCGCGGTTCCGTCGAACCGCGGATACTGCGTGGACCGGTTGCTGAAGTGGACCGGGTCGACGTATACGGGGTCGAGGTCGACGCCGGACGTCCACATGGTGAGCGCGGGCGCCTCCAGCCGCCACCGCGTGGCCACCGCGAACTCGCCCTTGGTCACCTTGGCGGTGGGCTGCAGGTAATAGCTCTCCTCAAGGCGGCCGTCCACGAGGAGGCTCTCGGTATACCTGGGTCCCTTCACCGGCTGCCTGGTGTAGACGAGCTTGGTGGCAGCGCCGCGGTTCCGCGCGGTGTGATGGTCAGGCGTGTCGATCTTCACCGCGACCGCCTTGCGCGCGTCGAGCACGACGTCGGTGTCGCGGGTGACCTCCATCTCCGGATACCCGGCGAAGCTCTGGTTGACGATGTCTCCGCGGCCCTCGCTGGTGGCTCCCGGCCGCAGGGTGCTGACGATGCCGGCGATCGAGTACGTGCCCGGCGGGACGAGCCAGCAGTCCCCGGCGTCCGTCTCGCACCGCCTGTCGGGGTCGCTCGGCAGCTCGTGGCCGAAGAGGTCGCCGTTGCCCAGGTCGACCACGCTGGGCAGGATGCGGCTGGGACGGCCGTCCCGCGCCACGGCGGACACCCGGAGCTCGACCCGCTGGACCTCGACGTTGCCGGTCAGCAGCGTCCGCAGCGCGGCGCCGCCGGCGGGCGTCGCGACGAGTTCCGCGCGGGCCCAGCCCGCCGGTGCCCCGGCGGGGTCGAGGGTGACGTCCACCTGGCCCTTGCCGCCCGCGGGCAGGGTGAGCTCGGTCGTGGAGAGCGTGAACGGGGCACCGGCGTCGAGGGCGACCGTGACCGGTTCCGCACCGACGTTGCGGTAGGAGATCGTACGCGTCACCGGGTCGCCGGTGCCGGCCGTCGTGAGCCCGAAGTCGAGCGCCGCGTCGCCGGCCAGCACCGTGCGCGCGAGCGCCCCTGCCACGTCGAGCCGGCCCGCTCCGCCCTTGTCCACGGGCACGCCGGGCAGCGCTTCCGAGCCGCCCACGAGCGCGGACCTGACCTCGGGAGCGGTGATGCCGGGCCTGGCCTGGCGCAGCAGCGCGGCGGCGCCCGCGGCGTACGACGCGGCGAGGGCGGTGCCGGAGAAGCGCGCGTAGTGGTCGCCGACGGGCTCGGCGGGCCGGAGGTCGCCGGCGCGGGTCGAGACCACGCCGACCCCGGGCGCGCTCAGCTCGGGCTTGACCGCGCGGTGCAGGCCCACCGGCCCGTAGCCGGAGAACTCCGCGAGCCCGCCCTTGCCGTCCACGGCGCCGACCGTGAGCGCGGCCTGGGCGTCCGCCGGACTTTCGACGCAGGCCTCGCAGCCCCGGTCGCCCGTGCTCATGACGAAGAGCGTGCCGTTCCTGGCGGTCAGCTCGTTCACGGCGTCGGTGAGCGGGCCGCCCTTGCCGGGGACGCTCACCGCCATCGTCACGACCTCGGCGCCCGCCTCCCCCGACGCCCACTCCAGGCCCTCGATCGCCCAGGAGGCGAGTCCGCTGCCGGCGCCATCGATGATCTTGCCGTTGAGCAGCCGCGCCCCGGGAGCGACGCCCGTGTACGTGCCTCCGGACGACGCGCCGCTGCCCGCGATGACACCCGCCATGGCCGTGCCGCTGCCGTACCGGTCGACCCCGTCGCCGTCGTAGGTGAAGTCGCGCGTGCCCGCGACCTTGCCCGCCAGGTCGGGGTGGCCGGCGTCTATTCCGCTGTCGAGGACGGCGACGGTGGTGCCGGCGCCGTCGCCGCCGGCCGCCGCCGTCACCGCGGCCCCGGCGGTGGACGCGCTCGTGACCGGCCGTGCGGTGATCTTGCGGTCCAGCCAGATCTTGTTCACGCCCGCGGCCGGTCCGGAGCCGGTGACCAGGCCGGTCGAGAACGTGGCCGCGTCCTTCTTCGCGAGCCTGACCCCGGTCGCGCCGATGCTCTCCAGCCGGGTGACGGCCGCGAGCCCGGCCAGGGGCGCGGCGCCCGCGTCCTGCCGCACGATCAGCGGGATGGAGTCGGTCTGCTGGTCGGTGTAGCCCTGGGCGGCCAGCGAGGTCACGTTGAACAGTTCTGGGTCGAGCCGCTCCGGCACCAGGTCCGCCACGTCGGCGGGCACCACGGACAGCTCGCCGCCGTGGTCCACCATGCGGAAGCCGGTGCGTGCCGGGTCTCGCGGGGTGACCTTCGCCCGCTGCCGGCCGTCCTCGCCGACGGTGATGTGCACCCTGTCACCGGTGATCAGCGTGACGTCGTAACTTCGCGGGTTGGCGGCCGGTAAGAGCTCCGGTACGGAGTCTGCCCGCGCTCCCGGCACCGGTGTCATGCTCACCGCCAGCGCGGCCGCCACCGCGGCCCATCGCCGGACTGGGGCCCATCGACCAGGCCACATCTCTTTCCTCCACATGTGCGTCATTTCATCTGGTCTAAGATGGCACAACTGCGCTGGTCATAGGACTTTCAGCCATGGCGAAATTCAGACATGTCATGAACTAGCCACAGATCGGTCGGGCCAGGAAACGCATGCGTTGTCCCGATGCGGACACATCTGTCAACCGAATGCCCTCGCGCCCCGTCTCCTCTTGCGCACCATCTGCCTCAAGGAGCCGCCTTGCGCGTTCGACTGGCCGTCCCGGCCGTGGCCCTGGCCCTCGCGTACACCGCCCTGCCCTCGGCGGCGCACGCCGACACAGTGGCGTACACGTGCGAAACCGTCGCGACGGGCATGCAACAGCAGATCAGCCTCGACATCGAGCTGACCGTGCCCACGGACGCCACGGTGGGCACGCAGATGACGATCGGCTGGCGCGGCTCCTACGTCGGCTCCGCGAGACTGCTCGCCCCCACGACGGTCACGGACGGCCAGCTCAAGATGTACGCCTACGCCGGCATCAGCGGGATCGACAGGCTGACCTCCGCCACGGGAGTCGGCCAGCTCGGCACGGTCACGCCGGGGCAGCCGATCACGCTGCCCGCGACGACCGTCGAGATGAAGACCACCGCGAATTTCCCGGGCACCGGCACGGTGCACGCCGCCGCCGTCAACTTCGGCCCCACCCCGCAGGAGCGCGTGATCGAGTGCGAGGTCGACGACGAGGAGTCGCTACGCGAATATCCGCTCACCGTCACCGGGGAGCCCACCAGCCCCAGCCCCGACGAGACCGCCGGGTCGGAGACGCCCGACCCCGACGTCTCCACCCCTGAGGACACGACCACCAGCCCGGCCTCCACCACGACCAGGACGGTGACCGAGCTCCCGACGGGGGGCGTGGCGACCGGGGGCGGCGGCATGGCTGGGCCGGACGGGCGGGTGCTGGTGGCCACGGGATTGCTGGTCGTCTTCGCCGCCACGGGCGGCCTGTGGTTGCGCAGGCCCGCCCGGCGTTCGCCGAACGGCCCATAAATCCGTACGTGCGGCATGGTGATTATTTGGCAAGGTTAGCCTAACCTATCCTCATGACCGAGGAGATCTCTCTGCGCGGGGCGGAGCTGTGCCTCAGCTACCACGGAGCCACCGTGGTCGAGGACGGCCGCATCGTGCTGCGGCCCGGCCACGTCACCGCGCTGGTGGGCCCGAACGGCAGTGGCAAGTCCACGCTGCTGCGCGCCCTGGCCCGCCTGCACCGTCCCGACCGCGGCACCGTGACGCTGGGCGACGGCGCCTCCGCGCTCGCCCTGTCGGCCCGCGACTTCGCGCGGCGGGTGACGCTCCTGGCCCAGAGCCGGCCCACCCCCGGTGGCGTGCAGGTCCGCGACGTCGTCGGGTACGGCCGCCACCCCTACAGGGGGCGCTGGAGGGCCGGCGACCCCGGCGGCTCCGAGGCCGTACGCCGGGCCATGGAGCTGACCGGGGTGACGGCGATGGCCGAACGCCCGGTCGACGAGCTGTCCGGCGGCGAGCTGCAGCGCGTATGGCTGGCCACCTGCCTGGCGCAGGACACCGGCGTGCTGCTGCTCGACGAGCCCACCACGTTCCTCGACCTGCGCTACCAGGTGGAGCTGCTGGAGCTCGTCCGCGACCTGGCCGACGAGCACGGCGTGGCGATCGGCGTCGTGCTGCACGATCTCAACCAGGCCGCCGAGATCGCCGACCACGTCGTGCTGCTGCGGGAGGGCCGGGTCATCGCCGACGGCCCGCCCGCTCAGGTCCTCACCGAGGACCAGCTCAGCGACACGTACGGCATCCGCATCGAGGTCAGCCACGACCCCAGGACGGGGACGGTGAGCACCCGGCCGATCGGCCGGCACACCAGGAACGTCCCCGCCACGACATGACAGGAACGACCATGACCTCACTGCGCAGCGCTTTGACGGCGCTCGCCGCGATCGTGACCCTCGCCGCCTGCGGCACCACCGAGGCGCCCGTCACCGAGCAAACCCCCTCTCCCGGCGGATCGACCGCCGCCGCCGTGACCGTCACCGACGACCGCGGCAAGCAGGTCACCCTCGACCGCCCGGCGACCAGGGTGGTCAGCCTGGAATGGGGAGAGACCGAGATGCTGGCCTCCCTCGGCGTCATGCCCGTGGGCGTGGCCGACGTGAAGGGCTACGCCACCTGGAACACCTCCATCAAGCTCGACGCCTCGGTCAAGGACGTCGGCAGCCGGCAGGAGCCCAGCGTCGACTCCATCAGCGCGCTCCAGCCCGACCTGGTCGTCATGGAGTCCGGACGCGACTCGGCGCTGGTGAGCCAGCTGGAGAAATTCGTGCCGGTGCTGGCGTTCGAGGGCAGCGACGCCAAGGACAACCTCAAGCGGATGCGCGACGACCTCGACAGGATCGCGACCGCGGTCGGCAGGACGGACGAGGCCGGCAAGCTCATGGCCGACTTCGACGCCGCGATGACCGCCGCCAAGGAGAAGATCGCCGCCGCCGGCGCCGCGGGCAAGCCGTTCGTCATGGCCGACGGGTGGAAGCAGGGCAGCACGATCTCGATCCGCCCGTTCGGCGAGGGCTCGCTCGTCTCCCAGGTCGCCATCCGCCTCGGGCTGAAGAACGCCTGGACCGGCAAGGTCGACGAGGTGTGGGGGCTCGGCGCCACCGACGTCGAGGGCCTGTCCGCGCTGAAGGACCCGGACATCCGCTTCTTCTACAACGCCTCCGACGGCGTGGACGTGTTCACCGACGGCCTGGAGAGCAACGCCATCTGGAAGTCGCTGCCGTTCGTGGCCAAGGGGCAGGTCACCAAGCTGCCCGACGGCATCTGGACCTTCGGCGGGCCCCTGTCGTGCCGGCAGTACGCCGAGGCGCTGGTGAAGGCGTACGCGGGTTGAGCGTCCCGGTCCTGGCTCCGGCGCCTCCCGCCACGCCACTGCGGCGGCTGGGGACCGCCGGGGTCTTCCTGCTCGCCGTGGCCGCCACCGTCCTGGTGGCCGCCGTGCACGTGACGCAGGGCACCTCGTCGGTGGGCGCGCTGGACCTCCTGGCGCTGCCCTTCGGCGGCAGCGAGGAGGCCGCCCGCGTCCTGCTGGCCTCGCGGCTGCCCCGCCTGCTGGCCGGCGTCACCGTCGGCTGCGCGCTGGGCGTGGCCGGCTCGCTGCTGCAGTCGGTCGCCCGCAACCCGATGGCCTCGCCGGACACGCTGGCCGTCAGCTCCGGCGCCCACCTCGCCATCGCCACGGCCGCCGCGTTCGGCCTGACGCTGCCCCTGCCGGTGTCCGGCGGGCTCGCCCTGGTCGGCGGCCTGGCCGCGGCGGCCCTGGTGATGGCCATGTCGGCGGGCGGGCGCAGCGGCACGACCCGGCTGATCCTGGCCGGCACCGCCACGGCGCTGGCGTTGAGCTCGCTCACCAACCTGGTGATGATCCTCTTCGAGGAGGAGACGACCGGGTTGTACGCCTGGGGCAGCGGCTCTCTCGTGCAGGGCGACCTGCGCGCCGTCACGCAGTTCGCCCCCGTGATCGCGGTGGCGATGACGGCGGCGATCCTGGCCGGGCCGCGGCTGGACATCCTCGGGCTCGGCGACGACACCGCCTCGGTGCTCGGCGTTAACGTGCGGCGCCTGCGGTTGTGGCTGACGCTGCTGGCCATCGTGCTGGCGGCCGCCGCCGTGACCGTGGCGGGGCCGATCGGGTTCGTCGGCCTCTGTGCCCCGGTGATCGTCCGGCTGCTGCCCCGGTCGATCCCCGGGCTGCACAGGAACAGGTCGATGCTCCCCCTGTCGGGGCTGGCCGGCGTGCTCATCGTGCTGGGCTCCGACATCGCCCTCCGTGCCGTGCTGGGAGCGCAGGCCGGCGTGGAGGTGCCGCCGGGCGTCGTGACCACGCTGCTCGGAGCGGGCGCGATGGTGTGGCTGGCACGCCGCTACCGGGACGCCGGGCCGACGCGCCGCCCTCCGGCCGCGCGCATCGGCGCCACCCGGTCGCGCGCGGCCTTCCTGGCCGTGACCGGCACGTTCGCGGCGTTGCTGGCCGGGGCGCTGGTCCTGGGCCTGCTGGCCGGTGACCGGTGGCTGCTGACCGGTGACGTGCTCAACTGGTTGCAGGGCCGTACGGGCCGGGCCCTGACGTTCGTGCTCGACCAGCGTTACCCGCGGGTCCTGGCCGCCGTGCTGGCCGGGGCGGCGCTGGCCGTGGCGGGCACCGCCGTACAGGCTGTGTGCCGCAACCCCCTCGCCGAGCCGGGCGTGCTGGGCGTCACGGCAGGGGCGGGCGTCGGCGCGATCTCGCTGCTGACCTTGGCTCCGGTGGCCGGGATCTGGGCCATGACCGGCGCGGCGGGCCTGGGCGCGCTGATCGCCTTCGGCCTGGTCTACGGGCTGGCGTGGCGCGGCGGCCTGAGCTCCGACCGGCTGGTCCTCATCGGGATCGCCGTGCAGTACGCCTGTACGAGCCTCACCGTGCTGATCATCGTCAAGGCCGACCCGTGGAACACCGCCCTGGCCCTGACCTGGCTGTCCGGCTCCACGTACGGCCGCGTGCCCGCGCAGCTGATCCCGGTCGCGCTGGCGCTGCTGCTGGCCGTGCCGCTGCTGGCCTGGCTGCGCCGGGACCTGGACCTGCTCTCCCTGGACGAGGACAGCCCGCGCATCCTGGGCGTCCCTCTGGAGCCCGTACGGCTGGCCGCGCTCGCGGGCGCCGTGCTGCTCACCGCCACGGCGGTGTCGGCGGTCGGCGTGGTCGCCTTCGTCGGCCTGGTGGCCCCGCACGCCGCCCGGGCCATGGTGGGCGCCCACCACGCCAGGGTCCTGCCGGTGGCGGCGCTGCTCGGCGCGCTGCTGGTGAGTCTCGCCGACACGCTGGGGCGTACGGTCATCGCCCCCGCGCAGGTGCCGGCGGGGCTCGTCACGGCGCTGATCGGCACGCCGTACTTCGTCTATCTCCTGTGGCGCGCCCGCGCTCACGCGGACGGGTCGTAGTAACCGGTTACACACCGAGGCTTGACGCTCATCGCGGTGCGTGCGTATCTTCGGCGCGGCATCACAGTAACCCGTTACCAAGGAGTCGTCATGCGCGCTGACCACCCTCGCGAGCACTGGGTCAGCGTCGCGGACGGGCTGCTCGACGCGGTGACTCCCTACGCCACGCCCGGTCACGCGCAATACCGGTTGCCCGGCCGCACCAGCAGGTCAGGGCCCGAGTCCGACGGGCTCGAAGGGTTCGCGCGCACCTTCCTGCTCGCCGCGTTCCGCCTCGCCGGCGACCCGGCCGCCGCGCCGGCGCCGCTGCTGGAGCGCTACGCAGAAGGGCTGGCCGGCGGCACCGACCCCGGCCACGAATTCGCCTGGCTGCCCATCGCCGACGGCCACCAGACCATCGTCGAGGCCGCCTCGATCGCGATCGCGCTGCACGAGACCCGGCCGTTGCTCTTCGACCGGCTCGACCCCGGGGTCCAGGAGCGGGTGGTCGCCTGGCTGGGCGGGATCGTCGGCAAGCACGCCTGGCCGTGCAACTGGGTGCTGTTCAAGGTGATCGTCGAGCAGTTCCTCGCCGGGGCCGGCGGCCCGTACGACCAGGACGAGATCGACCGGCACCTCGCGGACGTGGAGCGCTGGTACGTCGGCGACGGCTGGTACACCGACGGCGCCGGCCAGAACTACGACTATTACTGCGGATGGGCGATCCACCTCTACACGCTGTTGTGGACCAGGATGTCGGGCGCCGACGCGACGATCCACCGCGACCGGCTCCGCACGTTCCTCGACGGCTACCGGCACCTGTTCGCCCCCGACGGCGCTCCCATGCACCAGGGGCGTTCGCTCACCTACCGGATGGCGAGCCTGGCCCCGCTCTGGCTCGGCGCGCTCTTCGACGCCTCCCCGATCGAGCCGGGCGCCACCCGCCTGATGGCCGGCCGCACACTCGACCACTTCGCCGCCCACGGCGCGCCCGACGAACGCGGCCTGCTCAGCCTGGGCTGGCACCGTCCCTTCCTGCCCGTGACCCAGGGTTACTCGGGGCCGGCCTCCCCCTACTGGGCGAGCAAGGGTTTCCTGGGGTTGCTGCTCGGCCCCGACCACCCGGTGTGGACCGCACCGGCCGCCGACCCCGACGCGGGCGAGCTCAGCCTGGCCCTGCCCGCGCCCGGCTGGCTGCTGCACCGCCACGACGGGATCACCCGCCTGGTCAACCACGGCAGCGACGGCAACGACCCCGACACCGCCAGGGACGACCCCCACTACGCCAAGCTCGGCTACTCCACCCACACCGCGCCCGAGACCGGCCCCGGCGGCCGGGCCGAGAACATCGACAACCATCTCACCGTGCTCCTGCCCGACGGGCGGGCCACCCGCCGCCGCCGGATCGAGCGCATCGGCGTCGCCGACGGCTTCGCCGCGTCCCGCTACGCCGACGGGGAGGTGGTCGTGGAGACCGCGTCCGTGCTCGACGGGCCCTGGGAGATACGCGTGCACCGGGTGAGCGCCCCCGCGGGGAGCGTGGTCCGCGACGGCGGGCACGCCGTCGCCGCCGACGAACCGTGCACGGTCACGCCGGGCGGGCTCACCGCTTCGGTGACCACCACCTCGGGGAAGGAGCTGGTCAGCGAGATCGCCGGGCTGCACGGCTGGGACACGGCGGCCGCCGCCCTCCGCCGCGACGAGAACGCGTTCGGCCCCCACTCCGCGACCCCCTACCTCGTCGGCGCCCACCCGGGCGGTCGCACGGCGATCTTCGTCTCGGCGGTGCGGCTGGGGCGTGCCCCTTCCGTCAAGAGCCCGGAAATCTCGGTGCACGGCGAGCAGGTCTCGTGGAATGATGCCGCCGGCTCGCGGGTCGAAGTCCGGCTCGGACGCGAGCCCGCCTACCGCCGGCATGGATCCGCGGGAGCACGCGTTGTCTGGACCGGCTAGACGCGTCACCATCCGCGACGTCGCCGCGCACGCGGGGGTCTCGGTGGCGACCGTCTCGCGCGCGCTGGCCGGTGACTATCCGGTGCACCCGAGCACCAGGCGCAAGGTGCTGCGCGCGGTGCGCGAGCTCGACTACGTGCCCAACGCCCAGGCCAGAGCGCTGTCCGTGGCCTCGCCCGGCGCGGTGGCCATCGTCATCCACTCGGTCGACTCGCCCTACTACGCCTACATCGCCCAGGGGGTGGAGGAGCAGGCAGCCGCCGAGGGCCGCCTGTCGCTCGTCTGCACCACGGGCAGCGATCCCGAACGCGAGCTGGCCTTCGTCCAGACCATGCGCGAGCAGCGGGCCGAGGCGGTGATCCTGGTGGGCGGCGTGGTGCTCGACGACGACTACCGCGAACGCATGACGCGCTACGCGCACGGGCTGGCGGCCTCCGGTTCCCGCCTGGTGTTGTGCGGCCGCCCCCCGCTCGGTGACGGGGTGCCGGCCTTCACGGTCGACTTCGACAACACCGGCGGGGCCCACGCGATCACCGCGCACCTGCTGTCCGCCGGGCACCGCCGCATCCTCTACCTGGGGATCCGCCCCGGCAACACCACGTCGGACACCCGGGTCGCGGGCTATCGCGCGGCCCTCGCCGATCACGGGGTCGCGGCCGACCCCGCGCTGGAGATGTGCGGCGACTTCGACCGGCGCAGCGGCTACGTGACGATGAAGCGACGGCTGGCCGAGGGGCCGCGTGACTTCACCGCGGTATTCGCCGCCACCGACCTGATCGCCGCCGGCGCCGTCAAGGCGCTGCGCGAGCACGGGCTGCGCGTCCCCGAGGACGTCTCGATCGTCGGCTACGACGACGTGCCGCCGGCCGAGGACATCGGGCTGACCACCGTTCACCTGCCGCACACCGAGCTGGGCCGGGCCGCCGTGCGCCTGGCGTTGTCGGGCAGGGATCCGCTGGCCGAACCGCCGATCACGCTCGGCACCCACATCGTGGTCAGGTGCTCGGTGCAGCGGCTGGGGAGCGAACGCTGAAGGCCGGGCGCATGCCGGCCCTCGTGGCGGTAAGACTTACCGCATGGGAGACACGGCATCGCCCTCAGGACGGGGCCTTCTCACGGCAGCCGCGGGCTGCGCGCTGGCCGTACCGGTGGCCGTCTGGTGGCTGGTGGGCGACCTCAGCGCGGACGTGCCACCCGGCACGGTCCTCGACCACCTGATCAGTCCACCCGGCCTGGACCCGTGGGCCGAGCGCGCCGTCGGCCTGGGAGCGCTGGTGGTGGCGGGCGGGACGGCGGCGCTGCTGGTGCGGGCGTCGCGGCGGCGCCGGTTCGACCGCCGGTGGTGGGCGGCGCTGATCCCGGTGCTGGCCGCGGGCGCCGTCGTGGGAGCCGGCTGGCGGGTCGTGACGGCGGGCACGGTCGGGGCCAACATCGGCGCCGGGCTGACCATCGTGCTGGGCGGCGCGCTCGTTGCGCTGCTCCTGCTGTGGGCCGCCGGCTGGTCGGCGCGGCTGCTGCTGTCCCGCCGCGTCACCCGCTGACTCCACAGCTGACAGAATCGCGTCGCATTGTAAAGATCAATGCTGTGCGAAGCCTGCCCGGAAGTTTGGGCAAGATCTGCTTCGGATTTTCCCGGAACCGCGCGTCATCGTAAGGACATCAGGCGAACCCTGCCATATCCCCGGGCATCTGGAGCAGGTTTTCATGATCAGACGATCAATCGCCCTCATCACCCCCGCCGTCGTCCTTCTGTTCACCTTATTCGGATTCGCGCTGCCGGCCCACGCGGTGACGCTGGAGCAGAAACTCGCCGCTCTCTCCTCGTTCAGCCAGCCCACCACCACGAGCGCCAATGCGTGGCGCAACGCGTGGGAGAACCAGTCGGCCTGGGCCGACTACGCCTTCGACTGGTCCACCGACCTCTGCTCGAGCAGCCCCGACCAGCCGCTCGGCTTCGATTTCCGCATGCCGTGCAGGCGGCACGACTTCGGTTACCGCAATTACAAGGACGTCAGCCAGTTCCCGGCCAACAAGCCCCGCATAGACGACGCTTTCTACTTCGACATGCGCCGGGTGTGCGCCGGCTATTCGGGAGTGTCGAAGTCCACCTGTGACGGGCTCGCCTGGACCTATTACCAGGCGGTCAAGGAATTCGGCAACCTGGTCGTCACCGACGAGCAGATCCAGAAGGTCAAGCGCGAGGCCGAACGCTCCGCCCAGCGGTAGCCGTCCCCAACCGACCTGGCGGGGACGCCGGCCGCGTCCCCGCCATCGGGCGTGCGCGGGCGGGGCGGCACGATCGATCCGGCGACGTCGGTAGTTCCGTGGAACTAGGCACGTCAGTGCCGCCGGGCGATGTGGCGGATGCGGGCCGGCTCCTACGCTCGACGCCGTGATCAACCGTCTGACCCCGGTTCTGCTCGCCCTTGTGGCCCTGCTCGCCTGGGCGTCCCCCGCGGCCGCGCACGGCCGGGACGCCGAGGCCGATGCGCGTTTCGCCCAGACGATCGGCGGCATGGAACTCACCGTCGTGGTGCGGGCGAGCATACGGGTACCGGCTCCGCTGCAGGTGGACGTGGTCGCGCACGACCCCGGGAAGGGCGGGCAGGTCGAGCTGGCCGTCCGGTCCGTCGAGAACGGCGGGTCGTCCACGGCCTCCGTGCGGGTCGAGGGCGGGCGGCCCGGCATGTACCCGGCCATCCTGCGCGCCCAGGACGTGGGACCGCACGAGCTGGAGGTGCGGGCGGGCGGGGAGCGGTCGGTGCTGCCGTTCAGCCTGCTGGTGCCGACCACGCCGCGGTGGGAGGTCGTCGTGTACGCGGCCTTCGCGTGCGGGGCGGTGGCGCTGCTCGGCGCACTGGCGAGTGCGGCGCTTCGGCGCAGGGGCGCGGCGGTGGGGTTCGCGGGGACGTTCGCGGTGGCGATCGTCGTGGCGTTCACCACCGGAGCGATCTCGCCCTGGTTCGCGCCGGAGGGTGCCCCGGCTCCCGAGACGCTCACCCGGCCGAACGCGCAGCCGCTGGTGGAGGTGGCGCCGGAGCGACCCGCCCTCCGGTCGGCCTACCGGCTGCGGGTGACGTTGTTCGACGGCTCTACCGGGGCCCCGGCGGACGACCTGGCCGAGCACCACGCCGCCCTGGCACACCTGGTCGTGACCAGCGACGACGGCCGCTTCTTCCGGCACGTGCACCCGATCAGGACCGCGCCGGGCGTGTACGAGGTGCGGCTGCGCGCGGAGCAGCCGGGGCGGCACCTCGTGTACGTCGAGTTCGAACGGGCCGGTGCGGGCGGCCAGCTCGTCTCGGGCACGTTCACCGTCCCCGACCCGGAGCACCGCGATCGGGGGGACAGGCCGGTGACCGCTTCCACCGGCGCGCGGCCGGTGACCGAACCCGCACATCCCGTAGCCGGACGGCCGCTCCGCCTCACGCTCGACACCGGCGCCACCGCGCTGCGGCCATGGCTCGGCATGGCCGGCCATCTGATCCTGCGCAGCCATGACGGCGGCTACCTCGGCCACGTCCATGAGGCCCGCTCCATGGCCGACGCCACCGCCGCCCGGGTGCCGGACGAGTCGGTCGCCCGCTACGGGCCCCGGCTCGAGTTCGTCTTCAGCTTTCCCCGGCCGGGCCGCTACCTGGTCTGGATCCAGTACGCCCGGGACTACCGGATCGTCACCGTGCCCCACGTCATCGAGGTCGCCGAAGAAGGGAGCGGCCGATGAGGCGCCGCCTGTACATCGTCCTGCCCGTGCTGCTGATCGCGGCCGGCATCGCCTGGATCTTCCACGGGAGTCCCGCCGCTCCCGGACCGGCCGAGCTGCGCGGCCGGGGCACCCACCACGCCGTCGTGGTGCGTCTTGAACCCCGGCTCGGCCCTCTCGACGTGCGCGTCGAGCTCCACCCGGCGTCCCCGGCGGACGTCTCGATCTCCGCGGTGATGCCGCACATGGGGCACACCACGCCGGAGCTCCAGGCCCGGTCCGACGGGCCGGGCCGCTATGTGGCCCGCGGCGAACTGTTCACCATGACCGGCCCGTGGGAGATCGGCGTCCGCGTGCACGACACCTCGGCCACCGAAGTCATCAAAGTCAACACATTGATCACAGCTTAGGAGTGACTCCCCCATGTCATCCGAACTTCCACACATACCCCGCCGGGAGGTCACCGGCGCCTGGTCCCTGCTCCTCGGCTACGCCACGTTACTGACCGGCATGGTCTGGGACGGGCAGTGGCACGGCGACGTCGGGCCCGACAACTTCTGGACCGCCCCGCACCTGCTCCTCTACGCCGGCACCGGCATCATCGGGCTCACCTGCCTGATCGTGGTGCTGCAGTCCACGTGGGCACGTGGCGCGCCCACCAGCACGCCCTCCGTGACGGTGTTGCGCACGTTCCGGGCGCCGTGGCCGTTCCTGGTGGGCGGGCTGGGCGCTTCGGGCAACCTCCTGTACGCGGGCTCCGACCTGTGGTGGCACGAGGTGTACGGCTTCGACATCGCCGCCGGGACCACCCCGTCGCATTTCGGGCTCGGGCTGTCCATCCAGGTCGAGATCTTTGCCATGATCATGGCGTTCGCCGTGCTGCGGCGTACCCGGGCCGAGCGATGGGGCCTGGCCCTGGCCGTCGGCCTGGCCACCCTCGGCTCGACGTCGGCCTTCGGCATGGTGTCGGAGATCATCTTCGAATGGCTGCCCGGCGTGGCGCCCCGCGTGCTGGGCCTGAGCGCGGCGGCGGCGCTCATCCTGAGCCTGGTCATCGGCCTCACTCGTTCCTGGCACTGGCCCGCCGCGACAGGGCTGACGTTCGTGCTCGTCCAAGGCGGGCTATCACTGTTCGCCCCGGCCGCCACCCGGTGGTACGCCGAGGCGATCGGCCAGCCGATGCGCGACTACGCCGCGAACATGCCACAGGCGCTGATCGGGTTTCCGGTCACCTATCCGCTCGTCGCGCTGCTGGCCGGCGCCATGACGGCGTGGGCGGTCCGGCGCGCGGTGCAGCCGGTGCGGATCGCGATGGCGGCCGGCGCGCTGGCCGGTACGAACACCGCGCTCTTCTACGGCGGGCTCGGGATTCTGGAGATGAACCTGCCGATCACGCTGGCCGCGGCGACCGCCCTGGGCGCGGGGGCGGGATGGCTGGGCTGGCAGTGCGCCGTCCTGCTGCGCCGTTTCAACGAGCGCGGCCTCTCCGTCCCGCAGGCGGTGACGGCATGAGGCGCGTCCTGGTGGCTCTGGCGGCCGCCCTGGCCGTGATGACCGCCGCGGGACCGGCCGCCGCCGCCCCGCTCCCCGGTGAGATCGTGCACACGGAGACCGTCACCATGAGCGACGGGGCCCCGATCACCGTAGGGTTCACGGAGTGGCCGGTCCGCGCCCTGCAGTCCCTCGACTTCACCTTCGAACCGGCGGGCGGCATCGGCGGGCGCACAGGCCTGGTCACGACCGTGTCGCCCAGCGGCGACCGCAAAGGGCTGAAGGGCATCGTCCTGCAGCGCCGCGGCGATGCCATCGTGCTGCCGCGGCATCCCCGCGCGGAGCAGGTCTGGGGGCTGGACGTCGTCTCACTGCCTGAGGAGGGCACATGGCGCTTCGAGTTCGCCGTGGAGAGAGCGGGCGCGACCTCGACGGGAGTCCTGCCGGTCCAGGCGATCGACCAGCCGGGCCCGCCGCTCGGGGTGAGCTGGACGATCGCGCTGCTGCCGTGGGCACCGGTGCTGGTGCTGGTGGCGGCCGGCTGGGCGCGTACGAGGGCGATCCGGCGCAGCGCGAAACCAGGCTGGAGTGGCTGAGCGACGGCCTGCCCGCCCTGCTGCCGCCGCTGGCCGCCTGGCTGGTCGTGCCCGGTGACGAGCCGGGCGTGCAACTGGCGCTGGCGGGCGCGCAGTCGGCGGCGCTGATGTTGTCGCGCCGCTTTCCGCTCTCCGTGCTGGGCGTGAGCGTCGTCCTCGAGCTGGCGCTGATTCTCGTCAAGATGCCCGTCCTGGTGGCGCCACTGGTCGCCGCGTCCCGTCTCGGGGCGTGGGGCCGGGGTGGCCACCGGGTCATCGGCGTCGCGGCGGTGCTGGCGCTGCTGGGCATCGGGTTGCCGGTCACGCTGGTGTCACTCGGCGACCCCCTGCGGGTGGTGGCCGTGTACGCGGTGGCGGCGGTGCTCGTCGTCGGGTTCTGGGCCATGGGGCGTGTGGACGGGCGCCGCCGTGACCGCATCCACGAGTTGCAGGCCCGCTCGCGGCGGCTGGAGGCCGAACGCGAGCTGGCCGAGCGGCGCGCGGCGGAGCGCGAGCGGACACTGCTGGCCAGGGAGCTGCACGACATCCTCAACCACTCGGTCACCACCATGGTGCTGGACGCGGAGGCCGGCGCGGACACCCGTGACGACATGGAGGAGACGCTGCGCCGGGTGGCCCGTACCGGCCGGGAGTCCCTGGCCGAGTTGCGGCGGCTGCTCGGCGTGCTCAGGCAGGCGCCGCCCGGGCACGATCCGCTCGCCCCTCCTCCGCGGCTGCACCAGCTCGACGCTCTGGTGGCGGCCATCCCGCCGGGTGGGCCACGGGCGACGCTGATCCGCTCCGGCGACGTACGGCACGTCGACACCAGCATCGAGCTGGCCGCCTACCGCGTCGTCCAGGAGGCGCTGACCAACGTCACCAAGCACGCCGGCCCTGTGGACGTACGGGTGTCGCTCGACTACAGCGCCACCCACCTGAGGGTCACGGTCGTCAACGCCGTCCCCGCCGAGGCCCCCGCCGGCGGGCCGAGCGGGGTGGGGCTGATCGGCATGCGCGAACGCGTCGGGCTCCTCGGCGGCACCGTGGAGGTGAGCTCGGGGCGGGAGATGTTCGAGCTGTGCGCGACGCTGCCGCTGCGGGCGGTGTCGTGACCGCCATCCGCGTCCTGGTCTGCGACGACGAGCAGTTGCTTCGCGAGGCGCTGGTCCGGCTGGTCGGGGCGGCGGACGACCTGACCGTGGTGGCCGCCGTGGGTGACGGTGCCGCCGCCGTGGCCGCCGTCGCGGAGCACCGTCCTGACGTGGTGCTCATGGACATCCGGTTGCCCGGCATGGACGGCATCGAAGCCACCCGCCGCATCGCCGGCGGGCACAGCCGGGTGCTCATTCTCACGACGTACGACCTGGACAGCTACGTCTATGCCGGCTTGCAGGCCGGAGCCAGCGGATTCCTGCTCAAGGACGCGCCGGGCGAGCGCATCCGCGACGGCATCAGGATCGTCGCCGCCGGCCAGTCGGTGCTGGCTCCGGAGGCGACGACCCGGATGATCGAGGCGTTGCAGCCCACGCTGCCCACCGACGCCGACAGGGCGCTGCTGGCGGCGGCCGACCGGCTCACCGACCGCGAGCGGCAGGTGTGTGAGCTGATCGCCGAGGGCCTGTCCAACGACGAGATCGCCCGCCGGCTCGTCATCAGCCGATACACCGTGAAGGTGCACGTGTCGAGCATCCTGACCAAGCTGGACCTGCCGGACCGGGTGCACGTGCTGCTGTCGTGGACGCGGCTGCGCGGCCTGCGCCTGCCGTAGACGGCCAGGTCGCCAGGGGACGGTCCTGGGCGGTGGCCGGTCAGTCGTGTGTGCTGACGCCTTGGAGCCTGGCGAAGCACTCGTCGACCAGTGCGGGCAGCCGTTCGGGGTCATCGGCGACCCGCATCGCCGTGTAGAGGCATGCCAGGGAGAACTGGGTGGCCAGCGTCGCCGCGGTGATCGTGGCGCCGTTCTCGGTCAGCGCGTCGACGATCATGGTGGCCTCCTGCTGTTGCTTCAGCAGCAGGCGCGCCATCAGGTCTGGATGTTCGCGCAGCAGCCTGGCGTGCACCGCCGCATGCTCGGGCGCGCTCGTCCATCCGGTCAGACCCTCCTGGGTGGCCTGCCTGATCACCTCGATCGCGGCGGTGAGTGAGTCGCCCATCGGGCGGCGGGCGGCTGCCTCCCGCCGGATCGTGCCGATCAAGGTGGCGATGGTGCGCTCGTCGTCGGCGAACACGACCTCCTGCTTGTCTCCGAAATAACGGAAGAACGTCGTACGACCGACCTCGGCGCGCTCGGCGATTTCCGTCACGGTGACGTCGTCGAATCCACGCTCGCCGAACAGCTCGTATGCGGCTGTGATGATCGCGCTTCGCGCCCGCCGCCGCTTGCGTTCCTGGAGTGACTCGGCTGACATGTGCCCAGTCTACCCGCCTGGAACTCAGTATGTTACGGTACTCAGTACCATATGGAATCAAGTACGGGAAGCGCGTGCCGAGGGCGGGACCACAGCCCGGAGGCAGAGCACAGGGAGGCTGACGGTGGAAGATCAGGCAAGGGACGACGGGGTGTCGCGCCGCGGCTTCCTGCTGACGTCGGGAACCGCGGCTCTGGCAGCGAGCGTGGCAGGGCCACGCCCGGCCGTGGCCGCCACCGGAACGGGCACCGTGGGCGCGGCGACCACGCTGACGGTGACGATGAAGGTGAACGGCAAGGCGCGCACGCTCGACGTCGACTCGCGCGTCACGCTGTTGGACGCACTGCGCGAGCGGCTGGAACTCACCGGCACCAAGAAAGGATGCGACCGCGGTCAGTGCGGCGCGTGTACCGTGCACGTCGACGGGCGACGGGTGCTGTCGTGTCTCACCCTCGCGGCCGGGGCCGACGGCACGGCCGTGACCACCGTGGAAGGGCTCGCCGACGGTGCCCGGCTGCACCCGGTCCAGCGAGCGTTCGCCGAGTGTGACGGGCTCCAGTGCGGGTTCTGCACCCCGGGGCAGGTGATGTCCGCCGTGGCGCTGATCGAGGAGGGACACACGGGCTCGGAGGCCGAGGTCCGCGAGTACATGTCCGGAAATCTCTGCCGTTGCGGTGCATATCAGCAGATCGTGGCGGCGGTCCTCCAGGCGAAGGAGGGATCGTGATGCGGCCCTTCACCTATTCCACCGCGCGCACCGTCGAGGAAGCCCTGGAGCGGGCAGGGAACGGGGCAACCTACCTTGCCGGGGGGACGACATTGGTGGACCTGATGAAGCTCGAGGTGATCGAGCCCGCGCACGTGGTGGACATCACCGCTGTGCCGCTGCGCGGCATCCGCGCCGACGCCGGCGGGTTATTCATCGGCGCCATGGAGCGCATGGCGGACGTGGCCGAGCACGCCCAGGTGGCCGAACCGTACCCGATGCTGGCCGAGTCACTGCGGCAGAGCGCGTCCCCGCAGATCAGGAACATGGCAACGATCGGCGGAAACCTGCTCCAGCGCACCCGATGCGGCTACTTCCGCGATCCGGCCACTCCCTGCAACAAGCGCTCGCCGGGAACCGGCTGCCCGGCTGTCAACGGGCACAACCGCGCGCACGCCGTCCTGGGCACCAGCGATGCCTGCGTGGCCGCCCATCCCAGCGACCTGGCCGTCGCGCTCGTCGCGCTCGACGCCGAGGTGGAGCTGCGCGGGAAGCAGGGCAGGCGCCGGGTTCGGCTGGCCGACTTCTACCGCCTGCCCGGTAGCACCCCGCACCTGGAGAACGAGCTACGGGCGGGCGAGTTGATCACAGGCGTGACCGTGCCCGCCCTCCCGTGGGCGCGCACCTCCACCTATGTGAAGGTCCGCGACCGGCAATCGTATGAGTTCGCGCTCACCTCCGCCGCCGTGGCCGTGAACGTCGTGGGCGGTGTGATCCGCGCCGCCCGGGCCGCGGCGGGCGGCGTCGGCACGAGGCCGTGGCGGCTGCAGGCGGTCGAGCAGGCACTGGTGGGCCGGCCGATGCGGCAGGAGACGTTCGAGGCCGCGGTCGCGCACGCCGCCGACGGCGCCAGGTCGCTGTCCCGCAACGCCTTCAAACCGGCGCTGCTACGCCGTACCCTCCTCCGCGCGCTCAACCACCTGGCAGGCTGACATGACACCACCCACCCGTGACCGGATCGACGCCCGCGCCAAGGTAACCGGCGCGGCGACCTACTCCGCCGATCGCCACCTGCCCGGTATGGTCTACGGACATCTGGTGACCAGCACCATCGGCAACGGCCGGATCGTCGCCATTGACGTGGACCGGGCCCGTGCCGCCGGAGGCGTGCTCGACATCTTCACGCCCGATCATCCGCTGACATTCGCGAGCGGGTTGAAAGGGCTCGCGGCCGTTTTCGCCGAGACCCGCCTCCCACTCGCCGACCGGGAGATCCACTACCACGGTCAGATTGTCGCGCTGGTCGTGGCCGAGACGATCGAACAGGCCCGCGACGCGGCAGCGCTGATCAAAGTGACCTACGAGGCGCGGCCCCCGAAGTCCTCCTTCGAGGAGGCCAAGCGTGATCCCGCGCCACCGCCCGTCACCGACCTCCCACTCGGGCGGCCGATCAGGAAACCCGACGACGTCGACATCGAGGCCGCGCTGCGCGCCAGCGCGGTCAGGATCGAAAGAACCTACGAGGTTCCGCCGAGACACCACAACATGATGGAGCCGCACGCGGCCGTGGCCGTCTGGGAGAAGGACCGGCTGACGATCTACAGCGGCACCCAGGGGCCCGTGGCGCACGCGACCGAGCTGGCCACCGTGCTGGGCGTCCAGCCCTCCGCGGTGCACGTGATCAGCCCGTACGTGGGCGGCGCGTTCGGCGGGAAGGCCTTCACCTGGGCTCCCTCCATGCTGGCCGCGGCAGCCGCCCGCGCGCTCCGGCGCCCGGTCAAGGTGGTGGCCGGGCGTGAGCAGCTCTTCACCGTCACCGGGCACCGGGGGGCGTCCTCGCAGACGTTGGGCCTCGGCGCGGCCAGGGACGGTCGGCTGAATGCGATCAAGCATCACACGATCAGTCAGAGCTTCGTGGAGGACCCCGGCTACCGGACCACGGCGAAGTATTACGCGACCCCGAACCTCGACATCAGATTGCTGATCACACCGGACATGAATTTGCCCACCGCCACGATCATGCGCGCGCCCGGTGACGAGGCGGGTTCCTTCGCTCTGGAAAGCGCGATGGACGAGCTGGCCGTGGCGCTCGGCATGGACCCCATCGAACTACGCGTGCGCAACCATCTGGAGACCAATCTGGAGGGCCTGCCGTACTCCAGCAAGCACCTTGAGGAGTGCTACCGGGTGGGGGCCAGGCGGTTCGGCTGGTCACGGCGGCGCCCCCGGCCCCGAGCGGTGACAGAAGGGGACTGGCTGGTCGGCATGGGCATGGCGACCGCCATCCTGGATGCGGGGCGGGCGCCGACGACGGTGACGGTGACCTTCCGCCCGAACGGCATCGCCACCGTCGCCAACGCGACCTCTGACGCGGGAACAGGGATGCTGACCGTGATGGCCATGATCGGGGCAAGCGCCCTGGGGTTGCCCGTGGAACGGATCAAGCCCGCGCTCGGCGACTCACGGCTGCCCGTCAAGGGAATCAACGACTCGTACGGTGCGGTCGGCTCGGCGGCCACGGCGACCGTGACGCCCGCGATCCTGGCCTCAGCGGAGACGGCGATCGCCAAGCTGGTGGAGCACGCCGTCACCGCCGATGGCTCGCCGTTGCGCGGGGCGGACGGCGTGCGCTACGAGAACGGCCGGCTGATCGCTGCCGGGAAGTCGATCCCGTTCGGCGAGCTGCTCATCCTGACCAGGACCGCCGAGGTCGAGGCCCAAGCGAGCAGCGCGGACCTGGACCAGAGCCACGCCTACGCCTCCTACGCCGCGCACTTCTGCGAGGTCAGGGTCAACCGGTGGACCGGGGAGGCGCGCTTGTCCCGCTTCACCACCGTGGTGGACGCGGGCGCCATCCTCAACACCGCGACCGCGCGCAACCAGATCACCGGCGGTGTGTTGTTCGGGCTGGCGGCCGCGATGTGCGAGGAGGGCAGGGTCGAGGGCGACACCGGCCGGATCTCCAACGCCAACCTCGCCGACTATCTCCTCCCGGTCAACGCCGACACGGTGCCGATCGACGTGCACTTCCTGGACTACCCCGACACCAGGCTCAGCCCGACGGGAGCCCGGGGCATCGGCGAACTCGGTACGGTCGGGGCCGCCGCGGCCTTCGCCAACGCCGTCTACAACGCCACCGGCGAACGCGTGCGAAGACTTCCCGTCACTCCCGACAAACTCCTCGCCCAAGAGGCCCACGGCCCCGCGGACGCTCAGTCCGCCCGCCGCGGGCCGAAGTAACGCAAGGTGCACGACGACCAAGGACCATGGCGACTTCGGCGACGGCCCGCAGACCCACTCATTCGCATCGCCATCGGGACGGCGTTCCGGCGGAGTGGGCCCCGCCTCGCGTCCTGTGGACGCGGGGTCAAGGGCGGGCGACTTCCCGGCATGGACGCCGCCGCGCCCGGCCAACATCCTGGCAGTCGACCTCACCGTCCGAAGTCTGATCTAACCAGTTTCAAGGAGAGTGCTGTGACGCAGACGATTCTGCTCAGCTTCCTGGTCGGCGTCCTGGCCGCCAACGCCACACCCCATTTCGTCAAGGGCATCACCAAGGAACCATTTCCGACCCTTTTCGGCACCAGCCCGCTGGTGAATCTCGTGGCGGGCTGGGCCATGTACGTGATGGCCATCACCCTGGTGATCGCGGCCCAGCTCGACAGACACCCGATCCCCGCGCTCGCCGCCGGCGCGGCAGGCGTGCTGGCCATGGGTGTCTTCCACGCCCAGGGCGGCGCCTTCGTCCTGGGCAGGCGTCCCGCCCGTGCCGCGTCCGGATCGTTCTCCGAGTGACGGGATCCGATGGCCCGGCTCTACTCCGTGCCTCACGCTGTGCGCGGAGGCCACCTCCCTGGTTCGCGGCCGTCCGAACTGGCCCGCGACCGGGAGGTGGGTGGCGCTCTCCGGTGAGACAGCGCCACTCTGCTCGGCCTCCCCGTCACCTGACGGATCGGGCGATCAGTGATGGGGCCGCGGATCGGGTTCGGCCGTCCCCTGGGTGATGGCGTGTACGGCAGGCCGCAGCACGCTGACGATCTCCGCCGCTCCGGCGTCCCTCACCCCTTCCAACTGGAGGAGGTGGCGGCTCAGCAGGACCCCGATAGTGAGGGCGCCGATGAGCCCGGCGCGAAGAACCGCGTCGTCGGCGGAGAGTGCGGCGGCCACCTGCCGCTGCTGCTCTGCGATCGCGGCGCGCACCTCGTTGCTGGCGTCCGGGTGCGTGAGCATGGAACGCAACATCGCCAGGGCGCCCGGGGCATCGGACTCCAGTTTGCCCGCCACGGCGGCCAGCAGGAGTTCGGCGACCTCTTCCGGCGTCCCGGCCACCGGCTGGTCGGGCGCGACCTCGGCGACCCGGGCGAACAGCGCGTCCTTCGAGCCGAAGTAGCGCATCACCAGCCCGGGGTCGGCCTCCGCGGCGGCGGCGATTCCCCTGATCGTGGTGCGGTCATATCCGAGGGTGGCGAAGAGTTGGCGAGCGGCGGCCAGAATCCGGTTCTCGGTCTGTCTGCGCTGCTCGGCCCGGGACAGGTGAGGAGGGTTGTCGGACATGAAGCTTGAGTCTACAGTCGTTGACCCAATACGCCGGCTCGCGCTACCATCAATTCAGTCAACGACCGTAGACTCAACGACGGGACCCACCATGCCAACGCCCGACACCCTCCCCAAGGCGATCCTCGAACGCGCGCAGCGACTCTTCCTCGCCAAGGACCTGAACGGCTTCGCCGACATGTTCGCGGCCGACGGGACACACGAACTGCCCTTCGCGCCACCCGGGGTGCCCAAGTTCCTGCGGGGCCGGGAGGAGATCCGGCGCTACCTCACCTCGATCACCTCCACTCCGCTGGAACTGACCGGCTTTCACGGGCTCGACGTCTATGAGACCGGCGATCCGGAGGTCGTCGTCGCCGAATACGAAGGGCATGGGCGGGTGGTGAGCTCCGGCAAGCCGTACCGGATGCCCTACATTCAGGTGCTGCGCGCGCGGGACGGCGAGATCGTCACCTGGCGTGACTACTGGAGTCCCCTTTCCGGGATTCAGGCGCTCGGCGTGCGCGGGCTGGTGCCCACGATCGTCAGGACCGCCGCGACCCGCTGGCGAAGGGGCCCGGCGGCCGTCTGACGATCGGCTCAGGCGCCGCCGTTCAGCGCCTGAGCCCGGAAGTCCTTGGCGGGCATGCCGTACGCCGCGCGAAACGAACGGCTGAAACCGGCCGCGTCCGGAAATCCCCACCGGGCGGCGATTCCGTGAATGGGAACATCGGCCAGCGACGGATCAGCCAGATCACGGCGCACTCGCTCCAGCCGGCGCGTCTTTATCCATGCGGCGACCGAGGTTTCCTGCTCCTGGAAAAGTCTGTGCAGATGACTGACCGAGATGTGATTCGCGGCGGCGACCGACCTCGGCGAAAGTTCGGCGTCGGCGAGATTGACCTGAATGAACCGCTGAATCTGCAGGGTCAGGGAATATCTGTCCCGAGCCCGTGGGTCGATCATCTCCTCGCCGCCCGGGCAGGAGAGAAGGACCGTGGCCAGGTCGATGAGAACCATACCCAGCCTGACTCTCTCCGACGTGCTGAATTTGCTCTTTCCGTTGGCGAGTTCGGCGACGAAGCCTTTCAGCAGCGCGCCCGTTCCCTCCGTGCCTGACATTCGCTGCCCGAGCATCTGCTCGTGCCGCGCGTGGCGAGGCAGGAGAATTTTCGGGAACGCGATCACCGCCATCTCGAACAGCCCGTGCTCGTGGGGTGCGCTGAACTGGTATCGATCGGCCCGCGCCATGTCGTGCACGTAGAGGTCTCCGGCGCCGACCTCGGTTTCTCCCTCGTCCCCGCTGGCACGCAGGCTCCCGCGCAAGGGCAGGACGATCTGATACGTGCGATCGTCGATCGTGACGCCCCGCACTCGCCGTGCCGCTGCCGACCGGAACGACTTCACCTGGAGGTCGACAGGACCGAGGGGCGTTTCCTGCCCGCTGACGTGGAAGTCGTCGGCGAATTCGCTGGCCACCTCCAATCCAGCACCCTTGCTCATTTGCTCGTGCCACACCTCGAACCAGTCCGCAGGATGCGACCGCACCTGCTCCGCTTCCCCGCTCATCATCTCGCCTTTCCTCTGGACGCATCGCCAAAAAGCGTGGACTCCACGACATCGTTTCGCGTGCCCAGGTCCAATAGCCTAGCCAAAGACCGAGCATTGAAGCGGAAAAGATGGAGGTGATTCACGTGACGGCACGTCGAAAGAACACCTGGTACTGATCCGATCGTGTGCGCCAATTAAAGGGTAACGGGTGGGCCCGCGCGCCGGGTGCGCGGGCCCACCTCGGCAGCATGTACTCCGGGGAAGAGAATGCCGACAGACACAACGGCCGCCACCTATCGAGAGATCTTCCGGCTCCGGGAGTTCCGGGCTCTGTTCGCCGCCCACTTGTTTTCGCTGATCGGCGACCAGCTCACGAAGGTCGCGGTCGCGGCTCTCGTGTTCACCGGCACCGGCTCCGCGTTCCTGGCGGCGGTCGCCTTCGGCATCGGCTATCTGCCGTGGGTGCTCCTCGGACCCCTGCTGTCGGCTCTGGCCGACCGCTTTCCCCGGCGTACCGTGATGATCGTCAGCGATGCGGCCCGCATGTGCCTGATCACGTTGCTGGTGATCCCAGGCCTCCCGGTCGCCGTGTTGATCACCGTGTTGTTCGTGTCCGCGCTGTTCGCCCCGCCCGCCCAGGCCGCTCGCTCGGCGACCATGCCAGAAGTGCTCGAGGGCGACAAGTACGTCGTCGCCGCCGGCATCAGCAACCTGACCGGCCAGATCGCTCAGGTGCTCGGCTTCGCCGGCGGCGGGCTGCTGCTGACGGTCTTCTCCGCGCGCGAGGTGCTGCTCATCGACGCCGCCACCTTCGCCATCTCGGCGCTTCTCCTCGCCCGTCATCTCATCCGCCGCCCGGCTCCGGCACGGGTGGGGCCGTCCACCATACTCCGGTCGACGGCCGACGGCTTCCGCCTCGTCACCCGCGACCCCCAGTTGCGGGCGTATCTTCTGCTCGGGTGGACGGGCGCGGCCTTCGCCACGGCGCCGGAAGGGTTGATGACCGCCTACGCCCAGTGGGTCGACGGCGGTGACGCGACCGTCGGGCTGCTGCTGTCGGCCATGCCGTTCGGCTGCATGATCGGAGCGATCATCTACGGCCGCTTAACCCCACCGGCCGCGCGCTGGCGACAGGTCCGCCCGATGGCCCTGCTGTCGTGCCTCGCCCTCGTACCGATCGCCGCCGGCCCGCCCCTGCCGGTGGTGCTCGGGTCGCTGGCCCTGTGCGGGTACGGCACGGCGTATCAGATCGCGCTCAACGCCCGCTTCGTACGCGAGGTGCCCGACTCCCACCGCGCCCGGGCCTTCGGCGTCGCCGCCGCCGGGATGATGGCCGGCATCGGGCTGGCCACCAGCCTGGCGGGCGCGCTCACCGACCTCTCCGGCAACCCCGCCCTGATCGTAGGCGGGTGCGGCCTCGCCGGCTGCCTGGCCATGCTGCCTGTGGCACGGCGCTTGCCGGCGGACCTCCCGGCACCCGCCGACACCCTGGTGAGAGCGCGAAGCGGCCGGGACGCATGAGGGCGCCAGGCGGTCGGGACTCTCGCTGTCGCCGCGATGACCGGTCGTTCGAGGACTCACCGCATGACGATCCGTTGTCCGAGGTCTTCGGCGTGGTCGGACCGGCGGTCAGAACGTCCTCGAGCAGCGCGGGTCCTTACCCTTGCGGTCGAAGATGAACTCCACACGGACCTTGCCGACGCGGCGCTGGTAACTCCGGATGAGCAGGGGTTTCCAGTCGGATCCGTAGCTGTCCACCGTCCCGTCATCGATCACTGGCCCGGTGTTCCCCCGCTTGCCGAAGTCCACGACCTTGATGTTGTTGCGGTAGCGCTTGGTTGGGGGCAACCAGTACTGCATGCGGGTCACTGTGGAATTGCTCCAGGTCGACCCCTTGTAGAAGATCTTGACGCGGCCGGTGTACGTGGCGAACCCGTACCGCACGCTACAGCCCACGGTGACCGTCTTGGTGGGTGCCGCGGCCTGGGCGGGGACACCCACGAAGCCGGTCACGGCGAGCGCGGTGATCGCCGTGGCGGTGAAACGGCGGAGGAGGATGGGCATGGAATCCCTACTTTGGTCGAAACGGCTAAATCTGGGGGAAAGCCTCACCCATCGCCGCTCCGTGGGCCATGTCGGAGCCTCCACGTTCCCTTGCCGTAGCGTCCACGATCCACTCGCGCAACGCATCGCGGACCCCTGCGCGATGGCGACGACGGTCTTGGCGAGGCCCAACGCCCAGCGGTAACAACCCAGCAGCGGTGGGGACCCCAGGTCACGGGCGTGATCCGGAGTCCCCGCCGGGTACGCGGCTGACGGCAGGCAGCCGTTCGCAGGAGGTGATCCTCTATTTGCGGGACGCGGCCCTGCACGCCGAACTCCAACGACGCGTGCGCGCGGCGGGGATGGCGCGCGGGGTGAACGGGAGCCCGGTCATTCCTGCTCGGCGAGCCCCGCCAGCCCGTCGAGATAGCGCATGAGCGAATGCTCGAACACGACCTCCAGGTCTTCGGCGAGCACGGTCTGCTCCACGGCCGCGAGATGGGGAAAGCTCCCCGACCGGAACGTCATCCTGGCCTCGCTCTCCATGGCCGCCCACCAGTCGGTCGTGCGCATGCGCGTCTCGCGCTCCGCGCGTACCTCATCCGCCGCCGTCAAGGCGAGCCCGCGCACCAGCGCGGGGAGCGCGAGGGCCGCGCGCTTGCGCTCGTCCGGCGACAGGCCGAGCTGGGCGAGCGCCGCGAAGGTCCGCTCGCTGTGCATCATGGCCTCGGGGACGAACGGCGGCCGCGTCAGCGACAGCAGCCCGGCCAGCCACGGGTGACGGCGGTAGAGCCGCCACTGCAGCCGGTAGATCTCCTCCAGCTGCGCGCGCCACCCCTCGGGAAGGACGGCGGCCAGCGGCTGCGCCCGGAACACTGCGTTGATCATCAGGAGCTCGAGCTCGTCACGGCCGGCGACATGGTGATAGAGGGACATGGCCGCCACACCCAGCCTGCCCGCGAGGCCACGCATGGAGACCGCTTCGATCCCCTCGCGGTCGGCGACCGCGATGGCCACCGCGATGATCTTCGCTCTGGTCAGGTCGCGGGGCGACAACCGTGGCGCGGCGGGCGCGCGGGTCTCGGGGACCCTGACCACACTGCCCGAGCCGGGCCGCGTGACGATCAGGCCCTCCTCCCTCAGCAGGGTCAGCGCGCGGCTCGCGGTCGCCATGGCGACGCCGAAATCGCGCACGATCTGCCGGGTGGAGGGCACCCGATCACCGGGCCGCAGGACGCCGTCGGCGATCCTGCGACGCAGCTCGAGAACGACGCGCTGCGCCGGTCGTTGATCATCCCGCACCGCTGCCACGGCCCAACTGTACTAGTTCGGAAGCGAACGCGGGCAACCCGGCGAGCCGCCGTTCAGCGCCCAGCCAGCAGTACGGTTGAAGAAGTGCATCAGGTGATCGAGCCTGCGAGCGTGCCGATCCATACGGTGTACACATGACATTCGCCGACGTACCCATGGCACTCACCCATGTCACCGTGATCGACGTCACCGGCGGGCCGTCCCTGCCGGACCAGACCGTCCTGCTGGCCGGTGGCACCATCGTGGCGGTGGGGCCCGCATCCCAGGTCGTGATCCCGCCGGGGACCGAAATCCATGATCTTACCGGGCGTTATGTGCTGCCGGGGCTGACCGACATGCACGTGCACAGCGAGGGCGGCGACGACGAACGGCAGTTTCCCGCCCTCTACATCGCCAACGGCGTGACCACGGTACGCGAGATGTGGGGTCAGCCGCACCTGCACGAATGGCGGCGGCGGACGGAGGCGGGCAAGATGCTCGGACCTCGTTCGATCATCGCCAGCCCGATCGTGGACGGCTCCCCCGCCCTGTGGGAAGAGCTGTTCGAAGACGCGCCGATCATCTCGGTCACCACCGAGCAGGAGGCCCGGCGCGCCGTCGGCGAGGCCAAGGACGGTGGAGCGGACTTCGTCAAGGCGTACTCCCGGCTGGGCAGGGAGCCCTACTTCGCGCTGCTGGACGAGGCGGCCAAACAGGACATCCCAGTGGTCGGCCACCGGTCCGACCTGATCCCGCTCGTCGAGCAGGTCGGCGCGGGCCAGCGGTCCTTCGAGCACGTCCACGGCCTGTGGCCCGCCACCGCCGACGACGTGGAGCGGATGGAGGCCGCGATGGCCCGGATCTCCCCGGAACCCGGTTTCCACTACGCGAACTGGTTCAAGCAGGTCAACGAGGTGGAATGGGAGTCGGTCAACCGCTACAGCCGGGCATCCGCCACGGCGCTGTTCGAGCGGTTCGTCGCCGAGGACGTCGCCTACTGCCCGACGCTCATCATGCACGCCGCGGTCGACCTGGCCGAGGGAATCCGGCTGGACGACCAGCGGCTCGCTTACATGGCCCCCGGCACCTCCGACATGTGGGCGTTCGTCCGGGACCAGATCTTCCACGGCGGCGGGCGTAGTTCGGACGAGGTGACCAAGCGGCGCAGGCTGTTCGACCACCGGCGGGCGGCGGTCGCCGCCATGGACGAGGCGGGCGTGCGCGTGCTGGCCGGCACGGACGCGGTGACCCCGGGTCTGTTCCCGGGCTTCGCCCTGCACGACGAGCTCGAACTGCTGGTCGGCTCCGGGCTGAGCACGATGCGCGCCCTGCGGGCCGCGACGCTCGAACCCGCCAGGTTCCTCGGGCGCGAGCGAATCTCGGGGACGGTCGAGCCGGGCAGGCTGGCCGACCTGCTGGTCCTGGACGCCGATCCGCTGGCCGACATCACCAACACCCGGAGGATCCACGCGGTCGTGGCCGCCGGACGGTACATCGGGCCGGACGAGCGCTGCCGTCTTCTCGAGACCGCGGCCGCCGCCGCGGCGGCGACACCGATGGAGGGCGCGTGACGAGCCGCGGCCAGGGGAGCGGCCTTCGTCGTGACCGGACACCGGAAGGGGACGCGGGCGCGGCCGTTCGCGTGCTCACCGCCGCTTTCGCCGCCGACGCCGTCATCCGCTGGCTCACCCCGGAGGTCTCCGCCCGGATGTTCGCCTTCGTGGTTGCCGAGTCCGCCGCGGCCGGAGGCCTGGAGGTCCAGGACGAGGTGGCCGTCGCCGTCTGGCTGCCCTGGTCCGCCGACGACTCCACGCCCGGCTCCGCGACCGACGGGCTGCCACCGGAACTGCCCGTCCGCCTGAGGCAGTATGTGGAGCTCACGACCGCTCGGCACCCGAGCGACCGCGACCACCTCCACCTCCAGTTCCTCGGCGTTCACCCCGCCTGCCAGGGGCAGGGCACCGGTTCCGCGCTGCTCGCCCGCGGTCTGGCACGCGCCGACGCGGCTGGTCTGCCCGCCTACCTGGAGGCGAGCGGGCAGGCGAACCTGCGGCTGTACGAACGCCACGGGTTCGTGCGGTGCGGAGAACCGATCCTTCTGCCCGACGGCCCAGCCGTCTGGCCGATGTGGCGCGTACCGAAGATCGCCTGATCAGCCGGAGTCGGGCCGGACGCTACGGGTCCGAACCGAGAAACTTTAGCTCGGCACATCGAGCTGGGGTTTCTGTGCGGTGCGCCGCCAGGGACTCGAACCCCGGACCCGCTGACAGGGCCGTGATCGAACGGGCGCTCACGGCCGGCGTGCCGTACGGCTGGGTGACCGCCGATGAGGCCTACGACGTCAACGGCCCGCCACTATCTGGAAGATCGCCGCCTCGGCTACGTGCGCGCAGTCTCCCGCTTTCCCGGGAGACTGGACGCAACTGGGTCACCGAGGAGAGGTGCCACCGGTCGGGCGATACCGAGCAGGCTCGAGACGCTGCGGAGCGGGCGCGAGTACGCGAGATGGAACGCCGCATCACCGAACTCGAGCAAGAGAACGCCTTCTTGGAAAGATGCGCAGCCCGGCGAGTGTGGCCATCCCGACGCCAACCTGGCGTCCGCGGGACTCAAGCACCAAGGGGAGCCCGGTCTCTGATCAGCCCCGCCAGTAGGCCATGTGCCACAGGCCCCCTTGCTTGATGTTGGCCTTGATCAGGGCGTTGCCGTTGTCGTAATCCCTCACAGGACCGGCGTACTTCTGAAATTTCCCGGCGTCGGCGGCGTCCCAGCCGCGGTTCCAGTCTGTCTGGCTGGGCCGCGGACTGCCCGCTGTGATCTTGTCCTTGGACTGCTTGCGGCCGTCGCCCAAGTAGATGGACATCCACTGGTTGCGGCGGCCATTGCTCTCAACCATTCCGCACAACTTGCGGCCGCTCCGATAGACGTGCAGAGTGCCGGCGCTCCCATTAGCTGCCGCCGCATACTTAACGGGTACTGAGGCGACCCGCTTCCCGGAACAACCGGCCGTCGCTGTAGCCGGGGGCTGCATCATGACGACGCCCGTAATGGACAAGATCGCAACGGCCAGAGCAGCCGTGTTCTTCCGCAGTCGCATCTGGAATCTCCCTAATCTTGCGAAGCAAGTGGGTCAGTGCAGCGGTGCTCTTCTTTGATCCGCTACAGCCTGCCCACTCACTCACCGATTTTCGGATTAGCGGGCGAGTGCCCAGGCGCCCAGGCGCCGTCCTTCTCCGCTCTTCATCTTCCTGCCAGCATGATCTGCGAGACCTTGACGCCGAATGTGCGCGGCACGATGAAGGCGGAGTGCTGAACAGCCATAAATTCTGGCCTACCGGCTCATGCCTCACCACTGAGTAAAAGGCCTAAAACCTCACGCTTTCGGCCAGGTGGTTCCACGGGCAGCGGCCCGGCCAGGCGCCCGGGCAAGCCATGATCGACTACGAGAGTCGTTCCCACCACGGCTGGTACCGGCACATCACCCTGGCCCAGTCACCCGCCGCGTTCCTCGCCGTCCGGCCGCACCCGAAGATCCGCGGTCCGTTCACACCACGCATCCAGCAAGGCCTGGGTACGCTCCACCGTGATGTCGTCCGGAACACTCCGCCACCACCGCTACGCGGCAGCGATCCCACCAGCAGCGACGCGTCCTTGCGCGACCGCCCCCTCCCTTGGGCACATCGGGCAGGCTGACCCAGCCCCACTGCGTTTCCTCGCCCGGCTCATGTCCCAAGCCCGCTCACCTCCTCGAACAACGTCGTGCGCCAGGTGCGGATCCGCCGCAGCCGGATCCGGCAATACTCCTCCACCACTGCGAAAGGGCCGGCCCAGCCGCCCGTCGCTTGCCCGGCGTCGATCCGCGCTGTCGGCAACGATGTGGATGCTAAGCATCGAGGTGGCGTACTCGGCCTCAACCTTGGATCCGTCGTCATGTAGACCGCACACGGTGATGTGCTCACGATCAGCCGAGACACGAACGCTTCCAGCCGTTGGCTGAGTTCTCCAGCCGGACAGAGGTGACATCACCGACGCCGAGGGCGAGCAGCACCAGGACAGCGCCTACGACAGAGTCAAGGCCAGCGATCATGCGCAGATCCATTCCGCAGAGAAGATCAGAACGGCAGCCACTGTGAAGCGGCTCCATCTCGGCCGAACGCGGCATTGCGAGCCTCTGGACGAGTCCGCGATCAAGCCGGGCGCGGCCCACCCGCCGCCCTTTCCGGCTGGCCTTCCCTTGAGCTCCCAGCGAGCTTGACGTGACCGGCCACGACCGCATGCACAAACCGGTGCATATCTCCCTCGTCACCCACGCGCAGAAGTGCCATACCGTGCCGAAGAGCATGAACGCGTCCGACTCCGCCCCCCACAAGACGCGTCGCCGGCAACTGGCCGAAAATCGAAAAGCCCCATGACAAACACGTGACCTGGGGCTTCCACCGGGTGCGCCGCCAGGGACTCGAACCCCGGACCCGCTGATTAAGAGTCACTAGCTTTTGTGTCAGGCCATACCACAGCGTGCTTCCTTGTAACGCTACGTTCCTTTTCGTCGTTCGCGAAATGCCCCAAAATGCCACCGCGTGTTCACGGGTGCCGATGGCCGAAGAGCAACCACCGAGCAACCGGCCCGGCAATCGCACGGCCTTGACCATTCGGTTCGCCCACGAAAGCCCTGTGCTTGAAGGGAGCTTGGACGGCTTGGAGGTTCCGGGCGGCAGGTCGCCGACCAGGGCCCTGCTCAAGATCCGTGCCGATTGCGCTCAATGACGGCCCCACGAGCGGGTCATCATGCTCTTGAGCCACCTTGCCTGTGGTGCAAGCGCGCCTGGATCAGTGCGGAGGCTCAGGCGTTACTGTACGTGCAGATTTAGTATCACCGAAGGCTTCTAGACTTCAGGATGCTGGCGAGCATGTGACTCGGCGGTTGCCTTGGAAGAGGCCGACTGGCTGCCCATGATGCCATCGCGGAGGATATCGCCTCATCATGGCGGAGCTGCGCTGGCTGGGTTACGATACACCCTTCAAACTTTCGTTTGGCACTAATGCGACATATTGATGTCCTAAATGGTTCCTCTACGAGCTCGGCGATGCGGACCCAGCTTGCCCGTGGTAAGTCTTGGTGAATCCAAACCACTTAGATTAGTTAAGCTAGCTGCAGGTGAAGACGTGGTCTTGCGTCGGCATGGTGGGAGAGCAGTGGACGGCCGATGGCGGAAGCCTCCGTGGCTCGTGGGGGATGTGGACCTGTTGCGCGTCGGGCCGGGCACGGGGGGCGATGAGGAGCATTCCTGTCCTTCGCACGGTGCCGCGAAGGCACGCCCAGCGTTGCGTGCTGCGGTGCGTTCGCGCTTGCCTGCCTCTCGCATCGAGACCTTTACGCTCGGGCCCGTGATGGAGATCTTGGACCGAATCGAATTCAACAGCGTCTCGCTTGAATCGGTGCTTGAGGATCTGCGGGGCCGCTCTCCTGTCATCCATGACGGCCACCTTCGCTACGCGGAGCATGCCGTTCGTATGTACAGGGAGCGCTTCGCTGGAGAGGAACTGATGCCGGTCCGTCCCTACTGGGTCGTGCAGCACGAGGAGGACAAGCTCTGGGAGCTGTATGCATGGTGGCGGCGATATGAGTCGGACGACGGAAGCGTTCGCGAGTACCGAAGGCTGCGTCATGGGAAAATCAAGGGATCGTCGCCAGGTGAGTTAGGGATTGCGGCATACGTTGCCGTACATGGTCGTCCGGCTGCCTGGCCGGATCCGTGGAGTGATCGCTTCCCGATGCTCCGTTCGGCTCAGCAACGGGTTAGACATGTCCGGATCGTGGAAATCGGCCTGGCCGATGGACGGGTCAGCATCGAGTTCGACGGGAGTCTTGAGGACGCCGAGAACTACTATCGCCAACACGGGCATCCGTATGTCGCCAAGGTTGTGTCGGCGGGTGGCCTCTCCACGGGCGCTTCGTGCTTCGAATGCAAGCAGATGACTGGATGTCCAGCGCTGCCACGCGTTCCTGGGATCCTCGGACTGCCATCACGGCCCGCCCCGCTTCGGAAGGTTTCCGTTAGTGACCTGCGGTACTACAAGGACTGCCCGGCACAAGCGCACCTGCGCGCATTGCATCTCCCCAAGGAAAGCGAGTACAGCGATTCGGCCAAACTCGGACAAGCCGTTCATCAGTGGATCGAATCACTCCACCGACGCAAGGGGCATCCACCCTGCATAGCAGGCGATATGCCGTCATCTGAACAGAATTGGACGGAAGGACGCTGGCACGTTCCAGACGAACTAGCAGAAATCGGTCTGCGGATGCTTCACCATCACGTGGATGCCTGTCCCTTTCTGGCAGAAAGCCTCGTCGAATACGTTGATACAGAGGCAAGACGCGCCTTTCACGACACAGCGGCCCAGGTAGTCGTCGTTGCCAAACCCGACCTGCTCTACCTTGACGACGGGTCCTGGGTGTGGAGGGAGCTCAAGACAACGCAAAAAGAAGGCTGGTTCCACGACGATCTGCTAGAGGAATTCCCGCAGCTTGCCCTCGGGGTTGTGGCGCTGGCGCGTGGCGCGCTCGGCGGTGACCCGAGCGGTTCGCGAGTCGAGGTGGAGGTTCTTCGGCCGGAGGGGTCCGACCTGCACACTATCGACCCCTTCGAGCCGGATCGTCTGGAGAAGGCGCTGACGGTGCTTCGACACTACGCCGCGCCGTGGCGCGAAGATGAAACGTTCGAGGCGCGGCCAAGCCGAAAGTGTCAGTGGTGCCCTGTATCAAAGTGGTGTGCCAGCTACGCACCCCAAGATTCCTAACTTCCCAGGGGCGGTCTGATGGACGAAGACTCTTCCGCTGCCGTGCCCAGCTTCATCGATGGCGAAGTCCTCATGCGTTTGATCGCCACCGCCATCGTGGTTCTGTCCCGGCAACGCACGGTGCCAAATCCGGTCTATCCGGCCAAGGTCCAGAGCGCATATAACCACCTGGTCCTCCATTGCCTGAAACGCGATGTTGATCCTCCTGGGAGCATCGCCGAGATGGTTGCCTGGGCGAGCGAACGGCCCCTTGAGCGATGGCCAGTGTCGCTTCCCGAGGAGATGCTCGGTGGAGACGGCCTGCTTGTCGACAAGGAGACCCGTACTCCCACCCAAACATGCTTGGAGTGGGAGGTAAATGCGGCCGATCCCGCAGCCGAGCTGTTTGAGAACGAGCGACTGCTGGAGGCCATCGCAGTGTGCCGCGCGGCACAGGCGCCTGAGGCCTACACGGCGTTTCGACGTCATCTGACTTCGCAGCCGGTCCTCACCGGTGCGGAACTCGCGGAACTTGGCGGCGATCCGGAGTTCGGTCTCTTGCTCCATCCCATCCTCAAACGCTGCTACGAAGCCGCTCCCGCCTCCTATCATCGCGATGGCGTGTACATGCAGTGTGAGCGATGCCGTTGCCTGATGGTGCCGACGAGCCGGGGAGGTTTCCGTTGCGAGCTCGATCGTTGCCGGCGGGATGGCAAGACCAGTAGCGGGGCTCCCCTAGGGGGAAGCAAGGGCGGGGTGCTTCAGCTGAGCAGACCCTTGCGCGTGTTCATCACCAGCCCTGGACTTGCGGAAATAGAGCTGGAACAGGCACTCATCGCCAGATTTGGGCTCAGCCCGCAGATGTGGCCCAACTATGACGCCTACGATCTGCGGGTCGTCCTTCCTAACGGGCAGGCATGGGCCGTGGACGTCAAGGATCGAGTCAACCCGGTTCTGCTGGCCCGAACGACCAAACCGTTCCGTGTGGATCCGCCCTTCGACCGGGCATTCCTTGTGGTTCCCCGCTACCGATTCGCGGAGAACGACGCCTACGGGCGAATCTTCGCCCGCCATCTTCCGGACGAGATGTCGGGCCAGATCACACTGCTCGACGATCAGAGGTTTTTGAAGCTGGTCGCATCGGCGCGAAACAAGACAGGAGGGTCACATGCGTGACCGAAGCGGCTGGCACAGGCGCTGCTCGCCGACGCAGCTCAACGACGTGTGGCCGAAAAGCATGGACACATTCCGCTCCGGCGATCTCCTTGACGTTGAACTAGGGCTTTACCTCCTGACATGTGTCATGCCCACCAGAACCGCCGCTGACGTCTGGACACTGCTCGGTGGCTACCGGTATGCAGAAGCGTTCGGCGATGTCCACAGTGAGGACCAGCGGTTGCGCATCCTCCGGGCGCGCCACTACCTGTGGGATCTCAGACGCCGTAAGGCCTGGCGAGACAACCTCACCGACTACCTCAAGGTTCCGCAAGAGCTGCGAGGCTATGACCTCGACGGCTTGGAGGATATACCGCGCCGACGTGAGCCGGCGCGGGCCGCGCGCCGCTTCCAGATCTATGAAGAGCTGCTCACCAGCGCCCCTACATATGCCACACGCGAAATCCCCATGGCTGACGCCGCAGAGCATACGTTCCGCGCCCGCGATCGGGAGTTCTCCATCACCTTCACCTCTGAGTTGCTGACGGGATCCGCACCCAGGTCACATTCGCTCAGTGCGCTACCGGCCGGGCAAGGCGAGGCGATCGAGGTGAGCTGGGCACAGCTTGAAGAGGCCGCCAGCAAGATGGACGCCATTGAACAAGGCCACATTGACGGCCCGCGTAGCCGGTGGGCTTGGCGACTGCAGCGTGTCAAGCTCCTTATACGTGATGAGACGGCCGGTAAGTTCATCCGCAAGAAGAAGCTGCGTATCGACCGGCTACTGCACCTGGTTGGAATGGTCGGCGCAGGCAAGTCCACCATTCGGGACATCTTGACCTTTCACGTTGCAACACAGACAGGGCGACGCACCACCATTGTGGTCGGCGATGTCGCCGAGACACTCGCGGTCGTCGACCAGTTCAACCGGCTCGGCGTGAGGGCCGCTCCAGTTCTTGGGCACTCCACCAGGGAGCGCAACATCAGTCGGCTGCATCGACGGACGACGACCGCTGGGGCCACCACCATGCTCGCCCATACGCATCCTGGGTTCGCCTATTTGAGCAGCGCGTGCCCGGTGGACGCGCTGCGCGGTCTGGAGGCCCGAGCACCTTTGGGCATCCGAGAAGCCCCCTGCACTTCGCTCTACACCGTGCCTGAACCAGAGGAGACGCCAGCTGTCTCCGAGCTTGACGACGACACCCCACCGGTCCGGCGATCGAAACCGAAACGACGTCTGTGCCCGCTGTGGAGCCGTTGCCCACGACATCATGGAGCACGTGAACTGGTGGATGCGCAGGTCTGGGTCGCAACCCCCGCCGGCCTGGTCCACAGTGCGGTACCTCCGCATCTGCACGTCGAACAACTGCGTTATCTCGAGCTCGCGTGTCGGCTGAGCGATCTGGTGATCGTCGATGAGGCCGACCGGGTGCAAATGCAACTGGACACAGCCTTCGCCCCCGCCAGCACCCTGGTCGGCAGATCACCGAACTCCTGGTTCGATGAGGTGGCGGTCCACAAGTTCCAGCAGATGGCGCGCGACGGACGCCTGCAACTGTCGGCTCGGGACGTCGACGACTGGACCAATGCGGTCAACACGGTCAGCGCGGCCACCGACCGCTTGTACGCGTTGCTTGTCAAGGACGAAGAACTGCGAAGGTGGATCAGCGTCGACTACTTCAGCGCCTTCACCTTGCACTCACTGCTCATCGACAGCTGGTTCCCGGACAACGACGAGAAGGACCCGTCGCCGGAGGCCCAACTCGTCGAGGAAGCGCTCTCCCGTTTCCGTGACGACCCTCTGCACGAGACCCAGCCCAAGAATGAGTCGGACAAGGTCGCTGACCTCGTCAACACCTTCGTGCATCTCGCCCTGGAACTCCTCCACGCCCCACATGGCTCACGGACACGTGATCGGCTCCGTTCCACGCTCACCGGCATCGTCGGTGCCAAACCGGACATCATTGATCAACTCGACGTGCAGGCAACCCGC
The DNA here is from genome assembly GCF_052245635.1 of Nonomuraea sp. KM88. NCBI lineage: Bacteria > Bacillati > Actinomycetota > Actinomycetes > Streptosporangiales > Streptosporangiaceae > Nonomuraea > Nonomuraea sp. KM88. The sequence goes on along the minus strand of NZ_JBQQCC010000015.1, from coordinate 40,541 downwards.
TTGGAATTCACGCTGCTCCTCGCCGCGCTCCACAGTCGGCTGGACTTCATGACAATTCTCTGGCCACGAGTCGAGGCCGCCATGAACCTCGAAGCGACCTCCAACGCTCTGTCGAGAAGACCGCCCAAGGACTACGAGCCCGTTATTCCCGAATCCCCGATGGGCAACGTTCTGGGCTTCCAGTTCCGGCACGATGAACGGGAACGCGACGGTGACCGCAGCGGCGAACTCCGGTTCTTCCGCTGCAGCGGCGTCGGCCGTGAGCTGCTCGCCCGCCTCGGAGACCTAGCCGCGGTAGACGGGCGCCCAGGACCCAACGTGCTCCTCATGTCCGCGACAAGCTGGGCAGGCACATCGAGCCGGTACCACCTGCACGTCCCGGTGGGAGCCATCTTGCGTCCACACGACGAAGAGATCGAAGCCGTCTTGGAGACCGAATTCCGCAAGGAGTTCCTTTACTGGCCGAGCAGCGACAGGCCAGTAAGGCTGTCCGGCAGCGACCCGGAAGACCGCTCGGATGCTCTGTTCCAGATGCTCCATCAGCTCGCCGTCCCCGATCGAAGCCTCACCGATTCGGCGAGCATGTTCGACGCCGAGCTCGACGAGATCGAAGACCCCGAGCGGCGCCGTATCCTGCTCCTGGTTGGCAGCTATGTCGAAGCTCGCCGCGCCGCAGAGTTTTTGAACCAGATCCCCGAGTGGAGCGGCAGAGTCACCTTGCTCATCTCCGACGACGCGGATGCGGATCCCGCGTGGGCCCGCCTGCCGGAGACTGCGGCGGTGCGCACCCTCTCCCGAGGGAACGTCGCGTCTTTCGCCAGATCCGGCGGAGAGATCCTGGTTGCGCCATTGCTCGCCGTCGAGCGTGGCCACAACATCGTCTTGGAAGACGGGAAGGCCGCCATCGGAAGCGTCTATTTCCTAGCCCGTCCTCATCCCCGGCCCGATGACATCTCTCTCGCCATTCAAGCGATCAACGACTGGGCGGTGCGGCAGATCCGTGATGACGATGGCTTGTTCCGCCAAGCCGCTCTCGCCGCCGGCACCCCCGACCAGGCCGGAAAAGACTTTCGGGGCAGAGCCCGCAAGCTGTGGAATCGCCTCCTCACCAGGCGGCTGGCATGGTCAAGCCTGCGTGAAGACGAAAAGATCGCATTCACTTGGGACCAACTCGTGGTCATCTGGCAGGTCATCGGCCGTCTTGTCCGTGGGGGCGTGCCCGCGCGGGTGGTCTTCGTCGACGCGGCTTTCTCGCCACGGGAAGCCGGATTCCGCGCCACCGACACCGCGGACACGAGCCTCCTGGCCAGTATGCGCGAAGTCCTCACCCCGTACTTCGACAAGGACTCCGACCTGTCGCCCATCGACCGGTCACTTGTCCAGGAGCTCTATGAGCCGCTCTACCGAGCGCTCGTCGACATGAACTAATTAGCCAACGTTCCTCGATCAGGTCAGCACGAAGGACATAAACGTGGAGTACCAGGAGATCCGGCTCGCATCCTACGGGCCCAACCCCGAGCGGGACGGCTTCAAGGCCCCGATGTACACACTGGCCCTGCCCGCCGAATGGGAGATGCCCATCAGGCGCCTGTACCACCACGGGATGACAACCCAGCAGGCTGAGCGGCGTAAGCGGATACCCACCAAGCGGGTCAACCACCTGATGCGCGCAGTCGCACCGGATTTGATCTCCGTGGACGACAGCGTGACGTTCGGTGCGGAGCAGCCCTGGCTGTACGCCGGCAGCCCTTACCCAACGCGGATCGTCAACAGCTTTGCCGCCGCCTGGTTGCGAAGCCTACAGCGGAACCCAGAAGACCCCGAATCGGCCGACCTGCTCCACAAGACCTTCCGACTTCTCGACACAGGTGGCCTCACCTGGCAAACCACCATCGTCGACCTCCTAGAACAAACGCCTTCGCCGAGCGGCACAGCTCTACCTGCCGATCATTTGTACCGGCTGCTCCCTGATATTCTCGCCGCCCGAATCGCTGATCTTCCGCCCTACGAGCACAACGGAAGGACCTTGCAGTTCAGGCAGATAGCCGGCGACGCCAGAGCTGGCGGCGCTGAACTGATGTCCTGGCCTCCGCTGACCTATGAGTCCAAGAACAAGGATGACGACGGCACCAAGACTTGGTACTACTCCGCCTACATTCGGCTCAGCCTGCGCACGGTGCCCTTCTCGCCGATACCGCGTATCTATCTCAGCACGGGAATCCGTCGCTTCGTCCGTGGACAAGTATGGATGCCAACCGAGGGCGGGGTGTCGGTCTACCTCCTGCCCGACGAGTCACTGATTCCCAACGGACCCACACCGCAACGGTTTTCTGTCGCCATGATCGAGTGGAATCGTGGCACCACGGACTGGAGACAGGGCGGACCACAGGGCATGCTGCTCTCCGTCTCCGCACTCGACCAGCTCCCTTCTGTAGACCGCCTGGTCAAGGAGGCCGATCACTGGATCGATGGACGCGACGGCATGGCCGTTGCTGTCAGCCACCATGCTGCGATGGGTTATCACGCTATCGGGGCCGGTCTCATGCCCAGCGAACGCCGTAGGCTGACTGAATGGGCGGAACAAGCACTGGCTCCAGATTTCCTGCCTATCCCACTGCTTACCCGGAGTAAATATAGTAAGCCAGCGAAAACACAGCTCAAGAATCGCCTATCCATTCCTAAGAAGGAGATCTCGGAAGAGGATCTGGCCGCCATCTACGCAAAAAATGAGGCCATCGATGCCCGCAACGCGGGCCTACGACGTAAGCACCTGGCCGAAGCCCTTGACGGTCTACCTTTCGTGGCCGTGGTCCTCCACCAAGCGGACGCTACACGGAGCCGGATCATCCAGGCCGCGGAACGCAGCCTGGACCTCAGCTCGCATCGGGTAGAGCAGGGTCCAGACACGTGGACATGGCGGACTGAGGAGATCGAGATCAGGATCCATGCGCTGCCCATTGGCGACCTGGCCGCCCCTCTCGGAGATGACAAGCCACCCGCCAAGGGCCAAGAACACGATCAGCAGATTACGTCCCGGCGGGGCGCTGTTGAGAAATTTACTAAAGAATTCAAGGCGAAGGTGCCCGGTGCCCAGGTTGCGTTCGTCGAGCTCGACGGTAAAGAGCGGTTCGCCAAGGCAAAGCGCAGAGCCGACCCTAAGCACGCCATTCGCCTCGGCCTGGCAGACGCTGGCCTTGTCAGCCAGTTCATCCGACCCCTCGATCAAGACATGGAGCCTGAAGAGGCCGAATCGGACGCTGTCTTCCGCGCGGAGGCCGCCTGGCACGACGGTCTGCGACAAACCGGAATGCGATTCGTACCTCTCCACTCACTCGGAGAGGCCATACCGGAGAACCTCAACCAGCTCGCTTTCTGGCTAGTGAAACGTCGTTCTGACAGCCCCACCAACGCGGCACAGTTCACTCCCATTGCGGTCCTTATTCGCCCTGGCCAGAAATGCATCATGGGAAAGACCGCCGACATGACCGAATGGGTACCTTACCCGCAACTTCTGCGAAGTCTCACCGGGCAGATCGGAAAGGCTGAACTCAAAAGCGCTGCCCAGCAGTCCGCCGCAACGGCCGCGTTTGTTAAGAAAACCCTAAGCGCCATGCGTGGAACTCCAACGCTGGTGCTCGTCCGAGCCCAGAACATCCGGTACCGATGGCCATGGCTGCGTAATAGCGATCTGGTCCAAGACCGCATCAGCTTCGACAACGGACCACTGCAAAGGATCGGCCTGATTGGTAAACAGCTCAGACTCATCAGGATCGCTGACAGTCAGCGAGACGAGAGCGCAGAGTGGTGGGCACCAGCCGAACTACGAGACGAAAAGTACAAAGGTAAGCAACGTGGCGGCATCGCGAAGGGACTCTGGACCTCTCAGGATTCAGATCACGTCTTCTACAGCACGGCCGACAAAGCAAGCACGCATCCACTGAGTACAGACACAGCAAAACTCACGCCGCACGTTAACGACAAAGGCCGCAGCGAGTTCAAACCTACCAAGAATGCTTGGAATCCGGAGCTCCTCGAGCTAACAGTTGCCTGCATGCAGCAGGGAGACGAGCCTGAAAAATGGGCGATGTTCGTCCACCAACAGCGCCTGTGCGACGACTATCGTGATGTCCTGGGCCTGCCGCTGGTTCTGCACTTGGCCAAGCTAGCCGACCAGTATGCGCTTCCCCAGGAAGAGGTTGAAATCGCAGATGCTGACACGGGAGAGCTAGCTGATGAACAACTGGCTCTCGACTTCGGTCTCACGAACGGCGAGAGGTCCCCTGAAAGCTGAATAGCTGAGGCGAAGGGAGAAGGTCGGTAAGATGCCTTCTCCCCGGCCATTATTTATGCAAGCAGCCCTTCAAGAAAAGGACTCGGCTGACCCGACCAGGTGATGGAGAGCGCTTCTCGAGCGCGGGTGGCTGCGACGAACAGCAGCGACCGCTCCCGCTGGAGATCGCGCCTGTAGTCGAGGTGGTCGACCATCTCCGCCGTGACCGCGATATCAAGTGGAACGTGCGCAGCGTCGGCGCCGACAATGGCCACAGCGCGGAATTCGAGTCCCTTGGCGCGATGCATGGTCATGGTCTGGACGCCTGCGGCCGAGGCTGGCTTCTGCCCGGACTTCACGAGCGTGGCGGTTATTCCAGAGGCGTTGAGCGCCTCGGCCGCGGCCGACGCCATCGCACTTGTCCGGGCGAAGACCGCGATTTCCTCAAGCGATATCCCACGGTCATGCCAGGAACGGACCCTCTCGCTCAGCGCAGCCAGTTCGGAGGCCATGGACGAATATCCCTTGATATGCGGTTTCCCGCCTCGCAGCACCGATCGATACCCCTTCAGGGTCGCCGAACCCTCGTCGAGATCATCGGGAAGCTCGTCGCCGGAGAGTCTGAGCGCATCGGCGAGGATCTGCCGGGTGGTGCGGTAGTTTAGTGTGAGCCGTTTGGAACGACCGCCGCGGACGTCGATGCCGAGCTTGCCGAGTGTCACCCGGTTGTCGTAGATCCGCTGGAACGTGTCACCGACGAGGAACATGTCGTCGGGGCCGGCGGGGACGAGGGCACGGAGCAGCGTCCAATGTGCAGCGTGCAGGTCCTGGGCTTCGTCGATGACGACATGTCGGTACGGCCGGTCCGCATCACTCCAGGTTGCGGCGACATCGCTGGCCTTGACCGCGGCCTGTTTGAATCCGATGGCCTTGTCCCGGTCCAGACGGCGCTCGAACTCCTGCACGAGCTTCCACACCTGGAGACGTTCAGCACGAATGAGCCGCCGACCGCGTCCAGATCGGCGCGCCGCGAAGTATTCGTCACGGGTGCGGATGTTCTGCGCGAGAATGACCTGTTCCCACTCCCCAATGAGGAAGAGCCGGTCGAAGGTCGTCTGACCGGAGGAGGCCACGACGTCGTCCCACCGGACGGCGATGGCGGCGTCACCGAGGACTTCGACCCCCGCCCACTGGGACTCTGAGTCCTGGCGCAGCACATCGCGTACAACCTTGTCGATGTTGAGCACCTCGACCTTGCCGGTCAACTCCGGCCCTCCGAGGTCGTCCAGAAGCCGCCCAAGCAGGTCGGAGAGGGCGTTCGTGTAGGTCGTCAAAAGGATCTTCTTCCCCGTGCCAGCCGGGAGCCTATCGGCTAGCGCCTTGACCCTATGCAGTGCGACGACGGTCTTCCCTGTGCCAGGGCCACCCGTGACCTTGACCGGGCCGTTGTACGGCTTCGCCCGGTAGGCGATCTTCCGCTGTTCGGGATGGAGGTAGACCCGCCATTCCGACATCGGCTTGAGCAGCATCCGCTCCAGTTCTTCGGTGTCATCGGTGACGACAGCGAATGTCTCACGGGTCGCGGGCCGCTCCGCAGCGGCACTGTAGTCCTCCGGATCGATCTCGTCTTCGGCTTCCGATCCAGCGACGATGTCCTCCCACACTTGATCGACGGTGTGGCCGTCGGCAAGCGCCAGGACCACCTGCGCGGCAAGTTTGGGGATGTTCTCGGTGATGCCGAGCAGCGCGTCCTCGCTGCGGATCTCTCGGAGCACCGGAACGAGCGAGGCGTTGACGCCGAGCCTCCCGAAGTCCGCATCTGAGATCGCGTCGAAATAACCCTTGGTCGTGATTCCGGGGTCGGTGTCGCCACTGCGGACCAGAATCTCCCGTATGACTCCGTGGTCCCAGAAGTCCACGCCACCGGTGACCTTGTTAATGTCCCAGACAATGCGGGCCGCGTATGCGTACGCATCGTCATGCGGTCTGATTGTTACTAGATAAAACGTGTCGGCGGTAGGGCGGAATAACACGGCCCGGAAGTTGTCGTTGACCCGAGCCGTCCAGATCTCCTTGCTCAGCGCGCCCTGCGGCTGTTTGAGGTTCAGACCGTTGCCGTCGGGGTCCTTGCGGAGCTTCAGCATGAAGTCGATGACTCTCCGCTGAATCGTCGCGTCCAGACCCTGGTACGCCTTCTCAAAACTGTCCGCGAACAGGACATGGGCCTTAGCCACCGAGGCTCCTCAGTTCTTCGATGAGATGCGCAGGGTCAGGGACACCGTCGGGCTCCACGTAGTGGACCCGCCACCCCGCAAGGTCGTAAGCTTCGTCCCTTTCTGGATCGACGTCCACGACGACGGCGATGCGCCGTTCGGGCCAGGCGAGCTCGGCCAGGAATGCCTCATCACCTAGCTCGTACCCCACCTGCGGCAGTGGCGTCTGTGCCTGGGCGAAAGCGCGGAGCATGCCTTCCAGTACCGACGAGGCAAGCTCCGCCACATCGGCCCAGGCCGGCGGTAGTTCCTGAACGTCATCCTCTGCGACGACCTCGGAGAGCAGCGGCACTCGGTGTCGGTCGAGCATCTCGGTCTGGGATAGCGCGGTCTGTTCGAAGTAGCGGCGCGGGCCTGTGAGGAACTGGAGCAGGTTGGACCAGGCGAGCCATTCGGCCCAGCGGGCGCGATGGTCGTGGTCGCTGAGCGCCTTCGGTCGATCGTCCAGGCAGGTGAACACCGACCATGCCCGCGGGTCCTTTCTGCCCGAGGAGCCGGGTCTGTCGTCGCGGAAGCCGATGATGCGGCAACCCGTGGGAGTCGTGGCCTCCAGCACCACGACGTCATCCGTGCCGGAGGACCCAGGCGCGTTCTTCTGCCCGGAGACCAGGTCGGGAAGGTGTGCTCCGATCTCCCCTCTGGACGACAGGGTCACCTTTCCGCTCCCGATCAGTCCACTCAGCAGCGCGACCGCGCGATTCGCCCACTTCTCCGGTTCGGGATTCTCGAGGAAGGCCAGGAGAGATTCCACGGGATTGAGCAGGGCGTCGTCCAACGGGCTTGCGGAGGGCTCGTCCTTCTGGCTCAGCTTCTGATACTGCGCGAGGGCGTTGTCGAGCCCCCCGCTTGTCAGGAGCGTCGGCCGCTCCGCGCGGACATGGACCCCCTCGTCGACGGCCTTCGCCCAGGCTTTGACGTCATCCCAGGTGAGTTGCCAGACCCAGGTCCCTCGGTCTCGGAGAGCCGACCTCTTCGCCGCGTCGACGGCGATTTCGTTGTTCTTCCGGCTCGCGTGGTAATCGAACCCGTCGAGGAAGATCGCCACCTTCGGTCCATTCTCGGTCTCGAACACGTAATCGGGCTCGCTCCGCACCGCGGCATGTTCGACGACGTGGTCACGCATACGCCAGCGGACCGCCTCACCGCGCCGCGGTTTGAGTTTCAGCTCGAATTCGACGCCGCGTGACCCTGCCCGGGGGACAAGGGAGAACCGGTCCCGCTCGACCTTGTCCTCCTGCGCCTTGTCCGCCTTGATCCGCAGGGTCTCGACAAACAGCCGCTCTAGCTCGCTGTCGGCCAGCGCGTCGAGAGAGATGTCAGCCAGTGTGTCGACCGGCTCGACGTCCCATCCTTCGATGAGATCGGACAGGAGCTCGATTGCCGTGTCCTTGGAGACCAGTTCGTACTCGTCCGGCCGGACGAACGGCAGCAGGCATCGGTGGCAGGGCTGGCGGTCCTCCTTGCCGCATGGGCAGGCGCGCATGTGTGCCAGGGAGAGGGACAGTACCCGGTGCATCGTGTCCTCATCGGCCAAGTGCTCCACGTAACCAGTGCCACCAGGCACGATGTCGTGCAGCACCAGGAATCGGCGCGGCACGTCCCGGTCCGCACCCGGCATGGTCGCCACGACCACGTCGAGGTGGTCCGGTTCTCCGCCGAAGTGCTTGGTGACACCCAGAAGCAGCGCTGCTTTGAAGGACACCAGCCGTTTGGGCACCAGCGTCGTGGAGAACGGCAGGAGCACCCGGAGGGCCTGCGTCCGTAGCTCATACCCAGACATGAGCCTGACGGTCGGCTCCTTCAGCACTCCCTTGTCCCGCTGCGGACACCAGCGGGAGTGTCGGGTGCCGATCCGCTGCGCCTCCCGATCGTAGGCGGCTGGGTGGACGCCTTGCACGGCGCCACAGTTCGGGCACGCTAGGAACCCGGGGGTAATGACCTGCTCACCTGCGACAGCTAAGTCCGCACCGGCGACGCCACGGGGACCAAAGTTGATTCGCCGGATCACCGCCTCCCGGGCGAATTCCACGCCAAAGAACCGGCCTGCCTTCCAGGCACGCAATCCTTGCGGCTGCGCCGGATCGATGTCGACGAGTGTGAACTCCTCATAATGTTGCCGCTCACGTTCATCACGCTCGTCGGTGACACGAGCGTCCTCTCTCCGCTCGCGGGCGAAGGTTCGTTCCGGGCGCAGAACTTTCAGTCCGGAGGCCGCTGGATCAGAGATCCCGCCATCACCGCAGCGCGGGCATCGATTGATGACCGCCTGCTCCGCGTCGGGCTGCACGTATCCACAACCGCGGCAGAATCTCCACGATGTGTAAGCCGCATGCCTCGCGGTCCCGATGTCTAGTACGTCCACAATGTACTTGGACCCGGCTGCGTAGAAGGTGTTGCCGGGCGCGAACTCCGTTAGCGCGTATCTGGGCGCCCGACCGTACTCGGCCTTCTCCTCCTGATACTCGCCATCGGCATCCCGCCACCACAGCGACGCCTCCAACCAGCCCGCGTCGTCGTGCAGTGTGTAGTTGGGCAGCAGGCCCAGCCGGACAAGGGCGTTGAGGGAGTTCTCCTTCACCAGGTCGTCCAAACGCCGACGTACCGCGCGCAGTTCGGCAAAGAGAGCCCTCCTATCCTCCTGCCTGTCGCGCTCTGTGGTGTGCATTGGGATGGCATCGAAGGCCTTATTGATGGCCGCCAGGCGCTGTTGCAGCTCTTCACGCCGCCGCCGCCATGCCTGTACAGCCTTGCCGACTTCGGTGTGAATGCCCCCAGCGGCGAAACGGCGCACCGCCTGCCGCGCGAGCCCGTCTTCAGCGGTCTTGTCCGGGAACCGGCGGAGGAATGCCGCGTCCATCTCGGGGAAGAGCGCAATGAACGCAGTGGACAGCTCCTCGTGCCGAACGACCGACACCTCCAGCAGGCGGCGTAGCCACCCGTCCGCGTCGTCTAAGCCGGCTTGGAACAGCTCGCCGATCCAACGGGGCCGCGACCGGGAGGGCATCAAGGTGCCCTGCCACAGCGAGCCGTCAGCGGCACGGTCGAAGAGATAGGCGAAGTAGTGCCGCTGCAGGATCTCGACGGCGTCCAAGTAGCACGCCGGAGGGACGATCCGCCCGGCCAGCATCGCCGTCGGCCGGTGCAAATAGTAGTGGTTACGCGCGTCGCGCGGCACGAACGTGGTCACCAGCGCATTGCCGGTGGCACGGCCTGCGCGGCCGATCCGCTGGGCGTACTGCGCCGGGCCAGGCGGCACCGACGTTAGCAGCACCGCCGACAGATCGCCGATGTCGATGCCCAACTCCAGCGTGGGCGTACAGGCCAGCACATTCGGGTCGTACGGGTGAGGCCGGTCCTTGAATGCCTTCTCGACTCGCTCACGGTCCCGCCGCGACAGCGCCCCGGTGTGTTCTGCCGTGAACACGTTGCCCGGACGGTCGCGGTGGTATAGCCGGCGATAGAAGTCGTCACGCGCCTCGGGCCGCGGGTCGGCTTCGAATCTACCGTCACAGCGGAACCGCAGGCACGGCATGCCCACACATGCATCCAGTTTGCCGAGAGGGATGGTCTGCTGCCAGGTGCACGTTCGGCAGCGCACGCCGCATTCGGCGACTACCTCGTCAGCATCCGCGCCGATCAGCGGGTGCACCAGGACCCGCCGAGGGGCTAGCGCGTACACGGTCCCGCCGTTCTCGGTCCGGTACTCGTCGACAATTTCCTGCGACGCGAGGATGCGCAGTGCCCGCCGGTTCAGCTGTGCCGCTTCCTCGGCACTGCCCGCGACCGTCCGCTGCGCCCAGTCGGTCAGCCACGTGGCGGTCTGCCGCTTCGCGAGCGTGTCGAATCCGGTCGCGCTATGCCCTCCGTCAACGAAGAAGAGGGGTGCGGCGACCCCTCGGGGGAAGGCGGGCATGCCGGTCTCCCGGCCGCCCCAGATCGGCCAGCGCCGCGTCCCGGACTGCTCGATGTATCTGCGCAGCCACGGATGGTAGAGCCCGCCCCTAATCCGAAGCCGTTCCAGCAGACCACGCGCGTAAATGAGATAGGCCTCCGGATCGTCCTGCAGCGTCACCCTGCCCGGGATATGGCCGTGCGCCTCTCGCAGCAGCGCACCCAGCGCGTCCGGGTCTGGAATGTCCACTCCAGCTGCTGCCGTACGGGTCAACTCCAGCGTACGACCGAGCCGGGACCGCAGACCGAACTCCAACTGGGTGGCGAAAATGAGCCGGTCCTGGAGCATGTCCATCGCCGCCTGTACCGGAGTGCCCTCCAGCAAGCGCAACATCTCGGGCAGTCGCCGCAGGTCCGGCGGAATCAGCGAGGCGAGCCGTTCGGTCATGCCGACGTTCGCGTGCTCCTTCACCACGGACTCGGCCGCGTCCAGCGCCAACTCGTGTACGGCCGTTGTCCCCGAGGCTGAAAGGGCGGCGGTCAACAGCCCGCGGAAGGTGAACGAGAATGACCGATGCGCGATAAACCCGGCCCGGTGAGTGGCGTCCTGCACCGAGTCCGTGAAAGCCAGGAGTTTGCGTTCCTGCCCTCCCAGGTGTCGTTCGGAGAAGAGCTGCGTGGTCGTCACCGACGCAAGCGTCGCCGTGCCGGCGCCCAAAAAGCGCATTCCGTCGTCTAGGCCGCAGGACGGACAGGTGTCGCCGCCCTTTTTGATCGGCCCCTCCTCGGTGATGACCGGAACGGTCCGACTATTCGGGTTACGTTCTAATCGACGGCCCTCGGCGTCGAGGTGGAGGACGTGCGGCTCGTGCGCGGAGGCGCGGAGCATCCACCGCACCTTGCCCTCGCGCCGAGCCGCCGCGCGGTAGATCTCCAGCGGCCGGGTCTTGAGCTCCTGCCAGTCCATGGCCGCGTCCTTAGAGAGCGCCGCCCATCCGGACCTCCCGCAGTTGCGGCAGTACACAGCGGGGAGATGGCAGCGGAGCGGAGCGGGGGGAAGAGCCTCAATGTCCGTGTCGGCGTCGCTGTCCTCGGCCGCGGCGTCGCGCTCGCCCGACCGGTAGACCGCGAGGTTTAGCCGGTTGGGTTTGCTGTCACCGGTCGGGCCGTCATCGTCGAACCAGCGGAAGTGGGCCTCGGGGGTCGCCGCGCGGATCACCCGGGTGATCTCGCGTACCCAGAGCTGAGCCTCGACCTTTAGCAGCGGCGAGCCATCGGGCTTCTGTGCCTTGGAGACCAGGGCGAGGAGCCGCGACAGCGCGGGGCCGAAGGATGGCTTGGGTGTGCCGTCGCGCCGTGCCGCCCACGCCGGTCCCCCGCCGTGCACTGCGAATGGCTTGGCAATCTGCTCAACGGTCATTGGGGCGTCAGACGCCGACTCCAGCAGCGCCTTCACCAGGATGTGGCTGCGGAGCCTGTTCCCCAGTTCCACCGGGTCGCCCGTGCCGACTCCGACCGTCAGCATGGCGATCTCATTGAGGTCCCGTTCGCTGCCGAGCGGGTCGGCCACCCTCGCCAGTTCGTCCGGTGTAGGGAACGGGAGCTCGAAGTCGATATCGGGACTAAACTCCGCCGGGGTCAGCCGCTCCTCGCCGATCAGCGAGTTCTCTTCGAATGTCGTCCCGAACACGCTCGTCGCGAACCTTAGCAGCTTGTTTCGGTCGCTCTCGGCCGCTTGCTCGGCGAAACCGACGTCCGCCGCGTGCTCGCTGGCGAGCGTCGCGGAGGTGGCCACCGGCGTGATCCGACCCAGGGGTCGGCCCGGTTCGTTCATCCCGGTTGCCGCGCCCAGGCGGCGCAGCAGCATCGCCACGTCAGTTCCCTGGGCGCCGTCGTAGGTGTGGAATTCGTCGAGCACGACGTACTGAAGTGTGTGGTTTCGCCACAGGACGAGATCCGGAACTCGCTGCAGGAGTAGGTCCAGCATCTTGTAGTTGGTGAGCAGGATGTCCGGTGGGTTGGCCCGGATTTCCTCCCGGTCGTGCAGCAGCCGGACCGATTCGTGGCTGGGGAGGTTCGACGAGCCATAGTCCCGGGCAAATTCACCGGGGTTCTCATCACCGGAGTCGCTCCCGCCCTGCTTCACTTGTCCGCCGGGGCGGCCGCCAATGTAGATGCCGGCGGTAACCTCGGCGAGTCGGGCGTCGCGGTTGAGCAAGTCGCTTATCCGGCGGGCCTGGTCATCGGCGAGCGCGTTCATCGGGTAGAGCAGCAGGGCCTTGACGCCCTTCCGGTCGCGCATGCGCACGCAGTGGTCGATGATCGGGATGAGGAACGACTCCGTCTTACCGGACCCGGTTCCGGTCGTCACGATCGTCGGCCTGGGCACCTGCCCCTTGGAGGAGAGCCGCGTCCATGCCCGCTCCTGATGCAGGAACGGCGCGAACACTTCCGGGCACCAGTCGAGAGCCTTCGCATAGGCGCCCGTGGCGGGCTTGAAGCCGGCTCTCACCCTCAGGTACGGCCCGCGGAACACGCCGTTCTTATCGTCTTTGAGGAACCGCTCCAGCTCGCTGCGGACATCGTCGTCGGCGAGTGCGAATGAAGTAGTCAGATACTGAACGAGGCTATTCTTGAGGTCCTCGACCGCGAGTGAGGGGATCACAGCTCGGCCGCCTCGGAATACTCGCCCGCCTCCAGGCGGCGCTGGAACTCCTTGTAAGCCCGGGTCATCTCTTTCTCCCTTTCAGGTCGTACCCAGCCCTCCGGAAGCTCGAAATCATCATTATTCTTTTGAGCCTTCAGCCACGCCTGAGCGATCTTCTTCTCTTCCTCGGTCTGCCGCATACCGAGGTTGTCCTTGTTGGCGCAGATCTTGTGACCATCGGGCGCGAAGAAGGTCTCCCACTCGAACTTGCGCAGCACCCCGAACTGCGACCGATACCAACCGATCAGGCCGTCTGCAGGGATTCCGAGAATGAGAGCGGCAAGAGCGTCGATCTCGACAAGGGCCATGCGGCGATCGAATTCGGTGCGGAGCGGCGTGCCAGCCGTCCACTTCTCTTCCACGCCTTGGATGAGAACCCTCTTGTTGTGCCCTCCGGCCCATCGGTCACGGAGCCATCCGGCGTCAAACAAATCCTCCCAGAGAGGAGCGAAGTCCTCGGTCAGGCAGTTGAGTCTGAGCGCACGCAGGAGCAGGGGCGAGACGAGAGGACCGTCAAGCGGCGCGGGGAAGACCTTGAACGTATCTGCGAAAACGTTCATTTTCCCTCGGACTTTTATCACATAGTCAAACGGCAGGCTGGCGAACAACCCAGCCAGAACAGCAGTGTGACGCTTGTCTGACAGGGCCAGGCTGCATGTTCCGTCGGTGTGCGCCGGACCCGGCGGAATAAGGGCGGCATGGAGCGTCCGCTGCATGGACGGATCCACCATTCTTCTCCACACCACCCGCCACTCGCTGGGGCCAAAAACCGCGTCTCCATCCTTATCGACCCACAACGCCAGATCGAATCTCTCGCGGCTGCAAGACCTCTTGCGCTGATACCCAGTCCTCGGCACGACCCGTTCGGGCATATTCTCCAGATCCCGCCCCTCGATGTCCTTTCCCTTCGTCGCCGAAGTTTTCATATCGGCGGAGAAAGGAGTCGCCACCGTGAAGAGGGTTCCTTGAAGAACGACCTCCGACAGGGATTCAGGCCTCTCAGGCCTCCACTCGATCAACCCGGATTTCTTCGCTCCCTTCTCGTGAAGTCCTGTGGTCCACCAAAAGTTGAAGTCGCCTAAGCGCACAGGCGAGTCAGCCAGGGATCTCAGGGTGTCGTTGTCTAGCGCAGTGAGTGGTCTGAGCAGACTCGCCTGAGAAGGAGGAGTACCAGCCGGGTCAGCCAGGAGCGCCCAGTCGGCGAGCACGCCCTCGTCGACGCGCACGACTCGTAAAGCGTGCGGGTTCGTGTCCCATCCTCCGCCGGGAAGTTGGATTCCAGGAGGATTTCCGTCTCCATTGTGGGACAATGACGCGTCTATCGTATCCGGCCTGAAAATCCAGCTCAGATTGGTGAACTCAATCTTCCGAGGGGGTCCATATACATGGATGCCATACTCGCGAGTATGCATAATCTCTTCAAAAAGCTGCAGCTCGTTTCGGAAATGGAAATGACGACGGAGACGTGCATATGCTGCAGCCCTGAGCGCTTCCGCATCCGGATCAACAAAATGCGATTCAGGATGAATCAGGCCAACTGTTCCTCGCGCACTACTGTTTCGCCATGTCTGGTCCATGAAGTTCGTGTACAGATTTGTCTGAACACCGGCGAGGACGGGATGTTCGACGTTTGATCCCAGATGGGCGTTCAGGCCAGCCCAAGAATTCAGATCCAAGAGATATCCGTCGACCACGTACTGATTGCACAGAACTTCAGCCCGTATCCGCGTCAGCTCGTCCTCGGGAATCTTCTTCTCCAACATGAACCACGGTTCATATTCAGCGAGAGACAGCTTGTCGTCCCAGGTGGGTCGGACCCACGGGGGATTCCCCACTTGGAGGTCGAAGCCGCCTTTGGCGAAGACCTGAGCGAACTCGAGTTCCCAATGGAAGAAGCCTTCGCGCTTGGCGATCTCGTGTAGGACCGTCCACCACGCGAATCGATCGTCGACGGCGACCTCCGTGATGGGCTTGCACCGGGCAATGAACCGGTCGTGGGCATCTTCCTCTGCCCGAGCAGCGAACCTGGGATCCGGGGCGAACAACCCATATATGTCATCGATATGCGCGTTGCCCTTCTTCCCTCGCGGCTTGGCCTTCTCCGGCTGGACGCCGAGGACGGCCTCGCAGAAGTCGAGCCACTGGCCGAGCGTCGGCGGTGCGACGTCCAGGTTTTGGCCGACCGGCCAAAACCAAAGGGCGCACCAAGCGTCCATCACGGTCTTCAGCCGGTTGTACGGCGACTCCCAGTCCTCATACAGCGCTCTGACGATCTCGTCGCGGGTCACCGTTCCGGAGGCCGGTGCGGGCAACGGACGGTCCTCGGGTCTGAGCCCCCAAATGGGGATCCGCCGCCGGATCTCGTTCTCCGAGGCGGCGATGCGCTTGCGGGTAAGCTCCCAGAGGCGCTCCACCCGCTGGGCCAGAGCGGTCAGTCGTCTCTGTGTTGCCGAGTCGCTGATGGAGCGCCGGATGCTCCTCCGCCACTCCCTCAGCTTGTCCCGCTCGTCCGTTGTGAGTTCCTTGGTTTGGTCCGCGTCGACTATCGCGCCCCAGCCCTCCGCCGGTAGTAAGAAGTGGTGGACTTCACCCTCGGCGAGCCGGTCGATCACCTGGTTGGGGTCATCCTCGTCGGTCAGGTCGCAGGTGAGCGCCCGGTCGAGGGGTGGGGTTGTCCGCCAGTCGCCGCTCTTGAGCTGGTCGATGTGGTAGACGGCACGGCGGGCGCCGATCAGCGAGTTGCCTGGCCGCAGGTGCAGACCGAACCATGGCGCTTCGAGGCCCTGGTGCATGACGTTGAGCCAGATCGAGACTTCGGCGAGCTCTACGGCGGTGGCGTTGAGGTCGACTCCGTAGCAATTGTGCAGCGCGATATAGGCCTTGACCTTCTGCTTCTCCCGCGCCAGTTCCTCGGGCAGCAATTTGACGCTCTGCCTATCTTGCGCGAGCCGCATGTAGCGGTCGGCTAGCTGGTTGATGGCCTCGTTGAGGAACGCTCCCGAACCCAGCGCCGGCTCGCAGATAGTGACGTCGAGGATGTCCCGCGGATCGGTCGCCTCGGTTAGCAGTTCCTCCAGGGCATGCCGCACAGTGCACTCAGTAAGGACTTCGGGCGTGTAGTAGGAGGCCGATCGCTGACGCTCCCGGCCGGAGAGCCGGTAGACGAACGAGCCCTTGTCATGGACGATCGGTTTCGGCTCACCGGTGACAGGATCGGGGCGCTTGACGATGTACTTGGCGTACCGGCTCGACTCCTCGGTCGGGACAATCCAGGTGCCCTTCGACGGGTCCGGCTTCTCCTTTTCCTCTCCGGCTCCGGTGCGGCCCGCTGTCTTCACCGTCTGGGCGACCTCGTTAACATCCTTAGGAGCGAAGAACCCCGTGTAGGACATCAGCCCTTCGTAGACGGCGCCGAGCTGATTGATGCCGAGTTGAGCATAGGAGATGAACCCGCGCTGGCCGTTCTTTCTACCCCGCCGGGACTCTGGACTGAGCATGAGCATGTTAAGCACCCGCCACAAGCACTTGTTCCGGAGCCGAGTGTCCACTACCTTCTCTCCAACCCGGATGCTCTCTCCGAAGAGCGCTGTGCTGCGAGGATCGAACAGGGTGGACTTCAACGCCTCGAAGCGGATGCCCTCGCGGCCGAGAGCGATCTCGTTCCCGTCCTCGTCGAGGACCGGCTCCGTCGCAGTGGGCGGCTGGTACCCCTGGTCGACGAGGGAAAAGAGCAGCGACAGGGAGTCGTGGAGGTAGAGCCCCTGCTCGGCCTCTTCCGGCAGGTCGTAGCTGACGGTCTCGCCGAGCCGCGCCAGGCCGTACCCCTCCTTGTACGCCTCGCTCTTGCTCGGCAGGATGCCCAACTCAGGGCGGGCCTCGGCGTACAACAGGAAGAGGATCCGGTAGAGATACCGCAGTGACTGCTCGGTGAGCCGTCCGGCAAGGTCGTCGCCGAGGTCCTCGTGGTCGGCCCCCTGCTCCCGGACCCGGTCGAGGATCTCCTGCGCGATCAGTTCTACCGAATGGCGCAGTGCTTCGCGCAGTTCCTTGGAGACACTGACCGCGTGCTTACGCCCATTACCAACGAGGTCGGCAAGAGCGCTGTGCCCGTCATAAGTAATCAGGGACTCCGCGCCGAACAACGCGGCAACCGTTTCCAGCTCCCCGCCCGGCCTATCGTCCATGGCATGCAGCGCCTGGCTCAAGTCAACCGCCAAGTATCCACTCGGCCATGCCTTACTGTCGGCAAGAAGGACGACATTCCCCGCGAGCAGCAGTACGTAGCGGGGCTCTTCTTCGCAGCCGAAGAGGAACTCGACGGCCTTGCCCGCGTGGTCGATCTCCTCGCTACCGTCGAGCACGATGGGAGTGAGAAGGCGGCATCCGCCGTCCTTGTCGAGGATCCCCTCCGGGTCGGTGGCCCAGGTGGCGTCGAGCACGACGAGTTCGAGCCCGGACAGGCCGGTCACCGCTAGTGCTACCGGTACCTGACGTGGCTTATCGAGGAAGACCAGGTCCAGGTCCGTCCGGCGTAGCCAGCCTTCAGGGTCACCGTCCGGCGCGGCGAAGCACAGGGCCCGGAGGATCTCGTCATTCAACTCTCGGGCCTGTTCGATGACCAACGGGTCGCGCAGCGCGTCGAAGCTCGGATTCTCTCCGAGCCGCTCGCTGATCCGGGTACGGTGCTCGAAGAACCGCTTGCCGAACCCTTTGAGGCCCTGCGCCGAACTGAACGGGCCGGGAGCAGAACTCTCCGCCCCGCTCTTCTCGGCTTGGCGCCAGCGCCTGCGGAGACCCTCCAGGTCGTTCTTGAGTAGGGCGGCCAGGTAGTGCGAGGAGATGTACTCGCCCTGGTTGACGATCGACTTGAACGTCATGGCGTTTCTACTCCCCCTTCTGAACAGGGACGAGTACTGCGACCAGCCGGAGCATCGGCTCACCGTCGGTGGCAAGCTCCTCGATCAGTTCCTTGACCGCCGTCGCGGTCTTCCTGACCCGCTTCTCCGCCCGTGTGCGCACCCCGGTGAGCGTTAACTGCTCGAACCGCACCGCATTTTCCTTCTCCCACACCGCAAGTCGTTCCGCGTACTCCTGCAGAGGCGCCATCAAGCGGTCCTCTTCGGCGGTGCGCCGCCGGCGCATCTCAGTCCGGGCGGCTTCGATCGCAGCGGGCACCCATCCCTGGAGCGCAGTGAGGTCACCGACATCGCGCAGATGCATCTCACCGTTGACGTGCGCGTCGTGCAGCACCTGGACGAATTCCCGGGGATCGAGGACGAATCCGGTCGGCAGTGCCCGGAACGCCATCCATGCCATGACGGTTGGCTTACCTTGCCGGTTGGAATAGCGGCCGTTGACGAGGAAGACCGGCTCGGGAACGTCGCCTGCGATGACCGGCGCAGTCTGCCTGTGAGTCCCGGCGTTCTCCACCGCATTGCTTGCGAGCACCTTGTCGACGAGCCACTCGATCACTGGATGCTGATCGGTGAGATAGGAGATGTCTGGCCATCCAGACTCCTGCGCCTTCTGCTCTTTGGTCGCCGCGCCTTTGCGCTTGGGCTTCTCACCGCTGTTCTTCCGGGCGAGTTCTAGCCGACGCTGGGCGACGCTTGCGGAAAACGTCAACGTCATCTTCATGAGCACTTGGCGCTCGTCGAGATACGACTGGGGTAGCGCGCTGAGGCGGCGCTGCAGATCGGACAACCGGCAGGTGTCCCGATTCAGCTCGAACTCAAAGGTGTCCGGATAGTCGGCGTGGTTCAGCCAGGTCAGCCCGACGGCTGCGGCTGGGTCGCCGTACGCCTCGGTGAAGGCGTCCTTCACAAACTCCTTCATGGAGGGGAAGAGCCGTGGCTGCCGCAGCACCTCGTCCTCGGAAAGTGTCGCCGCGACGCCCGCGTCCGCCGCGGCGGGCCGGGCCGCGGCGAGGAAGATGTCGTCTTCATCTTCCGGCTCGTCGGGCACGACCTCATCGATGTCCCGACCGGCCAGATAAGCCTTCTTGATGCTCTCGGCCTCGCGTTCTTCGTCGCGGAAGCCCATCAGCGCACCGGCCTCACCGAGCGTGCGGTGCGCGGCGTCCTCTTTCCTCGTCAGCGCCTTCGAGACGGTCTCGTCGGCCTCATGCGCCGGATCGGCCGACCGGTGGATCAGCACCCGGATCTGCGGTGAGACCCGCTGGCCGTACCGGTCGATCCGACCGTTGCGCTGCTCAATCGTGATCAGAGACCACGGGATGTCGTAGTGGACGAGGTTGTGGCACTGGCGGTGCAGGTTCACGCCTTCTGCTGCGATGTCGCTGGTCAGCAGGACGCGCACATCGCTGTCCTCCAGGGCGAAGTCCTTCACAATGCGCTGCTGGGCGTCGTCGGACTGTCCACCGTGCAGGATGCGGATCGGGCCGGTGACACCCTTCTCCTTGCCCACCGAGGCAGGCTGCTCGAAGCCCAGCTTGCTGGGCAGCACCTCGTACAGCCAGTCGATGGTGGCCTTCCGCTCGGAAAAGATCACTACCCGCGTCGGCGACTTCGGGCCGACTCTAATCTCCTTCAGCTCCTTCACCAGCGCGGTCAGCTTCGCGGGATCGGGTCTGCCCTCCGCTGCCGCCTCGGCTCTGACCACCTCGGCAAGGGTCTGTAATCTTGTGAGTGCCTCACATTCGAGGAGGTACTGGCCGGTACATTTCGGGTCCTTCTCGATCCGCTTCCTGACTTCCTTGATCCGCTCATCGATGGTGGCGAGCAGCGCCTCGTGCGAGGAGAGGAACGCCTTGAGCAGCGTGATCGGGAAGAGCTGGCTGCCCTGCCCGGTGAGTGGAGCAGTCCGCCCAACCGGGGGGCTGATCCAGGTTCCGTACAGCTCATCGAGGACCGATTCCTCGGCCTTGGTCGCCGGGCAATCCACGAACATCGGCTCGGCGCGTTTCGCCCACTCCGCGCCAATCTGCGCCGCGACGTCTGGGCTCATCTTGTGCCGCCGGACGTAGAGATGCTCAAGCTGCTCACGTGTCGCGCGCTGCTTAACATCCACGATCGCCGTCGGGTCGATCAGACTGATGAGCTCGTTGAACGATTCGTCATCACCGTTATGCGGGGTGGCCGAGGCCAAGATGAACGCGTGTGTGGTCGGAGCGAGCACCCGGGCAAGCTGGTTGTTTCGTGAGGTCTTGCTGATCAGCTTGTGTGACTCATCCATGACGACGGCGTCCCACTCAACGCCACGTAACTGCTCGCGGTAGCGGGCACTCTTGAGTGTGTCAATCGAGGCGATCACCCGTTTGTAGTAGTCGAAGGGGTTGCGACCGGCCGGCAGGCGCTGTTGCATCCGCGCGATCCCCGCAGAGTCCAGCGCGACCAGCGGGATCGCAAAGCGCGTCCACAGCTCGTGTTGGAACTGCTCCAGGATGTGCCGCGGGGTCACCACCAGGATCCGGTCCCCGCGGCCGCGGCGGATCAGTTCGGAGAGGAGCAGACCGATCTCCAGGGTCTTGCCGAGCCCGACCGCGTCTGCGATGAGGAGGCGAGGACGCAGGCTGGCGAAGGCACGTTTCGACGGCATCCGCTGGTAGAGCAGGTCGTCCGCTAGGTGGGAACCGACAGTGGCCAGCCTCTGTTCTCCCTGCGGGAGCGGCGTCTTGCGCAGCAGCGCCTCGATGAACAGACGCGAACGGCGGAAGCCCTCCGTGGAATCCTTGACGAGGCGGGTGTGCTCGGGCAGTAGCGGCTCGATCCTGTCGAGTCCGTTCGCATGGTAGAAGATCGCGCTCTGGTCGCGGACGAGCGGGGAGGTTCCGGTCACGACCAGGCGGGTAACTGGAGCGGCGTCGTCTGGTCCGGGCAGCTCGTGGGCCTCGGTGACCAGCCACTCCTCACCACGGACCAGCACGGTCATCCCTGAGGCAAACCGCTGTTCGCCGAAGGCCGTACCGTTACCCATCGATTCACCTGGCCTTTGACCTGTAATGGTTTTCTCCACCGCCAACATCACGACCGTTCCAAACCTGCTCAGCCTCCGTATTCACCACGGCGGCGCTTTGCCGTACCATGCCATCGCTGTAGCCAGTCGCTGTCATAGCTCTGCCGGGCTCGCCCCCCGCCAGAGCCGGAACCCATACCAGAGCCGCTGGAGACAAGAACCCCACCGTCCGGGCCAGAGGTACTACTCGTATCCAGCCGCACCCCGCCGTTCGTCGGCAACCCGGGAGGCTCGGGCAGCACCGCAGAGGCCCATAGGTCTACGAGGGCACGATGGGCATTGGGCAGAGGCGGTCCTGTCTCGGCGACCAGTGGGACGGCGAAATCTGTGAGCCTGTCCACCGCCTCCGTGAGCACTGCGGAGCAGCGCATCCTGTTCTCCGGATTGAACGCGAGACACGCCTCGGTCATCTCGTAAAGCTCGTCCGGCATCAGGTCCAGATCAGGTGACCATCCCTGACGGCGCTGGCCATCCGTCACCTCGACGAACGGCGGACGGCCCGTGAGCGCGTACACCAGGACACCACCCAGCGCAAAGATATCTGTCCGCTCGTCGGCATCACGGGGGTCAATCAGTTGCTCCACGGCGGCGAACTGCCGGGAACCGAAGAAGGGTGTGCCTGCCGTGGTGACGCCGGTCTCCCCCAGATACCGGGAGATGCCGAAGTCGATAACATGCAGGCCTTCCGTACCGATGAGAATATTCTGCGGCTTCAGGTCGCGGTGGACGATGCCCTTCGCGTGGATCTCGGTCAGCGCCTCGGCAAGCCCTGCGGCCAGCCACCATCCGCCGATCGAATCGACCGGACCGCACTTGCGGATCAACGTGTACAGCGAGGGTGCCTGGACGTAACGGGTGGCGATCCACGGTGGATCGTCGTCTGCGCCAGCGTCCAGCAGCCCGGCTGTGTGGACGCCGCCCATGTCTCGGACGGCTTCGATCTCTCGCCGGAATCGAGCCAGCCAGGTCGAGGAGGAGGTGAAGTCCGATTTGAAGATCTTGACAGCCGCGGCTCCCAGAACGTCAGGCCGGAATCCCAGAAAGACCGCACCGAAGCCGCCACGCCCAAGAAAGTGTGTGAGCCGGAATCCACCGCATTCGCTTGGGTCCTCGGCCTGCAATGGTTGCCAAGGATCCACGGCGTACCCCCTCGCCCCGACCGCAGTAACTTTCTTGCACCCCGCGTACGGACGTATGACGCCTTCCGGGTGATGAACATCATATGAGAGCAAACTGGTTTTGCGAGCGAATTCGGCGGTTCTGCTCGTCGAGAGCGCATCTCGTTTGCGTTTCGCTCGCATAACCCCGCCCATTCAAGGACGCCGGAGTTCGCTGCGCTCGATGCCTCAGCCTGGATCCACAGCTTGATTTCCCGTGATCAGTTTGTTGGTCCAATTCCTCGATGAGGACCGTTCACACAGGTAGAGGCAAGGTTCCGGGGTATGAGGGACCTGCCGTGCTCGGTCACTGCCTGTCCCGGGGACGGTCAGGGCAGAGGTGGGCGCTGGAGGGGCGCGGGTGACCGGGCAGGGTCGTCTAGCGGAGCAGTGATCTGGGCTTTTGGGCGGGTCAGGCCGCGGTGGGCCGGTGACGGGCGGTGGGTCGCGTGGAAGGCGTTGGTCCAGGCGCGTTGCCAGGGCCAGTATTGGGCCAGGTGGAAGACCACGCGCCCGTGGCCGTGCCGGGCGATGCTGACGGCGGAAGGCTTTTTCCAGGAACGGCGAGGCTCCATCGTGCCGTAGCGGCGGGCAGCGGTGTCGGTGCTGAGGCCTCATACGACGGCTGGTCAGGCTTAAATCTCAAGCTTGATCTCTATGGCGTCTACCCTCTTGCGGAGCCCTCGGGCCAGATGATGGTCACGGGGAGGCCGCGTTCCCGGGCCTCGTTCACGACCTCGGCGGTCCCGCCCGTGCCGGTACCGGGCTGTCCGTCCCATACGGCCACCAGCTCATCGACCGTTGACAGTACTGCCTCGTTGGCGGCCTCGTACGCCTGCCGGTTGGCGTGGTCGAAGTCCATGAGACGGACGGTCTTCGCCGCCTCCATGAGCCGGTCGAACTGTTCGGCATGATCCGGCTTCACCTTGGCCTGCCGGTAATCACGCGATGGCAGCACCACCTCCAGCGATCCGCCGGCCGCGAGCACCGCGTCAGCGAACAGACTGTCCGCACCACGAGCGATGCAGGACACACCCACGAGTTCGCCGGTGAACGAGGCAAGGTGCGCGCGGAGCGCGTCGGCGACGAGGCGGGCCGCCGCCGGAGTCAGGTTCATGTGGCCGGTCACGCCGATACGCATCATCGAGTCCTTCCTAGGTGCCGGTGCCTAGCGTGCCAGCGTCTCGCGGATGTGCTGCTGAAGAGGAGCCACGACGGGATCTTTCCGGGTCTCGATCTCAAGATAGAACTCGCGTAGCTGCACTCTGACTCTGTCGGACTGGACTTGCCCGGCGCTGTCGGCTGCGGCGTTGCCCACGGTCACGGCCTCGTCAAGGTCGCCGCTGATGAGGTGAGCGTAGGCGAGTCCCACCTGATCGAGCGCGAGGCTGCGCATGCTTGAACGTTGCCGGAGCGCCACCGCTCGTCGAATGTGATCGAGGGCGTCGCCCGCGAACCGGCTATCGCGGTGGGCCAGCTCCAGGTATCGCCCGCCGGTCACCCCGGCCAGCTCGGCGGCGTCGAAGTACGTGATCCAGTCCGGATCGGGGTCGCAGGAACCGATCGCGCTGAATGCTTCCTCGGCGTTGCCCGTGGCGCGCTTGAAGGACTCGGCTCGGCCCATCTTGGCGTACGACCACGCCTCTCGGGTGTGCAGCATCGCGCGGAGTCGAGGTGTGGCCGTGGACCTGACTCCGTCCATGGCGAGCCGGATCAGCTCCAGCGCGTCCTGCGGTTGATCGAGATACAGCAGCTGCCGGGCCATGGACGCCAGGACGCTCGCGCCGAACGGCTTGTCCTGGCCGGGCGTGGACGCCTGCAGGGACATGACGTAGTACTTCTGCGCCGCGGTCTGCATGCCGCAGTCCCATGACATGGTGGCGGCGATCTTCGCAAGCTGCGCCATCACGTGGAACAGGCGCACGCTCACCTCGTGGGGGTGGCTGTCGCGTAGCAGGTCGGCCACCTCGTTGAGCTGCCCGATCACCGCCTTGCGGGCGAGCCCGCCGCCGTGCTGGTCATCCCACGTGCGAAAGACGTTCGCCGCCTGCTCCAGCTGGGCGACCTCGTCCAATCCGATCCGTCCGCTGTACACCGACGGGGAGGGCACTGGAGGCGGGGGCGCGAGCCAGCGTTGTACCGGATCGACGAGCGGGAGCCCTGCCGTGATGGCCAACGCCTTGACCGCTTCGCGACGGTTCAGCATGAGGTCGCTCTTGGTGATGTCGTAGATCGCATCGGCTGTCGGTCCTGCTTCCCAGAGCCAAGGCAGGGAGGGTGAGGAGACCGAGTTCGCGTCGTCGTCGGCGCTTTCATCGGTCATGGCCTCCGGCAATGCCGGACGCTCAAACAGCTTAGCCTCTGGGATCTTGAATGCGCGGCAGTACAGAAGGGGATACGGATCACGAGGACGTCCCTTGCCCGCTTCGTGCCGTTTAACCCTCCGCAGGACCGACGCGAATTCTGCCAAAGCGATCTCGTCACCGGCGGCTTTGAACAGGTGGACGGCCACTTGCTTCTGAGACCAGCCGCGCTGCCGACGCTCGTGTCGGATGCGTTCGGCCCAGGCTGGCAGGCCAGTCTCGTCGGTCATGCCGTCGCACCTCATCAGGGGAAGGTGACACGCTCGCGTCCCCCAGTGTCCCCCAACGCCACCTGTTCGCGCTCTGTTACTCAGCGTTGTGATGAATCTGTGCACCCGGACACAGAAACTTCTTCCTCTTTGACGGCTCGGGACAGTCGAAGCCTCTCTCGATGCGGTCCAGCCTGCGGTGGTCTGCGCGCCACGGCGAGGCTCATCCTCTCGCCCGTTGCGGTGGGGAAGGGTAGGCACGCGCGGTTCAGCCACGCGAGTTCTGCTGCCTACCTAAGCTCGCGGCCGGTCATCCGCGACCAACGCAAGCCGAGCGGTCCGTTTCTGTTCGCCGGCGGAGCGTGAGATGGCCTCGACCGTGATCGAGGCATGGCTTGAGCTGGACATGCGTGACCGTCAGCTCGCAGTACTCCGCCTCACCTACCCGCAGTGGACGATCTTCTACGAAGTCTTCTCAACCGGTTGGATCTGGCGGGCCGTGCCGTCTTGGCAGCTCTCGGTGGAGATGTTGACCGCCGGGCTGCGACCACGGTTGGAGCGCGGGAACCCTGTCGCACTCATGGCGGAGTTGAGCAACCAGATGGCGATCATCCACGACATGACCAGCCGTCACCCATGAAGCCTCCCCGGCCCGTCGTCGCGTGCGGCTTCGGCGGGTCGGGGGATCCAGGCCGGGGCCGGCGCCCGGCAACAACGAAGCAACAACCCGAGGGAGACCCCATGGTCAGCACGCAGAGACTGTTCGAGCCTGACCTGTATGCGATGGACGTGGAAGAAGCCACGTTCGCGCAGCTCGAAGGCACGGGTCTGGAACACGCGGCGATCGCGGACGGCGACGACTACGCCGTCCGCGACAAGAGCCTCCCGGCCGTCGAGATCCGCAGGGCCGGCGACGACTTCCGCAGGCTGGGTGCGGTCATCGGCCAGAGAAGGCCCGGCGGGAGGGCTCAGTCGCCGGCCAGGGTGGACCTGCACGACATCGACGTGGACGACGACAGGTTCGAGCTGGTCAAAGGCACGGGCCTGGAGTACGCCGTGATCGGGGACGGCGACGACTACGCGGTGCGTGACCTAGAGCACCCGGGCGACATTCGAAGGCCCGGCGACGACTGGCGCAAGCTCGGCACGGTCCTCTGACACCGGTCCTCCGAACGCCCTGGGGCAGACGGTTCGACACCCTCTGATCACGGGGCCCGTTAGCAGGCGCGGCGGTTGGCCGGACCTCACCCGGTCTCCGTGTCCGGCCGCCGCGTCACCCGGATGTGATCTACGTGCAACTCAAGTGGGAACCGTACATTCCCAGATCGGATGTCTTCGTGTGGGTGCAAGAGTCCTCGTGCTGCGACGCATACACGCTGCTCCACGAAGGCCGCGAGGGCGTTGTGACGCGGTGGAGCAGAGAAGGGAACCGCCTGGAGACCGGCAGAGGCCCGCACCTCAAAGCCCTCCTCGTGTGGAACCACCTGGTGGGCTGTCACCTCCACTACCGCCACGACAAGCGGAAGCGCCGGGTGGCGTCATGACCGTTATCCAGTGGATCGGCCTGGCGTGGGGCCCTCTGACCTTGCTGGGCATCCGCCCGACCTTGGTTTCCAGGGCCCTGCTCGCCGAGGGCGACCCTTCACGGATGTGCCGGGGCTGCCGCGCGCGACAGCGGGCGTACTGGCACAGGGAACGTGAGTATCGCGACACCTACGGCCCGGCCGGACCACCCCTGATGATCCTCGCCGCCGCCGCATTGTGGTGGACCGCTCCCATCCTGCCCATCCTGCTCCGGCTCGCCCGCTTATCGTCCCTCCCTCAATGCGCGGGCCCGTCCTGCGCCGCCCACAAGCACCACGTCCCCGCGGCCACAAGCCGCCCCGCCGCACGAGCCGCCTCACGTCGCTATCCGTCGTGACGGCCAGCAGCAGAACGGAGAGACCACGATGACAACGCCCCGTCCCTCCCTCACCCACGTTGGACCGCACCATGATCCGCGAGGCCCAGACAGCGTCGGCCTGACCATCGGCAAGACCTTCACCTTCGAGGCGTCTCACCGCTTGAACGGGCTACCTGACGGGCACAAATGCGCCCGCCTGCACGGTCACAGCTACCGGGTAACCGTCGAGCTCACCGCCGACGAGCTCGTTGGCCCAGGATTCGTCACCGACTTCGGCGATCTGTCACCGTTCAGCGCCTACCTCGCTGAGCACTTCGACCATCGCGACCTGAACGAGGCCCTCGACGTCGACCCGACCTCGGAGCGGTTGGCCCTCCACCTGGTCAGGTGGTTCCTCGACAACGTGCAGCCGGTCATCGCAGGGCGACTGGTCGCCGTCACCGTGAGCGAGACCCCGAAGACGTGGGCGCGTTGCACGGTCGGAAACGCCAGATGATCGCCGCAACGGTGTCCACCCCGTCCCGCGCTCCGGCGCTCCTGATCGCCGAGCGCTTCGGCCCGACGCTTCAAGGCGAGGGGCCCAGCATCGGTCAGCCGGCGCTGTTCATCCGCCTGTCCCGCTGCAACCTGTCATGCACGTGGTGCGACACGCCGTACACGTGGGACACCACGCGCTTCGACCTACGGCAGCAGAGCGACCGCGTCTTGGTCACCGACCTGGTCGCGTGGGCACTGGACCACCCGGTGCCACTGATCGTCATCACCGGCGGAGAGCCCCTCCTGCAGCAGCACCACCTGCCTGCGCTGGCTGAGCCGCTGCTGCAGGCCGACCGCCGCTTGGAGATCGAAACCAACGGCACTGTTGTCCCCGATCCGGCTCTGCTGACGGACGGGCTGCGCTTCAACGTCTCCCCCAAACTCGCCAACTCCGGCCTTACGGCCGACATGCGTATCAAGGCCGCCGCCCTGGAGGCGTTGTCGGCCAGCGGGCAGGCCGTGTTCAAATTCGTCACCCGCGACATAGCCGACCTGGACGAGATCGCCGAGCTTGCCGAGCGCTTCGCGATGAAGCAGGTGTGGGTGATGCCTGAAGGCATCACCACCGGCCACAATCTGGGCCGCGCCCAGCTGCTCGCCGAGGCGGTCATATCCCGCGGCTGGTCGCTGTCGCTTCGCCTGCACGTCCTGCTGTGGGGTGACGAACGTGGCCGATGACAGCCACCGCTCCGTACCTCCTGGCCCAGCCTTTGGAAGCGAGGAAGGAACATGACCACGGATGCCGCACGGCCTCTTGATACGGCGCGTCCCGGCCGAGCCGTCTCACAGCCAGCCGATGACGTACCAGGCCCGGAGATAGACACACCGTACGTGACCATGCTGGTTCGCGAACTTCTCATCGCGTTGGGAGAGGACCCCGGCCGCGCCGGCCTGCTCGACACGCCTGCCCGCGTCGCGGCCTGGTGGCGCGACTTCCTGTCACCGGACCCCTCGGCCATGGCGACATGCTTCACCGAGACTCACGCCAGCGACCAGCTGGTCGTGGTCGGAGGGCTGAACGTGTGGTCCCTATGCGAGCACCACATGCTGCCGATGAAGCTAGACGCGCACGTCGGCTACCTCGCTCACGGCACTGTCCTGGGCCTGTCGAAGTTCGGCCGGATCGCGCAGCGTCACGCCGGGCGGCTCCAGATGCAAGAGCGCTTCACCCGCCAGCTCGCCGACGCCGTGATCGCAGCCATCGGCCACGAGGACGTGGCCGTCACGGTGCACGGCGTGCACCTGTGCATGAGCATGCGTGGCGTCCGGATGGAGACGGCCCGCACGTCCACCGTGCAGGCCAGCGGCCGGTTCAAGACCGATCCACTGCTGTCCCAGCAGTTCCTCACCCTCACCACCGCCGGCCGACGAGGGGCACCATGATGACGATCAGCCCTTCGGCGGTGGCGCCATCCGGCATCACCCACCTGCTCTGGCCTCGCATGGAAGAGCTGGTCCGCTGGATCGCCGAGGCGGTCAGGGCGGACGGCACACCCCAGACCCTGGTAGCGGTCCTGCGTGGTGGCGCCGTTCCGGCAGTCTGCCTCTCCCACCAGCTCGGGCTGCGGGATGTCCGCACGGTGGAGGTGACCCACACCACGAACGACAGCACCAACGCCGCGAAGACCCCGCAGCCCATGACTGTCAATCCAGCCTCGCTCGGCAACCTCACCGGCCGGGACGTCCTGATCGTGGACGACGTTGCCGGCACCGGGCACACCCTCACAACCACGACGCGACTGGTCGCCGGCGCAGGCGCCAGCCGGGTTCGGAGCGCGGTGTGCGTGATGAACGAGAACAACTGGACCGGCCGCCTCCCGGCGAAGGCCGCCGTCACCTACATCGGCACGATCGCCCACGGGTGGGTGATCTTCCCCTGGGAGAGCAACGATGAGCACGAGCACTGATCAGCTTCCCGAGCAGTTCTGCACCCGGCCCGGGACTCCCGTGATCGGCCCGTACAGCACCAACCAGATGGATGACTTCTACGCGGCACTGTATCGCGGAGAGGCCAAGGCGTCGGGGCTGATGAACCTGATGCAGCACCTCATCGTCGCCGAGCGGTGCGCGCCTGGCGTGAAGGTGCTGGACGTGTGCTGCGGTCGCGGGCTGGCTCTGCCGTTGCTGCATCGCTACGCGCCGCAGATCGAACGGTACGTCGGGCTGGACATCAGCCACGCCAACCTGGATGAAGCCCGGGAACGGATGACGTTCCTGCGTGAGACGTACGGAGAGCTCTTCCCGGTGGAACTCGTCGAATGCGATGTGGCCGAGCTCTGGCCGGAGTTGCCCGCCTTCGACGTGGCGCTGTACACCTCGGCGCTGGAGCATCTGCCCTTCGAACTCGGTGCGCGCAGCCTGCGCAGGGCAGCCCAGGCACTCGCGCCCGGCGGGCTACTGTTCCTGTCCACACCGCAGGCGTTCGGCCCGCCGCCGCGGCCTCTGCAGTACCGCGTCCATGTCTACGAGTGGTCGCGAGAGGAGGTGGAGCAGGTCGTCGGTGATGCGGGCCTGGTCGTTGAGGACGTGATGGGCCTGCTGCCTCCCGAACCGGATGTGGTGGCCAGCGAACTCATCGAACGGTACGGGCAAGGTGCGGCCAGCTGGTACCGCGACCTGGCCGAGCGCACCCCCAGGGCGCTGCTGGACACGATCGCGGCGGTGTCCGTGCCGACGAGCGCGACCGAGCTGCTGTACGTCTGCCGGAGGCCCGCATGAATACGGCCGCTGTCCCGGCGCCTCGCCGTGAGCTCGCTCCCCGCCGGCCGCTATGGGTGACCATCGAGGGCATCAACGGCGTCGGGAAGACCACCACGGCCCGCGCACTCGCCACCTATCTCGGCCAGCGCTGCCTTGCTGCTGGACGAACTCACCGACCAGCCCGGCAACACCCTGACCGGAGACGTGATCTCCGCCCTGTCCGGGGAAGACGACGTATGTCTGCGCACCGGACACCCAGTCGCGGAGACGCTGGCCCTGCTCGCACTGAAGATCCGCGAAGTCGAACGCCTTGCCGTCCACCCGATTACGCCCACGGTGGTCATCGAGGACCGCGGCGTCGACACCGTCGCCGTCTACCAGGCCGCGATCCTCTGCGAGCACGTACCGGAAGCCGAGCCCGCGCACGTCGCACGGCACGTGCTCTCGACCATGTCGCGGTGGCGGCCCCAGCCCGACGCCACCGTCCTACTGACCGGCGACCGGGCAGTGTGCATGCGGCGCTTCGCCGACCGGATCGGACGGACGCTGGCGCCACGGGACCTGCGCGTGATCGAGCAGGCCGACATCCTCTACGCCGGGCTGGCCACCGCCGAGCCGACCGCTACACCGTGATCGACACCGCCGGACAGCCCGCCCACGCTGTCGCCGACGCGGTGGGCGCGGTCGTACGGAAGCTCATGAAGCAGCGGGAGGCCAACCGTGCCGCGTGATGCGACTCTGCTCTGGGGCCTTCGCTCGCCCTGCGCGTTCGCCTGCCCCCACTGCTACTTCGGCACGATCGAAGATCATAAACAGGCGCCGCCCACCGAGATCGGTGTCCTGTCGCATCTGTCGCGCGCCGACCTGCCGCCCCTGGCGCTCAAAGCGTTCGCCCGGACCTTGGCCGGCTCGCCGATCGAGCGGGTGGTCATCGCCGGCGGTGAACCGTTGGACTGGCCTCCCACGCTGGCGTTGATCGAACTCGTCAAGGAAGCCGGTTGTCAGGTCGTGATCGCCACCAACGGGATCCCGCTCACTCGCCCGCCGGTGACCCAGCGGCTCATCGCGCTCGGCGTCGACGGCGTTTCGGTCTCTCTGGACAGTGTGGACGCGCACACCAATGATCGGCTGCGCCCCTCGCGTTCTGGGCGCTTCGGCTACGACGATGTTCTGGCCGGTGTCCGTGCCCTGCTGGACGCCCGGGGCGACCGGCACGCGCCGCGGGTGGGGATCTACACCGTGGTGATGCGGGAACGCCCGCAGGAGATCACCGACATGGCCCACCTGGCCGGCCGGCTCGGCGTGGACTACTACGTTCCCCAGCCGATCTCCCTGACGCCCGATCACAAGCTCTTCACGGAACTGACCCACCGCCGTGAAGACGTACCGGCCGTGGCAGAACAGCTCGCTCGTCTCTACAACGAAACGAGCGGACTGGCGCTACCGGATCCCTCCTACGCACGGCGCTTCGTCGCCGCGATCTCCACGCAGGAGAGCGGGCTTGTGCCCGACTGCTTCGGCGGTGCCCGCCTGTTCTTCATCCAGCCCGACGGCTCGGTCTGGGACTGCCCCTCCGACCGCCGGATCGCCGCCACCCCGCCCGAGCGGCGGCGCAACATCCGTGACGCCGACGCGCGCACGCTCTTCGCCGTCCGGCCCGCGTGTACGAACTGCTCGCTGTTCAGCCGGGACTGCGTGAACATGTGGCCGCTCGTGCTGGACATGCCGCAGCTGCTGAACGCGGAGGCCGTCCGATGACGCTCCCTCCGATCCCCGATAAGCAGCTACTCGCCGATCAGCTCGCCGTCGTGCTCGGGCAGATGC
Source organism: Nonomuraea sp. KM88 (assembly GCF_052245635.1). Taxonomy (NCBI): domain Bacteria; kingdom Bacillati; phylum Actinomycetota; class Actinomycetes; order Streptosporangiales; family Streptosporangiaceae; genus Nonomuraea; species Nonomuraea sp. KM88. Next base: position 8,733 of record NZ_JBQQCC010000015.1, on the reverse strand, counting down.
CCGACCCGAGCGGCGGCCCCGTCGCCGGACAACTGGAGCGGGACCTGGCCGAGGTGTTCGGCGTCCCGCACGCCGTCGCGGTCGCCTCCGGCACCGCGGCCCTGCACGCCGCGCTGTCCGCCTGCGGCATCGGTGCGGGCGACGAAGTCCTCGTGCCGGCACTGACCGTCGTCATGACCGTGGCACCTCTCAACGTCCTCGGGGCAACGCCGGTGTTCGTCGACAGTGACCCGGCCACCCTGGACCTGGACTACGACGACGCCGCCCGCAAGGTCACCTCGCGGACCCGGGCGATCATCCCGGTGCACCTGTGGGGCCGGATGGGAGACCCGGCAGCGCTGGCAGCGTTCGCCTCCGAACACGGACTCGCCATCATCGAGGACGCCGCGCAGGCCGCCGGCACCACGCGCGACGGGCAGCGGGCCGGGACGATCGGCACCGTCGGCTGCTTCAGTATGAAGGACGGCAAGGTTCTCTGGAGTGGTGAGGGCGGCTGCCTACTCACCTCCCGCCGCGACATTGCAGAGCACGCGGCCGCGTTCCGCAGCCACTGGCAGCCGGCTCCCCCTGGAGAGGCCCCAATGAGCCGCCTGACAACCAACTCCCGCCTCGCTCCCCCGCTCGCCGCGATCGCCCTGGCCAACCTCCGGCGCCTCCCAAGCCTGGTCGAACTGCGCCGCGCACAGACCCGCTACCTGCTGCACGCCCTGGAGCAGGCATCGGGCCTGGTCGCCCTCGCACCAGCAACGCGTGAGAAGTGGAACGGCTTCGCCCCGCTGCTTCACATCGACCTGCCGAACCCCCGGGCATTCGCCGAACACCTCGCACAGCGGGGAGTGCCGAACTCCACCGGCAGCTTTCGACTCGTCCCCTGCGATGCCCGGCCCATGTTCACCGACCGCGGCCAGCCTTGCCACGGCGCCGCCCAGATCCTCGACCACACACTCGCCATCATCCTCACCGAACGCGACACCGAGACCACACTCGACCGCTACGCCGCCACCATCGCCAAGGAGGCCGCCGCATGGACCACGTGACCGACGCCCCAGAACCCCGCTCCTGCTACGCCCTGCCCTCACCTCAAAACGGACCCGCCGCATGACGACCACCCTCTGCACGCGAGGCCCACTGATCTCCGTCGAGGGCGTCACCGGAGTAGGCAAGACGTACCTGACCGCCCGCGCCGTCGAGGCCCTCAACGGCGGGCCGCTGATGATGGAGGCGTTCTCCCAGCGGGCAAGCGGGCATCCAGGACTGGGTAAAGCCCTGCTCCGCGCCCTGCGAAAGGCCAGCACAGGGGACCCATTTCTGCGCGGGGGCACTCCCCTGGCCGAGGCTTTGATCCTGCTGGCCATCAAGCGGTATGACCTGGACACGATCATTCCCGAACTGTCCAGCGGGCGTACCCTCATCGAGGGCCGCAGCATCGACACCACGGCGGTCTGCCAGGCTCTGCAGTTGCACCCCGCGGACCCGGACGCCGCTCTGGAGACGGCAACCGCCCTGCTGGCGTTCGCGACCTGCTACCGGCCCCTGCCCGACCTCACGATCCTCGTCACGGACGACGCCCGCGAGGCTATTGAACGCGCGCAGCGGCGCGACGGGCGTCTCTTCACGACCGAGCAAGCCACCTTCATGCGGGAGGCACGCGCACTCTACGAACGGCTCCCCGCCACCGACCCGGCACGCTACCGCGTCGTGGACCGGCGCACCGTGGACGAGTACGAGGCTGCCGAGCAGATCCGGGCATGGATCCACGACGCCGGGACCAGTCTGGGCTGCTTGCGCGAGCCGTGGCAGGGCTCGGGAGGCCGATGCCTGTGCTGCGGCCACCGCGAGGGATCGGCGATGGCATGAACGAGGCTTCCCGCCCCTCAACGTGCCCAGTAACGGCTTCAGCGAGCAGCTGCTGCGCGCCCGCGATACCCGACGACGTCGACGCCCTCGTCTTCGACTTCGACGGAACCCTCGCCAACACGACGCCCATTCACGAGCACGCGCTGCGAGCGGCGCTGCGGCCACACGGCGTCGGCCTGAACCACGACTGGTACGTCCGGCACGTCGGCCTGTCCATCGACGACCTGCTTGCCGCGCTACCGGGCGGCCGACAGTTGTCCCGGGACGAGATCATCCGGCATAGCCGCGCTCACCTGATCGCCACCGTGCACAGCATCACCCCCAACTCGTGCGTCGTCTCGCTCCTGCACGCCGCACGCCATGCTGGATTGCCCTGTGCCGTGGCATCGGGCGCCAGCCGACTTCTCGTCTATCCCGGGCTCGACGCTATGGGCTTGACGGACGAGTTCGCAGCCGTCGTCGCGCGAGAAGACGTCAGACGTGGCAAGCCAGACCCTGACCTGTACCTCGAGGCTGCTCGACGCCTCGGCACTCCGCCGGACCGCTGCCTCGCCGTCGATGACGCTCCCGACGGCATCACCGCCGCACGCGCAGCCGACATGTACGTGATCGCGGTGGTTGATGGCCACCTGATCCCCACCGACGAAGGCGCCGCACACCGCTTCGCTTCCGTGGCTGCGGCGCCGATAACCGCACGATCAGCAGATCCTGCCGGATGACGACGTGACGCCATCGCACGAGGAGAACCTGATGCCCGTCCTCCACTCGACCAAGAACCTGAAGATCGTCGAACCCCCCACGCCCACGGGGGAGGGTCTCGCAATCTTCGAGTACATCGACACGTACACGGTGTTCCATTACGGCAGGATGCCGGACGAGATTGCCGGGAAAGGCGAGGCGATCTGCCGGATGGCCGTCTTCAACTTCACGATGCTGGAGGCGGCGGGCGTGCCCACCCACTTCCGCCGATTCATCGCCCCGAACCAGATCGAGTTCGATCTCGCGCGTGTCCCGGACCCGAACGAGCCGTTCACCCCGGACGCCGGAAGCTACCTCATTCCCGTGCAGGTCCTCTTCCGCAACGAGCTCCCGCAGGGCAGCTCCGTGCACCGCCGGCTTGCAACGGGCACACTGCAACCGGCCAAGATCGGGCTCCTGGGCCGCCCCAAGGTCGGGGACAAGCTGCAGCGTCCCCTCATCGAGTACGCAACGATGCTGGAAGACGTCAATCGATTCATCGGCGGGCCCAAGGCCCAGCGTCTCGCCAGCCTGAGCGACGAACAGTTCCAGACCATGCGCGACACCACCATCAAGGTCAACAAGGTACTGACCGGCCACGCGCGTAGGCTCGGGCTGAGCCACTGCGACGGCAAGCTCGAGTACCTGGTGTCGAGCAACGCGCGCATCGTGCTGGCCGACAGTCCCGGCACACCCGACGAGAGTCGTCTGATGTACAACGGAGTGCACTGCGGCAAGCAGATCCTGCGGAACTGGTACGTGGACAACGGACTCGAAGTGCCGGTGAGCAAGCTGATCGCCGAGGGCGTACCCAGAAGCCGATGGCCGCAGCCGCCGCCACTCCCGCCCGAGTTTCTGCCAGTGATGTCGGATCTGTACCGGTCCCTGAGCGAGACCTGGACGGGCGAGCACCTCTCGAACGCGCCGGACCTGCACGCCGCCACGGAGGCCGTCGCCCGCCTCATCGGTCAATGACGGCACACAGCGGCCGGCATGAAGGCATGCTCGTCTCGATGCGGCGGGCGCGAGCCGGAAACGCCACGGAACCCGCGAGAACGGTGGATACATGGGCGGCTTGACAGACGACCCCGCCTTCCTGGCGACGACGTTCGTGGTCATCGACTTCGAGGCGACGACCCCCAAGGGCTACCCGGCCCAGCCCATCGAGGTCGCCGCTCTCGCCCTGCGCTACGAGCAAGGCGCCTGGACGACGGCGGGCAGGCCGTTCGTCTCTCTCATCCGGCCGCCCGCGTTCGCCCCGGTGACGCCGGCTGTTACGGCCCAAACCGGCTTGACGCCCGAGCAGGTCAGGCAGGCACCTAGTCCAGCCGAAGCGCTGAGCGCACTGGATCTGCGATTCGCCGCGGGTAAGCAGTATCTGCTGGTGGCTCAACATGCCGCCACCGAGGCCAACCTCATCCACAACCAGCGTGAGCACTGCCCAGCGCTGGCCCGCATTGACCTCCTGGACACGATCCCGTTCGCCAAGCACGTCGTCCCGGGCCTGCCGAACCACAAACTTGACACGCTGCTGGCGCACTTCTCCATCAAGCAGCCAGCGGATCGGCACCGGGCCTACGCCGACGTCGATGTCACCGCGCGGGTGTTCATCCGGCTCATCAACGCCGCGAACGAGGATGCTCAGATCAGCGATCTCGCGGCCCTCGTGAAAATCGCGGGCCGCACAGCCAAATGCAACATGCCCGCCCAAGGCGGATTGTTCGACATCTAATCCGCCGGTGGGGGAGGGCCCCGAGGAGGACGGTTGCTCACCATGATGATCGATGAACAGTCGGACCGCGAGGAGGTCCCATTCTGGTTCGATCCGCTGTGCCCCTGGGCGTGGATCACCTCGCGCTGGCTGCTGGAGGTCGAGCGGGTCCGGCCGGTGCGCGCCGACTGGCGGATCATGTCACTGGCCCACCTGAACCTCGTCCAGCGCGAGGGCAAGGGACTCAGCGACGAATACCGAGACCTCATGACGAAGGCATGGGGTCCGGTGCGCATCTGCGCGGCAGCCGCTGAGCACGCTGGCCGTGGGGGGGCTCACCCCGAAGTGTGGACACCGGTCGTTATGCGGCGAGCAGCACCCTATCGACGGTCTGCTGCTCGTAGTCATTCGGGCTGAGGTAGCCGAGGGCGGAGTGTCTCCTTCGGGTGTTGTAGCGGGTGATCCACTTGAAGACGGCCAGGCGGGCCTCGCGCGCCGAGGACCAGCGCTTGGCCCCCTGCAGCGTCTCGCGTTTGAGGCTGGCGTTGAACGCCTCCGCGGCGGCGTTGTCGGCGCTGGTGCCGACGGCTCCCATGGATTGGCGCACTCCGAGCTCGGCACAAAGGGCAGCGAACTCAGCCGAGGTGTACTGGGCTCCGTGATCGGAGTGGAAGATCGCTCCGGCCAGGCTGTCGCGGGTCGCGGCGGCGGCCCGCAGCGCGTCGGTCACCAGCTCGGTGCGCATGTGGTCGGCGATCGACCAGCCCGCCAGCCGGCGTGAGCCCAGGTCCAGCACGGTCGCCAGATACATGAACCGGCCCTCACCAACGGGCAGGTAGGTGATGTCGCCAGCATAGCGCTGGTTCGGCGCCTCGGCGGTGAAGTCCCGCCCGATCAGGTCCGGCACCTTCTGATGCGACGGCTCGGGCACCGTGGTGCGCACCTTCTTGCGCAGGTGCAGCCCGACGATGCCAGAGTGGCGCATCACCCGCGCGACCCGCTTGTGGTTGACCCGGCGGCCCCGGCCGCGCAGCTCGGCGGTGACGCGCGGACTGCCGTAGGTGCCGTCGAACTCCTCGTGGATCTGCCGGATCTCTTCGGCCGGCACGGCATCGGCCGCAGCCCGCGCCGCCCGGGCCGGCGCGGTCCTGAGCCATCGGTAGAAGCCCGAGCGGGACACCTTCAACACCCGGCACAGCCGCTTCACGCCGAAGGCGCTCCGATGGTCGTCAACGAACGCGAAGCGGCTCACCAGTTCGTCTCTCCCGCGAAATATTTCGCGGCCCGGCGCAGGATGTCGCGCTCCAGTTCCAGCTCCCGGATCCGGGCCTTGAGCTGCTTGTTCTCCTCTTCCAGCACATCGTCGGACGATAGCGGGCCAGCCTTCGGCCGTTTCGCCGGGCCCGCCTTCTTGGCCCCGGCCGTGCCGTTCGCGCGGGCCTCCTTCACCCACAAACGCAGCGTTTCGCGGTTGATGCCCAAGTCCCGAGCCACCGACGCATACGTCCGCGCCGGATCAGACAGGTACAACGCGACGGCGTCCGCCTTGAACTCCGGCGGATACGACTTCATCGCCACGTGGAACTCCTTGTCTCCGGATTTCCATCATCCGGTACTCAAGATGTCCACGCTTCGGGGCGAGGGCCCGTGGCGTCCTCGGACCGCTGTATACCGCCATCGGCAGTCGGCTTCACAACCAAAGACGTCGCGACGATCCCAACGTCATCGCCGAAGCTCTGGCCGAAGCGGGCTTGCCCGAGTCACTGGCCGCAGCTGCCACCAGCACGGAGTTCGATCAGCTCATCAAAGCCTCGCACGACGAGGCGTTCAACGAGGTCGGCCTCGATGTCGGGACGCCCGTTCTCCGCATCGCCGGCACGGCCTTGTTCGGCCCAGTGATCACACCGGCTCCCCGCGGTGAAGCTGCTGGACGTCTTTGGGACGGCCTCGTCCTGGTTGCGGGGACGGATGGCTTCTTCGAGCTCAAACGGAGCCGGAACCGGAGCGTCAAACCGTCATTTGAGTGAGTGGGCACCCACAGCGCGACCGACGCCGACTGCTGTGGCGAACAGCGGCTCTGGTGCCGACCGAATATGTTCGACGGGCCCGGTCAACCGATCCGAGCCGGGCCGCTGATCGCCCGCGCAATACGGGGCCCGACAAGGCGCTCGGCGTCGGCGAGCGGGTACCAGGCGGCCCCGCTCACTTCGGACTCCTGGATGCGCCCCATGTCCGCATCCGTCACAAAGGCGTACCCGATGTCCAGGTGGTAGTGATCCGGCTCATCCTTCGCCGGCCGGGCAGGAACCGCGCCGTACTCGATATAGACGGGGGTCGGCGACGCAAGGAAGACCTGGCCGGGGTCGACACCGCACTCCTCCGTCAACTCGCGCACTGACGCGTCGATCAGCGTGGTATCGGTCGGCTCCAGGTGGCCTCCGGGCTGCAGCGGGATCCCGTACGCAAGGTGCTCGACAAGCAGGATCTTGGCGCCGCGGACCAGCAGCGCTCCGACGGTCACGTGCATCCGAAAATTCCGCCGCGAGGCGAAATCCCCTCCCTGAGACAGCAGTCGCACCGGCTCAGACAGCAGCGCGGCTTCGTCCGGGTGCTGCACAAGGTATGCGGTCAATGTGCTCGAGATGTCTGAGTCACTGATCGCCACGGGGCACCTCCCCAACGACCCGAGAGCAACGCTCTCCGCGACCGACTGCTCGGAAGTAGACGACGGGCACCGACACAGTCAGCTCCTAAGAATGATCATCAAGCGGTCCCTACTGCGCCGGTCGCTGCAGCCACTCCACGATGGGTGTGACAGCGCTCGCTGTCGAACTAGCAGCGTGGCACAGCCGTCACATGCTCCGCTCAGCAAACCAGAAACTCGCCAGCCACCCGCGACACGCCAGTGGTACCGGTAAGGGAGACGGATGAGACGCTCGACTCGCGCTGTGGCAGACCAGGCGCGGGGACACGATTCCCGGTGGCGTCTGGCAGAGCGTCCATAGTGTGAGGCGAGGAGTCCTGCTGGCCACCGAGCTTGCTGGCTCCGGCGCTGCCTAGGGTTATCAAGGCGGTCGACGACAGCGGCTCCGCCCGCCGTCAACAGAGTCCTGGTGCGCACTCGTCCACGTGGTCGTTCACTAACCTCGGCCAGACCAATTGCGCCGCTGTCAGGGACGTTGGCCGCCGAACGGTCAGGGAGGGGCACGTGGGCGGTTGCCGCCTCTGATCCGGCGCGGGTGGCATGGCGTGGATGGGCGATGTGGGCGCGGGGCAGGCGTCGGGGCCGCTCACCGTCAGGTGCGCGAGCCCGGGAAACAGGTGGTCCAGCTCGCCAGGGCGGGAGGGTAGGCGTGGACGGGCCTCATCGCCGAGCCCCCGTCGTCTCCCGCCGTAGTTGTCCCTGCTGAGGCCCGACACCACACCCACGTATGTCTGGTCGGGGGCTCAGCCTTGACAGGCGGCGCGGAGGTGGGTGTCGATATCGGTCCGTCCGCCCGGTGCAGAGGGGGTGCTGAGCGGATCGACCGGGCTGGGATGGGGTTGCTCTGATGGGGCAGCGCGAACGTACCGCCAAAGACGAGGAGACGGGTGTTGAGTCCGTTTGGGGTGTCGCGGTCGCTGTTGCGGGTGCATGGGCGGGGGCGTTGTTCGGTGTTGCCTTCAGTGTCGCTTTTTGTTGTGCGCTCGAGCAATTGTCAATACTTGTGGATCGGGTGGGTGGTCAGTCTCGGTAGCGGGGGTATCCGCCGAGGTCGGGTAGTTCGTCTTCGTAGTCGCAGGCAGCGACTGCGTCATGGCCTGCCTGCCAGGCGTGGGTGAGGATCTTGGAAACCGTGTCGATGACCTGGTGGCTGGGGGCGTTCCCGCTTTCGATGTCCATCTTGATCGGCCAGGTGGGGAAGTCGGCTCCATCGTGTGTGTAGTTGTCGTTGCGCCGGACCTCGATCTCTATGGTGCCGACGCGCAGCAGGCAGCCATCGCGTGTCGCGCCGGTGGCACGGGCGGTCAGCTCGATGGCGGCCTCGTGGCTGGCGCCGCGTAGGAAGAGCGCGCAGTAGCCGTAGCGGCCGGGAGTGGTCATGCGGCGTCTTTGCTCTCGTGACGTTCCAGCAGCACCCCGCGTTCGAAGCGGGCGCCCGCACGGACGAGGGCGACCAGGTGAGGGGCATTGACCGCCCGCCAGCGAGCCTGGGCCGATTCGATGAGCTTGAAGGCCATCGCCAGGCCGGCAGCGCGTGAGCCCGGCCCTTTGGTGACCTTGGTGCGGTGCCGGACGGTGGCGAAGGTGGACTCGATGGTTATCTTGAGCGCTCGCTTTGATCATGATGCTGACCTGCTGGATTATGTTTCGGACAGTGTCATTGACGTGGTCCTGCAGGGTGCTGTGCCAGCGATCAGCGCGGGTCGATCGTTGCTGTATCGCG
>NZ_JBQQCC010000014.1:0-293779 GCF_052245635.1 Nonomuraea sp. KM88 | reverse complement strand
CTGGCCGCCCTCCGGCAGCAGCGGTTCGAGCCGCTCCCACTCGGCGTTCGTTAAGTCACCGCGACCCATACACCTATCGTGACAACGTAGGCACCATCGGTCAGCAGATCTAAGAAACAGCTCCTAGCGGGCCGCGAAGGCGACGACGGCGAGCAGGACGGTGGCCGCGGCCAGCGCGGGCACGGGCCCGGCGGCGACGTGCAGCGCGGCACCGCCCAGCGCCCCCAGGAACATCGCGGCGATACCGGCGGCCCGGCGCCGGGCCGCCCGCCCCGGGCCTTCGGCGAAGAGCGCGGTGAGGGTGGTGGTCAGAACGTTCGTGTTCATGTCGGGCACCGCCAGCTCGCGTACGGACGCGCTCTGTATGCCCATGCCGCCGGCGAGCAGCGCGATGAGCGCCGCCTGCGCCGGCGGCTCGCGGAATCCGGCCAGCTGGGCCGTCACCAGGGCGACCGCCACGAGCAGCGCGTGCACGGCGGTGAGCAGGACGAACGCCCGGCTCTGGTCCGTCACCCGCCCGGTCGCTCGTCCCGTGGCCCAGGCGCCCGCCGTGAAGGACAGCAGGGCCGCCGGCGGCCCCCACAGGGACAGCCGCTCCTCCCCGGCCAGGGCGAAGCCCACGAAGACGATGTTGCCCGTCATGTTGGCGGCGAAGACGCCGTGCAGGCCGAGAAAGCTGACGGCGTCCACGATCCCGGTCACGACGGTCAGCAGGACCAGCAGGGCGGGCACGGTGTCGTGCGGGTTCGCGCCAGGAGGGAAGAGCCGGTCGGCGAACCACCGCAGCCCTCTGCTCACCCGCTCGCCCCGGCCGGCCGGCCGGGGGTCTCTCTCGTGCTCGTCGCCGGGGCGGGACCTCTCGACTCCGTCACAGTTGGATACTCTCCGTAACCGCGCGGCTCCCGCAAACCCGACACGCTCAGGAGCGTGACGGCGTCGTGCGATAGAGATCGTCGACGGCCGCCAGGACACGCTCGCGGGCCGCGCCCGCGGGGACGACGTCGATGAGCACGTACGCGGCCAGCCCTTCGGCCAGCGCCACCAGGGCGGGCGCGGACCGGCCGGCGTCCACGGCGGCGGCGATGCGCCCGGCCCTCTGGTCGGCGCGGATGAGGTCGGCCATCTGGCGGTGGAAGCCGTCGTACAGCACCCGCAGCCGGGCCGCGATGCCCTCCTCGGCGAACGCGAGCGCGTGGAAGGACTGCCGCACGCGCATGTGGGCCTCGGTCGCGGGGTCGTGGGGGATGAGCTCGGTGAGCACGGTGACGAGCACGACGCGCGGCTCGGCCGCGTCGAGGTCCTGGCCGACCCGCTGCCTGATGCGGGCGCTGCTCTGCTCGTTGCCGCGCTCGAAGGCGGCCTCGACGAGCTGGCGCTTGGCGGGGAAGTAGTGCTGGACGCGGCCGGGCGAGATGCCGGCCTGGGCCGCCACCTCGCTCAGCGACACGGCGGCGAGGCCGCGGTCGGCGACGATCGCGAGGACGGCGTCGGCGATCTGCCTGCGCCGCTCCTCGTGCTGAGCTCCTGGTCCACGGGTGCGCCGGTGCGCCATGCCATCCCTCTTATCGATGTGATCACATCGGTTTGACCGGTTCAGTGTAGCCGGGTTACGGTCGTGCGCATGGCAGATCAATGCGATCACATTGGATTGGTATGAGGGCGGTCCGGCTCGCCCGGCTGCTGCCGCTGGCCGGCTACCGCCGTCTGCTCGCCCTGGGAGTGCTCAGCGCGGGCGCGGCGGTGCTCGGACCGCTCAGCACGATCCCGCTCGGCCTGCTGATCGACCACGGCGGCGCGGCGCAGGTGATCGCGCTGCTGCTCGTGCTGCTGGGGCAGGAACTCTGCACGGCGCTGCGCGAACCGGCCGGAGCCGCCGCCGCCCGGCGCGTCGACGGCGTGCTGCGCGCCAGGGTGCGCGCCGCCGCGACGGCCACCCCGCTGGCGCGCCTGGAGCACCCGCGGGTGCAGGCCGACGTGCGGCTGGCGCTGACCGGACACCGCGGGCGGACGGCGGGCACGGCGGCGGTGGCGCTGGCCGGCGAGGCGAGCAGGGCGACGTCGGCCCTGCTCGGCGCCGTGGTGCTGGCCGTGCACGTGTGGTGGATGGCCCCGGTCGCGCTGGCCCTGTCGATCGCGCAGAACCGGCGCATCACCGCGATGCTGGTCGGCCCCGGCGGTGCGGAGTCGCTGGCCGACAGCCCCGAGCAGGTCATGCGTCTGCGCCGGGCCGGCTACCTGGCCGAGCTCACCGGCGGTCCCGGCGCAGCCAAGGAGATCCGCGTCTTCGGCGTGGACGGTTTCCTCATCGGCCGCTACGTGACGGTCATGCGCGAGTTCCTGACCCCGCAGGCGCGCGGGCGCCGCGCCGTCGTGCGCGGGTACGCGGCCGTGCTGGGGCTGCAACTGGCCGGGGCCGCCGCGACGTTCGGGACGCTGGCCTGGCTGACCGCCGCGGGCGCGCTGGGGGCCGCCGCCCTGGCGCAGAGCGTGCTGGCGGCCCTGCTGGTCTTCGCGTACGGTGCGGGCGGCCACCAGATGTTCGAGATCGCCCACGGGAGCAAGCCGTACGAGGCGACCCTGCGCCTGCTCCACCCCCCTCTCAGCGCCACGCCGGCGATCGCCGGGCCTGCCGACCGCGACGGCGAGGGGCCCGGGCTGGTCAAGGTGACGTTCGCCTACCCCGGCCGCGCGGAACCGGTGCTCAAGGAGCTCGACCTGCGGGTGCGGCCGGGGGAGCGGCTGGCCGTGGTCGGGCTGAACGGCGCGGGCAAGACCACCCTGGTCAAGCTGCTCACCGGCCTCTACACCCCCCAGAGCGGCACCGTCAGCGCCGCCGGGAACGCCGCCGTGGTCTTCCAGGACTTCGCCCGCCACCCGCTGCCGCTGCGCGACAACGTCCGCCTGGGCGCGCCCGCGTACGCGGGGACGGACGCCGACGTGCTCGCCGCGCTGGCCGCGGTCGACGCGCTCGACCTGCTGGAGGTGCTTCCCGGCGGGCTGGACACGCCGCTGTCGCGGTCGTTCACCGGGGGCCGTGACCTGTCCGGAGGGCAGTGGCAGAAGGTGGCGCTGGCCCGGGCCGTGTACGCGCTCGACGCGGGCCGGCGGATCCTGATCGTCGACGAGCCCACCGCCCACCTGGACGCGCGGGCCGAGCAGGAGGTGTTCGAGCGGCTGCTGGACCGCACGCGCGGGCGCACCCTGGTGCTCATCTCGCACCGGTTCGCCACCGTACGGCGGGCGGACCGGATCGTCGTCCTCGACGGCGGCGCCGTGGCCGAGCAGGGCGGTCATGCCGAACTGTTGGCTCTGGGCGGCCGTTACGCGCGCTGGCACCGCCTCCAGACCGCCCTGATCGCGGAGGCGGGCCGGTGACCGCGACCCTCCGTACGCTGCTGACCCTGGCCTGGCGCACCGACCGGCGGGCCTTCCTCACCCTGGCCGCCTTCCTCGCCCTGGGCGCCGTCAGCCAGGGCCTGGTCGGCGTCTTCCTGCGGGCGCTCACCGACGCCGCCACCGCCGGCCACGGCGCGCAGGCGTCCCTGTGGGGCCTGGCCGCCGGGGCCGCGCTGGCCGCCGGTGTGGCCCTCGGCCGCGCGGAGCTGGCGCTGATGGAGGAGCTGGCCGAACGCATGGGCCTGTCCGTGCAGGAGGAGATTCTCACCCTCACCTCGGGCGTGCCCACCATCGAGCACCTGGAGCGGCCCGCGTACCTGGACAAGCTGGCGATGTTGCGCGACGAGAGCCGCCAGCTGTACTTCGCGGTGTGGGCGCTCGCGCTGGTCGCCGAGCACGCCGTGCAGATCGGGCTCGGCGTCGTGCTGATGGCCGCCGTGCATCCGCTGGTGACGCTGCTGCTGGGCGGCGCCGTGCTGCCGTCGCTGCTGGTACGCGGCCGCGCGGCCCGCCACGTCGACGCGGCCACCGGGCGCACCGCCGAGACGGCCCGGCTGGAGCGGCACCTGTCCGAGTCCGTCACCACGCCGAGGACGGCCAAGGAGATCCGGATCAGCCGCGCCGCGCCCGCTCTGGAGGCGATGGCCGCGCACCGGTGGGAGGAGGTGTCGGCGGGGTTGTCGCGGGCCGGGGTCCGGGCCGCGCTGCTCACGTTCGCGGGGTCGGGCACGTTCCTGGCCGGGTACGTGTCGGCGCTCGGCTGCGCGGCCTGGCTGGCCGCCCAGGGACGGGCCACGGCGGGCGACGTGGTCCTGGTGGCCACGGTCGGGGTGCAGTTCGTCACCCAGGCCTCCCGGCTGGTCTTCCACCTCGGGTCGGTGGCCGCGGGCCTGCGCGCCGCCGCGCGGCTCGCCTGGCTCCGCGCCTACGCCCGCACCCACGACCCGGCCTTGGCGGAGTCCGGCGACGACGCACCCCGCGCCGGGACGAGGGCGGCCACGAGTGACCACGGCTGCGAACGCGTCGCCCGCGGGGCCGAGCCGCCTGAGAGCTTCGCGCGGGGCATCACGCTGCGGAACGTGACGTTCACCTACCCCGGCACCACCCGGCCGGTGCTGCGCGGGATCGACCTGAGCCTGCCCGCCGGCGCGACCGTCGCGCTGGTCGGGTCGCACGGCTCGGGCAAGACCACCCTCGCCAAGCTGCTGTGCGGCCTCTACCAGCCCTCCGGCGGCGAGATCCTGCTGGACGACGTCCCACTGCGGGACGTTCCGGCCGTGCGCTGGCGGCGCAGGATCAGCGCCGTGTTCCAGGACTGGGTGCCGTTCGAGCTCACCGCCGCCGAGACCGTCGGCATCGGCGACCTGCCCCGTATGGACGACCGCCCCGCCGTGGAGCAGGCGCTGGCGCGGGCCGGCGCCGCGGACGCGGTGTCCGATCTGCCCAGGGGCCTGGACACCGAGCTGGGCGACAGCTTCGAGGGCGGCGTGACGCTGTCCGGCGGGCAGTGGCAGAGCCTGGCCCTGGCGCGCGCGTCGATGCGGGAGGAGCCGCTGCTGCTCGTGCTGGACGAGCCGACCGCCTCCCTGGACGCTCCCGCCGAGAGCGCCGTCTTCGCCCGGTACGCGCAGGCCGCCCGCCGCCACCGCGCCGCCATCACCCTGCTCATCACCCACCGCTTCCCGACGGTGCGCATGGCCGACCTGATCGTGGTGCTGGACGGCGGGCGGATCGCCGAGCAGGGCGCTCACGGCGAGCTCATGGCCCGCCAGGGCCGCTACGCCGAGTTGCACGCCATCCAGCGGGCGGCGGCGGACGGTTAGGCCGCCGGCCGCCCGGGTGGCCGGGCGGAAACGCGAGCGAGCGCGCGTTCCGCACGGGACGCGCGCTCGCTCGCGGTGATCGGGGTCAGGCGGCGTACTCGGGGTAGCCGTAGCCGACGACCTGGGACTTCGGACGGGTCCGCTCCTCGACCTTGCCGTTGCCGGTGTTGCCTTCGATCGTGGAGATGGTGCCGTCGCCGTTGTCCTTCACGACGAAGCCGACGTGCTGGATGTCGGTGATCTTCTTGCCGCCGTCCCAGGAGAAGAACACCACGGCGCCGGGCTTGGCCTTGGTGCCGAAGCGGTCGTTGGCGGCGAACCACTTGGCGTGGGTGACGGTGTAGGCGTCCCAGCCGATCTGCGGGCGGGCGCCGGTCTGCTCGCCGACCCAGGAGACGAACATCGAGCACCAGGCGGCGTTCAGGTACGCGGCCCGGTTGCCGCCGTCGCGGGCGATGGTCTCGGCGGCGCGCTGCGAGTCGGCGTACCACTTCTGGTACGGGGTGCCGCCGCCGGCGGCGTTCTCGGAGGTGCCGACCTGGGACTTGGCGAAGTCCAGGACCTGGGAGGCGGTCACGTTGACCGTGGTCTCCTTGACCGCGCGCTTCTTGGAGTCGGTCACCGGGGAGACGGCGGCCGGCTTGTCCGCGGGCGGGGTGTCGGCGTTGGCCGCGGCGACGTTGACGCCGAGGGCCGAGGCGAGGACGCTGGCGCCGAGCGCGGCGCAGGTGATGGTTCGCTTGGGGATTGCGGTAAGACGGAACGTGGCCATCGAGGGGGTAACTCCTTGCTTCCATGCCGCTTACCGGGTTAGCTGACGGGTTCGGGCGTGGAAGCTGCCCTACGGCACCGGAGTGCCGATTCACCCCAAAGGACTTGGGTCCCCGGTTCCGCGTGATGCGGATTCAGCGGTCACAGGACGATCCTGTGATCTATCGTGCGATGGTCAGACATAGCCGGACAAACCGGACGTATGCCGTAAGATGCCCCACAAGGTAATACATGAGGCAAGAGGATTACAACTGCATAAAGGCCCAGCTAGGCGAGTTGCCGGCGAGCGTCGGCCAGAAGCCCTGACATGGCAAGGGATTCGTCAAGGGGCATGATCGGGGATTCGGTCCTGCCCTCGGCCGTGGCGGCGCGGACCTCGCGGAGCTCACCGGCGTATCCGTTGTCGGCCGGATCGAGCACATGCTCTTCCGGCTCCATGGAAGGCCCGGTGAGGACGATCCGCTCCGGCGCCCAGAACGGCGCGTGGATGTCCGCCCGCATCCGCGTACCTACAACACAGGCCTGGTTCGGGTAATTCCCCAGCAAGGAGGTTTCCACGAAAGCCCGCCTGCCGCCGGGATAGAGCAACACCCCGCCCGCCTCCGCGTCAACCCCGCTCGGCGCCAGGGAGCCCGTCATGCGCAGGCCGGTGGGCATGCCCAGAAGCAGCTGGGCCAGGCCGAACGGGTAGACCCCCAGGTCGAGCAGCGAGCCCCCGCCCAGCTCCGGGGCCCACAGCCGGTGCGCCGGATCGTACGGCATGGCGAAGCCGAAACTGGCCTGCACCGACCGGATGTCGCCGAACCGCTCGTCGGCGGCGATGAGGCGGATCAGCGGGTTGAACCGCATCCACATGGCTTCCATCAGGAACACGCCCGCCTCGCGCGCCAGGCGTACCATCTTCTCCGCGTCGTCCACGGTCGCGGCCAGCGGCTTCTCGCACAACACGGCCTTGCCCGCGGCGATGGCGGCCTGCGCGACCCGCAGGTGCTCGGTATGCGGCGTCGCCACGTAGATCGCGTCCACCGCAGGGTCCGCGCACAACCGCTCATAGGAGCCGTACGCCGACTCCGCGCCCAGCGCGGACGCCAGGGCCTGCGCCCGCCGCAGATTCCTGGAGCCGACGGCGCCCACCCGCATCCCGGGCTCGGCCACGATCGCCGCTCCCAGAGTCCGCGCTATGACGCCCGTCGCCGCGATGCCCCACGTGAAGTCCCGCACGCGGAAGATGCTAGACGCATCAGATCAAATTGAACGTGTCAGGATCGCCTCCGATGCGAAGGCCCCTGTTCAGCGCGCCGACGGCGGCCATGCTCTCCGGATCGAGGATGAAGTCGAACACGTCGACGTTCTCGGCGATCCGCGACGGCGTCACGGACTTGGGAATGACGACGTTGCCGAGCTGCAGGTGCCAGCGGAGCACGATCTGCGCGGGAGTCTTGCCGTGCTTGTCCGCCAGCACCGCGAGCGCCGGATCCTCGAGCAGCCCCTTGCCCTGGCCGAGCGGGCTCCACGCCTCGGTGAGGATGCCGTTGGCCTCGTGGAAGGCCCGCATCTCCCGCTGCTGGAAGTACGGGTGGAGCTCGATCTGGTTGATGGAGGGTGTGATGTCGGTCTCGTTCATGAGCCGGGTGAGCGTGCCGACGGTGAAATTGGACACGCCGATGGCCCTGGCCCGCCCGTCACGGTAGATCTTCTCGATCGCCTTCCACGCCTGTACGTACTTGTCCTGCTTCGGCACCGGCCAGTGGATGAGATAGAGATCGACGTAGTCGAGCCCCAGCCGGGCCAGGCTCTCGTCGAAGGCCTGCTCCGTGCGGGCGTGGTCGGCGTTGCGCAGCTTGGTGGTGACGAACACCTTCTCGCGGCGCAGGCCGGACGCGCGCACGGCACGCCCCACGCCCTCCTCGTTCTCGTAGGCGGCGGCGGTGTCGATGTGCCGGTAGCCGGCCTCCAGCGCCGTCGTCACCACCTGCTCGGCCTCGCCGGCAGGCACCTGCCAGACGCCGAAGCCGAGTTGCGGGATCTGCACGCCGTCCGTGTTGAGCATGAGCGAGTTCATGGTCTCCATTGTTCACGCACCGTTTCTGGCCGCTTAAGGCGGCCGGGCTAGCTTGAAGCGGTCGTGAACGCGCCATCACCCGGCTGGGAGGACTGGAGTGGTCGAACAGGCGTCGGCCTGGGTGGAGTCACCGCTCCAGATGCTGTGCGCCGTCGAGGCCCACCACGCCGGGCTCCTCGGGACCGCCACGGCCGTCGTGCCGCGGGCGGGGCTGCGCCCGCTGACGGCGACCCGACGGGAGCTGCGTGCTCTCGGGCTGCCCGACGGGCTCGAACTGGCCGAGCCGCGCGAGAACATGCCGAGACGACTGCACGCCGTCGGCGACGCCTTCTCCGGCAAGGTCCAGCTGCGCTGGCTCACCTCCGGCACCGGCATCACCTCGGGACGCATCGTCATCGTCGACGACGGCCTGGCCACGCTCCGGCTGCTGGAGCTGCTGGCCGCCGGGCCTTCGCGGCCGCTGCTGCGGGCCCGCGCCAGGTCCACCGTGCCGCGCTCGGCGCTCGGCCTGGCCGCCGCGCTGCGGCTGCGCATGAGCGAGGTCTCCGTCTTCACCGCGCTGCCCGTGAGCGGCGAGCTCGCCGCCGCCGTCCGCCGTGCCGGTGTCGACCTCGTACGCCACGACTTCGCCTGGTTGCGAGCCCAGCCGCCCAGCGCGGAAGGGCCGGACGAGCGCACGATCGTGCTCGGCACCTCGCTCGTCAGGAACGGCCTCGTGCACCGCGACCACTACCTGCGCTGGCTGAGCGAGCTGGCGGCGCGGGAACCGCTCGCCTACTACCCGCACCGCCGCGAGGACCCGGTGGACGTGGCCCTGATCCGGGAGCGTCCCGGCATCACCGTGCACGACGCGGGCGTGCCCGCCGAGCTGGCGTTGCGCGGGCTGGACGCGGGCCAGCGCGTCCTCAGCCTCCCCTCGACGGCGATCACCTCGCTGCGGGTGCTGCTCAGCCCGCGCGGTGTCGCCATCGAGCCCGTGAACGTTCCCGATGACTGGTGGACCAGCAGGGCGGAACCTGCCCTGCGCTCGCATTTGACTGGAGTGTCTGGGTGAGAGTGCTGGCGGTTGCCGACTCCGACTCGTACCTGAAGTGGGCGGCCTGCCTGCTCGGCGACCTGCCCACCGGGAGCGTGACGGAGCTGGCGGTGGTGCGCACGCCGATCGCGCCCTCGCCCGAGCAGATCGCCGCGGCGGTGAGCGGCTCGACAGAGGGCCGGGCGGGCCGGGGAGACGCGCCGCCGGTGCTGTCGGCGCGGTCGGTGCGCAGGCTGGCCGAGCGCACGCAGCCCGACGTGATCCTCGTCGCCTGCACGGGCCCGGTCGTGGACGTGCTGGTCTCCGAGGTGTTCGCGGGGCTGAGACCGAGGCCCGTGTTCGTCGGCGGGCTGCCGGGCATCTCGGTGCCGGCCACGGAGAAGGCGTGGGTGTTCCGCAGCGGCTGCGACCTGTTCGTGGTGCACAGCGAGCGGGAGGTGGCCGAGTTCCGCGACATCGCCGGCCGGCTCGGCGGGGGAGGGGCGCTCGGCCTGGCCAGGCTGCCCTTCCTGCGTCCCGATGCCGTGGCCGAGGGCGGGAACCGGATCGTGTTCGCCACCCAGGCCAAGGTGCCGCGCCCGCGCGAGGAGCGCGAGCGCGTCCTGCTGGCGCTCGCCGAGCTCGCCGGGCGGCGGCCGGAGCTCGACGTGGTGGTCAAGCTGCGCGCCCTGGAGGACGAGCGGCAGACGCACAACGAGCGCCACCACTACCAGCGGTTGTGGCGGGAGATGGGCGAGCCCGGGCGGCTCGCCTTCGCCGCCGGGCCGATGCACGACCACCTCACGCGGGCGGCCGGGTTCGTCACGGTGAGCTCGACGGCGGCGCTGGAGGCGATCGCGCTGGGCGTGCCCTCGCTGGTGCTGAGCGACTTCGGCGTCAGCGCCGAGATGATCAACCTGGTGTTCGAGGGCAGCGGCCTGCTGGGCACGCTGGACGACCTGGCCAAGGGAGACTTCCGCACCGCCTCGGCCGAGTGGTGCGCGGCCAACTACTTCCACCCGCCGGAGCGCGACGCCTGGGCGGGGCTGCTGGCCGGGCTGGTGAGCGACCGGCCGGGCACGCCCGCCCGGTCGCTGCTGGACGGGCCCGAGCACGCCGCCGCCCGGCGCAGGGCCCGGCTGCGGGTGGAGGTCCATCCCACGATGTTGCGAGCGGGCTACCGCGCCAAGCGCCGCATGCGCCGCTATCTGAAGGCCCTGTCCTAGCAGCGCTGTCCTAGCCGGGCTCAGATCGTTGATCTGAGCTTCCTGCGCAGCCTGGTCAGCGCGCCGGACCTGGCGGGAGGGGCCACCAGGTCCAGCGCCTCGAGCCGCCTGCGCTTGAAGTAGCGGGCGTCGAACGTGATGGCGTCCGGCCGCAGCTCCGGATAGGTGCCTGCCTGCATGCAGTAGCCCACGGCACGCACGAGGCCGGGCAGGTCCACGGCGGGCGGCTCTTCGATCACGCCCTCCGCCGACAGCCGGGGCAGCAGCGCGTCCACGATCGTGACCGGGACCCTGTTGCTGTTCTCGTACGGCGTCAGCCGCTCCAGCACCATGCCGGTGCCGTACGACGCGACCCGCAGCCCGAAATAGCGCCGCGCGGTCACCAGCCCGGTCGAGAAGCAGCCCACGACCAGCTCGGGCCGCAGCGCCGCGAAGCACACCTCGGCGGGCACGCTCTCGGCGGCCACTGACAGCTCCACCCCCAGAGGCCCGGCCGCGGCACGCAGGAGCCTGGCGTGCCGGCGCCCGGCGGCAGGGTGCGGTTTGAACACGACGTGGGTGCAGCCGCGGGCGGCCAGCGCCGCCAGCATCGTCTCGTGCAGCGCGGCCTCCTCCTCCGGCGTGACGATCTCCAGCGCCGACAGGTACTGGCCGAGGATCATCGCCTGTCCGGCGGGCGGCCCGGGCGCGGCGGCGGCCACCTCGTCCAGCACCGACAGGAAGCGCTCGCCTGGCAGGAGCTCGGGCGCGACGCCGTACTCGCTGAGCAGCAGCGGCGTCAGCCCCGGCACGAGGTCCAGGTGGAGCAGCCGCCCCACGCGGCGGAAGATCTCGGCGGGCAGCGGGTCGCGGGTCGGGCCGTAGCTCATCAGCCCGTCGGAGTAGACGGTGATCGGGCAGTCGCGCACCAGCCCCGCGATCGTGCGGGCGGGCGGCACCGCGATCGACTCCACCACCAGCTCCTCGACTCCGTCCAGCCCCCAGCGGGAGCGGATCAGACGCTCCATCATGGGCACCTCGACGACCCGCGCCCGCCAGTCGGACGGATGCAAGGGGGCGATGAGCTCGTTCCACGAGACGACCTCGTCGAAGCGGCCGCGCAGCGGCGCGAAGCCGGGCGCCCCGTCGAGCGGCGTCGCCACCTCGGGCACGGCCGCGTTGTTCGACACCACGAGCACACGCCGGCCGGTTCCGAACCGGCCGTCGTCGACGGCGGCGGCCAGCGACATCGCCCCGAACAACGTCGAGGCGTAGAAGACCTTCACGGGGGCTCCTCCCGGTCATGTCGGACCCGGCTGTGCCGGCTGAAGGGCGGGCTGGGGGGCAGGCCGGGCACCAGCGCGCGCAGCAGCGCCTCGCGGTCGCGGGCCATCCCCGCCACCGATTCCGCCACCAGTTCCGGGGGCAGCCCGCCCACCATCCCCGCGCCGCGCTCCTCGAAGCGGGCGCGCAACTCGGGCGTGAACCGGTCGCCGATGTCCAGGTGGTGGGCCAGCAGCGCGCAGAAGTTCCGCACCGCCTTGGGCAGGAACTCCGGCTCCACGTCCTTGAAGACCAGCTCGAACGCGTCGAAGAAGTGCAGCTGGCGCTCGTCGCCCACCTGCGTCAGCGACCCGGAGACCATGCGCCGGTAGAACACGCCGGCCAGCGACACCACCGCGAACGTGGCCGCCTCCCTGTGCAGCCGCCAGATCCACGGACGGTCCTCGGCGGTGTGCAGCGAGCCGGGGAAGTGCAGCAGGTCGCCCAGGGAGCGCCGGTAGATCCCGGCCCACGCGTACGGGTAATCCACCATGGTCCGGACCCCAGCGGGCATGATGGCGCCGCGCGCGTCGAGCACCGCGCCCCTCGGGGTGGCCAGCGGGGCCCGGTGCACGACCCGCTTGCGGCCCTCGACCTGGACGTGGTCGGTGCGGACGAAGTCGCACCCGAGCCCGTCGACCACCTCGACGAGCCGCGCCAGGTAGCCGGGGGCCAGCCAGTCGTCGCCGTCCAGATACGTGACGTACCGGCCCGACGCGGCCGACAGCCCCGTGTTGCGCGCGTCGGCCAGCCCGAGGGGAGCGCGGTTGCGCACCAGGCTCAGCCCGGGCAGATCGAGGAGGAAGTCCTCCACGATGTCGCCCGTGGCGTCCTCGGACCCGTCGTCCACGACGATGAACTCGAAGTCGTGCCGGGCGTTGCGGCGGAGCGAGGCGAGCGCGTCGGCGATGAAACGCTCGCCGTCCCGCACCGGCACGATGACGGAGAGAGTGATCACTGAGGGGACCGGTCAGACGGTCACCCGGCGCAGGCGGGCCTTGGGGGCCTGCTCGCCGGGGAAGACGCGCTTGACGCCGTCGCCCATGGCCTGCTCGATGATGCGGATGTCGCGTACGAGGTGCTCAAGGCCCGCCGGCTCCAGGGAGGCGGCGTGGTCGGAGCCCCACATGGTCCTGTCGAGCGTGATGTGCCGCTCGACGCAGACCGCGCCGAGCGTCACGGCGGCCAGCGAGATCTGCAGCCCGCGCTCGTGCCCGGAGTAGCCGACGGGCACGCCGTAGCGCTCCTTGAGCGTGGTGATCGTGCGCAGGTTCGCCTCCTCGGGAGGCAGCGGGTACGTGGACGTCGCGTGCATCATGATCAGCTTCTCGGTGCCGAGGATCTCGACGGCCCGGTCGATCTCCGGCAGCGTCGACATGCCGGTCGACAGGATGACCGGCTTGCCGGTGGCGGCCAGGACACGCAGCAGCTCGTGGTCGGCGACGCTCGCCGAGGCCACCTTGTGCGCCAGGACGTCCATCTCCTCCAGGAACTCCACCGACGGCACGTCCCATGGGGAGGCGAACCAGTGCAGCCCTCGCTCGTCGCAGTATTTCGCGATCTGGCGGTACTCGTCGTGGCCGAACTCGGTCCGCTCCTTGTACTCCAGGTACGTCATCTCGCCCCACGGCGTCTGCCGGATCTGGCCCTTCTGCTCCTCGGGCACGCAGATCGCCGGGGTGCGCTTCTGGAACTTGACCGCCTGGCAGCCCGCGTCGGCGGCCACGTCGATGAGGCGGCGGGCGAGGTCGACGTCGCCGTTGTGGTTGATGCCGATCTCGCCGATCACGTAGACGGGCTCGCCGTCGCCGACCGGCACGTCACCGATCGCCACCGGGCCGAGCCTGCGCTCGGTTCTCGCCTCGGCGACGGGTGCCGCGGGGCGGGCGGCCACGACCCGGTCGCACAGCTCGCGCACCGCGCCCGACCCGCCGGGCCTGGTCAGCACCACGCGGGCGGCGGCGCGCACGCGCGGGTGCGCGTCGGGCGTCGCGACGGGCCAGCCGACCTCGGCCATCGGGCCGAGGTCGTTGACGTCGTTGCCGACGTAGGCGACCCTGGCCGGGTCGAGACCCTCGATGTTCAGCCAGTCGCGCAGCACGGTGCGCTTGTCGGCGAGCCCCTGCAGCACGGGCACGCCCAGCTTGCGGGCGCGGGCCGCCACCACCGGGTTGCGCTCGGTCGACATCACCAGCACCTTCACACTTGAGCGCCTCAGCAGCGACACGCCCATCCCGTCGGAGCGGCTGACCAGCACCATCTCCCGGCCCTCCGAGTCGACGTAGGCGCGGTCGTCGGTGTGCACGCCGTCGAAGTCGGTGATGACCGCGTCGACGTCGATCGGCTCCGGCTCGTCGAGGAACGGGGCCAGCGCACGGACCAGCTCCAGGTCCTCGGGGTCGTCGATCTCGACGGCGTGCTGCGGCGGCACCGGCTGCACGGCGACCTCGCCGAAGAAGCGGTGCCCGCGCTCGCGCAGGCCGGAGGTGCGCATGACGTAGAAGGCGCCGTTCTCGCGGAACTGGGGTTCGCGGTCCTGGCGGCGCGGCCTGACGGCGGGGTCGTGGTTGACGCCCCCGCCGGTGGCCGTCCAGAGGAACTCGTGCGTCGGCAGCCCCGACACGACCGAGTCGGCCTGGCCGTCCAGCACCTTGCGCACCGCCGCCGACAGGTCGGCGGGGTCGATGAACGCGCTCGTGCACTGGACGAGCACCACGACCTCGGGGTCGGCGCCGAGGGCGTCGAGCGCGTGCAGCACCGCCGACTCGCTGGAGGCGGTCGAGCCGCTCAGCTCCTCGGGCCGGTCGACCACGGTCGCCCCCGCCTGCCTGGCGGTCTCGGAGATGCCCGCGTGGTCGGTGCTGACCACGACCTCGTCCACGAGCTCGGCGCGCAGGCACGCCCGCACGGCGCGGGTGACCAGGGGCACGCCCCCGACCAGGGCGAGGTTCTTCAAGGGAACGCCCGCCGAACCTCCGCGGGCGGGAATGACGGCCAGGACTCGCACGGTGGGTCTCCTCGGTACGTCGGATTGCACCCAGAAGCTAGAAGGCCGGGTTGAACGGCCAGCGTCACCGTCATTAACTTTCCATGGGGATCCGGTGGAGCAACTCTGGCCTGCCCACACCCCCGTACCGCGGCCCGCAGTTCCACAGTCCCCAGCGCCACCGCCTCCTCGGTACGGCCCCACTCCACCAGCGTGATGACCGTGTGCAGCCGGTTGGCCGCCTCGTGCGCGGCCGAGCCGCAGGAGCCCAGGTCCGCCCGCACCGGGCCGCCCGCACCGGGCGGTCCTGGCCGGGGCGCGCCGTCACTGCGCGAGCGGAAGCCGCAGGACGAACCTCGCCCCGCCCGCGCGCTCCTCGACGGCGATCCGGCCGCCGTGCGCCATCGCCACGTCCCGCGCGATGGCCAGGCCCAGCCCGGTGCCGCCCGCGTCACGGCTGCGCGCCGCGTCCAGGCGGGTGAAGCGTTCGAAGATGCGCTCGCGGTCCTGCACGGCTATCTCCATCCCGTCGTTCTCGACGGCCAGCACCGCCATGCCGTCCGCGCGGGAGACCGTGACGAGGACCCGGGACTCGGCGTGCCGCTGCGCGTTGTCCAGCAGGTTGGTCAGCACCCTGCCGAGCTGGACGCGTACCCCTTCGACCACCACCCCCTCCGCCAGCTCCACCTGGACGGGCACCTTGTCGGAGCGGGTGGCCAGCTCCTGGCGCACCAGCACGGCCAGGTCGACGTCCTCCTTGGCGGCGTCCACCTGGGATCCGATCCTGGCCAGGAGCAGCAGGTCGGTGATGATGGCCTCAAGGCGGTCGGTGTCGCGCAGGCTGCCGCTCACCAGCGACTCGACGTCGGTGTCCTCCGGGTAGAGCTGGGCGCTCTCGAGCTGGGCGCGCAGCCCGGCGATGGGGGTGCGCAGCTCGTGCGAGGCGTCGGAGGCGAACCGGCGCTGCTGCTCGGCGGAGCGCTCCAGCCGGGCCAGCGTGTTGTTGACGGACCAGGCCAGCTGGGCCAGCTCGTCGTCGCCCGGCGGCTGCGAGACCCGGTGGCTCAGGTCGCCGGCGCGGACGGCGTCCAGCTCGGCTCGCATGATCGCCACCGGCCGCAGCGCCTTCCCCGTGACCAGCCACGTGGTCCACGAGGCCAGCGCGATCAGCACCGCGACCTGGACGAGGACGATCACGTCGAGAACGCGGGTGTCGAGCACGTCGGGACTCCTGCGGCCGGCGTACACGACGGGGGAGTCGGCGAAGATGGTCACCCGTACCGCCGACAGGTGCACGCACTCGCTCGGCAGGCAGTTCGTGGTGCTGATGTCCTGGGTCTCCTGCGTGGGGCGCACGTCGCTGAGCGGCGGCAGGTTCCTGGCCGCGTCGCTCGTGGCGAGGACCTGCCCGTTGGGGCCGACGACCTGGATCAGGTCGACCGACGGGTCGACCACCGGGATGGCGGCGCCCGCGGGGAGCGCGCCGCCGCGCATCTCGGCGGCGATGCGCTCGGCGGTGTCCCTCGTCGACTGGAAGACGCTCGCCTCGATGACGGACCTGGCCACCACGATGCCGACGATGGCGAGGGGGATGAACACGAGGGCGGCAACGGCCGTCGCTATGAGGGTCACGCGTCCGCGCAGGGACCTGGCCCACCAGGGTGCCATCCCCTGAGGTTACCGAGCGTGATTGCCGCTATATGTCGGGTTAAGACAAAGATTCACCCAACCGTGGAGCGCTGGATCCAGACCGTGGTGTCCGGCGGGACGGAGCCGTCGC
This sequence comes from Nonomuraea sp. KM88, assembly GCF_052245635.1. Taxonomy (NCBI): domain Bacteria; kingdom Bacillati; phylum Actinomycetota; class Actinomycetes; order Streptosporangiales; family Streptosporangiaceae; genus Nonomuraea; species Nonomuraea sp. KM88. The sequence goes on along the minus strand of NZ_JBQQCC010000014.1, from coordinate 277,418 downwards.
GCGGCAGCGGCCCGCTGGACAGCAGCACCTCGCCCGTCACGTCGGGACGCACCGGCTCCTCGCCCGTGTTGACCACCACGACCAGGCCGGGGTCGCGCTCGATGGCCAGCACGTCCTCGGGGGAGTCGAGCCACGCGAGCGTTCCGCCGCCGAGCGCCGGGTGCTCCTTGCGGATCCGCAGGGCGGCCCGGTAGAGGTTCAGCGTGGAGCCGGGGTCGTCCTCCTGGGCCTGCGCCGACAGCGCCGCCCACGAGGCGGGGATCGGCAACCACGGGTCCGTCCAGCCCATGCCCCCGGAGCCGGTCCACGGGATCGGCACCCGGCAGCCGTCGCGGCTGTCGCCGCGGCGCAGGAACGCCGGGTCCTGGCGCAGCTCGTCCGGCAGGTCGAGCACCTCGGGCAGGCCGAGCTCCTCGCCGTTGTAGAGGTAGGCCGAGCCCGGCAGGGCCAGCATGAGCAGCGTGGCCGCCCGGGCGCGGGCCAGGCCGCCGTGGCGGGTGACGTGGCGCGGCTTGTCGTGGTTGGACAGCACCCACGTGGTGGGCGCCCCGACCAGCTCCGCCTCCTTCAGCGACTTCTCGATGACCGTACGGAACGACTTGGCGTGGAAGTCGGCCAGCATGAAGTCGAAGTTGAACGCCTGGTGCAGCTCGTCCGGGCCGATGTAGCGGGCCAGCCGCTCCGGCGAGGACACCCACGCCTCGGCCACCGCCATCCTGCCGCCCGGGTAGGAGTCGAGGATCGGCCGCCACTCGCGGTAGATGTCGTGCACGCCGTCCTGGTCGAAGTACGGCACCTGCTCCCCGCCCAGCATCTCGGCCTGGCGCCCGTCCTTCGATCCCACGTCGGGCAGTCCGGGGGCCTTGACCATGCCGTGCGCCACGTCGATGCGGAAGCCGTCCACGCCGCGGTCGAGCCAGAACCGCAGGATGCCCGTGAACTCGGCGCGCACCTCCGGGTTCTCCCAGTTGAGGTCGGGCTGCTCGGGCGCGAAGAGGTGGAGGTACCACTGCCCGTCCTCGACCTGGGTCCAGGCGGGGCCGCCGAAGATCGACTCCCAGTCGTTGGGCCGGTCGCGGAAGATGTAGCGGTCGCGCAGCCCGGCCTGGAACCACGGGTGCCGGTCGGAGGAGTGGTTCGGCACGAGGTCCACGATGACCCTGATGCCGGCCTCGTGCGCGCCGGCGACGAGCGCGTCGAAATCGGCGAGCGAGCCGAACATGGGGTCCACGTCCCGGTAGTCGGCCACGTCGTAGCCGCCGTCGGCCATCGGCGAGGTGTAGAAAGGGCTCAGCCAGATGGCGTCCACGCCCAGGCGCGCGAGGTAGGGCAGCCGGCCGCGCACGCCTTCGAGGTCGCCGACGCCGTCGCCGTCGGAGTCGGCGAAGCTGCGGGGATACACCTGGTACACGACGGCGTCGCGCCACCAGTCGTCATTGCCGAGCATGTCTGTCCTTCCCCCGGATGTCCCGAGATGTCGGGATGGTCTGGTGAAGGATGCCGCGATCGTTCTCCGGCGGTCAAGTGCAACTTGCGGAAAGTTGCAGAGATCACCGTCCCGCGCTGGAACGGCCGGTCGCGAGGTCAGAAGGTGTGGGGATCCCGCCGCGCATTGCGCAAGTTCTTGCGGTCTCGGCGGAACCTCCAAGGAGGCTGCGGATGTCAGCGCGCATGTGGCGTCCCGCCCCTTGATCACGCTACGGTTGCCCTCTGCCGTGGTCAGCATTTCAACTAGATAGTGGTGTGCTCGCATGAGGGTGTTGCCCGTAGCCGTCATCGTCTCGCTCCTGCCGGCCGCGCCGGCAGCGGCTCAGGCCCACGCCGGAACGACGTACTACGTCGACTCCCGGTCGGGCGACGACGCGGCCGCCGGCACCAGCGCGAGCACCGCGTGGAAGTCTCTCGACCAGGCGATCTCCGACCTCAAGCCCGGCGACACCGTCAGCGTCAGGCGCGGCAGCGGCTTCACCGCCCCCATCACCCTCACCGCCAGCGGCACGAAGGCCCAGCCGATCACCATCACGACGTACGGTTCCGGGGCCAGGCCCAGGATCAGCGGCTCCGGCGGCGACTGCGTCGTGGTCGAGGGCCATCACTGGCGCATCAGCGGCCTGCGGGCCTCCGCCTGCCGCTGGGCCGGCTTCCGGCTCGACGGCGACGACAACGAGCTGATCGGCGTGCAGGCCGACAAGAACATCGCCGGCGCCTTCGTCACGCCCTCCGGCGCCCGCAACACCATCCGCGACAGCGTCTTCACCGACAACAACCGGATGAGCGTCAACGACAAGGGCGGCGACAACGACTCCGGCGCCTTCGGCGTGCTGCTCAACGGCGACGACAACGTGGTGACCCGCAACACCATCACCGGCAGCTTCGCCAGGAGCGAGGACTACGGCACCGACGGCGCCGCCGTCGAGGTCTTCGGCGGCGACCGCAACCGCGTCACCCACAACACCGCCAGCAACAACGAGACGTTCACCGAGCTCGGGGCCAAGAAGGGCAAGACCGCCACCGGCAACGTGTTCGCCTTCAACGTCGTGACCTCCTCCCGCAAGCGCGGCTCCTTCCTCATCACCCGCGGTCCCCGCCACATCGTCGGGCCGGTCAAGGGCACGGTCGCCGTGCACAACTCGGTCTACCTGCCGGCCCGCGACACCGTCGGCTGGTCCTGCCACGACGGCTGCGCGCCGTCCATCCTGAAGCTGCGCAACAACGTGATCGTCGTCGGCGGCGAGACCGGCTTCGAGGACGGCAAGGGCGCCGACGAGGGCGGCAGCGTGTACAAGGGCCGCAAGGCCAGGTTCAAGCTGGGCCCGAAGTCGGTCATGGCCGATCCGAACTTCACCTCCCGCACCGACCTGCGCCCTCGCGCCGGCTCCCCGGCGCTCGGCCGCGGCATCGTCCTGCCCCCGTCGTGGTACGGCGGCAAGGCCTTCGCCAAGGACATGAAGGGCAAGGCGCTGACCGGTTCGCCCGACGCGGGGGCGTACCAGCGCTGACCCGCGCCCCCGGCGCCGGGTCTAGAGTGAGCGACGTGCTGCACGATGTTCGCGGGCCTCTGGTGAGGCAGCTCGCCGAGTCCGACGCTCCACGCCACTACTGGCACATGGGCGATGAGGACGGTCGGGCCTGGTTGTTCGAGAGCGTCGAGGGCGACGGCGAGCACTGGGCGGTCAGGCAGGTGGAGGTGGGCGCCGACCGGGCGGCCCGCCGCTACTGGTGGCGGCGGCTGCAGGACGACGACGGCTTCCTGACCGACCAGCCGCTGGAGATCTGGGAGCTCACCGAGATCACCGAGGCGGCGTTCGAGGCCGTCTGGGCCGCCGCCGGCTGAGCCCGCCTACCGGGCGGAATAGCTCGCCAGGCCATTGATCATCAGGTGGACGGCCGTGTCGAGGGTGCGGGCCGTCTCGTCGGGGTCGTCCGGCACGTGGCCCTGGATCTCGGCCGTGATCAGCCCTGTGACGAACGCGTGCAGCACGTCACTCGTCCTGCGCAGCTCGGGGTCCGGCACCCCGGCCTGCCGCAGGATGCGGTAGAGGGTCGTCCAGATCACCAGCGTCCTGTCCTCGATGATCTCCGGGTGGGCGTGCAGATGGGTCCACATGGCCGGGTGGCTGCGCGCGTGCCGGTAGTAGGCCAGGGCCAGCGTCCTGAGCTGGCCCTGCCAGGAGGTGCCGTCGTCCGGCGGGAGGTGCACGCGCTGCTGGATCGTGGCGCAGATCAGCCGGATCAGCGCGTCCTTGCTCGCCACGTGGTGGTAGAGCGACATCGGGTTGACATCGAGCTCGGCCGCCAGCTTGCGCATGGACAACCCCTCCACGCCGCCCTCGTCTATGAGGCGGAGCGCCGTCGAGCTGATCTCTTCCAGTGTCAGGGGCGTTCCTCTGCGCGCGCTCACAGCCATACGCCGTATGGTAGCGTCCGCCATACGGTGTATGGCTACTCAAGGGAGCTCTCTCATGGCACGCATCCCCGCCCCGCCGGGCCTGCCCGTCGTGGGCAACACGCTGCAGATCCCCTCGCACTCGCCGGTGGAGCACTTCGTCAAGGTCGCCTCCCGGTACGACGAGGGCATCTTCCAGCTCGAGATCGCCGGTCGCACGCTCGTTCTCGTGTACGACCCGGATCTCGTCGCGGAGGTGTGCGACGAGAGCCGGTTCGTCAAGCGCATCGGGCCGCCGCTGTCGATCGTGCGCGACTTCGCCGGCGACGGGCTGTTCACCGCCGACCGGGACGAGCCCGTCTGGGGACAGGCGCACCGCATCCTGATGCCGGCCTTCAGCCAGCGCTCGATGAAGGCGTACTACCCGCAGATGCTCGAGGTCGCCGAGCAGCTCGTCGCGTCGTGGGCCGGCCGCCAGGGGGAGGACCTGCCCGTCGCCGACGACATGACCAGGCTCACCCTGGACACGATCTCGCTCACCGGCTTCGGCTACCGCTTCCACTCGTTCGACTCGCCCGAGCTGCACCCGTTCCTCACGGCCATGGGCGGCGCGCTGACCGAGGCCATGCTGCGCAACCAGCAGCTCCCGTTCGTCACCAAGCTCCAGCGCAGGCGCGAGGAGGCCTACCGCCGCGACATCGCCACCATGCAGGAGCTCGTCGACGACGTGATCAGTCAGCGCCGTTCCGGGAGTTCGGCGGGCTCGAAGGACCTGCTCGGGCTCATGCTGGAGGCGTCCGACCCGCGCAGCGGCGCCCGCCTGTCCGACGAGAACATCCGCGACCAGGTGCTCACCTTCCTGATCGCCGGGCACGAGACGACCAGCGGCCTGCTCTCCTTCGCCCTGTACAACCTCCTGCGCGAGCCCCACACCCTGGCCCGCGCGTACGACGAGGTGGACCGGCTGCTGCCGGACGACGAGCCGCCCTCCTACGAGACGATCATGAAGCTCGACGTGATCCCCCGCGTCCTGGAGGAGACGCTGCGCGTCTGGTCGCCGATCCCGCTGTTCGCCGTGAGCCCGATCGGGAACACGGCCGAGAACACCACGATCGGCGACTACACCCTGCCCGAGGGCGCCAGGGCCGGCGTGCTGCTGCCGGCCTTGCACCGCCACCCCAAGGCGTGGGACCGGCCCGGCGAGTTCGACATCGACCGCTGGCTGCCCGAGCAGAAGAAGGACCACCACCCGGCGGCGTACAAGCCGTTCGGCAACGGCGAGCGGGCCTGCATCGGCCGCCAGTTCGCGCTCACCGAGGCCAGGCTCGCCCTGGCGCTGATCCTGCGACGCTTCGCCGTGTCCGACCCGAGCGTCTACCGCATGAAGATCAAGCAGACGCTCACCCTCAAGCCGGACGGCTTCACGCTCAGGGTCCGCGAGCGCCGCGCCCACGAGCGGGCGGTCGTGGCCGTTCCGCAGGAGCGGCAGACCGAGCAGCAGGAGATCGCCGTCACCGGCGTCCCCCTCACCGTCGCGTACGGCTCCAACCTCGGCACCAGCGCCGACCTCGCCGAACGCCTGGCCGAGCGGGCGGGGCGGGCCGGGTTCGCCACGACGCTGACGGCGCTGGACGAGCTGACGCCGCCGGGCGAGGGCCTGCTCGTCGTGGTCGCCTCCTCCTACAACGGCAAGGCCCCCGACAACGCCCAGCGCTTCGACGCCCTGGAGTCGCTGCCCGACATGTCCGGGGTGCGGCTGGCCGTGCTGGGCTGCGGCAACACGCAGTGGCCCACGTACCAGGAGTTCCCCAAGCGGGCGTACGAGAAGCTGACGGCGGCGGGCGCCGTGCCGCTGATCGAACGCGGCGAGGCCGACACGGACGGCGACTTCGACGGCGACGTGTCGGCGTGGACGGCCCGGCTGTGGGAGGCGCTGGCAGCCGAGTACAGCGCGCCCACCGCGGGCGCCGGCCCCCGCTACGAGATGGAGGTGCTCAGCGAGACCGAGGTTCGGCCGGCGGTCGTGTCCGAGCGGGCCTTCCCGCTGACCGTCGTCTCGACCGAGGAACTGACCGGCGACCCCGCGGGACTCTGGGACTTCTCGATCGAGTCGCCCCGCCCCGGCGTGCGCTCCATCGTGGCCAGGCTGCCCGAGGGCGTCACGTACACGGCGGGCGACCACGTGGCCGTCTTCGCCAAGAACGACCCCGAGCTGGTGGAGTGGGCGCTGGGCCGCCTGCGCGTCCCCCGGGACCGGGTCGTACGGCTGCGCGCCGCCGGAGCCACCCACCTGCCCGTCGGCACGCCGGTCACGGCGGGCCTGCTGCTGACCGAGTTCGCCGAGTTGCAGGAGGTCGCCACCAGGTCCGACCTGGAGGCGATGGCCGCGCACACCGGCTGCCCGTGGACCCGCGGCCAGATCGCCGAGCTGACCGCGAGCTACGCCGACGAGATCCTCGCCAAGCGGGTCTCCCCGCTTGCCCTGCTCGACCGCTTCCCGGCGATCGAGCTGCCGCTCCCCGCCTTCCTGGAGATGGCCGGGCCGATCAGGCCGCGCTACTACTCGGTCTCCTCCTCGCCGCTGGCCGATCCCGGCCTCGTCCGGCTCACCGTCGGCCTGGTCGAGGGGCCCGCCTGGTCCGGCTCCGGCACCTACCACGGCATGTGCTCGGCCTACCTGGCGGGGCTGAAGGAGGGCGACGTCTTCTACGGCTACGTCCGGGTCCCCGCGCCGCCGTTCCGGCTGCCCGAGGACCCGGCCACGCCGGTGATCCTCGTCGGCCCCGGCACCGGGTTCGCGCCGCTGCGCGGCTTCCTGGAGGAGCGGGCGCTGACCGGTGCGACCGGGCTGGCCACGGTGTTCACCGGCTGCCGCCATCCGGACCACGACCAGCTGTACGCGGGCGAGCTGGCGGCCTGGGCCGCGTCGGACGCGGTGACCGTGCACGCCGCGTACTCCGCCGTGCCGGGGCATCCGTACCGGTTCGTGCAGGACGCCATCGCCGCGCGCGCCGCCGAGGTGTGGGAGCTGCTGGAGCAGGGCGCCCACGTCTACGTCTGCGGCGACGGCCTGCGGATGGCGCCGGCCGTGCGGCAGGCGCTGCTGGACGTCCACCGCCGGGCGACCGGCCGCGACGGCGCGGCGTGGCTGGCCGGGCTGGAGGAGGGCGGGCGCTACCAGCAGGACGTCTTCGCCTGACCCCCCGGTGGCGCGCTCCGGCTCCGCGTCCGCGCGCCGACGCTCCCGAAGGCCCTCGGTCAGCAGAACACGGTGTCCAGGGCCTTCTGCAGGGCGTCGGCGGAGGCCGTCTCGCTGTAGGGGTTGCCGGACATCACGAGCGTGCGGCCGTCGTCCGAGCGCAGCGCGTACGTGATGTAGCCGAAGACGCCGCCGCTGTGGCCGTGGACGCTCTTGCCGCACGTCAGGTCGAACTTCTGCAGGCCGAGCCCGTACCCCATGCCGTCGGCCACCGGCTGCGTGGTGCGCATCTGCTTGAGCGCGGACGTGCTGGTCAGCTTCCCGCCCAGCAGGGCGTCGAGAAAGCGGGCCAGGTCGGCCGTGGTCGAGATCATCTCGCCTGCGCCGTACTCCAGGGACGGGTTGATCCGGGTGGCGTCCACCACCTTGCCCTTGTGGACGGCGTAGCCGCGGGCGTGCGGCTTGGGCATCGACTGGCGGTGCCCCGGCAGGGACGTGCGGGTCAGGCGGAGGGGGCGCAGGATCCTGGTGGTGATCGCGTCGGCGTACGAGCCGCCTGTCAGCTTCTCGATCAGCATGGCGGCCACCACGTAGTTCGTGTTGGAGTAACGCCAGCCCTTGCCCGGCTTGAAGTACGGCGGCTTGGACAGCCCGACCGCCAGCAGTTCCTCCGGCGTCTGGTCGTAGCGCGACTCGACCGGCCGGAAGTCGCGCACCGACCAGCCGGGGATGCCCGCGCCCGCGTAGTCGAACAGCCCGCTGGTGTGATTCAGCACCTGCCGCACCGTGATCGGGCTGCCCTCGGGCAACGCGCCGGGCAGGTGCTTGGAGATCGGGTCGTCGAGTGACAGCTTGCCCTCGTCGGCGAGTTGCAGCACGACGGTGGCCACGAACGTCTTGGTCACGCTGCCGATGCGGAAATGGCCTTCGGGGTCGGCCGGTTTGCGCGAGACCACGTCGCGGTATCCGGCGGCGGCCGTCCAGTCCTTTCCCTTGTCGCTGACCCGGACCAGGGCCGCCGACAGGGCCTTGGCCTTCACCAGGTTGTCGAGCTGTCGTTCGAGTGACGCGAGACGGTCGTCCGCGGGTGCGAGCGAGGTCAGGACGAGCGAAAGAGCGGCTATCTTCAGGGAAATCATGGGGACGACTGTAGAAATCAGGGGAGGACCCGGCCATGCGGTCCGCCATACGATGACCTGCGGAAAACCGCAATACGCTTTATCGACAATCCGGACTTAACGCTGCATGCTGGGATATAAACCGCAGCATGTGCGACACATCCGTGGAACATGCCCGACATCTCTCCACGGCACTGTGGGAGCCTCTGGAAAGGGGGGCGCGATGCTGCTGCGACTGAGGGTGTCTCTTCCGGACAGGCCAGGCGGTCTGGGGCAGATCGCCAAGGCGCTGGGGGCGCTGGGAGCCGACATCCTGCAGGTCGTCGTGCTCGAACGCGAGTGCGGCCGCGCCGTGGACGACTTCACCGTCTCCTGGCCGGGCCCGATCACTCCGTGCGAGGCGAGCGAGCGGCTGTCCTCCATGCCCGGCGTACGCGTGGAAGGGGTCTGGCAGACCAAGGAGATGCCGGGATCCGCCCCCGACTACGACCTGTTGATGCACGTCGCGGCCGAGCCCGCACGAGGGTTCGCCACGCTGGTGGACGCGCTGCCCGGGCTGTGCGGGGCGGAATGGTCGGTGGCCGTGGCCGACGGCGCCGTGCGGCACGCCTCGCTGGCCGCCCCCGCCGAGTTCGACCCGCCCGAGCGCCCGCCGCGGGCCATCACCGTCGACGCCCGCGAGCTGCGGCTGATGTTGCTCCCGGTGCTCACCCAGGGCCTGCACGTGGTGGTCGCCAGGTCCGGCGGGCCGGTGTTCCACCGCGCCGAGGTCGAACGCGCCGCGCGCATCGTGGACGTGGTCGCCACGCTCGCCGCCCGGCCCACGTCCGTACGCGCGGGTCATTGACCGGGCGATCACCTCGTCACTAACGTGATCGGTGCGAACAGGAGCCGCTCTTGACCGTTCACGAGCCCAGCATCGGCCGCTACTACGAAGACTTCACCGTCGGGGACGTCTACCAGCACCCCATGGGCCGCACGATCAGCGAGGCCGACAACACCTGGTTCACGCTCCTGACCATGAACACCAACCAGAACCACTTCAACGCCCACTTCGCCGCCAGGGCCCCCACCGGCAAGATCATCGTGAACTCCGGCCTGACCGTGGCCATCGTGCTCGGCCTCTCCGTCATCGACGTCAGCCAGACCGCGATCATGAACCTCGGCTGGGAGGGCATCCGGCTCACCCATCCCGTGTTCGTGGGCGACACCGTCTACGCCGAGTCGAAGGTCACCGCGAAACGCGAGTCGGGATCGCGCCCGTACGCGGGCATCGTCACCTGCTACACGCGCGGCCTCAACCAGGACGGCGACGAGATCATGTCGTGGACGCGCACCGTCATGGTCTACAAGCGCGACGCGCCGCACGACAAGGACTACTTCCCGCGGGCCAGGAGCGGCCCCCTCTGACGGCCCCTTGACGGATCGAGAGCCATGGACTTCGAGCTGACGGACGAGCAGAAGGCGTTCCGCGAGACCCTGCGGGCGTTCGTGGACAAGGAGATCCAGCCGGTGGCCACGGAGTGGGAGCACTCCGGCCGATACCCGGCCGAGATCATCGAGAAGATGAAGCAGATGGGGCTGTTCGGCCTCAGCGTGCCCGAGGAGTACGGCGGGATGGGCGCCGACATGGTCTCCTTCGCCCTGGTCTTCGAGGAGATCGCGCGCGGCTGGATGGGCGTGGCGGGCACCATCGGCTCCCATTCGCTGGCCTGCTGGATGATCGCCCGCCACGGCACCGAGGAGCAGAAGAGCCGCCACCTGGCCGACCTGGCCGGCGGCGTCCGCCGCACCGCGATCGCGCTCACCGAGCCGGGCGCGGGCACCGACCTGCAGAGCATCCAGACGCGTGCCGTACGCGACGGCGACCACTACGTCGTGACCGGCACCAAGACGTGGATCACCAACGCCCGCCACGCCGACCCGCTGCCCGTGCTCGTCAAGACCTCGATCGAGGAGCCCGCCCACAGGGGCATGTCGGTGCTGCTCGTCGACCCCTCAGCGGAGGGCTTCAGCGTCAGCCGCGACCTGCCGAAGCTCGGCTACAAGGGCACCGAGACGTGCGAGGTGGTGCTCGACGCGGTGCGCGTGCCGGTGTCCTGCCTGCTCGGAGGCGTCGAAGGACGCGGGATGCAGCAGGTGCTCGGCGGGCTGGAGATCGGCCGCATCAACATCGCGGCCCGTGCCGTCGGCGTCGCCCAGGCGGCCTACGACGCGGCGCTCGCCTACGCCCGGGAGCGCACGGCCTTCGGGCAGCCGATCGCGGACTTCCAGGCCATCCAGCTCAAGCTCGCCGACATGGCCACCGAGATCCAGGCCGCCCGCCTGCTCACCTACTGGTCGGCCGCGCGGGCCGACAGGGGGGAGCGGGTGGACATGGAGGCGGGGATGGCGAAGTACTTCGCCTCGGAGGTGGCGCTGAAGGCCTCGCTGGAGTCGATGCGGATCCACGGCGGGTACGGCTACTCCCAGGAGTTCGTCGTCGAACGGCTCTACCGGGACGCGCCGCTGATGGCGATCGGGGAGGGCACCAACGACATCCAGCGCATGGTGATCGCCCGCGCGCTCGTCTCCGGCAAGGGCCGCCTCGGCTGGTGATCCGGGGAAGCGTCCCGCGGGCGCATCTCTTGGGCTGATACGGGTATGTTGGTGGGGGTGTCTGCAGCCGCCCCCGCCTCCGCGCCCCCTCACCCGCTTCCCTCCACCCGGCTCGCCTGGCTGGACGCCCTGAGGGGCATAGGTGCGATGGCGGTGGTGGCCGAGCACATGCTGCCCTGGTTCATCCCCCAGATCCGGCCCTACTTCTTCAACGTCGGTGTCTACGGCATCCTGGTGTTCTTCCTGGTCAGCGGCTACATCATCCCCGTCTCCCTCGAACGCCACGGCGACGTGCGCACGTTCTGGTTCAGCCGGTTCTTCCGGCTCTACCCCCTCTACCTCAGCGTGATCGTCGTGGTGCTGGCCCTCGCCTGGTGGGTGCCGGTGCGCGAGGCCGTCCCGCGCGACGCGAGCGCGGTGGCCGCTCACGCGACCATGCTGCTCGACGTCGTCGGCGTCGGAGGCATCGCCGACACGATGTGGACGTTGTCGTACGAGATGGTGTTCTACCTGCTGGTCACGGCGCTCTTCCTGCTGAGGGGCCACGGTCACAGCGGGCTGCTGGCGATGGTGTTCGCGGCCGGCGCCGTCGTGGTCGGACTGGTGACGTCGGGGGCGGTCATGGCGGGCGTCTGGCCGGCGTACGTGTCGTGCGCGGTGTTCGCCGTCGGGCTGGCGTGCGTCGTCACGGGTCGGTTCCGCACCACCGCCGCCTGCGTGCTCGGGGTGATGGCGCTGCTGTTGCTGCTGCTGAGCAGCCGGGTCCCGTGGCTGGGGGTGGCGGTGGTCGCGGTGATGTTCGCGGGCACGGCCATCCACCGCTGGGAGCGCGGCGACGGGCGGCTGTGGCCGGTGGCGGTCACCACGGCACTGGTCGTGATGGCGCCCCTGTGGGCCGTGACCAGCGGCTGGTGGTGGGTGCAGGGTGACGTGTGGCTGACCACGATCGTGCTGACCGGTCTCACGTTCGCGGGCGGCATGGCGCTGCGCGGGCGGCGGCTGCCCAAGGTGCTCACCTGGCTCGGGATGATCAGCTACTCGCTCTACCTGGTGCACCACCCGCTGCTGAAGTATTTCGTGGCGGTCACCGGCGACCTGCGCAAGGCGGCGCTGCCGGTGCAGATCGGCATGACCGTGCTGGTCCTGGCCCTGATCCTGGCCGGCAGCGCGCTGACCTACCGCTTCGTCGAGAAGCCCATGCAGGAGCTCGGCCGGCGCCTCTCAGGCAGGGGCGGCGACCGGCTCGAGAGCCCGGGCGATCTCCGGGCGCAGCCGGAGCGCGCGCGCGACGACGGCGTCCTCGGCGAGGAGGAGGGCCAGGCGCCTGACGGCGTGCGCGACCACGTGGGCCAGAGCGACGCGCTCAGGTGACGGCGTCGCGGGCGCCCGGCCCCGGGCGATCTCCAGCACGGGCAGCTCGGCCGCGGGCAGCCACGGCTCCGGATCGGGGCACACCGCGTACGTCAGGATGATCTCGCCGGCGGGGTCGTAGCGCCAGCTCGTGGAGTGCACGACGGTGGCCGGATCGGCGGCGGTGACCCCGCTGATCCGCCGGGCGGCCTCGTCAGGGCTTTCGCCGTGCTCCGGCTGGGTACGTGCATGCCGGTAGGACCAGCGATCGTCAGAGCCCACCCGGAGCATGAGCGTCTCAACCGAGACCATGTGTCTTCCCGTCACCGCCACCAACTTACTGCCATCCACGTGCAGATGCGTCACATGCGCATGTGCGTCCCGCTCTTGAACAGCTCGGCCGTTCCGGCTGGAGTCGATGAGGTGCGAGAGAGAGGCCGACAGGCATGCCCGGTTCGCTGGTGCTGATGGGGTCGGGGGAGACGAGCCCGACCATGGTCGAGATCCATCGCGCCGCGGCGCGTACCCTGCGCGCGGGGCCGCGGGCCGTCCTGCTCGACACCCCGTACGCCTTCCAGGAGAACCGCGCCGACATCTCCGCCCGCGCCCGACGCTACTTCGCCCGCAGCGTCGGCCTGGACGTCGAGGTGGCGGCCGGCGTCACCGGGGCCGACTGGGTGTTCTCCGGCCCCGGCAGTCCCACCTACGCGCTCGACCGGTGGGCCGCCTCGGGCGTGGCCGGAGACCTGCGGGCGCGCGTACGCGCCCGCCAGGGGGTGACCGTGCTGGCCTCGGCGGCGGCCTGCACCGCGGGCCTGGCCACCGTGCCGGTCTACGAGATCTACAAGGCAGGCGCAGAGCCCCACTGGCGTGCGGGGCTCGACCTGCTGGAGCCGCTCGGCCTGCGGGCCGTGGTGATCCCCCACTTCGACAACGCCGAGGGCGGCACCCACGACACCCGCTACTGCTATCTCGGCGAGCGGCGGCTCTCGCGCATGGAGCGCGAACTGCCGCCCGGCACGGCGGTGCTCGGCCTCGACGAGCACACGGCGCTCGTCATCGACCTGGACGATGAGTCCGCGCACGTGGCGGGCCGCGGCGGCCTGACCGTCCGGCGGCCGGGCTCACAGGCCGTCCTGGCCGCGGGGACGCGCACCGACCTCGCCGAGCTCCGCCGCCTGGCCGAGGGCCGCGCCACCGTCTCCCGGCCGGCCGCGCCCGCGCCGGGGGCCGAGCCCGCGCCCGCAGGGGCGACGCTGGAGGAGACCGCGCGCGCCTGCGAGAAACGTTTCAACGCCGCCGTGACCGAACCCGACATGGTGGCGGCCGCGCAGGCCGTCCTCGACTTGGAGACCGAGATCGTCAGGTGGGCCGCCGACACCGAGGAGGACTCCGGCGGGGTCGACCAGGCCAGGGAACTGATGCGGCTGCTCATCGCCCGGCTCGGCGAGCCGGCCTCGACGGCCCGCCTGCGCTCCCTGGGGCTGGGCGCCGTGGTGGAGCCGCTGCTCGCGCTCCGCGCCAGGCTGCGCGACGAGGGACGTTACGAGCTCGCCGACTCGCTGCGCTCGGCGCTGCTCGACGGGGGCGTGGTCGTGGAGGACACCCCCGACGGCCCCCGCTGGACCTCCGCGTCGTGATGACGCGGCAGGTAAAAGCACGGTAACGTGATTCCGTCACTCGACGTGATCACGTGACCACGCTTGGCGCTGTATCGGCGTGCGTGCGAGACTCGATCCCATGGAAGGCGATGAGGAGATGAGCGCTCTGCCTGCGGACGGCTGGCTGGTCGCCCACCCGCCACCGCGACGTGCCAGGCTCTTCTCCCTCCCACCCACCAAGGATGGTTACACCGTCGAGGACTGGCTCAGACTGCCCGAAACCGGGGAGTGGATCGAGTTGATCGACGGGAGTTTCGTCGTGAGTCCCATGCCCGCATACGATCACGCGCTCTGCGCCGGAAGGCTGCGGGCGATCCTGCTCGATGCGGCGCCCGACGAGTTCGAGGTGGTCGAGACAGGCAACCTCCGAGTCGGAGACGACGGGCTCATCCCGGACGTGGTGGTGGGGCATGCCGACGCGATAATCGCGGGCCCTGTCGCGCTTTCCGCGTCGGACGTCGTGTGTGTGGCCGAGGTGGTCAGCCCTGGCAAGGTCAACCGGGAGCGCGACTACACCATCAAACCACCGAGATATGCGGCGGCGGGAATACCCGTGTTCCTGCGGATCGACCTGGAAGGTCACGGCACCCCGCGCGTCGAGGTCTTCCACCTGGGCAAGGGTGCCTACGAGCTGGTCGCGGAGGCGAAGGCGGGCACCGTTCTCACGCTGGACCAGCCGTTCCCGGTCTCGTTCGACCCTGCCCTGCTCACTGGACGACGGCGCCGCTGAGCCACCGCCGGATGCCCCGCCGGAAGGGCGTCCGGCGGTGATGGAGTCGCAGCGTTCTCGCGGGCACCTGGCGCGTGATCTCGCCCGCCCGCACACCGGAGCGGGCTAGCGTCGTGGGGGGTCGATGCGGGCGCCGTCCAGGGTGAAGATCATGACACGGCTGAGGTCGACGCCCACCTTGGCGGGGTCGCCGGCACGCCAGACGGGACGGTTGCCCAGCCGGACGATGAGGTCGGAACGGCGGTGGATGCCGCTGTTGGGGTGCTGCCCCACCCGCTCCTGCTCCTGGTGCTGCTCCTGCTGCGAGAACAGCCGCTTCACCAGCCCTGTCAGCCTTCCTGATCCGTTCTTCGAGCCGTTGACGCGCCGGGCGGGGTCCGGCGGCTCGGGCACCGGCGCGAACGACATCCCCGACTCGAGGTAGGCGAGCCACTCGTGCCCGTGATATTCCAGCGCCCGCACCCGCCCGTAGAACGAGGGCCCGTCGTACGTCTCCGGCACCGGCGCCAGCCCGTCGGGGCGCAGGCCGACCAGGACCTGCCCGCCCGTGTGCTGGGAGATCGCGTACGCCCTGGGATCGCTCCACGGCATCGTCAGCCGGTGCGGGCCGAAGTCGAGCATGACGTACTGGTTCTGCGGTGTCCTGACGTTGGCCGCCAACAGGTTGAGCTGCTGGGAGTTGAGGAAGGCCGCCACGAAGGCTGTCGCTGGATCGTTGTAAATCTGGGCCGGGGTGCCGACGTCCTGGAGGACGCCGCGGTTGAGGATGGCGATCCTGTCGGCCAGGGTCAGCGCCTCGACCTGGTCGTGGGTCACGTAGATGGTGGTGACGCCGAGCGATCTGACCAGGGCCGAGATCTCCATGCGCAGTTCGGTGCGCATGCCCGCGTCGAGGTTCGACAGGGGCTCGTCCATGAGGAACAGCTTGGGTTGGCGGACGATGGCCCGGCCCATCGCGACGCGTTGCCGCTGGCCGCCGGAGAGGGTGCCGGGGCGGCGCTCGAGCGTCTCGTCGATGTGCAGGGCCTTGGAGAGTTCGGTGACGCGCTCGCGCACCATTCCCGGGTCCGCCTTGGCGATCTCCAGGGGAAAGGCGATGTTGCCGCGTACGGTCCTGTGCGGATATAAGGCGCCGTTCTGGAACACCATGGCGACGTCACGATCGCGCGGGGCCAGATGGTTGGCCATCTGGCCGTCGAGCCAGAGCTCGCCTTCGGTGATTTCCTCCAGGCCGGCGATCATGCGCAGCAGCGTGGACTTCCCGCACCCGGAAGGGCCGAGCAGGACGAGAAACTCGCCGGCTTCCGCCTGCAGGCTGAGGCGGTCGACTGCGAGGTAGTCGCCCGGATACACCTTGGTCACTTTGTCGAGAACGACCGAGCTCATGGGCCCACACCTTGCGCGCGTGTCACCTGTGACGGGGGCTGATTGATGAGGTAGTACATCGCGCCTTAACGGTACATGTCCACCCTTGATGTAAAGAATCTCGTTCAGTTGCGTTTCGGTCGGGGGTTATGGGCATCCGTAGGCATTGATTTCCGGTTATTAGGGGTGTGGAAGGGCTTGCGTAAACTTGCGGAAAGAGCTTTCATGGTCGAAACGACCGGGGGAGACTATGACCGCATGGTGGCGCGACGCCGTGATCTACCAGGTTTACGTACGCAGCTTCGCCGACGGCAACGGTGACGGAGTCGGCGACCTGATCGGCGTTCGCGATCGCCTGCCGTATCTGGCCGGGCTCGGCGTCGACGCCGTCTGGCTGACCCCGTTCTACACCTCGCCGATGGCCGACTTCGGCTACGACGTGGCCGACTACCGCGACGTCGACCCGCTGTTCGGGACGCTCGCGGACGCGAAGGCGCTCATCGACGAGGTGCACGCCCTCGGGATGCGGGTGATCGTCGACGTCGTCCCCAACCACACCTCCTCGGCCCACCCCTGGTTCCAGCAGGCGCTGCGCGGCGAGGGCCGAGACCGCTACATCTTCCGCGACCGGCCGAACGACTGGGAGTCGATCTTCGGCGGTCCGGCGTGGACGCGGGTCGAGGACGGGCAGTGGTACCTTCACCTGTTCGACCCCGCCCAGCCCGACCTCAACTGGGACAACGACGAGGTGCGCGGGGAGTTCGAGTCGATCCTGCGGTTCTGGCTCGACCTCGGCGTCGACGGCTTCCGGGTGGACGTGGCGCACGGCATGGTCAAGCCGGAAGGGTTGCCCGACATCGGCCGCGGCAACCAGGCCACGATGGTGGGCAGGGAGCCGGTGCCGTTCTTCGACAACGACGGCGTCCACGAGATCCACCGTTCGTGGCGGCGCGTGCTGGACTCCTACCCCGGCGAGCGGATCGGCGTGGCCGAGGCGTGGGCCCCCACACCCGAGCGGCTGGCCCGGTACGTCCGCCGGGACGAGCTGCACCAGGCGTTCAACTTCCACTACCTGTTCGCCCCCTGGGACGCGGCCGAGCTGCGCGAGGTGATCGACTCCTCGCTGGCCACGGCCGGCTCCGTCGGCGCCCCCACCACCTGGGTGCTGTCGAACCACGACGTCAAGCGGCACGTCACCCGCTACGGCAGCCTGGCGAGAGCCCGCGCCGCCGCGCTGCTCACGCTCGCCCTGCCCGGCTCGGCGTACGTCTACCAGGGCGAGGAGCTCGGCCTGCCGGAGGTGCTCGACCTGCCGCCGGAGCTGTGCCAGGACCCGCAGCGGCTGCGCGACCCCGACAGCGGCCGGGACGGGTGCCGCGTCCCGATGCCGTGGACGCGCGAGTCCGGCTGGACGCGCCCGTGGTTGCCCATCCCCGAGGAGTGGGGGGAGGTGAGCGTGCAGGCCCAGCAGGGCGTGGCCGGCTCGACACTGGAGCTCTACCGTACGGCGCTGCGCCTGCGGCGTGACCTCCGCGGCGAGCTGACCTGGCACGAGTCGCCCGCGGGCACGCTGGTCTTCTCCAGGGGCGCGTTCGCCTGCACGGTCAACCTCACCGCGGACCCCGTGGACTTCGAGGTCGACGGGGAGCTCCTGCTGGCCTCCGACGTCCCCGGCGCGGCCGATTCGGCGGCGTGGTGGAAAGTACAGTGTGAGGCATGAACGGTCACGCTCGCCTAGCCGACATCGCCGCCCAGGCCGGGGTGAGTGAGGCCACGGTCAGCCGGGTGCTCAACGGCAAACCCGGCGTCTCGGCCGCCACCCGCCAGGCGGTCATGACGGCGCTCGACCTCATGGGCTACGAGCGGCCACCCCGGCTGCGGCAGCGCAGCAACGGGCTGATCGGCCTGGTGACGCCCGAGCTGGACAATCCGATCTTCCCCGCGTTCGCCCAGGCCATCGAGAAGGCGCTGACCCAGCACGGCTACACGCCGGTGTTGTGCACGCAGCTTCCTGGCGGCGCCCCCGAGGACGAGTTCACCGAGCTGCTCGTGGATCGCGGGGTCAGCGGCATCGTCTTCGTGTCGGGCCTGCACGCCGACACCACCGCGCGGATGGACCGATACACCCGCCTCACCGATCGCGGGCTGCCGATCGTGCTGGTCGACGGCTACAGCGAGCACATCGACGCCCCCTTCATCTCGCCCGACGACCGCCTGGCCGCGCGGCTGGCCGTCCAGCACCTGGTCGACCTGGGCCACGAGCGCATCGGCATCGCGCTGGGGCCCCACCGGTTCGTCCCCGTGATCAGGAAGATCGAGGGCTACAAGCAGGCCATGGCGCAGCTGCTCGCCACCTCCGACGTCGACGAGCTGATCGCGCACTCGCTGTTCTCCGTCGAGGGCGGGCAGGCGGCCGCCACGCAACTGCTGGCCCGCGGCTGCACCGGCATCGTGTGCGCGAGCGACCTGATGGCGCTGGGGGCGATCCGCGCCTGCCGGCAGAGGGGGTTGTCGGTGCCGGGTGAGGTGTCCGTGGTGGGGTTCGACGACTCGCCGCTGATCGCTTTCACCGACCCGCCGCTGACCACCGTGCGCAAGCCGATCGGCGCGATGGCCTCGGCGGCCGTGCAGACGCTGCTCGAAGAGGTCAACGGCGCCCCCGCCAGACACGTCGAGCTGATCTTCCAGCCGGAACTCGTGGTCCGCGGCTCCACCGGCTCGGGCCCCCTGGTCAACCGGTGACCCGCGACATCCTCGTCCTCGGGGGCGCCGGGGTCGACACGACGGTCTACGTGCCCGAGCTGCCGCTTCCCTACCGCGACACCTACCAGGTGCCGCCGGTCGTCGACCGGATCGGCAACACCGGCGCGGGCGTGGCGCTGGGCTGCCACGCGCTCGGCCTCGCAGTCGCGTTCGCCGACCTGATCGGTGACGACCCGCAGGGCGCGCTGGTCCGCCGGGCGCTGGACGCGGTCGAGTGCCGCTGGGGGCACGCCGAGGCGGGCACCCGGCGCAGCGTCCTGCTCGTGGGGCCCGACGGCCGCCGCACCTCGTTCTACGACGCGAAGGTCACGCAGGGCGAGCGCCTGGCGCGCGAGCTCTACGCGGACGTACGCCCCCGGCACGTGCACGTGTCGATCATGGACTTCTGCCGCCACGCCCTCGACGACTTCGACGGCGTCCCGATCTCCACCGATCTGCACGACTGGGACGGCGCCGCCGACTACCACAAGGACTTCGCCTACCGCGCCGACCTCGTGTTCATGTCGGAGGCCGCCCTGCCGGATCCGGCCGCGGCCATGCGCGACCTCATCGCGCACGGGCGCGCTCACACGGTCGTGTGCACGCGCGGCGCCGGCGGTTGTCTCGTCCTGACGCGCGGCTCCGGCGTGCGCGCCTTCCCGGCCGCGCCGCTGCCCGCCCCGGCGGCCGACAGCAACGGGGCGGGCGACGCGTTCGTCTCCGGCTTCCTGTACGGCACGGCGCACGGCAGGCCGCTGGAGGAGTGCGTGCGGCTGGGCTCGATCGCCGGGGCGCACGCCTGCACGGTCACCGGCACGCACGAGTCGCCGATCACGGAGGCACTGCTGCTCGCGAGAGCCGCTCCTCAATAATGTGATAGTACGATTGAGCCGTGCTCGATCTCGTACGCGGTGTCTCGCCCGTCCTGGAGGTGCCCTTCCACGACGACGGCGCCCTCGATCCCGACGGCTTCGCCAGGGTGGCCGCGGAGGTGCTGGCCACGGGCGTCACGTCGGTCATGTTCCCCGGCTTCGCCGGCGAGTTCCACAAACTCGACGACGCGGAGCGCGAGCTGCTCACCACCCTGCTGCTCGACGTCACCCGCCCGCGCGACGACGTGGCCGCGATCGTCTCGGTCCCCGACCACGCCACCTATCACGCCGTCGCGCAGGCCGTACGCGCCGCCGAGCGGGGCGCCGACGCGATCAACCTGCTCCCGCCGCACTTCATGAGCCCCTCCCGCGAGGCCGTGCTGGCGCACGTGCGCGCGGTGCTGGCCGCGGTGGCGCCGCTGCCGGTCGTGCTCCAGTACGCCCCCGCCCAGACCGGCACCGCGCTCGACGCCGGCACCCTGCACCGGCTCGCCGCCGAGCACCCCAACCTGCACTGGGTGAAGGTCGAGTCGGCGCCGCCGGGCCGGATGGTCGCGGCGCTGGCGGAGGGGGAGCGGCCGCTGCCCGCCCTGGTCGGCTACGCCGGGCTGCACCTGCCCGACGCGCTGCGCCGCGGCGCGGTCGGTGTGCAGCCGGGCTGCTCGTTCACCGACCTCTACGTGGAGTTGTGGCGGCGCTGGGAGAGCGGCGACGAAGAGGGGGCGCTGGCCCTGCACACCCGCATGCTGCCCTACCTGTCCTACTGGATGCAGGGCGTGGAGCTGATCGTCGCCGCGGAGAAGGAGATCTCGCGCCGGCGCGGCTGGATCGGCTCGGCGCACTGCCGGGCCCCCGGCCACCGGCTCGACGAGGAGGAACACCGGATGATCGACCGGTTCGTCGAGGAGTTCGGGCTGGCGCCCGCGGCATGATCGCCGGCGGGCCGGCCCGCGTCCCTTCACATGAGCGACCTTTACCAGCGACGGAGAGCGGCGTGGAGCTACAGGGCCTGCACGGGCAGGTGGTCGACAGGATCGGCGGTTCGCTCGCGGCGGGTGAGCTGCGCGCCGGTCAGGTGCTGCGCCTGGAAGACGTCCAGGCGCGGTACGCCGTCTCGCGCACGGTCGCCCGCGAGGCCGTGCGCGTGCTGGAGTCCAAGCGGGTGGTCACCAGCCGGCCGCGCATCGGCGTCACCGTGCGCCCGATGAGCGCCTGGAACCTCTATGACCCCCAGGTGATCCGGTGGCGGCTCGCCTCGCCGGGGCGCGCGGCGCAGCTGCGCGAGCTGGCCGAGCTGCGCGCCGCGGTGGAGCCCGCCGCCGCGGCGCTGGCCGCCGGCCTCGCGGGGCAGGGCGTGCGGCAGGAGCTGATCGCCCACGCGCAGGCACTGACGAGCGCGGCGCGCGACGGCGACAGCGAGGGGCTGGTGGCGGCCGACGCCGCCTTCCACCGTGTGCTGCTCGCCGCGTCGGGCAACGGCATGTTCGCCCAGCTCGCCGAGGTGACCGAGGAACTGCTCAAGGCCCGGCGCGACCTGCTGCTCCTGCCCGAGCGGCTCGACACGGCCGCCGTCAGGCGGCACCTCGACGTGGCCGAGGCCGTCGCGGCGGGCCGCAGGGCGGAGGCCGCCGAGGCGGTGCGCTCGATCGTGGAGTCAGCCCGCGACGAGGTCGAACGCCTTCTCGACGGCGACACCACCCTCGCTTAGCCAGAGCGCCGGCGCAGGCACGGACACGCCCGCGCGGGCGGGGTCGCGGGGGGTCAGGCGGGGTCGCGCTCGCTCGGGGCGGCGGTCTCGGCGGCCAGCCGTCCGGGCGCCGTGAACGGCGCCGACGCCATCGCCACGACCGCCCCCAGGAACATGGCCCCCGCGATGACGAGCAACGGGGCGTCGAACGACCCTGTGGCCTCCTTGATCACCCCGATCAGCGGCGTGACCGCCAGGCCCGCGATGTTGGCGACGGAGTTGATGAGGGCCACCCCGGCCGCCGCGGCCACGCCCGTCATGAACGACGTGGCGCTGCCCCACAACGCGGGCACGGCCGACCACGCGGCACCGGTGGACAGCGCCAGCAGCGCGAACCCGAGCACGCCCGGCCCGGCCAGCACGCTGCCCACCAGCATCACCCCGGAGGCCGCCATCGGCACCGCCATGTGCAGCGCGTGCCTGCCCCGCCGGTCGACGCCGCGCGCCACGAGCACCATCGCCACCACGGCCAGCGCGTACGGCACCGCGGTCAGCAGCGCGCTCACGAAATCGCTCGGCTCGCCGAACCCGCCCTGGATCACCTGCGGCATCCACAGAGTCAGCCCGATGCTGTTGAAGGAGTACAGGAAGAAGAACAGCGCCAGCAGCAGCACCCCCGGGCTGGACAGCGCCTGCCGCACGGAGACCGTCCGCTGACCGTCGATCTCCGCCTGCTCGCGCGCGAGCCGCTCGACGAGCCACGCGCGCCCGCGCTCCGGCAGCCACCCGGCCTCGCGCGGCTCGTCGGTGAGGAACCTCAGCACCACGAACCCGAGCGCGACGGCGGGCAGGCCCTCGATGACGAACAGCCACTGCCATCCGGCGACGTCGAGGAACCCGTCCATCTTCATGATGAAGGCGCTGATGGGCGCGCCGATGACGGTGGCCAGCGCGGCGCCGACGTAGAAGCGGCCCATCGCCCGCCCCCGGTGGCTGGCGGGGAACCAGCGGGCCAGATACCAGATGATGCCCGGGGTGAACCCCGCCTCGGCGGCGCCGAGCAACAACCGCACGATGATGAACGACTTCTCGCCCTGCACCAGGGCCATGCAGGCCGACACGATCCCCCAGCTGATCATGATGCGCGCGATCCAGCGGCGGGCGCCGATCCTGGCCAGCACGATGTTGCTGGGCACCTCGAAGATCACGTACGTGACGAAGAACATGCTGACCCCGAGCCCGAACTGCGCGGCGGTCAGCCCGATCGCCTCGTTCATGCTCAGGGCGGCGACCGAGACGTTCGACCGGTCGATGTAGGCCACGATGTAGCAGACGACGATCAGCGGCATCAGGCGGCCGGTCACCCGGCGCATGGTCTCTCGCTCCAGCTCGCCGACGCTCATCCCGTGACCTCCTGTGCAACATATGCACACTGCGAATTAATGGTGATACCATTACCCTGCTGCAGGTATTCGGTCGTGTCAACACCGCTGTAAAGGGCAGAGCCTGATGTCGCAGACCGTGAGCAGGGCGACCACGATCCTCCAGCTGGCGTGCGACGGCCCGCGCAGCCTCGCGGAGATCGGCGACCGGCTCGGCGTGCACCGCACCACCGCGCTGCGCCTGCTCCACACGCTCGCCGAGGCCGGCCTGGTCCGGCGGCTGCCTGACGGCACGTGGGGCGCGGGGCGCGGGCTCGCCGCGCTGGCGGCCCGCGCCGGCGGCCAGTTCGGGCTGCGCGACCTCGCCCACCCGCACCTCGCCGCGCTGCAGGAGTCGACCGGCCACACCGTCCACCTGGCCGCCCTGCGCGAGAGCACGATCGTCTACGTCGACAAGCTCTCGCCGCCCGGCCCCGTCCGCATGTACGCCCGCATCGGGCGGCCCGTCCCCCTGCACACGGCGGGCGTGAGCAAGGCGATCCTCGCCCACCTGCCCGCCGCCCACGCCGACGAGGTGCTGGAGGGCTGGGAGTTCACCCCGTACACTCCCGCTACGCTGATCACGAGGGCCGCGCTCGACCAGGAGCTGCGGGCCGTGCGTGAGCGGGGGTGGGCGGCCGATGAGGGGGAGTTCGAGGAGTTCGTCCACTGCGTGGCCGTGCCCGTGCGCAACGCCTTCGGCGACGTGACCGCGGCGGTCTCGCTGACCGCGCTGCGCGCCCAGGCCGATCGCGCCGCCCTGCACGCCCTGCTCCCGCCGGTGCGCCGGTGCGCAGGCGCCATCTCCGAGCATCTCGGCTATCAGGAGGATCCATCATGACCGTCGCCGTCCACGTCGGCCCCGAGCCCGTGCCCGTCCTCATCGAGGCCGTGGAGCGGGCGGGCGGCAAGGTCGTGCCGCTGGAGCGGGCCGAGGCGATCGTCTACTACGGCAGCGACGAGCCCGCGGAGATCCGGGCGATGATCCACGGCGGCGTCCGCTGGGTGCAACTGCCGCACGCGGGCGTCGAACGATGGGCGGCCGCGGGGGTCATCACCGAGCAGCCGGTCTTCACCGCCGCCGCGGGCGCCTACGGGCCGGCCGTGGCCGAGCACGCGCTGGCACTGATGCTGGCGGCCGCGCGCGGCCTGCACCGGCACGCCAGGGCCACCTCGTGGGGGCCCAACACCTCGAAGGAGTTCGCCGGCTCGACGGTCTCGATCGTCGGCTTCGGCGGCATCGGGCGGGCGCTCATGCCGATGCTGGAGCCGTTCGGCTGCCGGGTCCTGGCGGTCACCGACAGGGGAGAGGCGCCGGGGGCGGCGGAGATCGTGCCGCGAGCCCGCTACCGCGAGACGCTGCCCGAGGCCGGCTACGTGGTGGTCGCGGCGCCCGCTACCCCGCAGACCCGCGGGATGTTCGGGGCGCGCGAGTTCGGCCTCATGCGCTCGGACGCCTGGCTGGTGAACGTCGCGCGGGGCGGGCTCGTGGTGACCGAGGACCTGGTGGACGCGTTGCGCGCGGGCCACATCGGGGGCGCCGCCCTCGACGTCACCGACCCCGAGCCGCTGCCGGACGGGCATCCGCTGTGGGAGCTGGACAACGCCCTGATCACACCGCACTGCGCCAACCCGCGCGAGGCCTACTGGCGCGGCCTGGCCGAACGCGTCACCGCCAACGTGCGCCGCTTCGCCGAAGGCGCCCCGCTCGAAGGCGTGGTCTCCCCGTCCCAGGGCTTCTGACCCCTCCACCGGCGTCGCCGGGCCGCATGACCGCGGTCCCGCCATGGCCGCCCTCGTCCAGCGGCGATCGAGGTGACCACCGATGCCGCCGTCCGGCCTGCCACGCGAGGGGGAGCCTCCGCCGGACGACGGAGCTCGGCCGGCAGGCGGTGCCGGCGCAGGCGAGCGCGGGCGCTTCCGGCACATGGCGCGGGCTCGTTCTCTGACGGTGCGCGGGCGTCGCGGTGCGGGCGGGTCCGGCAGCGGTGCGGGCTCGTGAGGCGGGCGGGTCAGGCGGGCGACGGATGGTGACGGGTGCCGGGGGCGGCGGCGTCGGGCCGGTCGCGCAGGTTGATCCGCGCGCCCGCGCTCAATCCCGAGTCGTGCACCTCGAGCCCCACGGGCGTGCGCCCCTTGGCCAGCTCGAACACCAGGGCGCCGGTGAACGACCGCCCGGCCTCGATCCGGACCGGCGTGATCTCCTTGCCCGCCTCGTCGAGCAGCCTGATGCCGGGGTGCGACGCGTCGTCCTCGTCGATCAGCTTCTGCTGCCCGGGGTAGAGCACGCGGGCGTCAGGGCCGACGTTGTCGATCGTCACGCCGATCCGGCAGACCCGTTCGGCCGCGGACTTCGCGGGCTTGGAACACTTCGTGCTCGTCACGGCGAACTTCAGCTTGCCGTCCTGCACGGGCCCGTCCGCACCGGCCGCGGGAGGAGGGCGGAACACCCAGGCGAGCACGGCCAGCAGCAGGACCAGCAGCACCGCCGCGACGACCAGGACGGTCAGGCAGCCGCCGAACACGCTGCGCTTGCGCTCGGGCGGCCGGTAGCCGGGCAGCGGGCCCTGCCCGGTCCCCGTGCCGGTGACGGGGCCGGTGAAGGTGTGGTGCGGCGGCGCCTGGCCGGTCCGGTGGTGCGGCAGCGGCCCGCGTCCGGTGGCGAGCGGGCCGGTGTGCTCGGGATGCGGCGCCTGCGGACCGCGTGGGGTGTGCGGCAGCGGCCCCGTGCGTTCGGGATGCGGCAGGTGGCCCTGGCCGGTCGCCGTGGGTCCCGTGCGTTCGGGATGCGGCAGGTGGCCCTGGCCGGTCGCCGTGGGCCCCGTGCGCTCTGCCGGCGGCGGTTGCGGGCTCCGGCTGGAGCCGGGAGTGGGGCCCGTCCGCTCGGCGGGCGGGACCTGCTGCGGGCCGCGGCGGGCGGCCTCGGGATGGCGGTGCGGAGGGGGCGATCCCGGCGCGGCACGGTCGGGCGGCGGGCGGTGCGGAGCCCGCGGCATCAGCGGCCCGAACTCCGACGGGTTCCACGCGTTGGTCAGGTGCTTGGTCGCGGCCAGCTGCGCGGCCGGCTCGTCGGCCGCCTCCACCAGCTCCAGCAGCAGCTGCCTGGCCGCGGGCCGCCGCGCCGGGTCGGGATGGATGGCCGCCGCCACCAGCCGGTCGAGCGGGACAGGCAGCCCCCGCAGGTCGGGAGGCGCGGTGCGGGCCCTGGCCGCCATCACGTAGGCGTCGCCCTCGCCGAACGGGTGCCCGCCGAGCCCCGCGTACGCGATGAGCGAGCCCCAGGCGAACACGTCGCCCGCCGGGCTCGTGCGCCCCTCGAAGACCTGCTCGGGAGCGATCCACCCGGGCGTGCCCATGACCATGCCGGCGTTGGTGTGCCGGGAGTCGACGTGCGTCGAGCGCGCCAGCCCGAAGTCGATCACCCGCGGCCCGGCCAGCGTCAGCATCACGTTGGCCGGCTTGAGGTCGCGGTGCACCAGCCCGGCAGCGTGGATGGCGGTCAGCGCGGCGGCCACGCCGACGGCCGCGGCGTGCAGCACCGACGGCGACAACGCGCCGTGCTCGATGAGGTGGTCCTCGAGGGAGATGCCGTCGATGAACTCGGTGACGAGATAGAGGCGGCCGCGGTCCTCGCCGTGGTCGAGTACCCGCGCCGTGCAGAACGACGCCACCTTGCGCGCGTTGGACACCTCTTCGTGGAAGCGCGCGCGATAGACCGGGTCGGCGGTGAAGTCGCGCCGGATCGCCTTGAGCGCCACCCGTGACCCGTCGGCGGCCTTGGCGAGGTAGACCACCCCCATGCCGCCGGAGCCGAGACGGCTGAGCAGCTCATAGGGGCCGATCGCCGGCGGATCGTCCGGCTTCAGCGGAGAGCCAGCGGAGCGCCCCAACGTCGCCGTCCTCTCGCCGTCGTCATCCCGTCTCAACCCGACCCGATCCTCCGCCCCGGCCGGTCGTCATGACGCGACCCGCACCGTTCAGCCGCACGGCATCCCGTTTGTACCCCAAGACTCTAACGGAGGAAGGGCCTACTCGTCGGCCACTAGGCGTGAGCGGGCTTGCGGCGCGCGGGGATCATCGTCACCCGCAGCCGTGCGAGATCGAGCGTGTGGGGCAGCGGCCGGTGCGGCGAGACGAGCCGCCCGACCGGCTTGGGCCGCGAGCCGCGCAGGATGCCCGCCAGGAAGGCCGTGCCGACGACGAGCGTCAGGTGCACGCCCTCGCAGCCGGGTCTGGCCCACCACTCGCTCGCGGCGGTGCCGTCCAGCCAGATCTCGGGAGCGAAGGTGTTCGCGTACGGCAGGCGCGGACTGCGCTGGTGGACGGCCATCGGCACCATGACGGTGGTGCCCGCGGGCAGGGCGGCGCCGTACCAGGAGGTCTCCACCGTGGTGAGGCGGGTCAGCGCCGGCACGGGCGGCCACAGGCGCAGGCCCTCGCGCAGGCAGGCGCGCAGATGGCAGGGGTCGGTGCGGGCCGCCTTGCGGTGTGCCGGGTGTGCGGCCAGCAGGGCGAGGGTCTGCATCAGCCCGGGCGCGGTCACGCCGAGCCCCATCAGCCAGAACGCCGCCTGCATGAGCCCTCGCGACTCGGCCTGCCCGGGGGCCTCGGCGATCAGCCCGGCCAGGCTGCCGGGCTCGGCGCGGCGCAGGTGGTCGATGATCCGGGCGTCGTAGCGTCCGGACAGGAGCTGCTGGCGCCGCCTGGCCCGCAGCCGTCCCGCCCGCGTGAGGTCCGCCAGCAGCCGCGTGAGCTCCTCGTCGCCGGCCGCGCCGTCCCCGTAGACGCAGCGCCGGGCGACGCGCTGCCAGCGGCCGTTGAGCCGCGCGTAGTCCACCACGCCCTCGGTCAGCTCCTTGGCCTCCTCGCGGGCGATCTCGATGAACGCGGGGCGCAGCACGTCCGTCGGCAGGCCCAGGGGGCGTGTCTCGACGGCCGGTGCGTACGCCTCGTCGTCCTCGGCCAGCACGCGCAGCGCGTCGCGCTTGGACATGATCAGCAGCGCAGGGCCGCGCGGGCCGCGGACCAGGACGGGGCGGCCGCCGTACCGGGCTTCGAGCTCCGACAGCAGCGTGCGGGAGCGCAGTAGGTCGCGTCCGGGCGTGAGGTGGGGCGTGCCGGGCGGGACGAGGGCGGCCTTGAGGCGCAGGCTCTCCAGCGCGGTGGCCCTGGGCAGCCCTCTAGGCACGCGCGGCCTCCCGGAGCCCGGCCGGCGCCCGCGAGGTCCGGGCCTGGTGGGCCCTCGGCCCTGAGCCCGCGGGCGCCTCCTGGATGGCCGGAGCGGGGAGGAAGTTCATATGCCGATGTGATCGCCGCGGGGCCCCGTTCGCAATCCGGGGTTTCGGTCAGCGGAACGCCTGCCGCCGCGTGCGCCGGAGGTGTTCCGGTGACCGGAACACCTCCGGCCTCACGGGACGCGCGGCGGCCAGGAGCAGCTGGAGGGGGAGAGCGCGGCCGAGATGGCCTGGGCGGCGCCGCGCACGGAGATGCCGAGCCTGGCGAGCTGGGCCGCGTGCGCGGGCGCGGCCACGCCCAGCGCCATGCACACCGTGCCCGCGGGCCCGAACACGGGCGCGGCCACGCAGGCCACGCCCTCGGTGTACTCCTCCTGCGCGTACGCCACGCCGTGCCTGCGGACCTGGGCCAGCTCGCGTTCCAGCGCGGTCAGGGTGGTGACGGTGCGGCGCGTCCAGCGTTCGAAGGGGCCGCGCGCGATCAGCTCGTGGCGCAGCCGGGGATCGAAGGCCAGCAGCGCCTTGCCCATGGCCGTGCAGTGCAGCGGCGCCCGGTCGGTGCCGTCGGAGCGCGAGCCGACGCGGTTGTGACCGTAGAGGCGCTCGACGTAACGGGCCTCCAGGCCGGCCGGCACGGCGAGGTTCACCGTCTGCCGGGTGGCCTCGTACAGGTAGAGCAGGTACGGCAGCACCACCGCGCGGGTGCCCGGCACGAGGGCGCGGGCGGTGCCGGCCATCGTCTCCAGCAGCTCGCCGGGCACGTAGCCGTTGCCGACCCGTCGAGCCAACTCGCGGGCGCACAGCACGCCGAGGATGCGGTGCGCGGTCGACTTGGGCAGCCCCGTGCGCCGGCACAGCTCCGACAGGCTCACCGGGCGGGCGGCCACACTGAGCGCGAGGAGGATGTCGATCCCGCGTTCCAGGCTGCCCGGTTGCGCGGCCCGGCGGTCGTCCGTGACGTGCTGCCCGTGACCGGCCGTCTGTGTCGGCATGACTGTCCTTTCGCTTTCCGAGGAGCGAAAGGGGCTTCCCGGGGGCCGCGGTCGTGCATGCCTTGACCTACCCGGTTGACCACTCGTTGATACCCGGTCAACGCGGTCTGATGATCTTCGCGGATCCGGAAATGTCCACGTCACAGTGGTTTCAGGTCTCTGGTCGGGCCTGCGGGCGTACGCCCGCTTCCGGGGCGCTACCTCAGCGCGGCGGCCTCCGACGCGAGCTTCTCGATCCGGCCCCAGTCGCCCGCCGCGAGCGCGTCGGCCGGGGTCAGCCAGGTGCCGCCGACACAGCCCACGTTGGGCAGCGCGAGGTAGGCGGCCGCCGTGTCCGCCCGGATGCCGCCCGTCGGGCAGAAGCGCACGTCCGGCAGCGGCCCGCCCAGCGACTTGAGGTAGGGGACGCCGCCCGCGGCCTCGGCGGGGAAGAACTTGAGCTCCTTGATCCCGCGTTCGGCCAGCGCCATCGCCTCCGACACGGTGGCCGCGCCGGGCAGGTAGGGGACGCCGCTCGCGTCGAGCGCCTCGACCAGCGACAGGGTGGTGCCCGGCGAGACCAGGAACCTGGCCCCGGCTGACACCGATGCTGAAATATCGGCAGAAGTCCGGATCGTTCCGGCGCCCACGGTCGCCTCCGGCACCTCCGCGGCGATCCTGGCGAGCGCCTCGCGGGCGGCCGGCGTGCGCAGGGTCACCTCGATGACCGGCAGCCCTCCGGCGACCAGGGCCCTGGCCAGCGGCACGGCGCTCTCCGCGTCGTCGATCACCACGACGGGGATCACCGGGGCGAGATCGAGCAGGCTACTCATACGTTCTTCTCCTCGTCGGCCCCGCATGGGACCTTCCGTACTGATATTTCCGGACTGATGCTTCCGGCCCGCGCTACCAGCGAGGCCGTCCGAACCCTCGGGGGATACGGCCTCAACCCACCGGTTCCCTGCGCGCGCGCCGGCTCAGCCAGGCCGCGGCGCCCGTCAGCGCCGGCTGCGGCGCGACGATCAGCGCCGTCCCGATGGCGGAAAGGTAATCCGCCATGTCGGGATTGGCGGCGAACCGCGTACGGAAGCCGCCGGCACGCACGCGCTCCACGATACGGGGCAGCACTCCGCCGCCCAGGTAGACCCCGCCCCTCGCGCCCAGGGTCAGCGCCACGTTCCCCGAGAAGCCGCCCAGCATCCCGCAGAACACCTCGACCGTCTCGGCGCACAACGAGTCGTCGAGCCCGGCCACGATGTCCGAGGCGGTCAGCTCGGGCGCGGCGACCCCGTTCACCTGGGCCAGCGCCCGGTGCAGCCGGACCAGGCCCGGCCCGGACAGCACGTGCTCGGCGACGACGTGCGCCAGCCCCTGCGACTGGAGGACCCGTACGATCTCGAACTCGCGCCGCTCCACCACCGGCACCGTGACGTGCCCGCCCTCGCCAGGGATCGGCGTCCAGCCGCCGTCCGCCGGCGCCAGACCGCCCACGCCCAGCCCGGTGCCCGGCCCCAGCACGGCCTTGACACCGTGGCAGAGGCCGGGGCCGCCCAGGTGCACCAGGTCATCGCCCTCCAGGTGCGGCAGCGACACCGCCAGCGCCTCGAAGTCGTTGAGCAGCCGCGCGTACGGGACGTCGAGGTCGCGCACGGACCCCGCCCACGGGGAGTTCGTGAGCCGGTAGCGGTCGCCGTCGACCGGCCCCGCCACGGCCAGGCAGACCGCCCCCGGCCGCGCCCCGGCCGCGTGCTCCGCGAGATAGGCGTCCACGGCTTCCGGCAGCGTGGCGTACGCCGACCCCGCCAGGACCGCGACGTTCGACGGCCGCGCCCCCATCGAGGTGACCAGGCCGAACCGGGCGTTGGTCCCCCCGATGTCGGCCACGAGCCAGGGAAGGTCAAAGGCACTCACGCATACCTCCGGCGTCCACGGGCGGGCGTCAGGATCGCTCGCCTCACCCGGCGGGATGCCACGACCTTCCGCGCCGGCCCTGACGGCCGCGCGCCCTTCACCGTCCCGCTTTCGCCGTCCCGTACGGCCGCGCGCCTTCGCCGGCGCGTCACCGGGCCAGTCCGGCGGGGCGGGCGGCCACGGGGGCGCCGGCCTCCAGGTGGGAGGAGCCCGCCTCGGCGGGGAACCCCAGCCCGGGGCCGTGGTGCGGCGACTCGGCGCCGCTCACCCCGAAGATGCCGGCCCCCTGCTCCGCGTGCCCCGCCATGCGGCGGAAGGCGGCGAACAGCTCGCGTCCCGTCCCCACCCACTGCGCGTCGCTCAGCGGCCGCCCCTCCGGCGTACGACCGGCCAGCTCCTCGGCGGGCACCAGCAGCTCCAGGACGCCCGCCGCCGAGTCGAGCCTGACGACGTCCCCGTCGCGCACCAGCGCGATCGGCCCGCCGTCGGCGGCCTCGGGCGACAGGTGGATGGCCGCGGGCACCTTGCCGGACGCGCCGGACATCCGCCCGTCGGTCACGATCGCCACCCGCTGCCCCCGGTCGAGCAGCACGCCCAGCGGCGAGGTCAGCTTGTGCAGCTCGGGCATGCCGTTCGCGCTGGGCCCCTGGTAGCGGATGACCGCCACGAAGTCCTGCCCGTCCAGCTCGCCCGCCTCGAACGCCTTCAGCAGATCGAGCTGGTCGTCGAAGACCTTGGCCGGCGCCTCGATCACCAGGTGCTCCGGCTTGACCGCCGACACCTTGCTGACGGCGCGGCCCAGGTTGCCCTCGACCATGTGGATCCCGCCGTCCGCGGCGAACGGCGCGGCGACGGGACGCAGCACGTTCAGGTCGGCGCTGCCGCCGGTGACCGGCGACCAGAGCAGCTCGCCGTCCACCAGGGCAGGCGCCTCGCGGTAGCGGTCGAGGCCGCGTCCGGCGACGGTGAGCACGTCGGCGTGGAGCAGCCCTTCGTCCAGCAGATCGCCGATGAGCACCTGCATGCCGCCGGCGTCGCGGAAGTGGTTCACGTCCGCCTGGCCGTTCGGGTAGATCTTCGTGAGCGACGGCACCACCCGCGACAGACCGGCCAGGTCGTCCCAGGTCAGCACGATGCCCGCGGCGGCCGCCATGGCCACCAGGTGCAGCGTGTGGTTGGTCGAGCCGCCGGTCGCCAGCAGGGCGACGCAGGCGTTCACGATGGCCTTCTCGTCGACCACCTCGCCGATCGGCGTGTACTCCCCGCCGTGCGCGGTGATCCGCACCGCCCTGCGTCCCGCGGCCCCGGTCAGGGCGTGGCGCAGCTCGGTGTGCGGGTTGACGAACGTCGAGCCCGGCAGGTGCAGGCCCATGACCTCCATCAGCGCCTGGTTGGAGTTGGCGGTGCCGTAGAAGGTGCAGGTGCCGGGGGAGTGGTACGACTTGGCCTCGGCGTCGAGCAGCTCGTCCCTGCCCACCTTGCCCTCGGCGAACAGCTGCCGGGTGCGGGCCTTGACCTTGTTCGGCAGGCCGGAGGTCATCGGCCCGGCCGGCACGAAGAGCGCGGGCAGGTGCCCGAAGTGCAGCGCCCCGATGAACAGCCCCGGCACGATCTTGTCGCACACGCCCAGCAGCAGCGTCGCGTCGAACATGTCGTGCGACAGCGCGATCGCGGTGGCCATGGCGATCACGTCGCGGCTGTAGAGGGACAGCTCCATGCCGGGCCGCCCCTGCGTGATGCCGTCGCACATCGCGGGCACCCCGCCCGCCACCTGCGCAACGCCCCCGGCCCCGCGCACGGCCGCCTTCAGCTCCTGCGGGTACGTCTCGTACGGCTGGTGCGCGGAGAGCATGTCGTTGTAGCTGGTCACGATGGCCACGCCCGGCTTCGCCGTGCCGCGCAGGGCGGGCTTGTCCTCGCCCGGCGCGCCCGCGAAGCCGTGCGCCAGGTTCGCGCAGCCGAGGTGCGCCCGCGCGGGCCCTTTCGCCCGCGCGGCCTCGCCGTCACGGCGGATCCGCGCGAGGTACGCGGTCCGGCTGGCGGCGCTCCGCTCGGCGATCCGGTCGGTGATCTCCTGTATGACGGGGTTCATGCACGCTCCTTCGTCGGGCCGGTGAACCCGAGGTCGCTCCGTGTGATGACCGGCCCGACGACGGGCCTGCTGACCGGCCCGACGACCGGCCCGATGACAGACCAGGTGGCCGGCCGGATGGCGGGCCCGCTGAACCGCCCGAGGACCGGTCCGGTGGTCGGCCCGCCGCGCTCGTTCACGCGTCCTCCTCGTGCCACGCACGACCGCTGCGGCCGAGCAGCTCGTGGGCTCCCGCGGGGCCGGTCGTCCCCGCGGGGTAGGGCTCGGGCACGTCGGCCTGCGACTCCCAGGCGTGCAGGATCGGGTCGATCCAGCGCCAGGCCGCCTCCACCTCGTCGCGCCGCATGAACAGCGTCGGGTTCCCGGCCAGCACGTCGGTCAGCAGCCGCTCGTACGCCTCCGGCACCCGCGTCGTGAACGTCTCGCCGAAGCTCAGCGACAGCGGCACCGGCTTCGGCGTCACCTCGCCCGCGCCCGGCTCCTTGGCCATGATGTGCAGCCGGATGCCCTCCTCCGGCTGCAGCCGCAGCACCAGGCGGTTCGGTGCGCCGCCGGGGTAGATGGAGTGCGGCACGTCCTTGAACTGCACCACGATCTCCGAACGCCGGTACGGCATCCGCTTGCCGGTGCGCAGGTAGAACGGCACCCCCGCCCACCTCCAGTTCTTAACCTCGGCCCGGATCGCGGTGAACGTCTCCACCCGCCGCGACGCCTCGGTCGGCGGCGTGGAGGCGGGCTCGTCGAGGTAGCCGGGCATGCCGTCCGCGCCGACGTACTGGCCGCGCACGGTGAAGCGGTCGACCTCGGTGCCCGTGATCGGCCGCAGCGCCTGCAGCACCTTGACCTTCTCGTCGCGTACGGCCTCGCGGTCGCTGCGGGCCGGCGGCTCCATCGCGGTCAGCGTGAGGAGCTGGAGCAGGTGGTTCTGCACCATGTCGCGCAGCGCGCCGGCGTGGTCGTAGTAGCCGCGCCTGCCGGGCGTCCCGACGGTCTCGGCCGCGGTGATCTGGACGTGGTCGATCCACAACGAGTTCCAGATCGGCTCCAGGAAGGCGTTGGCGAAGCGCAGGACCAGGAGGTTCTGGACGGTCTCCTTGCCCAGGTAGTGGTCGATGCGGAAGATCTGGTGCTCGTCGAAGATGGCGCCGACCTCGTCGTTGATGCGCTGCGCGCTCGGCAGGTCGTGGCCCAGGGGCTTCTCCAGGACCACGCGCGAGCGCGGCGTCACCAGCCCGGCCTGGTCGAGCTCGCGGCAGAACGGTCCGAACGTGCGGGGCGGGCTGGCCAGGTAGAACACGCGATCGCGCTGCTCGTGCCCGGCCAGCAGCGCGGTGAGCGCACCCCAGCCCGCTCCGTCGGCCCCGCCGGCGTCTCTTCCGGTGCCTGCGCCGACGTCGACCGAGACGTGGTGCAGGCGGCCCAGGAACCGCTGCCAGCCGGCCTGGTCGTCGGCCGGCACCTGGTCGCGCACCTCGGCGTCCACCTTGCCGCGGAAGTCGGCGTCGGTCAGCCCGCCCCTGGACATGGCGATGATGCGGGATTCATGGGAGAGCCGGCCGTCCCTGTCGCAGTGGTAGAGCGCCGGGATCAGCTTGCGCATGGACAGGTCGCCGGTCCCGCCGAAGACGACGAGGTCGGCGGTGTGCGCACTGGCGTGATCCGCGGGCTGATCCGCGGGCTGATCTGTAGGGCGATCTGCGGGTGAGGTCGAGAGGGGGGACACGGTTGAGAGCTCCATGATCTACCAAGCAGGGACAGAACGGACAATAACCAGAGTTTGGTGCATACACAAGCGGAGTTTTGGCATCTGAGATAAAAAAGTCTCGACTTTTCATTACCTAACCCCATGTGGTTCACTTAGCCGATGCCTCGACGTACTGCCGCGAGCCTCGCCACAAGTGGCGAGGTGCTCCGCCTCATCCGCTCCGGAGAGGCCGTGACACGCGGAGATCTCGGCCGGGTGACCGGTCTGTCGCGTCCCGCGGTGCAGTTGCGCGTCGGCGAGCTGCTGGAACGCGGCCTGGTCGTGGAGCGCGCCGACGCCCCGTCCACCGGCGGGCGGCCGCCGGTCCGGCTGGAGTTCAACGCCTCGGGCGGGGTGGTGCTGGTGGCGGCGCTCGGCGCGAGCCGCACCAGCGTCGCCGTCTGCGACCTGGCCGGGCGCCAGCTCGACGGCCGCGAGTTCGCGATGGACGTGGAGCAGGGCCCCGACGTGGTGCTGCCGCTGCTCATGGACACCTGGGACGAGCTGCTCGGCGGCCGTCCCCGCTCGATGGTCGCGGGCGTCGGCATGGGAGTGCCGGCGACGGTCGAGTTCGCGCAGGGCCGCACGGAGAGCGCCCGCGTGATGGCCTCGTGGACCGGCGTGGTGATCCCGCCGATCATCCGCGAGCGGTTCCCCGTCCCGGTGCTCGTCGACAACGACGTCAACGTGCTGGCCATCGGCGAGCACCGCGGCGCCTACCCCGAGCTCGACGACCTGATGTTCGTGAAGATCTCGACGCGGATCGGCGCGGGCGTCGTCGCCGGCGGCGGGATCCTGCGCGGCGCGCTGGGCGCCGCGGGCGAGATCGGGCACATCCCCGTGCTCGACGGTGGCGACGTGTTGTGCCGGTGCGGCAACACCGGCTGCGTCGACTCCGTAGCCAGCGGCACCGCGCTGCTGCGCGACCTCCGGGCGCGCGGCAAGGACGTCACGACGATCGCCGACGTGACGGCGCTGGTGCGGGCGGGCGACGCCGAGACGATGGCCACCGTGCGCGAGGCGGGGCGCAGGATCGGCGAGGTGCTCGCCGGGGCGGTCAACATCCTCAACCCGTCGGTGGTGGTGCTGGGCGGCGACGTCGCCGAGGCGTTCGGGCCGCTCGTGTCGAGCATCCGCGAGGTCGTCTACCGCCGCTCCACCGCCCTCGCCACCCGCAGGCTGCGCATCGAGCCGAGCCGGCTCGGGGCGGGCGCCGGCATCAGTGGGTGCGCGGTGATGGTGCTCGACCACGTGCTGTCGCCTGAGGCCGTCGACGAGGCGATGACGGTCTCCGCCCTGCGCCCGGAGCGCGCGGCCTCCGGCTAGAGGTCCCAGCGCGGCCGGGAGCTGTCCTCCACGCCCCCGTCCGCGCGGAAGATCAGGTGACGGTCGAGGTCGGCGGCGAACCACCGGTCGTGCGTGACCACCAGCACCGTGCCCGCGAACCCTGACAGCCCCCGCTGCAACGCCTCCGCGCCGGCCAGGTCGAGATTGTCGGTCGGCTCGTCGAGCAGCAGCAGCGTCGCCCCCGACAACTCGAGCAGCAGGATCTGCAGCCGGGCCTGCTGCCCGCCCGACAGCGTCTCGAACGGCTGGCCGCCCGCCGGTGCCAGCTCGTAGCGCGCCAGCGCCGCCATCGCCTCGTTGCGGGTCATGGCGTGCTCGCGCATCACGACGTCGGCCGCGGCCTGCCCGAGCAGGTCGGGCCGTTCGTGGGTCTGCGCGAAATGTCCCGGCGTGACCCTGGCGCCCAGCCGGGCGACACCGGTGTGCGCGATCGGCTCGCCGGCCAGCAGCCGCAGGAAATGGGACTTGCCGGTGCCGTTCGCGCCGAGGACGCCGACGCGCTCGCCGTACCAGATCTCCGTGGAGAACGGCCGCAGCAGCCCGCTCAGCTCCAGGTGCTCGCACATGACCGCCCGCTTGCCGGTGCGGCCGCCGCGCAGCCGCATGCGCACGTTCTGCTCCTTCGGCGCGCGCTCGGGCGGACCGGCCCGCTCGAACCGCTCCAGCCTCGTCACCGCCGACCGGTACGCACCCGCGAGCGCGTCGTTGTTCGCCGAGCGCTGACGCAACGTGTGCGCCAGGCCGCGCAACCGGGCCCGCTCGTCCTCCCAGCGCCCGCGCCGCTCCTCGAGCCGCTCGGCGCGGCGCCTGCGGGCCTCGGCGTAACCGGCGAACCCGCCGCCGTGCACCCACGCCCCGCGCCCTTCCACCGTGATGATCCGGTCGGCCGTCTCCGCCAGCAGCCACCGGTCATGCGAGACGAGCAGCAGAGTCTTGGACGACTGCCTGATCGCCCGCTCCAGCCACTGCTTGCCCCGCACGTCGAGGAAGTTGTCCGGCTCGTCGAGCAGCAGGATCTCGTCGGGCCCGCGCAGCAGCGCCGCCAGCATGAGCCGCTTCTGCTCCCCGCCGGACAGCGTGCCCACCCCTCTGTCCCGAACCCGTGAGTACGGCAGCCCCAGCGCCTCGGTCGTGCACACGTCCCACACGACCTCCAGGTCGTAGCCGCCCGCGTCGGCGTAGTCGGCGACGGCCTGGGCGTAGGCGAGCTGGCGTGGCTCGTCGTCGCGCAGCACGATCGCCGACTCGGCCGCGTCCAGCGCGGCGGCCGCCTCTCGAACGCTTCGCGGCGCCACGCTCAGCAGCAGGTCGTGCACGGTGCCCGAGCCGAGGAACTGCCGCATCACGCCGATGCCGCCGCTGCCGGAGATCCGGCCGCCGGCCGGGACGAGCTCGCCCGCGATCAGCCGCAGGAGCGTGGTCTTGCCCGCGCCGTTCGGCCCGACCAGCGCCGCCTTGGCGCCGTCGCCCACTTTGAACGACACGTCGTTCAGCAGCGGCCGCCCGTCAGGCAGCAGATAGGCCAGCCCGCTCACCTCGATGTGTCCCACCCGAACCTCCACTCGACCAACGTTCTACAACTAGACCATCGATCCGGTATCCCGTACAACGTATTATCTCCCGGGTGGACATCGTGTGGTCGCGCCCCCCGAAGGCGCCCAGGCAGACGCTGACGCCCGGCAGGATCGTGGCCGAGGCGGTGGCGCTGCTCGACGAGGAAGGCGTCGGCCGGCTGACCATGCGCCGCCTGGCCGAGCGGCTCGACACCGGCTCGACCACCCTCTACTGGCACGTCAAGACCAATGACGACGTTCTCGACCTGGCTCTCGACGCCGTCTTCCACGAGGTGCGGCTGCCCGGCCGCGAGGGCGGGTGGCGGGCGGCGGCGCACGAGCTGATGAGCGGCTGGCGGGGCGCGCTGCTACGCCATCCCTGGTCGGCCACCATCCTCGACCGGCCGCTCCTGGGCCCGAACGCGCTGGAGCGCACCGAGTTCCTGTACGAGACCCTGGCCGAGGCGGGCTTCCCCGCGCCCAAGATCGCCGCCTACAGCCTGGCCAACTACGTCATGGGCTCGGTCATCATGCAGGTCACCTGGCAGCGACGCGACGAGGGCGGCACGGGCGCCTTCCTGAAGGAGCGCGCCGACCTCTATCCGTCCCTCGCGGAGCACGGTCTCGACTTCCCCGGCGGGCCCGCGCACGATCCCTCCACCGAGTGGGACACCACGTTCGCCGAAGGTCTCGGCTACCTCCTCGACGGGATGGAGCAGGCCGAGCAGGCGCGGCGTCGCGGGCCCGGCTGAACCGGCTCGTCACGAGCAGGGCGGAACGCTTCATGCCGGAGGTGCGGCGGAGGACTGCTCGCGATACGGGTGACATGTCGCCACGGCGCACGGCCGGCAGGGCGCGCCGTCACGGCGAGCAACCCGTCGGCCTTCATGACCGGCCAGAAGGGGCGGTCACGGGGGGCGGCGCGTGCGGTGCCGCCGGCCTGCCGTAAGGGGAGGGGCTCGGCGCGGGCGCGGACGGCGACCAGGATGCGGTGGAGCGCGAGCCGGCCCCAGGCCCGGCGGTGTCGGCGCTGCCGGCCCCGAGTCCGGCGGTGTCGGCGCTGCCGGCCCCGAGCCCGGCGGTGTCGGCGCTGCCGGCCCCGAGCCCGGCGGTGTCGGCGTTTCCGGCCCGTGGTGCGGCGGATCCGGCGGCGCGGGAGACAAGCCGGGACGTACGCGCGCCAGGGTGTGCGGTGCGGGCGTCGAGCCCGGTGCTGCGCACCTCAAGCCGGGAGGTGCGCGAGCCGGGTGGGGCGGTCCGCGTGTCGGACCGGGCCACGACGGGCTGGGCGGGCCGGGCGGCTTGCTGGGCGGGCCGGATGGCATGCCGGGTGGAGGCGGGAGGGGCGTGCGGGGTGGAGGCGGGCGGGGTGTGCCGGGTGGAGGCGGACCGGACCGGCTCGGCGGAGGCGAGCTGGGTGGAGGCGGCCGGCGTGCCGTCCGGTGACGGGGTGGCCGTGCGGGTGGCGGTGGGACGCTCCGTGACCGGGGGGAAGGGCGGGACGTCGCCGGGGACGCGGTCGGAGACGGCGGGCCAGTCGAGCGGGTCCAGGTCGCTGGGGTACGGCGTACGCACCACCAGGACGGCGGCCGCGATCAGCATGACCACGCCGAGCAGGACGCCGGTGACCATCAGCGCCCGCCCGCGCCACCCGCCCTCGTCGTCGGGCGCGGCGGGCCCAGGTGCACGGCGCGGTCCAGTCATCCCTCACATGCTAGAGATGTGGCGCGCCGATCGGGCAATGTGCTGGTAAATCACTAAAAATCCAGGGATGTCCGGTAGCGAGCTCAGCACGTGCACAGCAGCCCGCGCAGCGCCGTCTCCAGGCACAGGCCGGAACGCGCCGGGCGCGGCCACGGGAAACGCACGAGCGATTCGTCCACCCGTACGGTCGCCCCGAACCGGTCCAGCTCCCACAACCACACCTCGCCCGCCTGCTCGCCCAGCTGCCTGGACACGCCGGCCGTGAGCTGCGGCCGGTGCGAGGCGTTGACATGGGCGAGCACCCGCTCGGCCGTCTCGGCGAGCGGGTCGGGCGCCGCGCCCAGGTAGTCGTCGGCGTCGAGCATCCCCGACTCCTGTCCGGTCAGGTAGACGACCTGGCCGACGTCCAGCCGCAGCAGCCGGGGCGCGTCCGGCCGCCCGAACCCCTCCAGCGCCTTGAACAGGCTCTCGTCCGGGCAGTGCGTGGCCACCGCGACCGCCGACGAGCGCGCCTCGCCCTCGGGGACGGCCTCCGCCCAGCCCTGCACCTCGATCAGCCCGCGCGGGTGGGTGGCGGAGCCCAGTTGCCGCATCGCCGTCAGGTTCACCGCCACGACGGCGTCCTCGCGCAGGCCGTGCAGCGTCTCCCCGGGCAGCACCAGGAGCACCGGACGCCCGCGCTCGTCGACTCCTCCGCGCGCGGGTGACGGGGCGCCGTCGACGGACAGCTTGGCGACGCCGGCGGTCGCGGCGAGGGTGCGGACCCGCTCGGGGATCGGCAGCATGACGCCTCCTTGAGGGCGGAAATCGTGTGTTAGGTTAGGCAAGCCTAAATAAGGAATACCTAATCACATCGAGGTGAACGTGCGCTACACCGGTCCGAAGGTGCGACTGTCACGTCGCGCGGGCGTCCCGCTGACCAGGAAAGCCGTCCGCTACTTCGAGCAGCGCCCCTACCCGCCGGGCGAGCACGGCCGCAAGACCAACCGCCGCAACACCGGCGACTACGGCCTGCGGCTGATGGAGAAGCAGAAGCTGCGCTGGTACTACGACGTGTCCGAGCGGCAGTTGCGCCGCTACTGGGACCTCGCTCTGCGCAAGCCGGGCGCGTCCGGCGCCGAGCTGGTCACGCTGCTGGAGACCCGCCTGGCCTCGCTCGTGCTGCGCGCCGGGCTGGCTCCGTCCATCTACGCGGCCAGGCAGTACGTCAACCACGGTCACATCGCCGTGGACGGCCGCAAGGTGGACATCCCCAGCTACCTGGTCAGACCGGGACAGGTGGTCACCGTCAGGGAGCGTTCGCGCAGGATGCAGCCGTTCGTGGCCGCCGCCGAGGGCGTTCACGCCGACGATCGCATCGCCCCCTACCTCGCGGTCGACCACGCCGACCTCCGCTTCACGCTGACGCACCAGCCGGAGCGCGAGCAGATCGACATCCCCGTGGACGAGCAGCTCGTCGTGGAGTTCTACTCCCGCTAGCTCAGTCCAGGGCCCGCTGCGCGCGCAGCTCGGCCAGCTCCTTGCGCAGCTCGGCGAGCTCGTCGAGGATGCGCTGGCTGTGATCGCCGGTGTTCTCCCTGGCGGCGCGCTCCTCGGAGTTCTCCTCGTCCATCGCGCTGACCACGACGGCGAGGAACAGGTTCAGCACGACGAACGTGCACACCAGGATGAAGATCGTGAAGAAGATCCAGGCCGACGGATGACGATCCATCACCTCTTTGGCGATGTTGCCCCAGTCGTCACCCGTCATCGTCTGGTAGAGGGTGAACAACGACGTGGGCAGGCTGCCGAACCTGGTGGGGGCGGCCTGCCCGTACAGCTTGGTGGCCATGACGGCGGCCACGTAGAGCACCAGGGAGAGCAGCACCACGATCGAGCTCATCCCCGGCAGCGCGCGCAGCAGCGCCGAGACCACGCGGCGCAGGCTCGGCACGACCGACAACAACCGCAACGCGCGCAGGATGCGCAGGGAGCGCAGCACCGACAGGCCTCCGGTCGCCGGGACGAGGGCGATGCCGACGATCACCGCGTCGAAGATGTTCCACGGGTCGCGGACGAACGCCGAACGCTCGACGTAGACCTTGGCCAGCAGTTCGACGACGAAGATGTAGAGCGCGACATGGTCGACGAGAATGAGGAGGTCGCCGTGGCGCTCGACCACCTGAGGGAAGGTCTCGAGTCCCAGAACGGCCGCGTTGGTCAGGATGGCCGCGATGATGAACCGCTGGAAGTGCCGGTGGGCGAGGAAGTCGCGCATGCGTTCACGCACGGGGGTAGGCTCCTAAGGCAATGATCGTTTGCCCCACCATGATGGCGCAAGATGATCAAGCAGGAGACTGTGGCGTGACCCACACGACCAGGCAGGGGAGTTGCCGGACGACATGTCCTATCCGCATCACGGCTCTTCCTTCTACGGTCCGCCCCCTCTGAGCCACCCCAACGGCACCGTCATCCTCGTGCTGGGCATCCTGGGCCTGGTGGTCTGCAGCCTCCTCGGGCCCTTCGCCTGGGTGATGGGCAACAGAGCGCTGCGCGAGATCGACGAGAGCGGTCATTACTACGAGAACCGCGGCTCGATCCAGGCGGGGCGCATCTGCGGCATCATCAGCAGCGTCCTGATGATGTTCACGTTCGGTCTCATCTTCTTCGTGCTGGGGATGGCGTTCCTGACCAGCGGCCTCTAGCGCCGCCGGCCGTAGTCGCCGAGGCCCGGCTCCAGCAGGTCGAACGCCGTCTCCGCCTGCGCTCTGAGGTCGGGCTCGATGCTCTCCCACTCCTGCCCGGCGAGCCTCCTGCTCACCGAATAGTCGGTGAGCAGCCGCGTCGTGGTGAGAATGTGCGCCGCGACGAGCCTGGGCCGCAGGTCGCCGGGGCCGGCGTCGAGCTCCTCGGCGAGCGCCCGGGTCAGCGCCTGCTCCCGCTGCTCGTGCATCTCGCGTAGCCGGGCGACCAGCGCCGGGCTGGCGTTCACGATCCTGGCGAACACGTCGGCGCCCAGGTTGAACCCGTAGCGCCAGTGCCGGGTGCCGATGGCGTCGAGCACGTCGCGCCGGAAGGCGCGCACCACGCTCTCTCCGGGCTCGCGCTCCCGGATCACCCGCACGGGGTGGTCCACGGCCAGGTCCTGCCGGTCGGCGAACAGGTCCTCCTTGGTGCTGAAGTAGTTGAACACCGTGTTGACCGACACGTCGGCGGCCCGCGCCACCTCGGCCACGGTCACGTTGTCGAACCCCTTGGCGATGAACAGGCCCATCGCGATGTCGGCGATGCGCTCCCTGGTCTCGCGTTTCTTCCGCTCCCGCAGCCCCTCACCCATGTCACCATCGTACCGAAATTGCAGTCACTTTAATTTTGTGGTTACCTCAATTTTGGAGGCGATAAAATGATCACGACTGTAGGTCTGAGCAAGACCTTCGACGGCGGCGTGGAGGCCGTCAGAGACCTCGGCATAGCGGTGGAGCGCGGTGAGATCGTGGGTTTCCTCGGTCCGAACGGCGCGGGCAAGACCACGACCATGCGCATGCTGACCACCCTGCTGCGCCCCACGTCCGGCGCCGCCACGGTGGCCGGGCACGACCTGCGGGCCGATGCGAAGGAGGTGCGCAGGCACATCGGCTACGTCTCCCAGGGCGGCGGCATCCTGCCGACCGTGCCGCTCAAGGGAGAGCTCGAGCTCCAGGGCATGCTCTACGGGCTGAGCCGCCGGGAGTCCGCGGCCAAGGCCGGCGAGGTCCTGGCCAGGCTGGACCTCGCCGGCCTGGAGACCAGGCTCGGCGGCGCGCTCTCCGGCGGCCAGCGCCGCCGCTTCGACATCGCGTTCGCGCTGCTGCACGCCCCGGCGCTGCTCTTCCTCGACGAGCCGACGACCGGCCTCGACCCGCAGAGCCGGGCCAACCTGTGGGGCCACATCCGCGCGCTGCGCGAGGAGAAGGGCATGACGGTGTTCCTCACGACCCACTACCTCGACGAGGCCGACGCTCTCTGCGACCGGCTGCTGATCATCGACCGCGGCCGGATCGTGGCCGAAGGCGCCCCGGCCGAGCTCAAGGCCTGCGGACGCACGCTCGACGACGTGTTTCTCGACATCACCGGCAGGTCGCTGCGCGAAGAGAGCGCGCTGCCGGGGAAGGGCGTCTGATGCTCCGCGACACCTGGGTGCTGTTCCGCCACGGCGTGGGCACCACGCTGCGGCAGAAGGTCGGCGTCGTCTTCGGCGCGGTCCAGCCGCTGCTCTTCCTCGTGCTGTTCGGGCCCATCTTCGCCACGTTCGACACCTGGGAGACGCTCGTGCCGGGCCTGATCATCCAGCTCGGCCTGATGAGCATGGGGCTGGCCGGGTTCGGCATCGTCTTCGAGAAACGCTCCGGCGTGCTGGAACGGATGCGCGTCACCCCGGCCAGCCGGCTGTCGCTGCTGCTCGGTCGTGTGCTCACCAACGCGGTCACGCTGATCCTGCAGACGCTGCTGCTCCTGGCGGTCGGCTTCGCCTTCGGCCTGCGCGCACCCGCGCTCGGGCTGGTGGCCGCGTTCGTGCTGGTCGTCGTGCTCGGGCTGAGCCTCGCCGCGCTGTCGTACGCCGTCGCCCTGACGATGAACGAGCAGCTGTTCGCGCCGGTGATGTCCACGGCGGTGATCCCGCTCGTCCTGCTGTCCGGCTCGTTCCTGCCGATGTCGATGGCGCCGGGCTGGCTCGACGCCCTCTCGCACGTCAGCCCGTTCCGGTATGTGCTGGAGGCGCTGCGCGACCTGTTCCACGGCCACTACCTGACGGGCACGGTCGGCGCCGGCGTGGCGGTGACCGCGGTGTTCGCCGTGGTCAGCCTCACCATCGGGACGCGCGTGTTCAACCGGGAGAACGCGTAAGGAGCGCGGCGTGGCCCAACCGCGTTCCGGCCACGCCCGCGAGGGGTCAGGCCGCGCTTCTGGCGCGGCGCTGAAGGGCCGCGATGACACCCGCCGGGTCCACGATGCCGTAGCCGTAGCCGTAGTCGAACCCCACCTCGCTGCGGTCCTCCGCGGTGCGCCGCAGCAGCGCGCGCAGCTGGGCGGGCGACAGCCTGTCCGCCGGCCACATGGTGCGCACCGCCGCCACGAGCCCCGCCGCCACCGGCGCCGCCGCCGACGTGCCCGAGTCGGGCGAGCCGGGGCCCAGCGCCTGGGACCCGGAGAAATGCGTGTACGCGCAGAGGTCCGGCTTGCGGGCGGTCAGCCGTCCCGGCCCCTGCGAGGAGTAGCCCACCCGCTCGCCGTTGACGTCGATGCCGCCGATCGACAGGGCCTTCGGATGGGAGTTGGCACCCACGATCGGCCGGGAGGGGAAGGCGCACCGGCCGTCGGGGCACTCGCGGCCGCAGTTGCCCGCCGCGAACAACACGTCCGCGCCCGCCCGGTCCAGGCCGGCCACCAT
This sequence comes from Nonomuraea sp. KM88, assembly GCF_052245635.1. NCBI lineage: Bacteria > Bacillati > Actinomycetota > Actinomycetes > Streptosporangiales > Streptosporangiaceae > Nonomuraea > Nonomuraea sp. KM88. The sequence continues at coordinate 232,826 of NZ_JBQQCC010000014.1, read as the reverse complement.
CAGGTTGAACGGGTGGGCGGCGTTGTCGGAGTAGTTGCCGGGATGCCCGACGGGAAAGTCCCACTCGGGCGAGAACGATCCCCACGAGTTGCTCACCACCAGCGCCCTGGACCCCGCGGGCTGGGCGTCGAGCACGTTGCGCAGGTGCGCGAAGGCCGACACCGCGTCCGACAGCAGCCCGTCCATCGCCGAGCCGCCCGGCCGGGTGGACAGCAGCACCGGGATGTCGATGAGCGACGCGTGAGGGGCCGCGATGAGGGCGTCGAAGGCGCACATCGTGCCGTGGTCCACCTCGAACTCGCCCGGCGCGCCCGACACTCCCGGCGGGCTCCAGGAACGCTCGGCGTCCAGCGTGACGGCCCTGCCGAGCTGCCTGGCCGTGTGGGCGGCGTTGATGCCGTTGTCGAGCACGGCCAGCGCGACCCCGGCGCCGTCGAGGCCCTCGGCGTGCAGCCCGGGGACGTGCAGCAGGCGTTCGACGTCGTGCCAGTCGCCGGCCGGCGGATCGCCCCCGCACACAGGCGCCGACCCGATGACCGGATCGGCGAAGATGCCGACCACGTCGGTCCTGATGCCGGGAAGCAGTGTGACCCTGGAGGCCAGCTCGTCGTCGGAGATCGTCCCCCGGACCAGGACCGACGCGTCCTCGGCGGCCAGCGAGAAGTCGAGCGGCTGGTTGAGCGAGAGAGGGTCGCCGCCGGTCGAGGGGACGGGCCTCGGCACGGCCACGGGCACGAACGCCGAGTCGAGCTCGACTCCGGGCAGCCCGTCGGCGACGTCGGCCGTGCTGGCGGCCTGGCCGGGGTCGGCGACGGCCGCGACCAGGTCGGGAGAGGGACGGAGCTGGATCAGGACCCGCATGTGTCACCACCAACGTGTGTGGGGGAGCGAACGTCCCAACATTCCTGCATCCGCCCGCCCGCGTCCAGCGGATCGCACTGGTTTTGACCTGCGGAAATGCGCTAATCGCCGCGAAGTGGACGACTTTTGTCCGCGGCTCGCCGGACTTCCGTGCCGGCGATCTTTTCACTACGGTGAGGCAGCATGACGCTGGAGGCCAGGAAGCCGGTCGACGACGGGGAGAAGACTCACTGGCTGGCGGTGCGGCCGAGGCTCATCCTCGCCAGCGCCTTCATGCTCTTCCTCGAGCTGGCACTGATCAGGTGGACCGGATCCAACATCGTCCACCTCAGCTACTTCACGAACTTCGTGCTGCTCGGCTCGTTCCTCGGCATCGGGCTCGGCTTCCTGCGCGTCGGCCGGTCGCGGCGGCAGCCCTACTACTCGCCCGTCGTGCTCGCCCTCCTGGTCGTGGTCGTGCTGACCTTCCCGGTGACCGTCGACAGGAACACCGAGGGCGTCCTCTACTGGACGAGCCTGTCCACCAGCGGCCCGCCCGCGTGGCTGATCCTGCCGGTGATCTTCTGCGCCGCGGCGCTGGTGCTCATGGGCCCCGCCGAGCTCGTCGGACGCTGCTTCCCCGAACTGCCGCGCCTGGAGGCGTACCGCTACGACCTGATCGGCAGCCTCACCGGCATCGCCGCGTTCACCGCGCTGTCCTTCCTGAGCGCGCCGCCGGTGTTCTGGGGGCTGATCGCCGCGGCCTGCTACGCGCTGCTGCTGGTGCCCCGGCCACGCGCCCTCTACGCGGGGCTGGTCGCCGTGCCCTCGCTGGCCGTCGTCGGGCTGCTGCTGGCCGAGACGCTGACCGCCGGGGCCATCTGGTCGCCCTACTACAAGGTCACGTTCAGGCAGCTCCAGCAGCTGGGCGTCGCCGTCACCGACATCGCGGTCAACGGCATCCCGCACCAGCAGGCCGTGCCCGCCGCCGCCCGGTTGCAGTGGGAGCGCCAGTACGGCCTGCCGTACGAACGGACCACGAAACCGCCCAAGGACGTGCTCATCGTCGGCGCCGGCAGCGGCACCGACGTGGCGATCGCGCTGTCCAAGGGCGCCGCCCGCGTCGACGCCGTCGAGATCGACCCCAAACTGCGCGAGCTCGGCGGCTCCGTTCACCCCGACCGGCCCTACGACGACCCGCGCGTCACCACCCACATCACCGACGGCCGTGCCTTCCTGGAACGCACCGGCGAGAAGTACGACCTCATCCTGTTCGCCCTGCCCGACTCGCTCACCCTCGTCTCCGGAGCCAGCTCGCTGCGCCTGGAGAGCTACCTGTTCACCGAAGAGGCCATGCGGGCCGCCCGCGAGCACCTGAAGCCGGGCGGCTCCTTCTCGATGTACAACTACTACCGCGAGAGCTGGCTCGTCGACCGCCTCGCGGCCACCATGCAGAGCGCCTTCGGCCACAAGCCGTGCGTCGACGTCGTCAGCACCGCCGGCCAGCAGGCCGTCATCACCGCCGGCCTGAGCGAGGCCGACCAGCGCTGCGGCACCGCCTGGGCCGGTGCCGCCCCCGGCACCCCGGCCCCAGCCGACGACGACCGCCCGTTCCTCTACCTCAAGGACGCGACGATCCCGCCGATCTACATCATCACGCTCGGCCTGATCCTCATCGTCAGCCTCCTCGCCGTCCGCGTCGTCGCGGGCCCCTATGACCGGATGCGGCCGTACGCCGACCTGTTCCTGCTGGGCGTGGCGTTCATGCTGCTGGAGACGAAGAGCGTGACCGGTTTCGCGCTGCTGTTCGGCACGACGTGGGTGGTCAACGCCATCGTCTTCGCCGGCGTGCTCGTCGCGGTCCTCGCCGCCGTCGAGGTGACCCGCCGCTTCCGCACCCCGCCGCTGCCCGTCATGTACGGCGTGCTGCTCGCCGGACTGCTGCTGGCCTGGCTGGTGCCGAACGCGTGGCTGCTGTCCCTGCCGCTGCCGCTGCGCGCGGTGGCCGCGGTGACCGTGGCCTTCCTGCCGATCTTCGCCGCGAACATCGTCTTCGCCAAGCGGTTCGCCGACACCGCCGACGCCACCACGTCCTTCGGCGCCAACCTGCTGGGCGCCATGGTGGGCGGCTGCCTGGAGTACGCCGCGCTGATCATCGGGTACAAGGGCCTGCTGATCGTGGCGGCCCTGCTCTACATCGGGGCGCTGGTGCTGCTGCCGAGGAAGAAGGCCGCGCTGGTGTGACCAGAGGGGAGCGCGGTTCACGCCATAGACGTTCGGCATGGTCCGCGCTCCCGCCGACGCCCTTGCGGTTGACTGGCGTGGAGAGGCGCGGCGAGTGCGCCCGCTCTTCGGGAGCCTCGGAGGAGCGAGATGCCTGAGCCCGATCGCGAGGCGGTGCAGGCGGCCGTTGCCCGCATCCAGCGGCTGTCCGACGAGCACTGGTGGACTCTGCACCAGGTCTGCGGGCTGATGCGGGACAACGCGTGGGTGGGTCCGACCGGGCGCAGGTTCGGCGAGGAGGTGCACGCGGCCGAGCGGGCTGCGGGAGATGCTCGCCAAGGCCGTCGCCGACGCCAGGCGGAAACTGAGCGGCCTCCCGGAGCGGCCGTGAGCCCCGACCCTGACTTCACGGGCGTCAAGCGGCCCCAGTTCGACACGATGGCCACCCAGCACACCGCCGCCGCCGAACGGCTCGCCGACCTCGCCACCCGGCTGCACGGCGAGCTGACGGCCGCGGGCCTGGACACCATGCCCGCCACCCGCATCCGCGAGCTGGCCAGGCAGGCCCAGACCCAGGCCGAGGATTTGCGGCGGCGCCGGCAACTGGTCGACGAGCTCGAACGCAAGAAGGTCGTCTTCGGCGCCTCCACCGCCGCCGGCACGTTCCTGCCGCTGCCCGACAGGCTGGAGACCGGCCAGGCGATGCTGGACGGCACCGCCGCCGCGGACGCGGCCATCGCCGCCTACACCAGGCCGCCGCGGGGCAAGGTGCTGCCCGAGCAGCTCGCGGTCGTGCAGCGGTACGCCGCCAAGGCACACGACCCGGCCTTCGCCAAGGCGTTCATGAGCAGGCTCGGCGCCAGGGGCGTGACCGACCTGGCCCACGCCATCCGGCTGGAGCAGGCCTCCTGGGAGCGCGCGGGAGACCATGACGGGGCCAAACGGGCGGCCGCCCAGGGCGATCACGTCCTGCGGATCCTGAGCACGACGCTGGCCGCCGCCACCGACCCGGCCGGTCCCGCCTACCTGGGCGCCGGCTTCCTCCAGCGGCTCAAGGCCGCGGGCCGCACCTCCAGAGGCATCCACAGCGTGACGGGAGGGCGGCCCACCGCCTACCACGACCTGGCCGACGTGCTCGGCGCCCACCCCGGCGAGCCGCCGTACTCGGCCGAGTTCATGCGCACGGTCGGACGCGACATGATCGCGCTCGACCGCGAGGTCCACGACGCCCTCAAGAACGGCGACGGCACGAAGGTCATGGACGACATGCGCACCTTCGTCCCCGACCTGCTGCGGGCCGCCTCCAGCCCCGCCGCGGCCCAGGCGCTCCTCGACCACACGCCCGCCGGCCGCACCACCACCAACCTCAACTACCTGCTGCACGACCGGGTGGCCTGGTGGACCGACAACCCCAACTCCACAACGGACGACCGCGACGCCAGGGCGCTCGGCGCGGCGATGGAAGCCGCGATGAAAGGCTCCGACTCGGTCTCGCTCCGGCTGACCGCAGAGACCCTCAAGATCCTCGGAGCCGACCTGCCCGGCCTCTACACCCGCAACTCCGCCGAGAAACTCCAGCTCGCCGACCAGGCCGGCTTCGACCAGCGCGCCTCCCTGCGGCCCGCGCTCGGCACCATCCTGTCCGCCCACATCGACGCTCTCGGCCGGATCATCGACGGCCGCAACGTGCTCAAGTCCGGCGTCGGCGCCACCCTGAAGGACCAGTCGGTCAACCGGCGCGACATCGACTACGCGCTGCTCCTCGCGACCAGCGACGACGCCGTGTTCGGCCAGATCGCCAGGGCACAGGCCGAGCACACGCGCGTGGAGATCGACCGGATCTTCCCGCTCACCGACAAGGGGCCGCGGCTGGCCGACCCCATCGCCCGGGAGAGCAAGACCTTCGGCCACCTCCTTGGCGCCCGCGAGCAGGCCCTCTACTCGGTGGGCAGGGCCAACGAGGCCGCGGCCAAGGAGCTCGAGTCCATGGTGCGCTCCGCCATCGGCATCGTGCCCGTGCCCGGCAAGGAGTTCGCCGGCAAGCTGGCGGAGCAGGCGTTCAAGGGCATGCGCCTGGAGGGCTTCGCCAAGGAGGTGGCGGGCGAGGCAGGCGGACGGCCGGGGACGTACGCGTTCGACAAGGGGGCGAACTGGATCGCCGGATTCTTCAAGAACGGCAAGATGCTGGACGAGTCCTACGCCACGGCGACGGAGAACCGGGAGCTGGTCAACCGGTTGATGGAGCAGATGGTGGCCACGGCCACGGTCGCCCACGGCCAGCACGACGGCCAGGGCCTCGAGGGACGGTCGTTCACGGACAAGAACGCCGCCATGAAACCGATAGTGGAAATGACGCCGGAGCAGTACGAAGCTTTCCTGAACTGGGCGGCAGATCACTCCGGGTTCAACAGCCACAAGGCCTTCTCCGAAGGCATCATGAATGATGGAGCCGAGGAGGCTCGCCGGTCCTATCGGATTTCTGACTGAAGGATAACCGTGATCAGCAGGCGGCAACTCGCCGTTTCGGCGCTCTTGACGATGGTCGCCGTTTCCTCGTGCTCCGGCGGTGATTCGAATGCGGTTCCGAACGACCTCCGTCCGGTCGTCGACCAGCCTCCGTACTGGTGCGAATTCGTCTCGCGGGAGTCCTATCGCCGCGTCAGCGGCGACACGAGGACGTATAGCGAGCGGAAGGACGGGCCGTGGCGTGATGACGGTGGTTGCCTGGTCGAAGGGGGTAAGAACGGCGATCCCGTCGGCGTGTGGTGGTCGACGACCGATGACAGCGTCAAGCGACTCGAGCTCACCCGCGAGAACTGGGCCATGGCCGAGCCCACCGACTTGCCCGCAGATCTCGGAGAGGGGTTCGCCGCCTACGCGGGCAACGACATGCTGGGCGGACGGCCCTACTACGTGATTTCCCGCTTTGCCTGCGGTGACGCGGATCCCTGGATTCGCATCGATCTCAAAAAGGTGGCCAAGGGGCGTGATGCCATCAAGGACCTGACGGAACTGATGCGGGTCGCGCAGCGTCGTTATGGCGTGCTGCACGATTGTGTCCCGGGTCCTGTTTAGTCGTTCGGGGCAGGTGTCGCGCGGCGGCGGCTCGACGTTATGCGCGCCCTGGTCGGAGGCGCGCGGCCGGGGTAGACCGGGGACAGGAGCGGGCCGACCTGTGGGGGATGGATGCTTGAGGAGATGCTGCCCGACGACGACGGCGTGCTGGCCGACCCCTATCCCGCCTACGCCCGGTTGCGGGAGTCGGGTGTGCCCCACCGCGTGAGGCTGCGCAGCGGCCTGTACGGCTGGCTCGTGACCCGCTACGACGACGCCCGTGCCGCGCTGGCCGATCCCCGGCTCAGCAAGGACCCGCGCAACGCGCCGCCCGACTGGCAGGAGGCGGGCCGCGGGCGGCCGCTGGAGGACCGTTCGGGGCTGGGCACCCACCTGCTCACCACGGACCCGCCCGAGCACACCCGGCTGCGCCGCCTGGTCGCCCGCTACTTCACGCCGGCCAGGCTGGCGGCCCTGCGGCCGCGGGTCGAGGAACGGGCCGGCGCGCTCATCGACGGGTTCCGCGCGAGGGATCGAGCCGAGCTGGTGGGGGACCTCGCCTCGCCGTTGCAGTTCGCCACGATCTGCGACGTGCTCGGCGTGCCGGCCGGCGACCGTACGGACTTCCAGCGCTGGACCACGGCCGTCGTGAGTTCGGGGGAGGGGCGGGACGGCGAGGCCAGGCCCGAGGCGCTGCGCCGTCTGGGCGCGTACGTGGGCGAGCTGGCGGCCGCCAAGCGGCGCGAGCCGGGGGACGACGTCATCAGCGCGATCACGGTGGCCGCGGACGAGCAGAATCGGCTGTCCGAGAGGGAGATGATGTCGATGATCTTCCTGCTCCTCGTGGCCGGCTACGAGACGACCGTCGGTCTCGTCGGGCTGGGCACGTACACGTTGCTGCGGCATCCCGACCAGCTCCGCCGGCTGCGGGAACGGCCGGAGCTGATCGACCGGGCGGTGGAGGAACTGCTGCGGCACGACAGTCCGGTCGAGTTGGCGACGTGGCGTTTCGCGCTGGAGCCGCTGAAGATCGGCGGGGTGGTGGTTCCCGCCGGGCAGCCGATCCTGGTGGCGCTGGGAGCGGCCAACCGCGACCCGCGCCGCTTCCCCGGCCCGGACCGGCCCGACCTCGCCCGGGAGGACAACGCCCACCTGAGCTTCGGCCACGGTCCGCACTACTGCCTCGGGGCGATGCTCGCGCGCATCGTCGGCAGGGCCGCCCTGGCCTCCGTCACGGGCCGCCTGACCGGGCTGGCCCTGGCGGTGCCGCCCGAGACGCTGAGCTGGCGCGCCAGCCTGACGGTACGCGGCCCGCAGCGGCTCCCGGTGACCTTCGACGCCGTCACCTGAGCCGCGCCCGCCCGGTCTCTCAAAGGCCGCAGAGTTCCTCGAGGGACTTGGCGTCGTCCTCCTTGCGCTTCTGGCTGTTCCTCGTCGGCGTCTGGGTCGGCTGGGCGGCCTGGGTCTTCACCGAGCTGGACGTGGTGGTCGGCGAGGCGCCGACATGGGCCGTCTGCGCCTGCTTGGCCGGCCGGAGCGAGGAGGCGATCGCCTTGCGCGCCGCGGTGCGGATCTTCGCCCACTCGGGGTTGCCCGGCCAGAACTGCGGCGGCACGAACTGCAGGCTGGTGATCTTGGCGTCCTTGACCTTGACGGCCAGCTCCACCAGCGGCTGAACGAGGTGCTTCGGGATGTTGGTGCGCGCCAGCCGCTTGGCCGCACCGGCGATCTTGGTGAAGTTGGTGAGGATCACGGCGGGCGTGGCCTGCTGGGCGAAGGCGCCGATGACGCAGCGCTGGCGGCCCATGCGGGAGAAGTCGTCGCTGTTGACCCTGGACCGGCCGTACCAGAGGGCCTCCTCGCCGCTGAGCCGCCGGTAGCCGGCCTTGATCGTGCCCGCGGTGCCGTAGTGGCCGCCCCACTTGACGTCCTGCTCGACCCGGATCTTGAGGCCGCCGATGGCGTCGACCAGGTCCGCGAAGCCGTACATGTTCATCATCGCGTAGTAGTCGATCTTCAGGCCGAGCGTGTGGCCGATGGCGTCCATGAGGGCCCGCGGGCCCTTGTTCTTGCCGCCCATGATCTCGGGATGGTCGTTGGCGTACTGCCACACCTCGTTGAGCAGGCCGCCGTTGGGAAGCTCGGCCAGGTAGCCGTTCGGGAACTGGTCGTGCAGCGGCGACGAGGCGGGGAAGCGTACGTGCTGCAGGTTGCGCGGGAGGCTGAACAGGACGGTGGCGCCGCTCTTGATGTCCACGCTGGCCACCGTCATGCTGTCGGTCCGCACGCCGGTACGGTTGCTCGCCGCGTCGCCGCCGATCAGCAGGAAGTTCACCCGTTCCCTGCCGTGCCAGGGGTCCTCGCCCTCCTTGGCCGCCGGTGGCACGTCGGAGTCGTCCGACGAGGGGAAGATGCCGTTGATGGTGCTGCGGAACGTCATCACGGTGTTGGCGGTGAGGGCGAACGGCGACATGACGGCCACGCACAGCACGCCGACCACGATGCCGGTGATCATCTGGCCCTGCTGGTTGAGCTTGCTCGGGCCGAGCGCGATGTACGAGGTCACCAGCAGCGCGAACCACGCCAGCGCGGCGAGCGAGGCGAGGACGACGATCGTCACCAGCATGCCGTCGCCGACGAGCGCGGCGGCGTTCCCCAGGTTGCCGGCGATGCTCAGCCCGTAGGCCAGGGCGGCGAGCACCAGCACCGCGTACACGCTGACGAGCACCAGCCCGATACGACGCTGCCCGGCCCGCAGGTGTGCGGCGCCGGGCACGATGGCGGACAGTGCGGTCCACCCGAGGACGGAGGCGGGGGTCAGCGGCTTGGCGAAGCGCGGCGGGACATTGCGCGGTGTGGAGCCGGAGCCGCGAGGGGAAGCGGGGCGTGGGCGGCGAGCGGGGCGCCGTTTCCTGCCTCCTGGCACGGTTGCTTCCCCATCCCGATTGCGCACACCCGGCTCCCTACTCGCCTACCAGGCAAAACTGACGTTTGCCCCCCAATGGCCACAAGATTGCCAGGATTCTAGTCCCCATACCTGGACAACAACGACATGTGCCCAACCTGAGATGAATTCCTCGTTGACTTCAGGAGGTCGTTGAGGACGACGCCATCCACGTGTTGCACTGGTACGCCTTGTTTTTCGTCCAGCCCTGCCTGAACCAGCGGTGGTTGTTGATCGGCTTGCCGTGGTCGCGCGGATAGCCCGGATGGTCGCCCACCTGGCCGTAGAACGCGAACAGCCGGCTCCGGTTGGACGTGCTCACCGGGTACGACGACGCGACCGAGCGCATCCACATGCCGCCGAAGCACGTGGCCTGCAGCTCCAGCCGCCTGCTGAGGGCGAGCTTGGCGTTCTTGTTCGAGGTGTCCAGGGTCGAGCGCCACCACGAGTTCATCAGGCCCGTGATGTTCTGCACGTGGTGGCCGTACTCGTGGGCCATCATGCTGATGATCCCGCCGTGCCAGGAGATGATCTGCCCGTAGCCGCGGGCGTTGCCGTTACCCCTGGCCATGGCCGAGGTGGAGGCGTAGATCGTGTTGTTCTGCGGGCAGTAGTACGGAACGATGTTCCCCGGCGACGGGTAGTCGCCGCACGCGCCCCTGCCCCGTCTGGCGGCGATGGCGTAACCCGGCGGGCTGAACGTGATGCCCTGCTTCTCCAGGATGGGCTTCCACGCCCGGTCCATGCACTTGCCGGTCTTCAGGATGAGCGCCTTGAGCTGGCTGTGGCTGAAGATGCTCGCGTTGCCCGCCGGGCATCTGAGCCTGGGCAGGATGCCCGCACGGTACATGGTGTTGTTCTTCAGGCTCGTGTTGAGCGTGACGGTCCGCCGCGGCTCCTGCTCCGCCTCCTCCGTCTCCCGCTCCGTCGGCCGGCTCGTGGGCTCGCTGGTGCTGGGCTCCTCGGTCGGCTCCTGGCTGCGCGTGCGCTCGGGGAACGGCTCGTCGTCGTCGGTGGCGCGTTCCGAGGGCTCGTACGTCGGGATCGCGATCGGCCTCGAGGTCTCCGACCGCGACGTGCCCTTGAAGAACGCCGCCCCCACGACGATCAGCACGAACAGCGCCGCCACCGAGCCGAGCACGGCGCCGATCACCCCGACGGCGCCCATGCCGGACTTCTTGCGCGGCGGCGGGTGCGGCCAGCGCAGCGTCGGCGGCAGGGGAGGCGGTGGCGGGGGCGGAGGGGGCGGCTGCCGGTGCGGCGGCTGCCCGTACGGTGGCTGGTGCCCGTAAGGGGGCTGCTCCCCGTACGGGGGCTGCTGCCCGTACTGCTGGCCTCCCTGCGGCGGGCTCTGGTAAGGGGAGCCCTGAGGGGAGCGCTGGGGGGAGTGCTGCGGGGGATGCTGAGGCGGCGGTGGCGCTTGCGGCGGCGGGTACGGGCCGCCCCCCTGCGGCTGCGGCTGGCGGTAGCCCGGTGGCGGCCACGGCAAGGACGGTGGCCGTTGTGGCTGCCCTGGCCCTTGTGGCGGGGGTGGATACTGCCCGTTCCCTGTCACCGTGTCTCCCCGTTCACGTGGTTGTCTGCTTTCAGTGGCTTTGCGCCGCGACTTGGCGGACCTTTGCCAAATTTGGGGCAAAAGCATACTGATTTCTCACCCGTCACGGATGTAGCGGTACTCGGTTACGGTCCGAAATCATTCGAGGTGATCTCCGCTATCTTTCGGTCCCGACGGCGGGTGGTGTCCTAGCTTCTTTGGCATGAATCTCCAGCAGCTCCGCTATGTGGTCGCGACTGCGGAGCACCGCACCATGACCGACGCGGCAAGATCGCTCTACATCGCGCAACCCGCGCTCTCCCGCGCGATTCGGGATCTGGAACGAGAGCTCGGCATGACGCTCTTCGCTCGCTCCGGCCGCGGCGTGGTCGTCACCGCGCAGGGTCGCCGGGTGGTCAAGCTGGCAAGGGAGGCACTCGACGCGGTTCACGAGATCGAGGGACTGGCCAACCAGGCCGGGACCACCGAGGCCGAGCTCCGCATTGCCGCCACACCCAGCCTCGAACCCGGTCTCGCAGGGCGGTTGTTGCCCGCCTACGCGGCTCACCACCCGGGAGTGCGCGTGCACATCGTCCGCTGCGACGGCCGTGACGGCGTCGTCAGCGCCATCAGGGATCAGCGGGCCGATCTAGGGCTCACCGATCTCCCCGTGCCCACCGACCTCATCACCCATCCGCTCGAACGCCAGGAGATCGTGCTGATCTCCCCGCCCGGGCTCGACCTCCCCAACCCCGTGCCGATGGGCAAGCTGAACGGCATGCGCCTGGCGCTGCCCGCCCGCGGCAGCCTGCGCCGCAGGGAACTCGACGCGATGTTCGGCAAGTTCGCCGTGACGCCCGTCGTCGTGCTCGAAACCGACGAGCGCAACGGCTGGCTCAACGCGGTACGCGCCGGCCAGGCATCCCTGCTGTGGTATCGCGGCATGGCCGAGCAGGCCGGTCGCGCCGGCCTGGTGGTGCGCTCGCTCGACCCCGCCGTGCGCCGGGTCATCGCGGTCGTCCACGCCCGCCGCCGGCTGCCGCTCATCGCCCAGGACTTCCTGACCACCGCAGAGAAGGGGACCGCCGCCTGACCACTTTCGGAACGCTCCATTTCCCTCCACGTCCATCCGACAGGGCCCGGATCATCCGAGCCCGGAGGCCCGGCGAGCACACCGCGCCATTGCAGGGCCCCTGCAGGCCGCAGACGACGTCGTCGCCGGCCTCTGACCCCCCAGCACCTCCCGGAACCCCCGCCGGCGTGTGCCTTCCTGGCACGTGACAGACGCCGTCCAGGCAGTCCCCGGCGAAGCCCGCCTGAAGCGAGCGTCCTCGCGTACGACGCGGCGCAGGGCTCCGGCAGGACCACCCGCGTCGCCTGACACGCGCACCCGGCCCGCCAGGGCCGCGGCCGCTCAGGTCCGGGCCGGCCAGGCCTAGCGGGACACCGGCAGCCGTACCACGGCCCGCAACCCCGGGCCGGCGTCCTCCAGCGAGACCGTGCCGCCATGCGCCCGCACGGTCTCGCGGACGATCGCCAGCCCGAGGCCGGCGCCGCCCTCGTCGCGGCTGCGCCCGGAATCGAGCCTGGTGAAGCGGTTGAACACCCGATCGCGGTCCTGCTCCGAGATGCCGGGGCCGTCGTCGGTCACCGTCAGCACGCCGTCGGCGGTCAGTGCCACCTCGATCTTGGAGGTGGTGTGGCGTACCGCGTTGTCCATCAGATTCGTCAGCACCCGGCTCAGGTCGAGGGCGTCGCCGCGCACCACGACCGGGTCGCACACCGTCAGCCGCGCCTCGCCGTACCGGTCGACGACCTGGCGCACCACCTCGTCGAGGTCGACCGGCTCGCGCCTGGCGGGCACGCCGCCGCGCTCGTCCAGGCGGGCCAGCGCCAGCAGGTCCTCGGCCAGCCTGGACAGCCGCAACGTGTCCTCGAGCACGCCCTCGGCGGTCTCCTGCCAGTCCTGGCCGTCCGGATGCCCGAGCGCCACCTCCAGCTGCAGCCGGATGCTGGCCAGCGGGCTGCGCAACTCGTGCGCGGCGTCGGCGACCAGCGCCCGCTGGCGCTGCTCCGCCTCCTCCAGCCTGGCCAGCATGTCGTTGAGCGTGGTGGCCAGCGAGTGCACCTCGTCCCGCGACTGCGGCACCGGCAGCCGCCGCGACCTGGCCGTGTGCGTGACCTCCGAGGCGCCCCTGCGCAGGGCGGCGATCGGCTGCAGCGTCCGGCCGATCATCAGCCAGCTCGCCACCGCGAGCAGCACGACCAGCGCGGGCGTGCCGACGAACAGCACCCTGGCCGCCGTGCCGAGGCTCGTCTGGATCTCGCTGACGGGCCTGGCCGCCACCACGGTCTGGCCGCGGTCCGCGCGCAGCACGATCACCCGCAGGAACCCCGGGATCGCGTACGGCCGCCCGTCCAGCAGCGTGGCCTGCCCGTCCGCCAGCACCTTCTCCCTGGCCTCCGCGTCGAGCAGCGGCACCAGCCGGTCCGCTCCGTACGTCACGTGCGTGATCCGCCCCCGGTCGTCGATGACCTGCACGATCGTGCCGTCGTGGGTCGTGATCGGGCTGGTGAGCGTCCCGGCGTCGGCCGCCACGCGCACGGCCTGCGCCTGCGCCCTGGTCGACTCGTCCACGGTGTCGATCAGGGCCCGGTCGAGCACGCTGAGCAGCACCGACGCCGAGACCGCGAGCGCCAGCGCCAGCACCGCGGCGGCCGCCACCGTGAGACGGAAGCGCAGCCCCTGCCGCCGCCACCAGTCCAGCGGCGAGTCAGCCACCGTCGCCCGCCAGCCGGTAGCCGGCGCCGCGCACGGTCTGCAGCGCGTTCCTGCCGAAGGGGGCGTCGATCTTGCGCCGCAGGTAGCCGACGTACACCTCGACCACGTTGGGGTCGGTGTCGAAGGTGTCCCACACGTGCTCGAGGATCTCCGACTTCGACACCACCTCGTCGCGCCTGCGCATCAGGAATTCGAGCAGCGCGAACTCCCTGGGCGTCAGCTCGACCGGCCGCTCTCCCCGCTCGACCCTGCGCCGCGCCGGGTCGAGCGACAGGTCGCCCGCCACGAGCACCGACGGCCGCCGCCCCGAGTCGCGCCGCAGCAGCGCCCGCAACCTCGCCACCAGCACCACGTACGAGAACGGCTTGGTCAGATAGTCGTCGGCGCCCAGGTCGAGCCCGTCGGCCATGTCGTACTCGCCGTCCTTGGCCGACAACATGAGAATGGGCACCCAGTTCTCCTCGGCGCGCAGCCGCTTGCACACGTTGTAGCCCGACAACCTCGGCAGCATGATGTCGAGCACCACGACGTCGTAGTCGCCGTGCCGGGCGGCGTGCAGTCCCTCCTCGCCGTCGTGGGCGAGGTCCACGGCGAACCCCTCCGCCTGGAGCCCCCGCTGGAGCGCGGCGGCCATCCGCCGCTCGTCCTCGACGACAAGCACTCTCATGTGGCGATTCTCCTGTCCTCGGCTGAGACGGCGCTGAGAAGGCTGAGAGCCGTCTCAGAAAGTCTCAGGTCCGCCTAAGGATGCATGACGCAGGCTCTGAGCATCGACATACGGTAAAGGAGTGAGATGCGCAGAGGAACGTACGTGAGGTGGGGGGTCCCGGTCGCGGTCGCGGCCGTCATCGGAGCCGCGATCGGCGCCGGCCCCGTGATCGCCGCCGTGAGCGGCGATCCCGTGCTGCCGGAGCGCTCGGCCCAGCAGCTGCTGGCCGACGCGGCGGCGGCCAACAGCAAGGCGGGCGGCGTGCCGCCGATGTCCGGCACCGTCCAGCAGACGGCGTCGCTCGGCCTGCCCGCGCTGCCGCAGACCGCCGACACCTCGCCGCTCAGCCTGCTGTCCGGCTCGCACGAGGTGAAGGTCTGGTACGGCGCCCACGACAAGATGCGGGTGGCCATCCCGACCCAGCTGAACGAGACCAACCTCATCCTCAACGGAAAGCAGGGCTGGTACTGGGACAGCTCGACCAACACCGCCACCAGGCTGACGGTCAAGGAGGGCGCCGGCCAGGAGCACAGGACGCCGATGCCCCACCCGAGCGACCTGACGCCGCAGCAGGTGGCGGAGCGGCTGCTGGCGGACGCCGAGAAGTACACCGACGTCCGGGTGATCAACACGGCGGAGGTGGCGGGCCGCCCGGCCTACCAGCTCGTGCTGGCGCCCAAGGCGGAGGGCTCGCTGGTTCAGGAGGTGCGCATCGCGCTCGACGGCGAGACGTACGTGCCGCTCCAGGTCCAGGTGTACGCCAAGGGTTCGGCTGAGCCGGCGTTCCAGGTGGGCTTCACGCAGGTGACGTTCACGCCGCCGGCGCCCGAGAACTTCGCCTTCACCCCGCCCGCGGGCGCCAAGGTGGAGGAGAAGACGCTCGGCGAGCGGTCCGGCGAGCACGCGGAGGAGCGGGCCGAGAAGGCCGAGGACGTCAAGGACCGCGTGAAGGTCGTCGGCGACGGCTGGGCGAGCGTGGCGGTCCTGCCGTTCGACCAGAGGGAGCTGGCGGCCGAGGCCGCGCAGGCGCCGGAGGACGGCGAGCGGTTCGGCGGCGACGCCGACCCGGGCGCGCTGCTCGACAGCGTGCTCAGGTCCGCCACCCCGGTGAGCGGCCCGTGGGGCTCCGGCAAGCTGATCAGGACCAAGCTCGTCACCGCCCTGCTGACCGACGACGGCCGCCTCCTGGTCGGCCCGGTCACCCCGGAGGAGATCACCAAGGCGGCGGGCATCAGGTGACCGCCGTCACGCAGGAAGCGGGGGCGCCTCTCGGGGCGGCCCCGCCCCCGGGGGACGGCTCCGGGGAGAGCGCCATCGTCACGCGCGGCCTGACGAAGCGTTTTCGCGGGGGCCAGGTCGCCGTGGACGCGCTCGACCTGGCCGTGCCCCGCGGCTCGGTGTTCGGCTTCCTCGGGCCGAACGGCTCGGGCAAGACCACCACGATCCGCATGCTGCTCGGCCTGGTCGCGCCGACGTCCGGCGACTCCTCCGTGCTCGGCCTGCCCCTGGCCCAGGCGCTGCCCAGGGTCGGCGCCGTGGTCGAGGGCCCGGCCTTCTACCCGTACCTGTCGGGTGAGGCCAACCTGCGGCGCTTCGACGCCGCCGACCCGACCGCCCGCGGCGGCTCCGCCGGGCGGCGCATCGCCGAGGCGCTGGAACGCGTGGGCCTGTCGGCAGCCGCGGGCAAGCGCTACCGCAACTACTCGCTCGGCATGCGCCAGCGCCTGGCCATCGCCGCCGCCCTGCTCGGCCCGCGCGAGCTGCTCATCCTGGACGAGCCGACCAACGGCCTCGATCCGCAGGGCACGCGCGAGGTCCGCTCGCTGGTCAAGGAGATCGCCGCGGACGGCACCACGGTCTTCGTCTCCTCCCACCTGCTGGCCGAGGTCGAGCAGATGTGCACGCACGCCGCGATCATGCGGACCGGCAGGCTCGTGGCGCAGGGCACGATCGCCTCGCTCCGCAGCGGCCTGGTCGCCCGCGTCCGGGTGGAGACGCCGGACGCCGACGACGCGGCGCGGGTGCTCGGCGCGCTGGGCCTGGCCGACGTGCGGCGGTCCGGCGCGGAGGTCACGGCCGAGCTGGACGGGCGCCCGCCGGAGCAGATCAACGCCGCGCTGGTGGGGGAGGGCGTGGCCGTGCGCGGGCTGGCGGTGATCCGGCCCAGCCTCGAGGACGTGTTCGTCGGACTGACAGGGGAGGGCTTCGATGTCGACGGCTGAATCGACCGCCGAGGCGACCGCCGAGGCGGCGACCCGGACGGCGGCCGGGTCGCCGGCCAGGCGCACGCCCGGGCTCGTGCCGGTGAAGGAGACCCTGCGCAGCGCCGAACGCCGGCCGCGGCATCCCGATGAGCCGGGCACGCCGCCCGCCCGGACGCCGTGGTCGTTCTGGCGGCTGCTCCGCTCGGAGCTGGGGCTGACCTTCCGCCGCCCGCGCAACCTGCTGATGCTGGCCGCGCTGGGTGTCGTGCCGGTGGTCATCGGCGTCGCGCTGCGGGTCGTGGCCGGCGAGGACGGCATGGGCGGGATCATCGAGGACGTCGCGGGCAACAGCCTCATGCTGACGTTCGTCTCGTTCTCGTTCCTCGTGCTGCTGCTGATGCCGGTCGTCGTCAGCGTGGTGGCGGGCGACTCGATCGCGGGGGAGGCGGGGGCGGGAACGCTGCGCTACCTGCTGGCCGCGCCGGCCGGGCGCACCCGGCTGCTGGCCGTCAAATATCTCAACGCGGTCGTCTTCGCGTACGCCGTCACCGCGGTGGTGGCGCTGTCGGCGCTGGCGACCGGGCTCGCTCTCTTCCCCGCCGGTGACGTGACGCTGCTGTCGGGCGCCACGATCCCGATGGGCGAGGGGCTGCTGCGCATCCTCATCGCCGTCGGCTACGTGGGTGCGGGCATGGCCGCCCTGGCCGCGGTCGCGCTGGCCCTGTCGACCTTCACCGAGGTGTCCATCGGGGCCATCGCCGCCACCATCGTGCTGATCATCGTCTGCCAGGTGCTGCGCGCGATCCCGGAACTCGGCTCGATCACGCCGTACCTGCTGCCGACGCGGTTCACGAACTTCGACGCGGTGCTGCGCAGCCCCATCGACACGGCGGCGCTGGGGGAGGGGCTGCTGGCGTTCGGGGCGTACACCGTGTTGTTCGGCTCGATCGCCTGGGCCAGGTTCTCCGGCAAGGACATCACCTCCTGAGGCCCGCGCCCGGCCCGGCCGCTCGCGCGGGCCGGGCCGGAGCACGTGCGCCGGGCGGCCCGCGGAGAACGGCCGGCCGGTCCGCGGGCGGAGGGGACCCGCGGACCGGGCCGCTAGGCGGTGGGGCGGCGGCGCAGGCCGAGGAACCCGATCACCACGCCGGCCACGCCGGCCACCAGACCCGCGCCGCCCAGCAGGCGGGCCGTCCCGTCGGACGGCGACGCGGCCGCCACGGGGGCGACCGACGGCGTGGCGGCGGCCCCAGCGGTGGATGCCGCCGCGGACGGCGAGGCGGAGGCCGCCCCGTCGCCGGCTGCGGGCACGAGCTTGAGCAGCGGGGCGGGGTGCTCGGCCTCGGTGCCGTCGGCCTTGGGGGCCTCGGACCAGTCGACGACCTCGCCGCCCGAGTAGGTCTGCTTCGTCGGGAACATCAGGGAGTCGGTGCCGGTGGGCAGCTGACCCATGGACACCTCGAACTCCTGGAACTGGCCGGGCTCGATCTTGCCGCCTGACCACACGACCTTGGTGACGGCCTCCTCGAGGTCGCCGTATTCGGTCTTGACCGGCGCGGGCAGCTTGCTCTCGGTGACCTTGACGTCCCACCCGGGCACGGGCTTGACCGACACGAAGGCCAGCGGGTGGTCGGTGGGGAAGGAGACCTCGATCTTGGTGGTCGAGGCGTCGTCGCGCTCGTTCGGCACCCGGAAGGCGACCTTGGTGAACGAGCCCTG
The DNA here is from genome assembly GCF_052245635.1 of Nonomuraea sp. KM88. Lineage (NCBI taxonomy): Bacteria > Bacillati > Actinomycetota > Actinomycetes > Streptosporangiales > Streptosporangiaceae > Nonomuraea > Nonomuraea sp. KM88. The sequence goes on along the minus strand of NZ_JBQQCC010000014.1, from coordinate 214,817 downwards.
CTCGGCGGTGCCGGGCTGGACGGTGACGTGGGCCAGCGCGGGCAGGGCGAGGCCGGCGGTGAGAGCGGTGGCGGCGGCGAGCACGGTCGCCGCACGGCGTGCGAAGGACATGCGGAATCTCCACTTGGTCGGAAGGTGATAAGGCGTCAGACGGTCAGGCGGGAAGTGGAGGACCACGCCTGGCCACGCAGTGCCGGAAGCCCGGCTGGAGCGGCACCACCCGGCTGCGGACGATCGGTGCGGCGGGCCGCGCGGAGGGCGCGGCGGCGGGTGCGAGCAGCAGCACGAGCCTGCGGTCGATGCGGCGCAGCAGCGACCAGATGGCTGCCTCGCCACGCGAGAGCCACAGGCCGGTGATCAGTGTGGCCGTCAGGTGCGTGAGCAGCATGCCGGTGCCGACGGCCAGGCCGCCCTGGGCGTGGCCGTGCACCGAGACGTAGGAGGCGCCCTCGCCCGCGAACAGCTCGTGCAGCCCGAGTTGCGCGCCGACGAGCACGAGGTTGATCGTAGGGGCCGAGCGCTCCCTGCCGCACAGCGCCAGACCCAGCGCGGACACGCCCGCGAGCCCGAGCGCGGCGGTCCACGGCGCCGGGGCCGCGCCGCCGCCCAGCACGTGGGCCAGGGCGGCGAGGGTCACGCAGACGGCGGCGAAGGCGGCCGTCCGCGCGAGCCTGAGGGGAAGTCGCGCGCGCATGAGTGTGCCCCATGTTCTCACGGGGCAGGGGCCTATGAGGCCCTGAGGCCGAAGCTGTGCAATGCCTGGGCCGAATATGGCTTTTGTCGCTAGGGTCGTGCCCACCACGTCGACATTGAGGTGAGATACGTTGCGGCACTTAGCTGGATTGCTCATCGGGCTGGTGGTGACGGCGGCTGTGCTGGCCGGCGGGGGATGGGCCGTCCAGCAGGCGGCCGGAAGCTCCGTGGCGACCGCACCCGACAGCCAGACGTTGTGGATCGCGCTGGGCTCGATGGCCGCGGTCGGGCTGGTGGTGGGCCTCGTGGTGGCGGGCCGGGTCTCGCCGCTGGCGACGTTCTTGCCGTCGATGCTGCTGCTGGCCTGGACGGTCGTCTACGCGCTCGACGTGAACAGGGCGCTGTCGTTCATCCCGGCCGAACCCTCGATGCACCAGCTCGTCAGGGAGGCCGGCGCCGGCGCCAGGACGCTGCTGACGACCGGAGTGTTCGCCCTCCTCGGCGTGGCCCTTTTCATCCCCGTGCTGATGCCGTCGCGCTGGTCGAGGCAGGACGACGACCTGGACGAGGAGTACGAGACCACGCCGGAGAGCAGCTACTACTAGTCGGCGCCGCTGCCGGTGTAGAGGCGGGCGACCACGTCCTCGATGCTGGACTGGTCGGGGGCCGTGGCCATCAGGTCGTCGAGCGTCCCGTCGAACGCCAGCCGTCCGTGGTCGATCAGCATGACCCGGCGGCACAGGCGCTCGATGTCGCCGAGGTCATGCGTGGTCAGCAGCACGGTCGTGCCGCGTTCGGCGTTGAGCCGCTTGAGGAAGTCGCGGATGCCGGCCTTGCTGACCACGTCGAGCCCGATCGTCGGCTCGTCGAGCACGAGCACGTCGGGCGCGTGCAGCAGCGCCGCCGTGAGGTCGCCGCGCATGCGCTGCCCGAGGCTGAGCTGGCGCACCGGCGTGCGGATGAACGCGCCGAGGTCGAGCGTGTCGGCCAGCTCGGCGAGCCTCGAACGGAACGCGTTGCGATCTACTTTGTAAAGGTGCCGGATCAGCTCGAAGCTGTCGGCCAGCGGCAGATCCCACCACAACGTCGTACGCTGCCCGAACACCACGCCGATCCGCCGGGCCAGAGTCGTGCGCCTGCGCGACGGATCCAGGCCCGCCACCCGCACGGTGCCCGAGGTCGGCGTGAGGATGCCGCACAACATCTTGATCGTGGTGGACTTGCCGGCGCCGTTGGGGCCGAGGTAGCCGACGAACTCTCCCGGCGACACGGTGAACGACAGGTCGCGCACGGCGTGCACGAGCTTTCTCCTCACCTTGAACGAGCGCCCTGCCCGATCAAGTTCGATCATGGTCAACTCCCCGTGGATCGGTAGTGCCTGATGCCCTGCCGCCAGGCCAGCGCGGCCGCCAGGGCGAGGGCCAGCGCGGCGGCCGGCCCGAGAAAACGCATGAACTCGGGCGTGCCGAGGGGGTCGCCCCTGTCGAGGACGTACAGGCCCGGCTGCCAGTTGACGAAGGCCATCGGCAGCGCGTACGTCACGCCTCTGACCAGGTCGCGGCTGTAGATGCTGAACGGGTACTGGGTGAGCTGCTGGCCGCCGTAGGTGAAGGCGTTGGCCAGCTCCGGCGCGTCCGTGAGCACGAACTGCACCGCGCCGGCCAGCGTCCAGAGCGCGGCGAAGATGGCGAACCCGGTGACCACCATGACGGGGATCATCCAGGCGCGCCGCCACTCGAGGCCGAGCGCCGCGACGGCGTAGCCGAGCACGAGCCCCGCCTGCAGGACGCGGCCGATCCTGTTGGCGTTGAACCGGTCGGCGGTGAGCTGCAGCCACGTGCTCACCGGTCTGATGAGGAACGTGTCGAAGGTGCCGGCCTTGATGTGCTGGCTGACCCGGTCGATGTTGCTGACGAACATGTCGCTGAGGGCGAAGGACACGCCCGCGGCGCCGTACAGGAAAAGCACCTCGTCGCGGGAGAATCCGGCGAGGGTGGTGGTGTTGGCGAAGATGATCAGGACCACGGCGAGTTCGAGCCCGGTCGTGACGAAGCCGAGCACGGTCATCAGCGCGAACGAGGCGGGATATGCGGCGGCGGCGCGGGTCCAGGTCCAGGCCAGCCGGACGTAGGTGCTAACCACCCTGGATCACCACCTTGTGGCGGATCGCCCTGGTGGCCAGCGCGCCGAGCCCGAGCAGGACCGCCGCCCAGAACGCCTGGAACGCGAGCGTCTCCATGACGGGGGCCTTGCCGAGGTAGAGGTCGGTGGGCAACTGGACCATGGCGGCCCACGGCAGGGACCTGGCGACGTCGGCCAGCCAGCCGGGGAAGATGTGCAGGGGCACCATCATGCCGCTGAAGAAGGTGGTGAGCACCATCGACAGCACGGCCACGCCGCGGTCGTCGATGAGCCAGCAGACCGACAGCGCGATCAGGTAGCGCCAGCCGAAGCTGACGACGACGGCGAGCGCGAAGCCGGTCATGAAGGCCGCCCACCTGCCGGGGTCGCCGGGGACGACGACGCCGAACACGGCCGCGCCGACCAGCATGGGCGGGATGCCGCGGACGAGGAAGAGGTAGGCGGCCCTGCCGGCGTCCTCGGCGAGGGTCCAGGCCTGGAGCGGGGCGGGGCGGACGAGGTCGAGCGCGATGTCGCCGCTGCGGATGCGTTCGGGTATGCCGAGGCCGCCGCCGAACAGCTGCATCGGCGCGATGAACGCCTGGGTGACGAAGCAGTACGTGATGGCGTCGGCGACGTCGTAGCCGGCCAGGCCGGGGCGGGCCTGCCACAGCGCGATGAGGATGTAGGCGCGCAGGATGCCGAACACGCTGTTGGTGAAGGCGCCGGCGAGCGCGGCCGCGAGGTAGGTGGCGTGCTTTCTGAAGCCGTACCGGACGAGCCGGGCATAGAGCGGTATGGTTTGGCACCTCCGGGGGGTGATGGCACGGTGACACACCGTGCCCGGACCCGTGCACGGGTCTGCTGGTGAGAAGCAGGAAATTATCCGTCGCGGCCCGGGTGGCCCGCAACGCGTTTTAGCGCTGCGGGGATCTGTTGCTTACTGGCCGGTAGGAGCGGGTGAGAGGGGGAAGGGGACGTACTGGAGGACCGATATGCGGATCGACGGGGACGTAGTTCCTGAATACCCTCTGAGCTGGCAGGCCCGTGCGCTCACCGGTTTCATGCGCGGCACGTTGAAGCCCGCGTCCCTCCTGTTCATGCGCCATCCGCTGGCGCTGGTCTGCGCGGCCAGGCTCGGGGATCTCGCGCGGCTCGTGCAGATGCCGTATCCCGAGCATGTCGCGATCGCGCCGGCGACGCTCTCGTCGTGCGGTGGCGAGTGGGTGCGCGGCGGGGAGGGGCTCGACGAGCGCAAGGTGGTGCTCTACTTCCACGGCGGCGGATACTTCTCGTGCTCGCCGGGCACGCACCGGCCGATCACGTGGCGGCTGTCGGCGGCGGCGGGGCGCCCGGTGCTGGCGCTCGACTACCGGCAGGGGCCCGTGCACACGCTGGCCGACTCGCTGGCGGACGCGATGGGCGCCTACGACTGCCTGCTGCGGCGCGGCCACGAGGCCGGGGACATCGTGCTCGCGGGCGACTCGGCCGGCGGTCACCTGACGCTGGCGACTCTGCTCGCGCTGCGCGACCAGGGGCTGCCGCTGCCCGCGGCGGCGATCTGCCTGTCGCCGTGGACGGACCTGACCGACGCTCCGCGCCACGCGAACCGCTGGCAGGACCCCATGCTGCCGGCCGGCCGGGTGCGCTGGCTGGCCCGCAGATGGACCGCGGGGCTTGATCCGCGGGATCCGCTGGTGTCGCCGGTGCACGGCGACTTCACGGCGCTGCCGCCTCTCATGATCGTGACGGGGTCGACGGAGGTGCTGCGCGACGAGGGCAAGCGTGTCGCCGAGCGGGCGCGCCAGGCCGGGGTGCCGGTCAGGTACGAGGAATGGGACCGCATGCCGCACGTCTTCCCGATCCTGGCGGACGTGCTGCCGGAGGCGCGGCTGGCATTCCGGCACATGGCGACGTTCCTGGGGGCGGTGGCCGGCCGGCCGGGTTCGCTGGGGGATACGGCGGCGGCTTGAATAGTGCGTGTCCCTTTTTCCGGCGATCGGCATGCGGCGGCAGATCGACACCATGTAAGGTTAGGTATGCCTAACATGAGTCAGGGGGCTGTGCGAATGGCTGAAAAGCCCACAGATCATCATAAAGGCGCCGTCCTGCGGACCGAGTGGATCTCGCGGCACATGGTCCGCGTCGTGCTCGGGGGCGACGGGTTGTCCGGCTTCGCCACCACGGGGCTCACCGACCACTACGTGAAGCTGGTCTTCCCGTACGACGACGTGGACTATCCCGAGCCGTTCAGCGTGAAGGCGTGCCGCGAGACCATGCCGCGCGAGCACTGGCCACGGCTGCGCACCTACACCGTGCGCGCCTGGGACCCCGACGCGCGCGAGCTGACCCTCGACTTCGTCGTGCACGGTGACGAAGGGCTGGCCGGGCCGTGGGCCGCCGCGGCGAAACCGGGCGACGTCCTGCTCATGCTCGGCCCCGGCGGCGGCTACGCGCCCGACTTCGAGGCGGGCTGGCACCTCCTCGTGGGCGACGAGAGCGCGCTGCCCGCGATCGCGGCCTCGCTCGAGGCGCTGCCCGAAGGGGCGCTCGCGCACGTCCTGGTGGAGGTGGACGGGCCCGGCGACGAGCAGAAGCTCGACACCGCCGCCGACGCGCGGATCCTGTGGCTGTATCGGAGCGACCGTCCCGTGGGCCACGCGCTGGTGCGGGCGGTGCGGGAGCTGGACTTCCCCGAGGGCGACGTGCACGCGTTCGTGCACGGGGAGGCGGGGTTCGTCAAGCAACTCCGCCGGCACCTGCGGCTCGAGCGGGGCGTCCCGCTGGACCGGCTCTCCATCTCCGGCTACTGGCGCGCGGGGGTGGACGACGAGGGCTGGCGGGCGGTCAAGAAGGACTGGAACCGCCAGGTCGAGGCGGAAGAGGCGGCTGCGATCGCCTCCTGATCACCAGGGGCACGACGCCACTCCCGTCACACGGTCTCCTCACCTCGGAGGAACGAACGCCTTACCTCTGATACCGCTTGCGCAAGACATGCGGAAAGCCTGCCTGGATGCGGTCACAGTGTGCTGTGCCGTGTTCCAGACAGGAAGGGCGAAACCCGGATGGCGCGTGGTGCGAGCGACCTGCCTGCCGGCGTGCGACCGCTTACGGTGGGCGACCCGGTCATCATCGGGCGATACCTGCTGCTGGGCCGCCTCGGCGCGGGCGGGATGGGAATCGTCTATCTGGCCGAACACCCTCGGGGTGGCCTGGTGGCGCTCAAGACACCACATACGGTGCATCTCAACGATGCCACGTTACGCGCCCGCTTCGCCGAGGAAGTGGCCTTCTCGCGCAGACTGGTGCCGTTCTGCACGGCGGCCGTCGTCGAGGACGGCGCCGACCAGGGCCGGCCCTACCTGGTCACCGAGTACATCCCGGGCCCCGCGCTCTCCCAGGTCGTCCTGGCGCGGGGACCGCTGACGCCCGACCGCGCCTACGGTGTGGCGCTCGGCGTCGCCGCCGCGCTGGTCGCGGTCCACGAGGCCGGGCTCGTGCACCGGGACCTCAAGCCGGGCAACGTGCTGCTGTCCACGAAAGGGCCGCGGGTCATCGACTTCGGCATCGCCCGCGACGTCGACACGCTGTCCGCCCACACGCAGGCCGGGCAGGTCATGGGCAGTCCCGGGTGGGTGGCGCCGGAGCGGCTGACGGGCCGGCCGGCGGGCATGGGCGCGCTGCCGGCGTCCGACGTGTTCGCGTGGGGGTGCCTGGTGGCGTTCGCCGCCACGGGGCACCACCCGTTCGGGAGCGGGGAGGCGGATGTGCTGACCCGGCGCATCCTGTTCGAGCCGCCGCGGATCGAGGGCGTGCCCGCCCTGCTGCGGCCCGCCGTCGAGGCGGCGCTGGCCAAGGATCCCGCCGGCCGGCCCGGAGCCGCCGACCTGCTGCGGGTGTTGCTGGCCGCCGGCGGCGTGGGCGATCCGTGGGATCTGCGCCAGGCGGTCGACGAGGTGCTGGCAGAGATCTGGACCCCCGTGCCGTACCCGCCAGGAGGGGGGCGGGCAGGGCACGGGGGCGCCGGGACAGGGCCCGGCGCGCTCGCCGCCGAGGCAGGGCTGGAACGGTCCCGCAGGCGCCGGAGGGCGAGGGCCGGAGCGAGCCTGTCGCACGCCAGCTTCGCCGCGCTGGCCACGGTCTCGATCGCGGCCATCACCGTGATCGCGGCGTCCGGGGCGGACGGCGCGCCCGTCGGGGGCGGCTCGCTGCTGCCCGGTGACCCGCCGGCCGCCGTGCGCTCGGAGGGCAGCGGCGCGTCCACCGCGCGCCCCGCCGCCACCCCGGCAGGGCGCGTGCCGCCCACCCGCACCGCGCCGGTGACGGCGCCCGCCACTCCCACGGTGTTCGTCACGCGCACCCGTACGAAGGAGGACGTGCGCAGCCCCTCGCCCCATCGGCGGGACACGTTCCGGCCGCCGGGAGGCCACCCGTCCGGCGTCGCCAGGCCGGAGGAGCCCCGCGAGGACGGCCCCGGCGCGTGCGCGGACCCGGCCGGCAGGAGGCGCGGCCCCATGGCCAGGCGGGACTGCCCGCGGCCGTCATCGTCGATCACCACGATCCCCCAGGACGGGCCCGGCGAGTCTCCGGGTCCCTCCACGCCCGGCCAGGACCCCCCGACGCCGACGCCCACAGGCCCCTCATGAGGAAAGGCCGCGCCAGTGCTGGGGAGGACTGGCGCGGCCTTTCCTTCGAGACGCCGGGGAACCCTCGCATGCCCTGGAGGTGGCCGGCGCGTCAGACGCTCAGCGGGCGAACTGCTCCTCCTCGGTGGAGCCCTTGAGCGCGGTCGTCGAGGAGTCGGGGGCCACGGCCGTGCTGACCAGGTCGAAGTAGCCGGTGCCGACCTCGCGCTGGTGCCGGGTCGCGGTGTAGCCGCGCGCCTCGGCGGCGAACTCCGCCTCCTGCAACTCCACGTACGCCGGCATGCCGTCGCCGGCGTACCCCTGGGCCAGGTCGAACATGGAGTGGTTGAGGGAGTGGAATCCGGCGAGCGTGATGAACTGGAACTTGTACCCCATGTGCCCCAGTTCCCGCTGGAACTTGGCGATCGTGGAGTCGTCCAGGTGCTTCTTCCAGTTGAAGGACGGCGAGCAGTTGTAGGCGAGCATCTGCTCCGGGTGCTCGGCCTTGATCGCCTCGGCGAACTCGCGGGCCACCTGCAGGTCGGGCGTGCCGGTCTCCATCCAGAGCAGGTCGGAGTACGGCGCGTACGCCAGGCCGCGCGCGATGCACGCCTCCAGGCCGTTCCTGACCCGGTAGAAGCCCTCCGCGGTGCGCTCGCCGGTGGTGAAGGCCTGGTCGCGCGGGTCCACGTCACTGGTCAGCAGCGTCGCGGCCTGGGCGTCGGTCCGCGCGATGATCAGTGAGGGGACGCCGCAGACGTCGGCGGCGAGGCGGGCGGCGTTGAGCGTCTTGATGTGCTGGCCGGTGGGGATCAGCACCTTGCCGCCGAGGTGGCCGCACTTCTTCTCGGAGGCGAGCTGGTCCTCCCAGTGCACGCCGGCGGCGCCGGCCGCGATCATGCCCTTCATCAGCTCGAAGGCGTTCAGCACCCCGCCGAACCCGGCCTCGGCGTCGGCCACGATCGGCGCCAGCCAGTGCGGGCTCTCGACACCCTCCGACCAGGTGATCTGGTCGGCCCGCAGCAGCGCGTTGTTGATCCGGCGCACGACGGCCGGCACGGAGTTGGCCGGGTAGAGGCTCTGGTCCGGGTACGTCTGCCCGCCCAGGTTGGCGTCGGCCGCCACCTGCCAGCCGGACAGGTAGATCGCCTTCAGGCCCGCTCTCACCTGCTGGACGGCCTGGTTGCCGGTCAGCGCGCCGAGGGCGGCGACATAGTCCTCGGTGCGCAGCAGGCCCCACAGCCGTTCGGCGCCGAGCCGGGCCAGCGTGTGCTCCTCCTGGACGCTGCCGCGCAGCCGGATCACGTCGCCGGCGTTGTAGGTGCGCTCGATGCCCGCCCAGCGCGGGTCTCCGTCCCATTCGTCCTGCAGCTGCTCCGCAGCTCCCTTGAGGCGATCCGTCATGATCACTCCTTCGTCGTCCCCTGGGGCTTACGCCGAGTCTCTGCCCCTGGACACCCGGTCGAAAGTCGGTGACAACGATAAGATTCGAGGAAATTTTCAGAATATGCACTACTTGCCAGTATTCTGCGGAAAAAAATTCACGAGTTTTCGCCGAACCGGTCTCCTCGTGACCGTTCGCCGTCTCCGGTGTCGCGGCGGACATGAGAACGGCCACCACGCGCCCGGTCAGAGCCGGATCACGTGGTGGCCGATGGCCGATGTCACCCCTTGCCGCTGATGGCGATGCGCACCAGGTTGCGGCCCTTGACTCCGTACAGGGCGCGGCGGGACGGGTCGAGGGCCAGCTTGGGCTCGCCGCCGAACCACTGACCCGCCAGCCCGGTCACGATGGCCTTCGCGGTGAACCTCGCCAGGTCGATCTTGTACACCTTGTCGCCGTCGCCGCAGTACGCCACCCGGCCCACGACGAACAGGTCCCCGCCCTTCGCGCCGACCTGGAGCGTACGGGTGACCTTCCGGGTCCGCAGGTCGAACTCGAAGACCACGCCCGTGCTCGCCATGCCGTACACGTGCCTCGGGCCGAGCGCGAGCGCGGAGAGGTAGCGGGCGCCGGGGACGGGCTCGACCTCCCACAACAACGCGCGCGCCGACAGGTCGTAGGCGGCCAGGCGCGCGGTGGAGGTGACCGGCGGCAGGCCGAGGCCCTCCTGGGTGAGCGTGCCGAGATAGGCGATGCCCTTCCGGGTGACGACCGAGTAGACCGTCTGGCGCTCGACGGCGGGGCGCTGGGTGACGTACTCGCCGGTGCGCGGGGAGTAGAAGGACAGCGCGCCGTTCATGTGCCCGGGCTCGGGCTGGGTCGGCATCACGAGCACGCCGGTCCGGTCGTCGTAGGCGATGTCGCGCGGCCGGTCCTGCTGGTTGCCGGTGCGCGCGAGCAGCTTGGCCTCGGCGTCGCCGGCGCGGTGGGAGTAGAGCGCGGCCTGCGTGTAGACGCCGAGATAGGTGGTGCCCGCGACGGTGAGCATGGTCTTCGGCTCGCCGGGAATGGACAGCCGGGTGACCGCGCCGGTGGCCAGGTCGTGGATGTCGGCGCCGCTCTTGCCGCCGACGTAGACGCGCTCGCCGTCGGAGTGCACCGACATCGGCTCTTCCGCCGCCGCGCGGAAACCGCGCTGCACCAGGTTGCGGTACTCCAGCGCGCCGGTCGCCGGATCGTAGACGAACACCGCGTTGTCCTGCACGCCGTAGATCCGGCCCTCATGGGCCAGGATGCGGTGGGTGGCGGCCTCGAAGTACGGCACGCCGAGGACCTCCAGCTCGCCGGTGTCCAGCCGGCAGCGGTAGAAGGTGCCGGTGGGGCGCCCCGCGAAGTAGACGTGGCCGTCGTGGATGAGGACCGAGACGATGTACTTCTCGCCCGGGGCCGTGGCCTTGACGACCCTGTGGTCGGACGGGTCGGCCTTGTTCAGGATGATCAGCTCGGCGAGCGAGTTCATGCCTCCGGCGATGTGGGTGTCGGAGACGCTCATGCTCGACACCCAGTCGCGGTCGGCCAGCTCGGACGGCAGCAGGTCGCGCCGCTCGCCGGTGGCCCGGTCGATCGCGATGAGATGGGCGTTGGCGCCGACGCCGGCGTAGACATGCGTGTCGTCGGCCTGGATGGCGCGTACGTACGCCTCGCCCGGCACGGCCTCGCCCAGGTCGCGGACGGTTCCGGTGGCGGGGTCGTACTCCTTGACCTTGCCCGGCTCCGAGGTGCCCAGATAGACCTTGCCGTCGGGCGCGGCGGCGAGCGTCCAGATGAAGTGGTCGGGGACGGAGGCGACCTTGGTGACCGAGCCGGCCACCGTGTCCAGCTTGTACAGGTCGGACTTGGCGTGGGTGCCGACGTAGACGTCGGTGCCGACCCTGCACATCGCCCATACCCCGATGCCCGTGGGGATGTCGAAATGGGCGGTGACCGAATCCTCGGCCAGGTCGTAGGCGCCGACCACGTTGGGCGACAGCCCGCGCGATCCGGCGTAGAGCACGCCGCCGACGAACTCGGCGTTGCCGAGAGGGCTGGCGACGCTGGCGGGTCCCAGGTCGGTGAGCGTGCCTTCGGCGGGTGGGGCGGCGTGGACGGCTGTGGCCGGCAGGCCGGAGGCCACCGTGGCGACGGCGGCAGCCTGCAGGAATCGACGGCGGGGGATCATGTGCGGCTCCCTGGTGCGGTTTCGCCGCACGTTATAACGGCCTGGGCCGTAATGTCCAGATCGTAAACGTGCTCCGCGGCTCGCGCCCCGCGGCCTCGATCCCGGGCCGGTGCGAAGGCCGGGGCGGATCGGAACCGGCCGGCTCGGTCCGGAAGGCGTGACCCTTTCCGGGCCGGATGGGCGAATCCGATCCGGCCGCCGGGATCGGTTCGGGCCGTCGGATGGAGATTCGGCCGAGACCGTTATCAGCGTGTCCGGGGGAGCCGCGGATCGTGCATCGGGTCCGTGCGGACCACGTCGTGCGAGTCGGCGGCGGTCGGTCCGTTGACGGGAGATGCTCAAAAGGTTACGGTCTGGACCAAAATAAAGCACAAATGAACGAGAGGCCCTGGGCATGCTCCGATCCCTGCTCGTCGTCGTGGCGGGCCTGTTACCCGCTCTCGTCTCACCAGCCGCCGCCTCGGCAGCCCCCTACGCCGCCCCCTCGCGGTGCGGCGGGCAGGCGGTCACCACGTACGGACCGGCCTCGGTGACCGGGGCCGTCGTCGGGGCCGCCGTCCACGAGGGCCGCGCCTACGTCGTCACCCGCGGCCCCAAGCCGCCCGTGCTCGCCGAGATCGACCTGAGCACCCGCGAGGTGGCCAGGAGCGTGACGCTCCCCGACGGCCCGGCCGACGGCGAGCCCGAGGGCGGCTGGGCCGTCGCCGTGTCCGGCGGCAAGGTCTACGTCGGCACCTATCCCGTACCCGACCTGTACGCCTTCGACATCGCCACAGGAAAGGTCGAGCACCTGCACTCCTTCGGCGGCGCCGGCGGCTTCGTCTGGAGCCTGGCCGCGGCCCCCGACGGCACCCTCTACGCGGGCACCTCCCCCGACGGGCGCGTGTGGGAGTACGTCCCTGAGACCGGCGCGGTCCGCCGCTACGACGTGCCGGCTCAGGGCGAGCACAACGTGCGCGCGGTGGCGGCCGACGACCGCTACGTCTACGCGGGCCTGCTGGAGAAGCAGCTGCTCGTGCGGATCGACCGCGAGAGCGGCGCCGTACGGCAGCTCGCGGCCGGCGGAGCCGCGATCGGCGTCGTCGCGCTCAACGGTGACCGGGTCCTGGCCGCCGCCGGCGGCGAGCTGATCGACGTCCGCAAGGACGGCACGGACCTGCGGCGGATCACCGTCGAGTCCGGGCTCCTGGACGCGCTGACCACCGCCGCGGACGGCTCCGTCCACGCCGCCTCCCGCCCCGACGGGACCGTCTACCGCTACCGGACCGGCGACACGGCGCTCACCAGGGTCATCGCCCCGCCGTCCTACGGCGACGAGACCCGCCTGCTCCACGTGACCGGCGAGAACACGCTGCTGTCCGTCGCCGGCAGCGGCGGGTTGTGGTCGCTGGACGCGGGCACCGGCGCGGCCGAGTTCACCGACCTGATCGACGCGGGCCTGCCGCCCGGCGCCGAGCGCACGCAGAGCATGCTGCTCGTCCCCGGACGCGCCGTGTACGCCGGCGGGCACTTCGCCATGGAGATCCGCGACCTGCGCACCGGCGAGCGGCGCAGGATCCGGGTGCCGGGCGAGCCCAAGGCCATGGTCGGCAACGGGAACAAGGTCTACGCCGCCATGTACCCCACCGGCGAGATCATCTCCGTCGACGTGCGCACGGACGAGGTCCGCAGCCTCGGCTACCTGGGCCACGACCAGAAGCGGCCCTGGGACATCGAGTACGACCCCCGCTCCGGCAAGCTCCTGGTCGCGACCGCGTCGTTGTCGGCGAGCATCAGCGGCGCGCTGTCGGTGGTCGATCCGCACACCGGCGAGACGGACGTGTACCAGGGGGTCATCCCCGGCCAGAGCCTCATGAGCCTGACGCTCGACGCCGAGCGGGGCGTGGTCTACCTGGCCGGCGACGTGTTCGGCACCAGCGCGCCGTCCGCCTCCATAGCCGCCTTCGACCTCGCCCGCCGTACCGTCCTGTGGCAGGACGAGCCGGTGCCGGGCCACCGCACCTTCCAGGACGTCAAGCTGCACGGCGGGCTGTTGTACGCGTCGTACAAGCGCGACTCGGGAGCCTGGATCGCCTGGGACCCCGAGACCCGGCAGGTCGTCCGGCAGGGCACGCTGTCCGGCTACGGCGAGCTGACCGTGCACCGGGGCCGCCTGTTCGCCTCGGTCTTCCGCGGCGGCGGCAACGCGTACGAGCTCGACGCCGAGCGCGGGGCCAGGCTGCTGGCCACCGGGATGGGCGACGAGTGGCACACCAACCCGCAACTCCACTTCGAGCCCGGATCCTGGAACGCCTGGGCGATCGCGGGCCGCGACCTGGCACGGATCCGGCTGGACCCGCGCTGCCCGCCCGTGACCGTCCCCGCTCCCGGGACCAAGGTTCCGGCCTGAACCGGAACGTTGCATGGGCGCCCGCCGGCGGATCGGCGCCGGGCCGATCCGCCGGCGCGGAAGGCGTGCGTGAGCCGCCCGCGCCGGGCTCGCGGCAGCAAGGCGAAGGCTAGAAAATGGCTCGTTTTTCTGCCTAAGATGCCGCATATGGGGCCGTTGCTCGGTGAAGAACCGCTGTCTTTGACGCAGGAGCTGGATCTGATCGCCTTCGGCCAGCGCCTCCGCCACCTGCGTAAACAGCGCGGCCTGACCCTGTCCGACCTGGGATCGCGCGTCGGCAGGGCGCCCAGCCAGCTGTCACTGCTGGAGAACGGCAAGCGCGAGCCCAAACTGTCGCTGCTCAAGTCGCTGGCCTCCGCCCTCGGCGTCCCCGTCGAGGAACTGCTGCGCCGCCAGCCGCCCAACCGCCGCGCCCAGCTCGAGATCGCGCTGGAGGAGGCCCAGCGCGACCCCATCTACGCGGGGCTCGGCCTGCCGCGGCTGAAGGTCTCCGCGCGCGTGCCGAACGACGTGCTCGAACACCTCCTCGGCCTGTACGGCGAGCTGCGCGCCCGGCAGGCCCGCGGCACCGCCACCCCGGAGGAGGCCAGGGTCGCCAACGCCGAGCTGCGCCGACGCCAGCGGGAGGTGGGCAACTACTTCCCCGACATCGAGAAGGCCGCCGCCCAGGCGCTCGACGCCGTCGGCTACCGTACGGGCGCCCTGTCGCAGAGCATGATCCAGGGGCTGGTCACGCACTTCGGGTACACCGTGCACACCGCCCAGGACCTGCCGCGCTCCGTGCGCTCCATCACCGACCTCCGCCACCGCCGCATCTACGTCAAACACGAGCAGCTCGGCATGCACACCCCGCGCACGATCCTGCTCCAGACGCTCGGCCACCTCGCACTCGGCCACGACAAACCCCGCGACTTCGCCGACTTCCTGCGCCAGCGCACCGAGGCCAACTATTTCGCCGCCGCCGTGCTCGTCCCCGAGCGGGCCGCCGCGCCCTACCTCCAGGAGGCCAAGTCGCAGCGGGCGGTGTCGGTGGAGGACCTGCGCGACGTGTTCGCGGTGTCGTACGAGATGGCCGCCCACCGCTTCACCAACCTGGCCACCCACCACCTGGGCCTCGTCTGCCACTTCGTGCGCAACGACGCCGGAGGCATCATCTACAAGGCGTACGAGAACGACGGCATCGTCTTCCCCGCCGACGAGCAGGGGGCCATCGAGGGGCAGCGCATGTGCCTGCAGTGGTCGGGGCGGCAGGTGTTCGCCTCGCCCGACCGGTTCTCGGTGTACTACCAGTACTCCGACTCGCCCACCGGGACCTACTTCTGCGTGGCCCACGTCGATCCGTCGCGCGAGCGGGACTTCGCCATCACGCTGGGGGTGCCGTACAAGGAGTCGCGCTGGTTCCGGGGGCGCGAGACCACCAACCGCACCCGTTCCGGCTGTCCCACCGGTGACTGCTGCCGCCGCCCGCCCGCCGGGCTGGCCGAACGGTGGGAGGGGTACGCCTGGCCGTCCGCCCGCGCCAACTCCCATGTCCTGGCCGCGCTGCCGCCGGGGTCGTTCCCCGGCGTGGACGAGGCGGACGTCTACACCTTCCTGGAGCGCCACGCCACCACCCCCTAAGCTGAAATGTGGGGATACGGGGGGAGGGGTCGCATGCTGCCTGAGGTGCGTGGATGGTTGCGACGCCGTACTTCGTGCGTCACGGACTGGCCGCTCGGGGACCTGGTGGCCGCCAAGGGTGCGACCACGGTGAGCGTGGTGCTCCCGGCTCGCGACGAGCGGGAGACCGTGGGGGAGATCGTCACGGTGATCCGGCGAGAGCTGGGCGCGCTCGTCGACGAGGTCGTGGTCATCGACTCGCGTTCCACCGATGACACGGCCCTGGTGGCCGCGCGGGCCGGCGCCACGGTGCACGCTCAGGACGAGATCCTGCCGCAGCTCAAGCCGCTCGACGGCAAGGGGGAGGCGCTCTGGAAGTCGCTGGCCGTCACGTCGGGGGACGTGCTGGTGTTCGCCGATGGCGATATCCGGAAATTTCATCCTTCACTGGTTTTCGGGCTGCTCGGACCGATCCTTGCCGATCCGAGCGTGGTGTACGCCAAGGCCTGTTATGACCGTCCCCTGAACGGCTCCTCGAACGGCGGCGGCCGCGTCACCGAACTGGTCGCCCGCCCGCTGATCAACCTCCACTGGCCGCGGCTGGCCGGGTTCGTGCAGCCGCTGGCCGGCGAGTACGCCGGCCGGCGCTCCGCCCTGGAGCGCGTGCCGTTCCTGACCGGGTACGGCGTGGAGCTCGGGCTGCTGATCGACCTGCTCGAACTGGCAGGTCTGGACGCGTTCGCGCAGGTGGACCTGGGCTCGCGGGAGCACGCACCGCAGTCGACGGAGGCCCTGGGGGGGATGGCGTCCCAGATCATGCTGGCCGCGTGGTCACGGCTGGAACGCCAGGGCAAGATCGAGGCGTGCCACGTGCCGTCGCTCCGGCTGGCCCAGTTCCGCAGGGCGGCGGACGGGCACGACGTCCTGCTGACCGACATCGGCATCGCCGAACGCCCGCCGATGATCACGATGGCGGCCTGAGCCCCTGATCGACGGCTTCCTGATCGGTCTACCCGCCGGTAGGGTGTTACCGCCGGTAACGAGCAAGGGGTCCCGCATGAGCGCTTTCTGTCCCGAGCCCAGCGACGACGTGGCCGAGGTACGCGACTGGGTGCACGCGTTCGCCCGCGACGTGATCCGCCCGGCGGGCGCCGAATGGGACGAGCGCGAGGAAACCCCGTGGCCGGTCATCCAGGAGGCGGCCAAGATCGGGCTCTACTCGCTTGACTTCTTCGCCACCCAGTGGTTCGAGGAGAGCGGGCTGGCGCTGCCGGTGGCGTTCGAGGAGGTCTTCTGGGGCGACGCGGGCATCGGCCTGTCCATCGTCGGCACCGGGCTGGCGGCCGCGGCCCTGGCCGGCAACGGCACGCCCGAACAGGTGGGGGAGTGGCTGCCGCAGATGTTCGGCTCGGAGAGCGACGTCAAGCTGGGCGCCTTCTGCGCGTCGGAGCCCGACGCCGGGTCCGACGTCGGCGCCATCCGCACCCGCGCCGTGCCCGACGGTGACGACTGGGTGCTGGACGGCGTCAAGGCGTGGGTCACGAACGGCGGCATCGCCAACGTGCATGTGGTCGTCGCCTCGGTCGACCCGTCACTCGGCACCCGCGGCCAGGCCTCCTTCGTCGTCCCCCCGGGCACGCCCGGCCTGTCGATGGGGCAGAAGTTCCGCAAGCACGGAATCCGCGCCTCGCACACGGCCGAGGTCGTGCTCGACCGCGTCCGCGTACCGGGCTCGTGCCTGCTGGGCGGCAAGGAGAAGCTGGAGGCCCGGCTGAGCCGGGTGCGCAACGGGGAGCGGGCGGGGGAGCAGGCGGCGATGCGCACGTTCGAGACCACCCGCCCGGCCGTCGCCGCGATGGCCGTGGGCATCGCGCGGGCGGCCTTCGAGTACGCCAGGGACTACGCCCGCGAGAGGGAGCAGTTCGGCCGCAGGATCGGATCGAACCAGGCGATCGCCTTCCTGCTGGCCGACATGGCCACCCGCGTCGACGTCGCCCGCCTGCTGACCTGGCGGGCCGCCTGGATGGCCAGGAACTGCAGGCCCTTCGAGCAGGCGGAGGGCTCGATGTCGAAACTGGTGGCGGGAGAGACGGCGGTGTGGGTGACCGAGCAGGCCGTCCAGATCCTGGGCGGCGCCGGCTACACGCGCGACCATCCGGTCGAGCGCTTCCACCGCGACGCCAAGATCTTCACCATCTTCGAGGGCACGTCGGAGATCCAGCGCCTCATCATCGGCAGAGCAGTCACCGGCCTGCCGGTCCACTGAGAACGCCGCACGTCAAAGGGATGGCGTGTCCGCAGGACCATCATCGCGGCACACCGCCCCTGACCGATCCCTCGCCGCTGTGTGACTTTCAGTTCTGTCTCAGTTCTGTCTCAGCGGCTTCGGGTGGCCGGAACTGTCGGTCAATGGCCTCGCGGACGCGGTCGTGCGACGAAGGCAGCATGTGAGCGCAGACACGGAGAGTAAGTGCCGGGTCGGCGTGGCCCTAGTACTCGGAGAGATCCTTGATCGTCACACCACCTGCCAGGGTGACGCTGGCGAAGTAGTGACGGAGCTGGTGTGTGCCCTGCTGCCGGGTGGTGAGGTACCGCCGACGGCAGGGTGTACGGCCGTGGGGCGAAGGTGCCTTGACGATGTCGGCCTTGGCTGGGTTCTTCTTGATCTTCTCGTCGGCAACGGCGAGATCGAAGATGCCTTGCAGAACGAGGAGCGCCGTAATCGGAGTTGACGCCTCGTACTGCTTACCGAGTTCGGCTAGGAACTCCTGGATCTCGGACGGCTTGATCGACCCCACCTTCCGTTTGCCGCACTTCGGGCCGACGTGAAGCCGATACATCGACTCATACCGGCTCTTCGAACTTGATCGGGGTCTGAGGTTCGGTCCCACAACCTGAGATCGCTATTCCGGAGAGGAATGCGGCGCCAAGGATGATGAAGGGCTGTCCAGTTCGAGGCATTGCGGCCTCACTCTCGTCTTCGAGCTTGACGGTGCATCTTGGACCAGGGGTGGCTGGCCTTTCGGAGAAGGAGAGATGCGCACGACCGCGTGTCGACGACGCGTGAATACTGACCCCAAGGCGACGCTCGGGTTCTAGTGCTTGTCGCAACACACCTGATCATGGAGGGCGTGTTGATGGCGAGGCGAGGGTCCAAGCGCAGGTTGGATGTGGAGTCGGAGTACTGGCGGCTGGTGCTGTCCGGTGTGGGAACGGTGGGGCTTGTCGCACCCTCGGGATCGGGCGTAAGACCGGCTACCGGTGGCGGGCGGAGAACGGCGGGCTACCACCGGCGCGGCTGGCTGAGAGTGCCCGGTCGACCCGGTTCTTATCGCTGCTGGAGCGGCAGCGGATCGCGACCTTGCGGGCGCAGGGCCTGGGAGTGCGCGCGATCGCCGACCGCCTCGGACGCTCCTCGTCGACCATCAGCCGCGAACTGCGGCGCAATACGCTCTCACACGATCGAGGCGTCTACGACGGTGACCTCGCTCATGCGCGAGCGCGGCAACGGGCGCGGCGGCCGCGTCAGGGAGGGCTCTGGCAGACGCACAGCTGCGTGCGGAGGTGCAGGCCAAGCTGGAGCTGGACTGGAGCCCCGAGCAGATCGCCGCGTATTTGCGCAGCGCATGGCCGGGCCGGCCGAGCTGGCACGTCTGCCACGAGACGATCTACCAGGCGCTCTATCACGGCGGCAAGGGCGGCGTGAGCCGCAGCCTCACTCGCCGGCTACGTACTGGCCGACCGCTGCGCAAGCGCCGCCGCCGACCTGACCAGCGTCAGCCGCGGTTCATCGCGCCCGCGCTGCTCATCGATCACCGGCCCGCCGTCGTCGAGCTCCGCCATCGGGTCGGAGACTAGGAGGGAGACCTGATCACCGGTCGGCTGAACCAGTCCGCGATGGCTACCCTCGTCGACCGCAAAAGTCGCTACCTGCGCCTGGTTCCGCTGCCGGCTCGTCACGACGCGCAGGCCGTTCGCGATGGCCTGATCGCTGTTCTCGACGGCCTGCCGCCAGTCGTACGGCTGACGCTGACCTGGGATCAGGGAGCGGAGATGGCCTGTCACGACCAGATCGCCCCCTACCTGAGCGAAGGCGTCTTCTTCGCCCATCCAGTAGCCCGTGGCAGCGCGGCAGTGATGCCGTGCCGGCCTTCGAGTGTCGTGATCGAATCGCCATGTTGCCGTCCGGCTTCACTGATCATTTTCAGCTTAAGATCGATGAGACCGGAACATAACTCCGGTTATGTTCCGCTCTCCGTGTTACGCTCGGAAGTGATCATCCCTTCTGTGAAAGAAGATCATCATGAGCGTGAGATCCTTTCCGCTTACCCTGCGCGTCACCGTGAGCGAGACAACCCCGGACGAGATCAGAGAGCACGCCGTGGCCCGGGCCCTCAGCTTCTTCGGTCCCGGTACTGAGTTGGACGTCATTAGCGCCGAAGCCGAGCCGGACGCGGAGGGCGAGGGCCGTTACCGCGCGACCGTCGTCTTCCGGAAGGTGGCCTGATGATCAGGGTTCGTCGTCCCGCACGGCGGTGGCGGTGATGGCGAATGGCTGTTGAGCTGGCCATCGTCAGGCAGGATGACGCGCTTGCGCTTCCGCTCGACCTGCCGCCGCTCGTCATCGAGATCACGCGCATGTGGCTGGAGACCCGCCGGTCGCCGAACACGCGTGACGCGTACCGGCGGGCGATCCGGGTGTGGTTCGCGTACTGCGAGCGCATCGGGTTGGACCCGCTGGACATGTCGGTACGACACGCCGAGCTGTACGCTCGGTGGATGGTCGAGACGGCGGTCGAGGCCGGGGGCAAACCGCCGACGCCGAAGACGATCGCGCAGCGGATGTCGGCGGTTTCTGCCTGGTACAAGTACCTGATCAAGAACGACGCTGCCCGGTTCAACCCGTTCGCGGAGGCGGACCGGCCGAACATCCCTCGACGTCACCCGGAGACGACGGCGTTGACGGAGGACGAGGCGCACGCCCTGGTCGAGGCCGCCGACAAGGACCACGGCCGGGAGCGGCTGCGCACCGCGGCGCTGATCCGGATGCTGGTTCAACTCGGGCTGCGCATCACGGAGGCGGTGGGCGCGGACATCGACGACCTGGGGTTTTCGCGCGGCTATCGGACGTTGCGGCTGTCGTTGAAGGGCGGCAAGCCGCATTTTCGGAAGCTGCCGCTGGAGACGGCGTACGCGCTGGACCTGTATCTCGGGGAGCGGGCGCGCCGGGCCGGGGTGGAGCTGTGGGACCTTCGGGGGCCGCTGTTCGCGACGGGCTCGGGCCGGCCGCTGCCGCGTGAGAAGGCGTGGGAGCTGGTGCAGCGGATCGCGCGCCAGGCCGGGATCGCGTCGCGGGTGACGCCGCATACGCTGCGGCAAACGTGGGCGTCGATCGCGGAAGTGCGTGGTGCGAAGCCGCGCGAGATTCAGGAGGCTCTGGGTCATGAGTCGTTCGAGACGACTCTGATCTACCTGCATTCTCGGGACCAACTGGAAAGAGATCCTTCCCAGTTGGTGGCTTCGGCGATCGAGTAGGAGGATGGCGTGCCAGCTTAAGATCGAAGGCGCTGGACAAGGCGGCGTGGATGCACCACTGTGGCGCGATCAACCTGGGCACGTGGACCGACCGTGCGGTCCGCGGCGGCTGCCGGTACCGAGTTGGCCATGGCGAGGATGTCGAGCAGTACCGGCTCGTCCGCGCTTGGTGATTAGGGTATGGGGATTCTTCGCATGCGTCGCGTTTCAGCGCATTCGGAACGCTGGTCACGCTAGATTCACGTGTCCCAGCTGCACATTGACGCCTGATCGCTTCGGTCCGAGCGTCATTGGCTAGGTCCGAATGTTGATCTTGTTAGCGTCGATCTGAGAGGTTTCCGCTGGTCAACGACATAATGACAAGACCTGAGAGCCGGTGAACCGTCGCGAAGAGGTCACCGGCTCTCTGCTACGCCCCCGCTCATCCGTTCTCAGCGCCACGAACGTGACGCCCGCCTCAGTAGAGCTGGCCGCGGATGGCGCCGTCCGGGAACTCCTCGTTGTGGACGTTGGCGTAGAACTGTCTCGGACTGTGGGCGATGGCTTTCAATTCGCCGAAGGTCAGAGTGGTATCGGCGTTGTCGGCCGTCTGGCGTTTCATGGCGCGGATGCACTCGCTCGCGAAGCCTTCGCTGGGCGCCTTCAGCGTCACCACGATCGGACCCGCCACCCCTTCCCTGCCTCTGTGGACGTGCGCTGCGGTCGCGGGCTCGATGTTGTGTGCGGTGATGACATAGCAGAGCGACGATCCGATCACCTTCCAGGCGAAGGTGCCGACACCGTCCGGATCGCCGGGGCCGGGAACCTCTTGTTCTCCGGTCATCTCGACGAACCGGAAGGACGGCGGCGTGTGGCTCGTGGTCGCGCTGGCTGTACCGGGAAATGCGGCCATTGCTGCGGCGAGTGCCGGAAGTAGGACGAACGACTTGATCAAGACAAGCCTCCTTGATAGCTATATGTAGTGATTAGTTACGCTGTGTAGTCACTCTTTTCCGGGGTCTACCGGATCCAAACCGCGCTGTGATGACCGGGTTTCCTAAAGAAAGCGTGATCACAACCGAATTATGGCTATATGCCCAATCCGGCGTAGCCTCCTGTCGTGAACGCGCGAGATCCTCATCTCAGGCCGCATCTCACAGGCCGTTGCGCGTGGCGTCGTCCCGGCGACCAGTTCCGCGCCCCTGCCCCGCAGACCCTCCCAGCGGGCCCTTCCCGCGCGATCAGGCGAGCGACCCACCGAAGTGCGTGCCGACAGCCACTGCCAGGAAGAGGAAGACCACCGGGAAGCCGAGGTTGTGAAACACACGCGCGCGGAGATGGGTGAGGACGGCTCCGACGAAGAACAGCACGAGGCCCCAAGGCAGCGGCCAGCCCGAGGAGAGGCCAGTGCGGAGTCGAGATCCTTCCCGGTCTCGCTCTCGCGCATGATCCCCACCAGGGCGCGCATCGACACCAGCGTGTCACGCCCCTGTGCCCTGATCGCGCGCAGCGTGGCCCTGACCGCGGCCGGGTCGCGATCGAGCAGACGGTCGGCCGCACCCGCCTGGACGACGATCGCCGACAGATCGTGGGCCGCGATGTCGTGCAGTTCCCTGGCGATTCTGGCGCGCTCCTCCGCAACGGCGGCCCTGGCGCGTTCCTCCTGCTCGCCCGCGATGCGCGCGGCCTCCCTGGTCTTCGCGGCCCGCCTGGACCGAACGGAGAACCCCAAGGTGGCCGGCAGCAGGTAAGCCGCGGTCACGGCCGCGACCATGCCCGGCACGTCGCCCCGCGCCACTCCCCAGAACGTGAGCAGCCCGCCGTGGTCGGCGCCGGCGGCGCTCAGGAGCAGACCGCCGAGCATATGGCCCGCCGCGCAGGCGGAGACCACGACGGTGGCCCTGACCTGCGGCAGGCGGCTCGCCACTGTGTAGGAGCAGATCAGCACACCTACCCCGATCAGCGCGGAGCGGGTCGGTAGCAACATGCTCACCAGCGGGATCACGGTGGCGGCCACGAGAGCGGGCACGGCGTGGCTGCGCCGGAAGGCTATGGTGGCGAGGTCGGCGAGGGCCAGCAGGTGGCTGACACCGAACGCCCAGCCCGGCAGCCCGGCCCTCCGGGCGTCGTCGAGGACGAACGCCAGTCGCGTCGTGACGACGACGGCCAGCACCGCCGCCACCAGGACGTCCCGGACCTCGGGCAGACCGGCCCTGGGCCGCGCCATCGCCATGCCCTTCCTGCTCACCCTCGCTTCGCCGGCCCTTCCTGTCATCAAGCGGTCGCCAGCGACACCGTCAACCCGAGCCGGATCTGCGCGAGTTTGGGCGAGGGCAGGGTGACGAGCCAGACCCCCAGCCCCCACACGGCCACGGCAGCGACGCCCATGCCCACACTCCGCCGCGGCGAATCCGAGCGCGAACAGCCCGGGCAGCAGTGGGGAATGTTGATGAAGATGATGCCGCACAGGGCGAAGCCGCGCAGCGCGTCGAGGGCGGCGATCCGCCTGTGCGGGCGATCCGGGCCAAGTGGAAGCATGCGACCAGGATGACGAGCGGGGGACCGCGTCCGCTTCGGGCGCGTGGCCATTTCCTTCTCGTTCCCGTGGCCGATTCCGCTTCCTCCTCAGGACCCTGCGGAGCGGCGATCATCTGACGCAGCGGACCGGCCCTCCCGTGCCGGATCGCCCGAGGTCATGACCAGTCGCCGGAGCACCGTCCCACCTGAGGGTGTGGTGATCACGGCGCTTCGTACGCGATCGTCGGCGTCAGGCCAGATAGCCCCCGTCCATGGTGAGGACCGTGCCCGTGACGAACGCCGCGCCCGGGCCGGCGAGGAAGACCACACCCGCCGCGATCTCCTCCGGGTGGCCGAAGCGGCCCAGTGCCTTGAGCGCTCGCTGCTCGTCCGCGAAGTCCCCCCTCCGGAGGGTTCATGTCGGTCGCCACCGCGCCCGGCTGGATGACGTTGACCGTGATCCCGCGCGGGCCCAGGTCGCGCGCGGCTCCCCGGCTGTAGCCGACGATCGCGGCCTTGGTCGCGGAGTAGTCGGCCATCCCGGTGAACCCGGCACGCGCGGCGATGACGGAGCCGATCGTGATGATCCGGCCGTCCTGGGCAATCACCTTCGCCGCGGAGCGGATGGCCGCGCGTGAGCCTTCTCCGCCGAGGTCGCGTAACCGATCGGCTGCGGTCACTGCCCGAACGTCCGGCGAGAGGGCCGCACCAGCACCCGGCTGTGACCTTCTGGCCGTCCACGGGCTCCCGCCGGTCCACGTTCAGCTGGTGAGGGAGGCGCGGCCGTCGATGAGCGCGAGCGTGGCGGCGGCCGCGCGTTGAACCGCAAGCTCCACGCCCTGCTCGCCGGTGCCGAACATGCCCAGGTGCAGGAGTTCCGCGTGGCCGTGCGCGGTGGCTGCGACGGCCAGCCCGAGCGCCTCGGCGGCCACCGGATCATCCGCCGACAGGGCCATGGCCCCTGCCTGGAAGGCCTCCTTCACCGGGCGGGACGCCTGTTCCAGCTCCGGTTCACCGGCCGTCGACCACATGCCGAACAGCGTCTCGAACAGCGCCCGGTGCTTTGCGGCGAACCGCACGTATCCCCTGGCCACAGCGACCAGCCGATCCTGCGGTGCGCTGCCGCCGTGTTCCGCGGTGACGGCTTCGACCAGGAGGTTTCCTGCGCGCACGCCGACCGCGAGCAGCAACTCGTCGCGATCGGTGAAGTGGCGGTAGGGCGCGCTGAGCGCGACACCCAGCTGCCTGCTCGCCTCCGCCATGGAAAAGGCCTGCACGCCCCGCTCGGCGACCAGCTCCATGGCGGTTTCGATGAGCGCGGCGCGCAGGTCGCCGTGGTGGTAGCGGTCACGCTTGGTCGTTCGGGACACCTGTCGGGGCATGCACTTAGATTAACGACAGCTCGTCCAGCGTACGGATCTCGCTTTCGGTCAGCCGGAAGCTCATCGTGCCCGCCGCCTCGGCCGCCTGCCCGGGTCGGGAGGCGCCAGGGATGGCCACGACGGTGTCACCGTACCGGGTGATCAGCCAGTTGAGCGCCACCTGGGAGACCGTGGCGCCGTGCTCCTCACCGATGCGGCGCATGGCGTTGATGAGCGGAGCGGTGCGTGCAAGCCCTCGGTCGCTCAGCTGGCTACGGGAGAAGATCCTGCGCGCCGGTGGCGCAGACCTGGCCAGGCTCACGTTGTCGTGGTAACGCCCGGTGAGCACCCCGCCCTCCAGAGGCGAGTACGCGATGAGCGTGACGCCCAGCCTTCGCGCGGCCTCCAGTACGCCGTTCCGCTCGATCTTCCGGTGCAGCAGGCTGATCCGCACCTGATTGGAGGCCAACGTGACGCCTTCGGCGGCCAGCACGCTGTGGGCGAGCACGAGCTGCCGGGCGGAGAAGTTGGAGACGCCGACCGCACCGATCGTTCCTTCCCTGAACAGTCTCGCCATGACCTTGAGCTGGGCGGTGATGCTCGACACGCCCCCGCTGGGCGAATGGATCTGGTGCAGAGCGATGGGGTGGCCGCCCAGGTGCTTCAAGCGGTCACCGACGGTCGCGGCGATGCTGGCCGCGGTGCGCAGATGCGGCGTCCACTTCGTCGCGACGCTGACCTGCCCGGGGGCGAGGCCACACTGCTGCAACGCGGTGGCGAGGGTCTCCTCCGAGCGGCCCCTGCCGTACATCTCGGCGGTGTCGAACCACGTCACCCCGTTGTCGAGGGCGGCGCGCACGACCGAGGTGGCCACCTCCTGGCCGATCGGATTGATGATCAAGCGCGTGTAATTGGCTGTGCCGGCGAACTGCATGCACCCCAGTCCGATGGGGCTGATCTCGATGCCCGTCTCGCCGAGCTGCCGCACATTAATGTGATTAGCATTCACATTGTGAAAGGCTATCACATTTCGACGTGATCAGCGGGTCCGGCGTTCGAGCCCTTCACGAGGAGGCTGTTGCGGTCACGCCGCGGACCGTCAGAAAGCCCCACGCACCACCGATGAGTTCTGCTCCTCGCGTCGGTCTCATCGTGCATGAGCGAACAAGCACCCAGCGCGACCACGAACCTCGACCGTTACGGAGACGCGGAGCTGCCGTGGAGCCGTGCGCGGGACGCGCTCGCCGCCGAGCCGAGCCCCGACGTCACGTACTTCCTCGGTACGTGCCGCCCCGACGGAACGCCGCACGCCGCGGGTGTCGGCGCGCAGTGGCTGGGCGGCGACCTCTACTTCACCAGCAGCCCAGCCGCCCGCAAGGCTCGTGACCTGGCGGAAAACCCGCGCTGCACGATCTCCGTCCGGCTTCCCGGCATCGATCTCGTCCTCAACGGCAGCGCGGCCAGAGTGAGCGATCCGCAGACGCTGGAGCAGGTCGCCGCCGGCTATCGCGCGGGCGGCTGGCCCGCGGAGGTCGAGGGTGACGCGCTCACGGCCCCGTTCAGCGCGCCCAGCGCCGGGCCGCCGCCCTGGCAGGTCTACCGGTTCGCCTTCCACACGGTGGTCGGCGTCGCGACCGAGGAACC
Source organism: Nonomuraea sp. KM88 (assembly GCF_052245635.1). Classification (NCBI taxonomy): domain Bacteria; kingdom Bacillati; phylum Actinomycetota; class Actinomycetes; order Streptosporangiales; family Streptosporangiaceae; genus Nonomuraea; species Nonomuraea sp. KM88. The sequence continues at coordinate 188,752 of NZ_JBQQCC010000014.1, read as the reverse complement.
GTACGGCGCGACCCGCTGGCGTTTCGAACCTCAGCAGCCGTAGCGCGGCGGGAGCGGGTGGCGCCTCACAGCCAGCCGCTCCTGCGCAGCAGCCGGTGGACGACGATCACGGCGACGACCATGAGGCACAGGCTCAGCGGGTAGCCGAGCGACCAGTGCAGTTCGGGCATGTGGTCGAAGTTCATGCCGTAGATCCCGGCGATCATGGTGGGGACCGCGATGACGGCCGCCCATGAGGAGATCTTGCGCATGTCGGCGTTCTGCTGCATGGCCACCTTGTTCTGGTCACGCCCGACCAGGGCCAGGTGAGCGCTCAAGGCGCTGGTGAGCAGTTCGTTGTGCTCGTCGACCTGGGAGTCCACGCGCAGCAGGTGGTCCAGGACGTCACGGAAGTGGTCGCGGGTGCCGTCGCACAACGCCACCCGGCCCTTCACGATCTCCTCCAGCACGGGCACCAGCGGGTCCTGGGCGGTCCGGAACTCCAGGACCTCGCGCTTGAGCGAGTAGATGTCGGCGGTGACGTCGTCGCGCTCGCCGCTGAAGACGCGCCGTTCCAGCGCGATGAGGTCGAGCTCGACCTCGTGGGAGATCTCGGCGTAGGTGTCGACGACCTGGTCGCAGATCGCGTAGAGCACCCCGGCCGGGCCGGTCGACAGCAGGTCGGGATCGGCTTCGACCCGCCGGCGCACCCCGCCCAGCGGATTGGCCTGGCCGTGGCGGACGCTGATGACGAAGTCGCTCCCCAGGAAGAGGTTGATCTCGCCGACCTCGATGTCGGAGGTCTCCTCGACGTACAGCAGCGGCTTGAGCACCACGAACAGGGTGTCGTCGTAGCGCTCGAGCTTGGGCCGCTGATGGGCGTGGATCGCGTCCTCCACCGCCAGCGGGTGCAGCCGCACCTCACGGGTGATCAGATCGAACTCCTCCTGCGTGGGCTCGTGCAGGCCGATCCACAGGAAGCTGTCGCCTCTGGCCCGGGCGGCGCTGAAGGCTTCGCTGATGTCGCCGCTGACGGTCTCACGCACACCGCCGCGGTAGATGGCCTTGTCCACAATCATGGTGAGATTGTCGCGCGGTCACCGGCGTGCGGTCCCTCGGCCGAGGGCGTCGAGGAGCGCGCGCTCGCGCTCGGCGCTGAGGCCGGCGCGTCGTTCGCGGTCGAGGCCCTGCTCGCGTTCCCAGGCCAGCGTGGCGGACACCAGCTCGGCCCGGGGCCGATGGCGCAGCCCAGCCGCCTGCGCCGCGGCGCCGCTCCTGGCCGACCATCCTTCCCAGCCCGGTTCGACCAGCCACATCGGCAGCGACTCGGCACCCATGTACTGGGTCACGCCCTGCTCGAGCAGCCAGGCCGATCCGGCGGTGACGACCGGGCCGGTGTGCCCGCCGGCGGTGCGGCACAGCTCGATCCACTCGTCGAACGGGACGACGGGACCGACGGCGTTGTAGGTGCCGGTGGTGCCGCGCTCCGCCGCGTCGAGCAGCCAGGCGGCGAGGTCGCGTACGTCGATGACCTGCGTCGGCTCGTCCGGCGTGGCCGGAACCAGCATCGGCCCGTGCGGGTCGCGCGCGGCACGGGCCACCCAGTAGCCGGAGCGCCCGCTGTGGTCGCCCGGGCCGCCGATGAGACCGGCGCGGGCGATGAGGAGGCGGTCACCCACGGCGGCCGCCGACGCCTGCTCGCAGGCGACCTTCGCCTCGCCGTAGAGTGCGCGGTCGGCCTCGGCGCGGTCTGTAGGAGCCAGGAGGGGCGCGGACTCGTCCATGCCCTGCTCGGCGTGGGAGGCGTAGGCGTTGCCGGAGGAGACATAGGCCCAGTGGCGGGCCCGGCCGCCCAGCGCGGCGAGCGCCTCGCGCACGAAGCCCGGCTGCCACGACACCTCGATGACCGCGTCCCAGTCGCGGTCGAGCAGCGGCGCGTACGCCGAAGGGTCACGCCGGTCGGCGGTCACCAGGGCCGCGCCGTCGGCCACCGGCCCGCTCTCGCCGCGCGCCAGGCACGTCACCTTGTGCCCGCGCTCGATCGCCTGCCGGGAAACCTCCCGGCCCACCCACGCTGTCCCGCCCAGAACCACGATGTCCATCCCGCCACCCAAGCACCGCGAGCGTCCAGGCGCCCAGGCGGGTTCACCGACAGCGGACGGGGTTCGCTGTCAGCGCACGGTAGGCGCGCCTAGTAACCCGACGGGCGCACCAGCCCCGTCTCGTACGCGTAGACGGCCGCCTGGGTGCGGTCACGCAGCCCGAGCTTGACCAGGATCCTGCTCACATGGGTCTTGACGGTCTGCTCGGAGACGACCAGGCCCGCGGCGATCTCCGCGTTCGACAGGCCCTGGGCGATCAGCGACAACACCTCGGTCTCGCGTTCCGTCAGGTCGCCCACGCGCTCCTTCAGCGGGGCGCGCGGCGCGCCGCTCACCCGGGAGAACTCGGCGATCAGGCGTTTGGTGACGTTCGGCGCGAGCAGGGCGTCCCCGGCCGCGACCACCCGCACCGCGTGGGCCAGGTCGGCCGCCGACGCCTCCTTGAGCAGGAAGCCGGAGGCACCCGCCCGCAGCGCCTCGTAGACGTAGTCGTCCAGGTCGAAGGTGGTCAGGACCAGGACCTTCGCGGTCGCGTCCGGCTGCCCGGCGATGCGGCGGGTCGCCTCGATGCCGCCCAGCTCGGGCATCCGCACGTCCATGAGCACCACGTCGGGCTCCAGCTCGGCGACCTTCGCGACGGCGTCGAGGCCGTTGACGGCCTGGCCGACGACCTCGATGCCGGGCTCGGCGTTGAGCAGCACGGTGAAACCCTGACGGACCATCACCTGGTCGTCGGCTATGAGCACGCGGATGCTGGTCATGGGGTGGCCTCGATGCCTTTCTCCGCGTCTTCACCCGTGTCCTTCTCCGTGCCGACCGGCAGGAACACGCTGACCTCGTAGCCGCCGTCCGGCGTGGGCCCCGCGACGAGGTCGCCGCCCAGCATGGCCGCGCGCTCGCGCATCCCCAGCAGCCCGTGACCCGCCCCGGGCGAGGACGGGACCGGCGCGCCGGGCGCGGCGTTGACGACCCTGAGGCCGAGGGCGTCAGGCCGGTAGGAGAGCCGGACCGTCACCGGCGTGTCCGGCGCGTGCCGCATGGCGTTGCTGAGCGCCTCCTGCACGATCCTGAACGCCGACAGCTCCACCCCGGGCGACAGCGGGCGCGGCGTGCCCGCGATCTCGGTGGTGAGGGCCACACCCGCGCCGCGCACGTTCGCGAACAACTCGTCGAGCCGGTCGAGCGTGGGCTGCGGCGCGTCCCCGGGCGGGTCCTGCGCGCGCAGGACGCCGAGGACCCGGCGGAGCTCGGTCAGCGCCTCCACGGCGTTCTCGCGGATGCCCGCGAGGTTCTCCTTCAGCTCGTCGGACGGGTTCGTCACCAGGTGCGGCGCCACCTGCGCCTGGATGGAGATCACCGACATGTGGTGCGCGACCACGTCGTGCAGCTCGCGGGCGATCCTGCTGCGCTCCTCCAGCAGCGTGCGGCGGGCCCGCTCCTCGGCCGTCAGCTCCTCCTGCGCCTCCAGACGGGTACGGGTGGTCCTGAGCGCGCGCACCCCCGCCCCGACCGCGACCGCGGTCGCGTCGACCACCGGGGCCACCAGCACTCCGCCGCTCCCGTTGCTCAAGGGCAGGAACACGACGCAGAGCACGACCGCCAGCGTGGTGATCGCCAGTGCCTGGGCCGCGACGCGGGGGCGCACCCGCAGTGCCAGCAGGAACATCACACCGGCCTGCAGCGCGATGCCGGAGCCCGTCCACGGGTACGCCACCGCGTCGTGGATCACGGGCCTGACGTTAGCCAGCTCGTGCGAGGTGATCATCCAGGGAAAACTCTCGGACCACGGAAGGTAGGTCATTCCCGTACGCGCCCCGATGACCATGACGGCGATCGACGCCCACCAGGCGGGCAGCGGGCGGGACATCGCCAGCACGAGGGCCGCCGCGTGGATCATGGCGAGCAGCGGAACCGTCGGGTCGATGCCCTCCCCTTCGGGGAACAGGCCCATGACCAGCGCGTAGAGGATGACGAGGACGTGCGGGAGGCGGGACAACCCGCGCGGGCGCGACATGCGGGGAAGGGGGTCGGAGCGGGTCGTCCACAGGTCCGCGCGTACGGCGCCGAGGGCTCGTCGTAGCCTGCCCACCTCGCCCACGCCCTCTCTGCCCTCAACCCGCCCCCGGTCAGGATGATCCAGCATGCGGGCGCTCCGCAACCGGTCCGGCGGGCGATCGTGCCCGCTCGTGTCGGCGGAACGCCGCGCAGCACACCAGCAGCGCCACCGCGAACGCCGGAAGCCAGGCCACCCGGGCGAGCACCCAGTCCGGCCCGTCGGGGACGGTGTGCAGCCCGGTCCACGGCGTCGTGCCCGCGGCGAGCAGGGCGACCGAGGCGACCGCGATCATCGCGGTCTGGTGCCACAGGAAGATCGTCATCGCCGCCAGGTTCGCCAGCGCCACCGCGGCCCAGGCGGCGGGGCGGCGCAGCAGCCGCCGCAGCGGGCCGAGCAGCAGCAGGGCCGCGCCGCTCTGGGCGATCCCGAAGGTGACGGCCGCCAGCGAGGGCGGGTCGAGGTTGGACTGCGGCGCACCCGGCACGCCGACCATGGTGGCGGGGTAGCCGCCCCAGCCGATGAGCGCGACGGCGGCGGCCCCGCCGCCGAGCAGCAGCGCCCACCCGGTCGCGCGCCCTTTCAGGCGGTCACGGGCCCGGGCCGCCCCGATGCAGTACGGCACCAGCCACCCGGCCGCCACGCTGACCCACCACAGCGAGCCGCCCACGAGCCCGGCCGGCGGGTCCTCCGCGAGACCGCCGAACCTGACCAGGTCGGCGCCCGCGACCACGGCGAACGGCCAGGCCGGGTGCAGCCTCGACACCAGCGGGGTCGCCGTGGTCAGCGCCGCGAACACCAGCAGGAACCACATCGGCGACAGCACGAGCTTGACCAGCGCCTGCACGCTCTCCAGCCGCGCCCCGCCGGCCAGCATCACCAGGGCCACCACCGCCCACACCGCCAGCACGACCACCGCCGGCCGGAAGAGCCGGGCCACCCGCCCGGCGAGCCACCGCCCGTACGGCATGCCCTCCGCACGGGCACGGACGTGGGACCGCGTCCCCACCAGCCCGCCCACCAGGAAGAAGACCGCCAGAGTCTGGAACACCCACGACAGCGGCGCGAGCTGCGGCATGTGCCGCAGCGGGCTGGCGACCCGCACGGTCCCGCTCTCCACGACCAGCGCGGTCACCATCCAGTGCCCGGCCACCACGCCGAGGATGGCCAGGGCGCGCAGGGCGTCGAGGGCGCGGTCGCGGCCGGCCGGGGTCGCGGCGTCGATCCGCGTGGCGAGGTCACGCATCCGTGCGGGTCGCGCGGACGCGGTCCGTGCGGTGAGGTCACGCATCGGCGCCGGCCGGCCCGGACACGATCCGCGCGATGCTCTCGAGCGCCTTCGATCCGGATGCCAGGTAGTCGCTGTGCCCGCCCCCGCCCGCCGCGAAGATCCGGGCGCCGAACCGGGGCGAGACCGGGTCGGCGCCGAGCCCCACCGTGACGAACGGTAACGCGACCGACACATGCGGCACGCCCGCGACCCAGTCTCCGGCCGTGCGCCCCGCCCACACCGTGGCCGGGGTACGCATCGCGGCGGCGTCGGGCACGCCCGCGCCTGGGCTGCCGGACAGGACGATGCCGGCGACGTCCAGCCCCGGCGCGGCCAGGCCGCACACCGCGGAGCCGTAGGAGTGGCACAGGAGCGTGATCCGGGCGTCCGGCCTGGCCGCGCGCAGCTCCCGTACGAAGGCGCGCAGGCGGGGAGCGGCCTCGGCGGCGCGGTGCGGGGTCACCGCCTGGAGGCTCACGCTGCTCGGCGTGGGGTAGCCGAGCCAGGCGACCACGGCCGACCGGTCGCCGAGCGCGTCATGGAGGCGCAGCGAGCCGCCGCGCAACATCCCGTACTTGTCCAGGTCGACGCCGGCGCCCGGGACCATCACGGCGATCCGCTCGGCGGCGGCCAGGTCGCCGAGAACCTCCACGGTCCTGCCGCCGTCCCGGCCGTCGAAGGCCAGGAACCGCCGCGCGGGATCGGCCATCTCCCGTAGCCGGGCGGCCCGCCACCGGTGGCCGTGCCGGGCGGCCGTCCGTTCGGCGGCCAGGATCTCCGCGCGGGCGGACGCGTACCGCCGGGCGAGCTCGGACGGGGTCGCGGCGGCCAGCGGGGCCACGAAGGCGGGCGCGGGCGCCGGAACCGCGCCTGGGCGGGTCACGCCGCTGATCGGTCCCGCCACCGAGGCGGTGACGAGCGTGGTGAGCAGGACGCGGCGCAGGCTGCCTCGCCGGCGGGTCGCCATGGGCGGTGATCCTTCCGTGCCGGAGACGTACTCGGGCCTCGAAGGTATGGATCACCGCGGCTAGCCGGCGTCCCGCTGCGGGGTGCACCTCCGGCGTAGCTCTGACGTATTACGGGGTGCAGACTCCGTGCGCGTGCCGGTCAGCGCGCCGGTGACAGCAAGGGCTGCCGCTTGCTCGGGACGCGCCGGCGGGTGGTGCCGTCAGGAAGGGTCTCCTCGAAGGTGAACGGGAGCCCGGCCGCGATGGACGGGTGCGCGTTGTCCATGAGCTGGAAGTGCAGATGCGGCTCGCTGGAGTTGCCCGAGTTGCCGCACTGCCCGATCAGCTGGCCGGCCTCGACCCGCTCACCCTTGCGGACCTGGACCGAGCCGCGCTTGAGGTGGGCGAACGCGGCGTACACGCCGTCGCCGAGGTCGAGGACAACGTGGTTGCCGAGCACGCCGCCCGGGCCTGCCAGCTCGCGGACGACTCCCTCGGCCATGGTGTAGGCCAGCGCGGGCCAGGAGTTGCGGCTCAGGTGGTCGCGCCAGAAGTCCCTGGCGGCGACGACGGTGCCGGCGGCGGGCGCGTAGATCGGGCGGCCGAAGCCGGGGAACGTCTCGGGGCGGCTCATCAACGGCGCGCGCACCACGGCCTTCCACTCGGTGTCCTCGTCCGGCCAGTTCACCAGGTCCACCGCGTACGTCTGGCCGTAGGCGTGCAGGCCGTGGCTGGGCACCTTGTCGGCCGGGCTGTTGACCGCGAGCCAGCGTCCCCGCACGGGGCTGGCGATCGGGATCGGCGCGCGTTCGACGGAGCCCGCGGGCAGGAACATCGAGGCGAAGCCGGCCAGGAACAGGATCACGCCCGCCACGCTGAGCAGGGGGACGTGGTGGACGAACTCGCCGATCGCCAGGAGCAGGCCGATGATGATCATCGGCATCCGGATCCGGGCGAGGATGACCGGGAACATGACGTCCTCTCGGTGGGGGATCACGTCTGCCGCCGCCACGCGGGCGCCGGCAGGAGAGCTACCCACGTCGCGGGCACACAGTCGTACGGGCCCTCAGCGGCGGCCCAGCAGGCGGGACCAAGTGGAGAAACTTGCCGGGACCTTGCCGGACCCCTGGCGGGAAACGCCGCGCCGGCCGCGCGGGACCACGGTGGAATGGGCGGTGTCGTGGTAAGCGGGGGGAAGGCGGGGTGGCGAGATGGCCGGAGTGCTCGATCGGATCCGCGCCGGCCGGGAGTCCGCCGGTCAGGCGCTGGTGGCCGACGCCGGCGCCGTCGTCGAGGCCGCGGCCGCCATGGCCGGGCGGTTCCGGCGGGGGAGCAGGCTGCTGACCTTCGGCCGGGGCGCGGCGGCGGCCGACGCGGCGCACGTGGCGGTGGAGTTCAGCCACCCGGTGATCGTCGGCAAGCCCGCGCTTCCCGCGCACTGCCTGGGCGGCGAGCCCGGCCTGCTGCCGGTGCTGGGGCGGTCGGGTGACATCGCCGTGGGCGTGCTCCCGGCCGCGGGCGACTTCGCCGCCGCTCTCGAGCTGGACATGCTGACCGTCGCCCTGGTCGCGAACGCGACCCGCGACACGCCTGCCACAGCGGCGGGCGCGCCGGCGGGTGTCGCGGCCGAGCACGTGCTGGCCGCGCACAGCGATGATCCGCTGATCGTGCGGGAGATCCACATCACGGTGTACCACCTGCTGTGGGAGCTGGCGCACGTGTTCCTGGAGTCGGAGGAGGGCACGTGACCGGCGATGGCGACGAAGGGGCGGCACCGTTCTGCGACTCGTGCGTGACGTGCGGCGACGTCGCCGTGCGCGTACGCGTCGTCGGCCTGCTGCCCGGCGGGCTGGCGCTGGTCGGCACGGGCACGGGCACGGGCAGCACAGGTACGGGCACAGGCACGGGTACAGGCGGCGCGGGCACAGAGGCGGACGCGGGTACGGAGGAGATCAGCGTGGCGCTGGTCGAGGCGCGCGTCGGCGACACCGTGCTGGTGCACGCGGGCGAGGCGATCGCCGTGGTGGAAAGGGCAGGCGCATGACCGAGACGATGTACCCGTTCCTGCGGCGCGACCCGCTGGACGTGCGGGCGTCCACCGAGGAGAAGGCCCGCGAGAGCCTGGAGCTGCGGCGCCGGGTCCTCGACGAGCTGTCGACGCCGCTGGCGGTGGCCGCGGCGGAGCTGGCGGCCGCGTTCCGCGCCGGCGGGCGGCTGTTCGCCTTCGGCAACGGCGGCAGCAGCACGGACGCGCAGTCGGTGGCCGACCTCTGCACCGCCCACGGCCTGCCGGCGGTGTCGCTGACCGGCGACACGGCGCTCGTGACGGCGCTCGGCAACGACGTCGGGTTCGACGTGGTGTTCGCCCGCCAGCTCGCCGCGCTCGGCGGTCCCGGCGACATCGCCTGCGCGCTGTCGACCAGCGGCGGCTCGGCGAACGTGCTGCGCGGCCTGGCCCAGGCCAGGAGCCAGGGCATGACGACCGTCGGCTTCGCCGGCTCGGGAGGCGGGCGCATGGCCGAGGAACGGCTGGCCGAGCACCTGTTCGTCATCCCGTCGTCGTCGGTGCACCGGATCCAGGAGGCGCAGGCGACGCTCTACCACGTGCTGGCCGAGCTGGTCTCAGCAGATGCGCGGTAGCGGATCGCCCACCAGAACGTCGACCACCCGGGTGCCGCCGAAGGCGGTGCGCAGCAGCACCAGTCCCGGCGGTTCGGCGGCGACCGTCCCGACGATCGCGGCCTCTGCGCCCAGCGGGTGGGCGCGCAGCGTGTCGAGGGCCTCCCCGGCGTGCTCGCCGTCGACCACGGCCACGAAGCGGCCCTCGCAGGCGACGTAGAGGGGATCGAGGCCGAGCAGCTCGCACACCCCGGTCACCTCCGGGTGCACGGGGACCTCGTCCTCCTGCAGCACCACGGCCACCTCGGACGCGCGGGCCACCTCGTTGAGCACGGTGGCGACCCCGCCCCGGGTGGCGTCCCGCAGGGTTCTGACGTGCCGCGGCAGCGCCTCGAGCAACGCGGCGACGATGCCGTGCAGCGGCGCGGTGTCGGACGTGATCGCCGCCTCGATGCCGAAGTCGTCCCTGGCCAGCATGATGGCGGCTCCGTGAGCGCCGATCGGGCCCGAGACGATGACCGCGTCCCCCGGCCGCGCGCCCGAGGCCGACAGCGTGACCGGCTGCTCGACGACGCCGACCCCGGCCGTGGTGACGTAGCAGCCGTCGGCCTTGCCGCGCTGGACGACCTTGGTGTCACCGGTGACGATCGTCACCTGCGCCTCCGCCGCGGCCGCCGCCATCGAGGCGGTGATGCGCCGCAGGTCGGCTACGGGGAAGCCCTCTTCCAGGATGAAGCCCGCCGACAGGTGGACCGGGCGGGCCCCGCACATGGCCAGATCGTTCACGGTGCCGTTGACGGCCAGGTCGCCGATGTCCCCGCCGGGGAAGAACAGCGGCGAGACCACGTACGAGTCCGTGGTGAAGGCCACGGGACCGTCGCCGAGCCGCACGAGCGCGCCGTCGTCCAGCGGGGCGAGCATAGGGTTGCGGAACGCCTCCAGGAAGACGGCCTCGATCAGGGTCTGGGTGGCCTTGCCTCCGGCGCCGTGGGCGAGCGTGATGCGCTCCTCCCTGACGACGGGCTTGCGCCGCCGCATCCGCTCGATGCGGTCGAGCACCTGCTGCTCGCGGGTCACGGCCGGCTCGCCTCCCTCGGCTCGCGCGCCGCCGCGCTGATCTGCTCGCGGCTGAACCGCCCGAAGTTGTAGTACGCGGCACACGCGCCCTCGGAGGAGACCATGCACGTCCCGATGGGCGTCTCCGGGGTGCAGGCGGTGCCGAACACCTTGCACTCCCACGGCTTGAGCACGCCCTTGAGCACTTCGCCGCACTGGCACGACCTGGGGTCGGCGACGCGGAGGCCGGGCAGGTCGAAGACCCGTTCGGCGTCGAAGGCGGCGTACTCGTCGGCCATGGCGAGGGCGGAGTGGGCGATGAAGCCGAGCCCGCGCCACTCGAAGTGCGGCCGCAGCCGCATCACCTGGCCCATGGCCGACAGCGCGATGCGGTTGCCGTCCCAGGGCACCACGCGGGCGTACTGGTTCTCCACCTCGCAGCGGTCCTCGGCGAGCTGCCCGAGCAGCATGTGCACCGAGGTGAGGATGTCGAGCGGTTCGAAGCCGGCCACCACCAGCGGCTTGCGGTAGTCGCGGGCGATGAACTCGTACGGCCGGCAGCCGATCACCGCCGAGACGTGGCCGGGGCCGATGAACCCGTCGAGGCGCAGGTCGGGCGAGTCGAGGATGGCCTTGATCGCCGGGATGATCATGACGTGGTTGCAGAAGACGGAGAAGTTGCCCAGACCCTCGGCCGCGGCCCGCAGCACGGTCATCGCGGTGGAGGGCGCGGTGGTCTCGAAGCCGATGGCCATGAACACGACCCGCCGGTCGGGGTTGGCCCGCGCGATCTTCAGCGCGTCCAGCGGGGAGTACACCATCCGGATGTCGGCCCCCGCCGCCTTGGCGTCCAGGAACGACCCCGATCCGCCCGGCACGCGCGTCATGTCGCCGAACGACGTCATGATCACGTCGGGCTGCCGGGCGATGTGGATGGCGTCGTCCACCCGGCCCATCGGGATCACGCAGACCGGGCAGCCGGGGCCGTGCACGAGGTTCACCTCGGACGGCAGGTGGTCCTCCAGGCCGTGCTTGTAGATGGTGTGGGTGTGGCCGCCGCACACCTCCATGAACGTGTACCGGCGCCCCGGCCGGCAGCTCTCGGCGATCCGCTCGGCCAGCGCCCGCGCCCGGCCCGCGTCGCGGTACTCATCGACGAACCGCATCGGTCCCCCTCCGGTCCTTCCAGCTCACACGCCTCACGTGATGTCCGAGCCGCGCAGCGCGTCGAGCTCGTCCGCGTACGGTCGCCCGAGCCCCTGGAGGTAGTCGAACACCGCCTGCGCCTCCCGCTCGGAGATCTTCGACAGCGCGAACCCGACGTGCACGAGCACCCAGTCGCCGGGCCGCAGCCCCTCGTCGGCGAGGAGGCCGACGTTGACGCGCCGGCGCACGCCGCTCACGTCGACGACGGCCAGGTCCTCGTGCTCCTGGGCGAACTCGACCAGCTCACCGGGGATGCCGAGGCACATCGGCCGCCTCCTCGCCGAAGGTGACCGACTCCAGGACCAGCTCGTCGCCGCCGCTGAGGTCGACGCTCCCGTCGCCGCAGAGCGGGCAGGCCGCCAGCGGGTCGGCCGACTCGGAGCGGCCGCCGCACGCGCGGCAGACCACCGTCATCGGCGTGATGACCAGCTCCACCACGGCGTCCTGGACGGCGGTGCCGGCCGCGGCCAGCGTGAAGGCCTGCCCGAAGGCGTCGTCCACGACGGCGTGGCGGGCGCCGACCCGTACCCGTGCGGCCGTGACCGGCCTGCCCGCCGCCCGCTGCTCGATCAGCTCGACCAGGCCCTCGCACATCCCGATCTCGTGCATGCCGTCCTACATTCGCTTGATCTTCATGTACCGGTGGATCTCCGGCCATTGGTGGACGACGATCGCCACCAGCCCGCAGAGCGCGACCAGCTTCACCACGCGCTTCTTCCACATCTCACATCACCTCACTGTGGGTGCGGAGCCCGGGAACCAGGCCCGGCGTTTTCCGCAATCATTTCCATAACCAGGGACTTCACGAGGTCGGCCGCCGTCGCGACCATGGCGCGTACCGGCTCGCTGAGCTCGAACAGCGCCTCGTCGGCGGTGACCGGCTCGCAGCAGACGACCCGCACCAGGGCGGGCAGGTGTCCCATCCGCCTGGCCAGCCGCAGAACGCTGACCGGGTCCATGCCGTGTCCTTCCAGGTGCCCTCCCGAGGACACCTCACCGTCGCCCGGCAGGTCGGGTTCGAGCACGGTGAGCGTGCCGGGCGCGTGGCCGCGTGGCGCCGCGTCCACGAAGATCACGCCCGTGTACGCGCGCTGGAGCGCGTAGGCCAGGTCCATGCCGCGGATGCCGAAGTCGACGACGTCCGCGCCGGGGACGGCGGGCCCTTCGGCCAGGTGGCGGGCCACCTCGACGCCGAAGCCGTCGTCCCCGAGGAAGACGTTGCCGATGCCGGCGACCAGGATCCGGGCGCCGCTCGGCCGCTCCTGGTGCTCGCCCATCGGCTCGATCTCCTCGGCGGAGTAGAAGAACCGGTGCCCGGGCATCCTGGCCTCGCCCAGGTCGCGTCCGGGATCGTCGGCAAGCGTGACCGCGACGTGCAGGGCGCCCTCGTCGTCCTGCTCGACGCTCTCCACGACCGCCACCCGGCCGTCGAGGACGAGGTCGAAGACGTCGGTCCGGCTTCTCGGCCGCAGCCGGACCAGGCTGCCGGGGCCGACCGCCGTCCCGTCCACGATCACCTCGCCGGGGCCGCGCCCGGCCATCCGCGTCCAGAAGTCGTTCATGCCTGTGGCTCCGTCCTGCGCATGAGACCGTGCAGGCGCATCAGGTCCTCGGGAGCGAGCGCGGTGCAGCGGTCGAGGATCGCGCGGGCGCGCGGGTCGCCGTCACGGATCTCCTGCCGCTCCTGGTCGCTGAGCGCGAGCACGCTCAGCGTGAGCAGCTGGTCGATCTCGGTGTTGTCGAAGAGGTCGCCGGGGCTCTCGGGCGCGATCTCCGGGTGGTCGTACAGGATGATCGGCGAGGCCAGGACGGTGTGCCGGTCGCCGTGCGGGCCCACGAGCACCGGCCAGGCGCCCTCGTTGCGGCACGCCTCGGCGTGTTCGCGCAGCTCCGGCGGCGGATCCGTGAGTGAGACGAACCGGGCGCGCGGCGCGTGCAGCACGGTGTGCGCGGAGACCAGCGTGCGGCGCAGCGCGTCGGCGCGGGTGCCCGGACCCCAGGGCGTGGTGTTGACCACCTCCACGGCGATCGCGAACAGGCCGGGTCCCAGCCGCCGCGCGCTCGCCTCGATCCGGCCGCGCAGCGGCTCCCAGCTGCGCACCACCGCGCCCGCCGGCCCGCCCGCCCCGGGGGACAGCCCGGTCGGGGGCCCGGTTGACGGCTCGCCCGGCGGCGCCGGGGCTCGGTCCGTGGCGCCGTCGAGCGCGTGCAGCGGCTCGATCCGGCGTCCGGCGGGCAGGTCGATGGCCGTGACGGCCGGGCCCTGCGCCAGCTCGTCCACGACGAGGCCGGGCATGGTCAGCTCGCGCTCCCGCGCCTCCTCGCCGGGCCGGCGGCCGGGGCCGCCGGCGACCGGCTCGCGGGTGACGACGTGCAGGAACCGCACGCACAAGTCGACGGTGTCGCCGGGCTCCGCTTCGACGAGGCATTCCGTACGCATCAGCCAGCGGTTGCCCTCGTGGGCCCGGCCGTACGCCTCCGGGTGCACGCCGCCGATCGTCCAGCGGTGCCGGTTCTTCAGCGACGACTCGCGGTACGGCCACAGCAGGTAGCCCTCGTACAGCACGGCCTGGGCGATCTGCCGTACCTGATCCGTCTGCGGGTCCATGCGCGGTCAGCCTCCGCTCGTTTCCAACAGTGACCTGACCGTGTCGTCCCATCCGAGCAGGGTGTGCCGCACCCGGTGCGCGTACAGGCGGTCGAACGTGTCGCGCTCCAGCCGGATCCAGGCCGTGCGCGGGAAGTGGCGGTCCATGAGCTCCTTCCACACCCGCACCGGCATGCGGTGGCCCGCCTCGGTGTCCCACGGCAGGCAGGCCGCCTGCAGGCGACCGCCGTCGAGGTAGAAGACGGTGCCGGTGAACAGGAACCGCAGCGGCACCTCCCCGCCGGGCAGGCCGTGCAGGTAGGTGGCCGCGGCCACGTCGAAGTCGTAGGTGCACGGGACGGTGAGCGTCGCCGGCGTGCTGCCGGTGAAGGCGGGCACGTGGGTGACGGTCCGGGCCCACAGCAGGCTGGACACGTTGCGCCCCCACGTCTCGGGCGGGCCGAACAGCCCTTCGAGCCGCCGTCGCGCGTCCTCGTCGTAGTCGCGCGCGTCGGCGTCGATGCGCAGCTGCGTGGCCAGCGTGAGCGCGCGGACCGGCGCGTCGGCGTGCACGCGCAGCCGGAAGTCCAGGGCGGGCGCAGCGGCCGGAGCGGCCGGCTCGACGCCCTGGACATCGATCCGCACGGCCGGTGCTGTCGGTGGCATCGTGATCAGGCGGGCGACAGGTTGGGCATGTCGGGGTCGACGGGATCGTGTTTGCGGGGGCTGATGCCGGTCGAGCGCCGGGCCGTGGAGCGGCCGTCGGGCAGGTGGCCGTCCTGCTTGTCGTAGTTGCCGCGGCTGTTGCCCTCCTTGACACCCTTCACGTGTGCGGAGGCGTCGGGATGCACGTCCGGGCGGCCTGTCCTGATCGGATGTTTCTTGCTCACGCTGGGCTCCTGGTGTCGGTGGCCGGTACGGTGACGGACCGGTCGTCGAGGTCGGTGAAGAATCTGGCGAGGTGCGTGCGCACGTCCTGGCCGCCGGTCAGCCCGCGCCAGCGGGCCCGGATCGTCCCGACGAGCGCGTAACAGTCGTCCAGCGGCACGATCCACGCGCCGCGGTCACGGTCGACGAGCAGGGCTTCCACGTCCTGGCGCAGCTGCGCGAGCACCGGGTTGTCCCGCACCAGCAGGTCCCAGGCCGCCGGGTCGGCGGGCGCCCGCACCGCCCCCGCAGGGCTCGGGTAGAACTGCACGATCCCTCCGGAGTCCGAGTCGCGCACCAGGCACACCATGCGCACCGGGGCGCCCAGCCGCGCCCATACCGGCTCGGGAAGGACGAAGCCGCTCAGCCGCCGGCGCTGGTCCGGCACCAGGACGAGGTGCCCGCCACCGGCCGCCACGTGGTCGAACAACACCTGGCAGGCCCGGCACGCGCAGCGCAGCTCGCGGGACGGCAGCTCCAGCAGGTGGCGGTGCACGTCCGGCAGCGCCTCGCCGCACAACGCGCACGCCTCCGCCTGACGGGACGGCTCCCGCTCGCGGGCCTGCTGCGCCTGCGCGGCGAGCCGGCGCAGCAGGCCGGTCACGGCGCCCGCGGGCCGGAGCGCACGGCCAGGCTCTCGACCGGGATCAGCGGCGTCTCCCCGCGTTCGACCTCGATGTCGACGTGCTCGATCTCCGGGGCGGCGGCGCGTACCGCCTCCCGCAGGGCCGACGTCGCGGCCTCGGAGGAGGAGCGGCAGCCGGCGGGCCGCACGCGCAGCCGCACCAGGTCGTCCTCGACGGCGAGCACCTCGGCCGAGCCGCCGATCGCCGCCTCCACGCGGGCCCGCACGTCCACCGGATGCAGGTCGTGCAGCAGCAGGAGCGGCGCCACCGACTCGTCGGCGGCCAGCCGCGCCGCCTGCTCCTCCTCCAGGACCGACATGACACGGGCCAGGCCCTCGCCGTACAGGTCGAGCAGCTCTCTGACGAGCTCGACCGCGTCGGGGCCGGCCTCGTCGAGCATGACCTCGATCCGCGCGATGCGATCGTCCATGTCCCGCCCCTAACCGGAGAGACTCGCGCCGAAGGTGGGCGAGTGCACCTGTTTGAGCTCCTTGCCGCCACCCAGGTACATGTGCACGCCGCACGGCAGGCAGGGGTCGAAGCTGCGCACCGTACGCATGATGTCGATGCCCTTGAAGTCCTCGGGCCCGTTCTCCTCGAAGATCGGCAACCCCTGCACCGCGTCCTCGTACGGCCCCGGCGTGCCGTACATGTCGCGCGGGCTGGCGTTCCACGGCGTCGGCGGGTACGGATGGTAGTTGGCGATCTTGCCGTCGCGGATCACCATGTGGTGCGACAGCACGCCCCGCACCGCCTCGTGGAAGCCGCAGCCGATCGCGTCGTCCGGCACGTCGAAGTCGGTGAACACCTGCGTGCGGCCGGCCCGCACCTCTCCCAGCGCCTGGTCGAGGAAGTGCACCGCCATCGCCGCCGCGTACGCGACGAAGTACGCGCGGGCCCGGTTGCGCTCGATGGTGTTGGCCCAGCGCGGCACCTTCCACTCCAGCCGCATCTCCGGCAGGGAGCCGCTCTTGGGCAGGTTGATCTCGACGCTCCGGCCCGTGGCGCGCACCGTGCCGGTGTCGACCAGGCCTGCGAGCGCCGTCGACCACAGCCGCGCCAGCGGGCCGCCGCCGGTGTCGAGCGCCAGGTGGTCGCCGGTGCGCTGGTCGTACCAGCGCGGGCTCATCACCCAGCTGTAGTTGCCGTGCTCGAGGTCGCGTTTCTGCGGCTTGGGCAGGGTCGTCTGGTTCCACGGGTGGCGCTGGTCCACCGGGTTGCCGAGCGGGTCGTGGGTGACGAACGTCTCCTCGGACTGCCAGTCGTCGTAGTAGGAGCTGCCCAGCAGGATCCGGATGCCGAGGTTGATGTCCACCAGGTTGGTGGTCAGCAACTCGTCGTCCAGGACGATGCCCGGCGTGA
This sequence comes from Nonomuraea sp. KM88, assembly GCF_052245635.1. Lineage (NCBI taxonomy): Bacteria > Bacillati > Actinomycetota > Actinomycetes > Streptosporangiales > Streptosporangiaceae > Nonomuraea > Nonomuraea sp. KM88. Next base: position 172,018 of record NZ_JBQQCC010000014.1, on the reverse strand, counting down.
CGAACATCTTCCTGCCCCACGCGTTCATGGTCCGGTAGTCGTAGTCGACCACGGACGGGTCCTGGAAGGCGCCCCAGCAGCCGAGCATCACCCGCCGGCGGCCGACCTCCTCGTAGCCGGGCAGCGCCTCGTAGAAGAAGTCGAACAGGTCGTCGTTCATCGGGACGGCCTTCTTCACGAAGTCGAGCACCCGCAGCAGCCGCACCAGGTAGTCGGTGAACACCTGGGGCGTCGCCACGGTGCCCACGCCGCCCGGGTAGAGCGTCGACGGGTGCACGTGCCGGCCCTCCATCAGGCAGCACATCTCCCTGGTCACCCTGCTGACCTGCAGCGCCTCCTTGTAGACGGAGCCGCTGAACGGGTTGAACGCGCGCATGATGTCGGCGATCGTCCGGAAACCGTGCACCCCGGCGTTCGGCGCCTCGGCGGTCTCGGCCCGCCGCAGCAGGCTGGGGTTGGTCTCCTTGACCATCTGCTCGCAGTAGTCGACGAAGACCAGGTTGTCCTGGAAGAGGGTGTGGTCGAACATGTATTCGGCCGCTTCGCCCAGGTTGATGATCCATTCGGCCAGTGGCGGGGGTTTGACCCCGTACGCCATGTTCTGGGCGTAGATCGAGCAGACCGCATGGTTGTCACCGCAGATGCCGCAGATCCGGCTCGTGATGAAGTGCGCGTCGCGCGGGTCCTTGCCCTTCATGAACACGCTGTAGCCGCGGAACAGCGACGAGGTGCTCTTGCACTCGACGACCTCGCGGTTCTTGAAGTCGATCTTGGTGTAGATGCCCAGGTTGCCGATGATCCTCGTGATCGGATCCCAGGACATCTCCACCAGCTCGCGGGCCTCGCCCGCTTGCTGCTTGGCGCCCGCCGTACGGGTTGTCACCTCGCCACTCTCCCTTTAGCCGTTTCCCCAGCGCGGGTCGTACCCGCTCGTCAGCCTGCGGCGGTTGTGACGCCACTTCGGTTCCTTGTTGGCCGTGTTGTTCGTGATCGACCGCATCTTGCGGATCAGTGAGCCGTACGCGCCGCTGACCGCGGCCGACACCGATCCGCCGGGGGGTTCGTCCATGAACGGCATGAACTTGTCGGGGAAGCCGGGCATGGTGCAGGCGATGCAGATGCCGCCCACGTTGGGGCAGCCGCCGACGCCGTCCATCCAGCCGCGCTTGGTGACGTTGCAGTTGACCACCGGGCCCCAGCAGCCGACGCGCACCAGGCACTTGGGGGAGTTGTAGTCGTGGGCGAAGTCGCCCTGCTCGTAGTAGCCGCCCCTGTCGCAGCCCTCGTGCACGGTCTTGCCGAACAACCAGGTTGGCCGGAGCATCTCGTCGAGCGGGATGGTGGGGGCCATCCCCGCCGCCTGGTAGAGCAGCCAGGTCAGGGTCTCCATGAAGTTGTCCGGCTGCACGGGACAGCCGGGCACGTTGACGATGGGCAGGCCGCCGGCCGAGCGGAAGTCCTTGCCGAGGTAGTCGGCCAGCCCCATGCAGCCGGTCGGGTTGCCGGCCATGGCGTGGATGCCGCCGTACGTGGCGCAGGTGCCGATGGCGACGACCGCCCAGGCCTTGGGAGCCAGCCGGTCGATCCACTCGTTCACCGTGATGGGCTCGCCGGTGGCCGGGTCGTTGCCCATCGACGTCCAGTAGCCGTCGCCGTTGATCTTCTCGTTGGGGATCGATCCCTCGACCACGAGGATGAACGGGCCGAGCTCGTCCTGATGGGCCTGGTGGAAGGCGGCCATGAAGGCGTCGCCCACCTCGGTCGCCAGGACCTTGTTGTGCAGGTGCACCTTGGGCAGCCCCGGCACGAGCCCCAGCAGCACGTCCTCCAGGCTCGGCAGCGACGCCGCGGTGACGGAGACGGTGTCGCCGTCGCAGCTCATCCCCTCCGAGGTCCACAGGATGTGAAGCTCGTCCAGACCTGTTGGCGTCTGCGTGGTCGTCATGGCCCAAGCCCCCTTCGTGGCCGGATGCAGAGATTCCGGTCCGGTGTCGTGATGTGCCCGGACTGTAGCTCTACGTAGCGGACATACCGCCCCCGAAGCCGGCCGAAACCTCGCTGACCTGCACGGAGGCGAACGCGCCCGGCTACCGGAAGAGGTCGCGGGCGGCGGCGACGGCTGCCTGGCCGAGGCTGATGCCGCCGTCGCCGGCCGGAACGCCCGCATGGGTGAGCACCCTGAACCCGGCCTGCTCCAGCCGCTCCACCGTGCGCTCCGTCAGCAGCACGTTCTGGAAGACGCCACCGGACAGCGCCACCGTCGTCAGCCCCGTCTCCTCGCGCAGCGCCGTGCAGCAGCGCACGATGAGCTCGCGGACGCCGTTGTGGAAGCGGGCGGACACGACGGGCGGGCCGGCGCCCCCGGTCAGGTCCTCCAGCGCCGCCCGCACCAGGTCCGCGCCGGCGACCACGAGCACCCCGTCGTGCCGCGCGATGCCCGCCGGGTAGGCGCCGCGTTCCGCGGGGTCGGCGAGCTGCTCCAGCTCGATCGCGGCCTGCCCCTCGTACGTGATCGTGTCGCGCACGCCGGCCAGCGCCGCCACGGCGTCGAACAGGCGCCCGGCGCTCGAGGTCAGCGGCGCCGCCGCCCCGCCGCGCAGGGCCAGCGCGGTCACGCTCTCCCACTGGGCCCTCCACCGGTCCCCCGCGCGGCGCGCCACGGCCGCGTCCGCCGCGCCGTCCAGGCCCGCCAGGTAGGCGGCGGCCATCCGCCACGGCTGCCTGACCGCCATCGCGCCGCCCGGCATGGGAACGGGCGCCAGATGCCCGGCCCGCTCGAAGGAGACCAGGTCGGCCAGGAGGAACTCGCCGCCCCACAACGTCCCGTCGGCGCCGTGGCCGAGGCCGTCGAACGCGACGCCGATCACCCGGCCGTGCTCGCCGTTGTCGGCCAGGCACGAGGCGATGTGCGCGTGGTGGTGCTGCACCGGGACCGGTTCGGCGTCCGGCAGGCTCAGCGCGTACCGGGTGGACGGGTAGTCCGGATGGAGGTCGTGCGCGGCCACTTCGGGGCGCACCCCGAGCAGGGCGGAGAAATGCTCGATCCCCGCCTCGTACGCCCGCAGCGTCTCGTAGCCCTCCAGGTCGCCGAGGTGCGGGGAGACGACCGCGTGCCGCCCCCTCACCAGGCAGAACGTGTTCTTCAGCGCCGCGCCGCAGCCGAGGACCGGCCGGGGCGCCTCCCACGCCAGCGTGAACGGGGCCGGGGCGTGGCCGCGCGAGCGCCGCACCAGCGTGCCCCTGCCCCTGACCACCCGGGCGACCGAGTCGTCGGCCCGCAGGTGGATGGGCCGGTCATGGGTCAGGAACGCGTCCGCCATGCCGCCGAGCCGGTCGAGGGCGGCGCGGTCGTCGTACTCGATCGGCTCGCCGGCGAGGTTCGCGCTCGTCAGCACGATGGGCGCGCCCGTCTCCGCGAGCAGCAGGTGGTGCAGCGGCGTGTACGGCAGCATCAGCCCGAGGTGGCGCTGCCCGGGGGCGACCGCGCCCGCCACGGCCCCGGAGACGTCCGTGCGGCGGGGCAGCAGCACGATGGGGCGCTCGCGGCCGGTCAGGAGCTCCTGCGCCACCGCGTCCACCTCGCACAGCCGCCGGGCCTGCGCCAGGTCGGCCACCATGACGGCGAACGGCTTGTCCGCCCGCCGCTTGCGCCGCCGCAGCTCCGCGGCGGCCCGCTCGTCGGAGGCCACGACCGCCAGGTGGTAGCCGCCGAGGCCCTTCACCGCCAGCACCCCGCCTCCGCCCAGCACTCCGGCGGCGGCCGGCAGGTCGCCGCCGGCCTGCGGCCTGCCCCGCGCGTCCACCAGCCTGAGCGCCGGGCCGCAGGCCGGGCAGCAGACGGGCTGGGCGTGGAAGCGCCGGTCGGCCGGGTCGTGGTATTCGGCCAGGCAGGCGTCGCACATGGCGAAGCCCGCCATGGTCGTCAGCGGCCGGTCGTACGGCAGGGCCCGGGTGATCGTCAGCCGTGGCCCGCAGTTGACGCAGTTGACGAAGGGGTAGCGGTAGCGCCGGTCGGCGGGGTCGGCCAGCTCCGCCAGGCAGTCGGCGCACGTCGCGATGTCGGGCGATATCAGCGTGCGCGGCGTTCCCGAGCGCTCGCTCGCCACGATCAGGAACCGGCCGCCACCCCCGGCGGCCGCCCGGCCGCTCGGGGTGACGGTCACGCTCTCGATCGCGGCCAGCGGGGGCGCGTCGCGTTCGAGCCGCGTCAGGAACTCGGCGATCCGGTCGTGCTCGCCGTCCAGCTCGACGAAGACGCCGCGGGCGTCGTTGCCGACCCGGCCCGCCAGACCCAGCCGGGTGGCGAGCCCGTGCACGAACGGGCGGAACCCCACCCCCTGGACCACACCCTCGACCCGGACCCGCACCCCCATCGGGCCAGTCTGCACCGGAGGGCGGCGGGATCGGGGCAGCCCCGCCGACACGTGGCACGCCCATGGCGTTCGCACCGCCGGATCGGGAGAGAGGGCGGCGCACCGTGGGTAGGGACAGCGCGACGCCGGAGAAGAGGTTGCCATGGCCGAGACATTCGATCAGGGGGTCCGCGGCGGGCCCGCCCGTTACCTGCCGATCGCCGAGCACGGCCTGATCGGCGACCTGCGTACCGTGGCGCTGGTGGGCACCGACGGCACCATCGACTGGTACTGCTGCCCGACCTTCGACTCGCCCAGCGTCTTCGGCTCGATCCTCGACGCCGACAAGGGCGGAGCGTTCGAACTGGCCGCGAGCGTGCCCGCGAAGACCAAGCAGTTCTACTTCCCTGACACCAACGTCCTGATCACCCGGTTCTTCACCGAGGGCGGGGTGGGCGAGATCCAGGACTTCATGCCGGTGACCACCGACTCGGGCGAGGCCCGCCGCCACCGGCTGATCCGGCGGGTGATCTGCGTGCGCGGGTCGATCCCGTTCCACGCGCGGGTGGCGCCCAGGTTCGGCTACGCGGCGCAGCCGCACCGCGTGCGCGAGCACGACGGGATGGTGCTGTTCGAGTCGGAGGACCTGTCGCTGGCGCTGACCGCCACGGTGCCGGTCGAATGCGACGACCTGGACGCCAGAGCGGCCTTCACCCTCGACGAGGGCGAGTCGGAGGTGTTCGCGCTCGACCAGGTCGGCGGCGAGGTGATGCCGCGCGCCTGCGCGTACGCCGAGGCCGAGGACGAGTTCGCCGCCACGGTCACCTTCTGGCGGCGGTGGTTGTCCGCCTCCCGCTACCGCGGCCGGTGGCGGGAGATGGTGCACCGGTCCGCGCTGACCCTCAAGCTGCTCACGTACGCCCCGACGGGCGCGATCGTCGCCGCGCCGACGACGAGCCTGCCCGAGCAGGTCGGCGGCGAGCGCAACTGGGACTACCGCTACCTCTGGGTACGCGATGCCGCCTTCGCCGTCTACGCCCTGCTCCGGCTGGGATTCACCGGCGAGGCCGAGGCGTTCATGAACTTCCTCACCCGGCGCGTCACCCGGTGCGCGGACGGCCCGTCGGGACCGCTCCAGATCATGTACGGCATCGACGGGCGTACCGACCTGCCCGAACGCGAGCTCGACCACCTGGAAGGGCACCAGGGCTCCGCCCCCGTACGCGTCGGCAACGCCGCCGCGGACCAGCTCCAGCTCGACATCTACGGAGCGCTCATCGACTCCATCTACCTCTACGACAAGTGGGGACAGCCCATCTCCAGCGACCACTGGGACGAGGTCTGCGGCCTGGTGGACTGGGTCTGCGACCACTGGGACCAGCCCGACGAGGGCGTCTGGGAGACCCGGGGCGGGCGCAGGAACTTCCTCTACTCGCGGCTGATGTGCTGGGTGGCGATCGAGCGGGCCATGCGGGTGGCCATCCGGCGCGGCCTGCCCGCCGACATCCCGCGCTGGCGGCTCGCCCGCGACGAGATCTACCGCACGCTCATGAGCCGCGGCTGGTCCAAGGAGCTGAAGGCGTTCGTGCAGTACGAGAACGCCGACGTGCTCGACGCCGCCGTCCTCATGATGCCGCTGGTGAAGTTCATCTCGCCGACCGACCCGAAGTGGCTGGCCACCCTCGACGCGCTCACCGCCGAGCTGGTGTCCGACTCGCTGGTCTACCGCTACGACCCGAAGGCCAGCCCGGACGGCCTGCGCGGGGAGGAGGGCACGTTCTCCATCTGCTCGTTCTGGTACGTTGAGGCGCTCGTGCGCGCGGGCCGCGTGGAGGAGGGCAGGCTGGCGTTCGAGAAGATGCTGACCTACGCCAACCACGTGGGCCTGTACGCCGAGGAGATCAGCCGCAGCGGCGAGCAGCAGGGCAACTTCCCGCAGGCCTTCACCCACCTGGCGCTGATCAGCGCGGCGTTCAACCTCGACCGCGCGCTCGGCTGAGGCTCAGCCCCGCCTGCTCTCAGGGCGGCGCCGGTCCCGTGCTGTCGCGGATGAGCAGCCGGGGCTGGAAGCGCACGTTGTAGCCGCCGCTCTCGCCGTTCATCAGCGCCCACAGCCGGTCCCACGCCTGCCGGCCCAGCTCGTTCTTGGGGATCGACACCGTGGTCAGCGGGGGAGTGGTGTAGCGGGCGAACGGGATGTCGTCGAACCCGGTGACGGACACGTCGCCGGGCACCCGCACGCCCAGCTCGTGCAGGCCGGTCAGCGCCCCGGAGGCCACCATGTCGTTGAACGCCACCACCGCGCTCGCGCCGCACTCCAGCACCGGGCCGGCCGCGGCGTGGCCGTCGTCGAACATCGAGCCGCACGGCAGCTCCGTCAGCGTGAACCCCGGGCTGCGGGCCGCCGCGGCGCGCAGCGCGGCGAGCCGCAGCACGTGCGAGGAGCTGGCCTCGGGACCGCTCAGGTAGGCCAGGTGGCGGTGGCCGAGGCCGGTGAGGTGGGAGATCAGGTCGTCGATGCCCGCGACGTTGTCGACCGACAGCGACGGGGCGGCCAGGCCGGGGACGTCGCGGTAGACGAGCACGAAGGGCGCCAGGCGGTCGCTGAGCTCGCGCAGCCGCTCGTCGGGGGCGCGGGGCGAGGCGAGCACGAGCCCGTCGGAGTTGCGCCGCGCCTCGATCGCCAGGATCGTCTCCTCCTCGATGTCCTCGTTGGACTCGGCCACCAGCAGCTGGCGCCCTGCCTTGCCCGCGGCCTGGCTGAGCCCGCGCAGCACGCCCTGGAACAGCGGGTTGGCCAGGTCGGGGACCACCAGGGAGATCGTGCCCGTGCGGCCGAGCGCGAGGCTGCGGGCGGCCACGCTCGGCTCGTAGTCGAGCGCCTGCGCGGCCGCGCGCACGCGGGCGGCGAGCTCCGGCTTGACGGTGGTGGAGCCGTTCATCACCCGCGACACGGTGGCGCGGGAGACGCCGGCGGCCTCGGCGACCCGGCTGATGGTCGGCGCGCCCGCCGGCCGTGGCCCCCGCCTCCCGGCCGATCCCGGCTGGGATGCCGGCTCCTCCCGGTCCTCCGCACGCTCTCCGGTTCCTGCCCTCATCCGCTCCCCCTGCACGCTCCGGCCGTTCCGCCTGCATGCATTAAATCGCCGAGCCGTGACGAGCGCGCCCGCGGCCGGGCGCGCTCGCAAGATACCGGTTTCTCAATCTTCCTGCAACCGGTTGCCGCAGGAGCCGGAAGGAAAAATAGCCCGGCATCGCCGCAGCTCAGTGCTTCGCTCGACAGGCGTTGACACCCTCTGACGGCTCTGTTAGAAACTGGTTACTCACTGGCCGGACGGCACCTTGGCCCCGGTCGCCCTGACACGCGCATCCCCCGCGCGATCGGCAAAGGGTGGTCTATGAGCAACCGTTCGACCCCGGCCGTCGCCCCGCCCGAGCGAGAGCCCCCTCTCGCGAGGGTGAGGCGGCGGCGACGGCGGTCCTCGCCGAGCGGCCCCGCGCGCGACCGCATCGGCTATCTCTTCCTGACGCCGTGGCTCATCGGCATGGCGCTGTTCACCGTGGGGCCGATCCTGGCCTCCCTCTACCTGTCGTTCACCGAATACACCCTGCTCAAGCCGCCCGAATGGCTGGGGCTGGACAACTACCGGCAGATGCTGGCCGATCCGCGGCTGCACAAGTCGCTCGGGGTCACGTTCCTCTACGTGTTCGTGTCGGTTCCCGTCCAGCTGGTCCTGGCGCTGGCGCTGGCGCTGCTGCTCAACCGGGGCGTGCGCGGGCTGAGCTTCTACCGCTCGGTCTACTACCTGCCGTCGCTGCTCGCGGGCAGCGTGTCCGTCGCGATCCTGTGGCGGCAGATCTTCGGCAAGGAGGGCCTGGTCAACCAGGTGCTCGCGATGGCCGGCATCGAGGGCGTCAGCTGGGTCGCCCACCCCGACTTCGCCCTGGGCACGCTCATCGTGCTCAACGCGTGGACGTTCGGCGCGCCGATGGTGATCTTCCTGGCCGGGCTGCGCCAGATCCCGCACTCCTACTACGAGGCGGCGGAGGTCGACGGCGCGGGCCCGGTGTCGAGGTTCTTCCGCATCACGCTCCCGCTGCTGACGCCGATCATCTTCTTCAACCTCGTGCTGCAGCTGATCGGCGCCTTCCAGAGCTTCACCCAGGCGTTCGTGATCAGCGGGGGTCGCGGCGGCCCGTCCGACGCCACCCTGCTCTACACGCTCTACCTCTACGAGCGCGGCTTCGGCTCCTTCGACATGGGCTACGCCTCCGCGATGGCGTGGGTGCTGCTGGCCATCATCGCCGTCCTGACCGGGCTCAACTTCCTCTTCGCCAAGCGGTGGGTGTTCTATGGCAACTGAGCTGAGGCCATCGCGCCGCCGCCGGTCGTGGCGGCTGCCGAGGCACGTGCTGCTCATCGGCTTCGGGCTGGTGATGCTCTATCCGCTGTTGTGGATGGTGTCCAGCTCCGTCAAGCCCACCGAGACGATCTTCCGTGACCCCTCGATCTGGCCGACCGAGCTCGACCTGGGCAACTACGTCGAGGGCTGGGGGGCTCTGAGCCACCCGTTCCACTTCTACCTGTGGAACTCCGCGGTGATCGCGATCCTCGCGGTGGCCGGCAACCTGCTGTCGTGCTCGCTGGCGGCCTACGCGTTCGCCCGGCTGAGGTTCCGGGGCCGCAACCTCTTCTTCGCCGCGATGCTGGCCACGCTGATGTTGCCCATCCACGTGCTCATCGTCCCGCAGTACGTGCTGTTCTCCCAGCTCGACTGGATCAACACCAACCTGCCGCTGGTGGTGCCGAAGTTCCTGGCGCACGACGCGTTCTTCATCTTCCTGATGGTGCAGTTCATCCGCGGCCTGCCCAGCGAGCTCGACGAGGCGGCCCGCATCGACGGCTGCGGCCACATCAGGATCTACTGGCGGATCATCATCCCGCTGTCGGTTCCCGCGCTGGCGACCTCGGCGCTGTTCACGTTCATCTGGACCTGGAACGACTTCTTCAGCCAGCTCATCTTCCTGACCGATCCCGAGCTGTGGACGATGCCGGTGGCGCTGCGGTCGTTCATGGACGGCCAGGGTGAGACGGCCTGGGGTGAGCTGTTCGCCATGTCCATCGTCGGGCTGATGCCCATCTTCGGCTTCTTCCTCGCCGGTCAGCGTTACCTGACCCAGGGCATCGCGACCACGGGCTTCAAGTGATCCCGGCACGGCAGGTCTCGCGGGCGTCACTGCACGGGCGATTAAAACGTTCTATATCAGCAGAAAGGAAAGGACCGATGTCACGAAGGTCCAGAAGGCTCGCGGCGCTCTGCCTGGCCGGCGTCATGCTGGCGGTCTCCGCCTGCGGCGGCGGGTCGCCGGAGAGCGGCGACGGCACCGTCGAGCTGCGCTTCGGCTGGTGGGGCAACAACGACCGCGCCGATGCCACCCAGAAGGTCATCGACGCGTTCCAGGCCAAGAACCCCGGCATCACGGTCAAGGGCTCCTACACCGACTTCAACTCCTACTTCGACCGGCTGGCCACCGAGGTGGCCGCCGGGCGCGCGCCCGACGTCATCACCCTCGGCGGCGCCTACCCGCGCGAGTACGGCGACCGCGGCGCCCTGCTCGACCTGTCCAAGGTGACCCTCAAGACCGACAAGATCGGCGCGGCGGCGCTGGACAACGGCAAGTTCGGCGGCGTCCAGTACGGCGTGCCCTCCGGGGTCAACACGATCGCCACCGTGATCAATCCCGCCGTGTTCGAGAAGGCGGGCGTGGAGGTGCCCGACGGCGACACCTGGACCTGGGACGACTTCAGGCGCATCGCCAGGGAACTGGCCGGCAAGCTGCCCAAGGGCACGTTCGCGCTGGCCGACCCCACCAGGACCGACATGCTGGACGTCTACTCGCGCCAGCGCGGCGAGGCCCTCTACACCGCCGACGGCAAGGTCGGCATCAGCGCCGCGACGCTGGTCGACTGGTGGACGATGACCCTCGAACTCCGCGACGCCGGGGCGACCCCGCCCGCCTCGCAGACGGCCGAGCTCATCACCCAGCCCGCCCCCGAGCAGTCGCTGATGGGCCGCGGCCTGGCCGCGATGCAGTTCGACTGGAGCAACCAGCTCACCTCGCTGACCAAGGCCGCGGGCAAGCCGCTGAAGCTCATCCGGGTGCCCGGCGAGACCGGCGCCACGCAGCCGGGCATGTGGCTCCAGGCGTCGCAGATCTACAGCATCAACGCCAGGAGCGAGCACCCGGAGGAGGCGGCCAGGTTCGTGGACTTCCTGGTGAACGGCCCCGACGCCGGAAAGATCATCCTCGCCGACCGCGGCATCCCGGCCAACTCCGACGTACGGCAGGCCATCGCGAGCGTGCTCGGTGAGGAGGAGAAGGCCCAGGCCGAGTTCATCGACGACCTGACGCCCAAGGCAGGACCGCCGCTGGTGATCGGGCCCGCGGGCTCCACCGACACGCCCAAGATCCTCGACCGGGTCAACGCCGAGGTGCTGTTCGACCGGCAGAAGCCGGCCGAGGCGGCCGCCGACCTCATCCAGCAGGTCGGGACGGCGATCCAGCAGTGACCGGGGCCGGGATCGACCGTCGCGCGCTCGTCGGCCGGCACGCGGTCGAGGTGACGCGGATCGTGCCGGAGTCGCCGCTGTCGGTGGGCAACGGGGAGTTCTGCTGCACGGTCGACGTCACCGGGTTGCAGACCTTCCCGGACGCCCACCCGGTCGAGGACCGCACCGCCGCCTGGCCGGGGACGCTGCTGGCCACCATGTCCGCGTGGGGCTGGCACAGCGTTCCCGGCGCGTACGAGCCGGGAGAGACGACCCGCATGTACGACACGCCACGCGGGCTGGTGCCGTACGTGGACATGGCAGGCGATCTGAGCGGCTCGGGCGAGTCGCCCGCCTCGGCCGCCGAGGCGTGGTTGCGGGCCAACCCGCACCGGTTGGACCTCGGCCGGATCGGGTTCGCCGCGACCGCCGGCCCGCCGCTGACCCCCGGCGACCTCACCGGGATCCACCAGCGGCTCGACCTGTGGACCGGCGTGATCACCAGCCGCTACCTGCTGCGCGGCGCGCCGGTCCGGGTCACCACCGCCTGCCATCCCGAGCGCGACGTGCTCGCCGTGCGGGTCGAGTCGCCGCTGCTGGCGGGCGGTCTCGCGGTGCGGCTGGCGTTCCCGTACGGGTCGCAGGCGTGGGGGAACGCGGCCGACTGGTCGCGTCCCGGCGCGCACTCCTCGAAGGTGCGGCCCGCTCCGGGCGGATGCACGGTGGAGCGGGCGCTCGACGGCACCGCGTACGGCGTGGCGGTGGCCATGACCGGCGGCGGCCGGGCCGCGCAGGACGGGCCGCACGAGGTGCTGCTCACCTTCACCGAGCCGGCCGCGGAGCTGGTGGTCGCCTTCGCGCCCGCCGCCGGCGGCGAGCTCCCCGGCTTCGGCGAGGTCGCCGCCGCGTCCGGCCGCCACTGGGCGCGCTTCTGGAGCACGGGCGGCGCGGTGGACCTGTCGGGCGCCGGCGACGCGCGGGCTCCCGAGCTCGAACGCCGCGTCGTGCTCTCGCAGTACCTCACCGCGATCCACTGCGCCGGCTCCACCCCTCCGGCGGAGACCGGGCTGATGGCCAACAGCTGGCGCGGCCGCTTCCACCTGGAGATGCACTGGTGGCACGCGGCGCACTTCCCCCTGTGGGGGCGGGCGGAGCTGCTCGAACGCAGCCTCGGCTGGTACGCCTCCATCCTGCCGCGGGCCCGCGAGACGGCCAGGGCGCAGGGTTGCCCGGGGGCGCGCTGGCCCAAGCAGGTCGGCCCCGACGGGCTGGAGAGCCCCAGCCCGATCGGGCCGTTCCTGCTCTGGCAGCAGCCGCATCCGATCTTCCTGGCCGAGCTGGTGCGCCGCGCGACCGGCCCCCGGGCGCTGGCCGAGTACGCCGGCGTCGTGCTCGACACGGCCGCGTTCATGGCCGCCTTCGCGACCAGAGGCCCGGGCGGGCACGGGCTGGGGCCGCCGCTGGTGCCGGCCCAGGAGTCGTACGCGGACATGCGGGCGAGCGCCGCCAACCCGACGTTCGAGCTCGCGTACTGGTCGTGGGCGCTGGAGGTGGCCCAGCGCTGGCGGCGGCTGCTGGGCCTGCCGCCCGAGCCGGTGTGGGCGCAGGTCGCCGCCGGCATGGCCCGCCCGCTGGTGCGCGACGGGGTGTACGCCGCGATGGACGCCCCGCCGTACACCGTGCGGGACGACCACCCGTCGATGCTGTACGCCCTGGGCTTCGTCCCGCCCACCCGGCTCATCGACCCGGAGATCATGCGCGCGACGCTGCGCGACGTGCTCGCCACGTGGGACTGGGAGAGCACCTGGGGCTGGGACTACCCGGCCATCGCCATGACCGCGACGCGGCTCGGCGAGCCGGAGACGGCCGTGGACGCCCTGCTGATGCCCGTGGCCAAGAACGCCTGCCTGCCGAACGGCCACAACCGGCAGACCGCGTCCCTGCCCGTCTACCTGCCGGGCAACGGCGGCCTGCTGGCGGCGGTCGCCCTCATGGCCAGGGGCTGGGACGGCGGCCCGCCCGCCCCCGGGTTTCCCGCCTCCTGGCAGATCCGCCACGAGGGCCTGCTGCCGCTGCCCTGACCCTTACCGAAAGGGGCAACGGACGGCCCTGATCGGGGAAAGGAGGGTTGAAAGCGTCTCCGCCCGGCCAGATGGCATGGCACGGGGGTGGAGATGGCGAAGCCGAGGGTCGTGGTCGTGGGGGCGGGGTTCGGCGGGTTCTCCTGCCTGCGGGGCCTGGAACGGAGGCTGCCTCGGGGCGCCGCGGAACTCGTCCTCGTCAACCCTTCCGACTACCACCTCTACACCCCGCTGCTTCCCCAGGTCGCGGCCGGTGTCATCAACCCGGCGGACGCGGCGGTCCCGCTGCGGGGGCTGCGGCGCACCCGGCTCAAGCCGGGGGAGGCGATCGGGATCGACCTGGACGCGCGCACGGTGACGGTGCGCGACCGCGACGGGAACGTCAGCGGCATCGGCTGGGACCGGCTCGTGCTGGCCCCCGGCAGCGTCACCCGCGCGTTCGACATCCCCGGCCTGACGGAGCACGCGCACGGCTTCAAGACCATCATCGAGGCGGTCTACCTGCGCGAGCGGGTGCTGGCGCAGCTCGAACTGGCCGACGGGCTGCGTGACGGGGCCGAGCGCGCGGCGTACACCACCTTCGTGGTGGTCGGTGCGGGGCTGGCGGGCACGGAGTACGTCGCGCAGATGCGGATGTTCGTGCGCTCGGCGCTGGCCGCCTACCCCCGGCTGCGGGCCGAGCACATCCGCTGGATCATCGTCGACCCCGGCCACCGGGTCCTCTCGCACCTGGACCCCGGGCTGTCCGAGCGCGCGCTGGCCATCCTGCGTGCCCGGGACGTCGAGGTACGGCTCGGCGCCGCCGTCGACCGGCTGACCGCCGACACGGTCCACCTGAACGACGGCACCACGGTGGCGTGCCGGCTGCTGGTGTGGACGGCGGGCGTCGCCGCCTGCCCCCTGGTGGGCGAGCTCGGGCTGCCGACGGAGAAGGGCCGGATCGTGGTGGGCGCCGACCTGGGCGTACCCGGACGGCCCGACGTCGTCGCCCTCGGGGACGCGGCGGTGGTGCCCGACCTGACCCGCCCGGGGTCGGTGTGCCCGCAGACCGCCCAGCACGCGATGCGGCAGGGCCACGCCGCCGCGCGCAACGTCGCCGCCGGTCTCGGTCATGGGCGCGCCCGGCCGTACCGGCACCGCGACCTGGGCGCCGTGGCCGATCTGGGCGGCGGGCAGGCCGTCGCCGCGCCGTTCGGCCTGCGGGTGACGGGCCGGGCGGCGGCGGCGATCACCGGCGCGTACCACCTGTTCGCCCTGCCCGCCGCCGGCACCCGGCTGCGGGTCGCCGCCGACTGGGCGCTGGCCGGGCTGGTCAGCCGCCAGACCGTCAGCCTCGGGCTGGTCCCGGACGCCGCCGCCGAGCTCTCCCGGGCCGAACAGCTGAGCATCCAGCCCTCCGCCGAGCCGGAGCCCGGGCGAACCCCAGCATGAGCTCCGGCCGGACCGGACGCCATCGAGAGCCGTGCCGGGGAAACCGCTCAAACGATCATGACGCGGCGCCCGCGGGTGTGACCGGCTTGGCTGTCGATGTGCGCCTGGGGGCCTCGGCCAGGGTGTACGACTTCTCGACCGGGATGTGGAGCCTGCCCCGCGAGATGAGGCCGGCAGCCTCGGCGAGCGCCTCCGGCATGCTCCCGGCCACGCCGGAGAAGCGGACACCGAACTCCGGCGCGGCGAGATCGGCGATGGAGATCACCTTCTGCGGGTCCCCGGTCAGCTCGACGAGCTCGCGGATCACGCCTTCTGCCACAGCACGGCGAACTCGGCATAGGTGCTCGAGCCCTCGCCGAACACGTGGGCGCCGGGCTCGACCCCTTCGACGCCCTCGCCGACCTCGTCCACCACCCCTGCGGCGTCGAGCCCGACTCCGGCGGGCAGCTCGACGGGATGGACCTTCTGGAACTGGCCCTCACGGACCCTCCAGTCGTGCGGGTTCACGCCCGCCGCCCGCACGGCGATGCGTACCTGACCAGGGCCGGCGTGGGGCTCCTCGGCATCGATGAGGTGCAGGACATCAGGGCCGCCGAACTCGGCCGCACGAGCCCCTCATGCCCGCGCTGCGCCGCGAGATCCAGGCCCTCTTGCGCGGCGGACGGGGTCGCCGCGCGGACGTGACCTTCGAGGCGCCGTGACGGGGCTGAGCGCCGCGCCCGATCAGCTCTTCGACGTCGTGGAGCGCCCCGAAGTCCCGTTCTTGTGGGTGCCGGGCCGCGCCCGGCACACGGTCCCGGCGGCGGGCAGCCTTCCCGTCATGAGGTAGGCGTCGACGTGCCGGGTCGCGCAGGCGGACCTTCGGTAGGCGGTGTGGCCGTCGCCGTCGTAGGTCAGCAGGCCGGAGCCCTGGATGCGGGCGGAGAGGCTGCGCGCCCAGCGGAGCGGGGTGGCGGGGTCGTGGGTGTTGCCGACCACCAGGACGGGCGGCAGCCCCTTGATCGGCCGCGCGTGCGGTGCGCGGGCCGGGGCCACCGGCCAGCCCGCGCAGCCCACGGTCATGTCCCAGAACTCCGACGTGCCGCGCATGTGGGGGGCCGCCTTGGCGACCCGCCGCATCCGGTCGCGCACGTCACGGTAGCGGCGGATGCGGGGGTCGACGTCCGTGCAGAGGATCGAGCGGTAGGCGGCCGTGCTCACCGGGTCGTCCAGCGCCTGGGCCCGCATCGACGCGAAGAGCTGGGCGTCCCCCCGCTCGGCCTGCGCGATCGCGGTGGCCAGCCCTCCGGCGAACTCCGGGATGCCGGTGAGGAACGCGTAGGCGGTGTAGCGCAGTTCGCCGGCGGTCAACGGCCGGCCGCCGCGCACCCCGATCGGTTCGCGCTCGGCCCTGGCGACCAGGCTGTCCCACACCTTGCCGGCATCGCGGCCGTGCAGGGCGCACGTCGCGGCGCCCGCGCACCAGGCGGTGAACCGGCCGAAGGAGTCCTCCACCGCCCCGGCCGCGTCGACGACCAGCCTGGACGTGGGGATGCCCTGGTCGACCGCGCCGTCCAGCGCCATCGTGCGCACCCGATCGGGGAACATCCGGGCGTACCGCGCGCCGAGCATGCTGCCGTACGACTTGCCGAAGAAGCTCACCTTCGCCACGCCGAGCGCGGCTCGTACCGCGTCGAAGTCGCGAGCGACGTCGGCGGTGCCGAGGTGGCCGAGCAGAGGGCCGGTGCCCCGGGCACAACTGCGGCCGACGGCCCTGCTGGACGCGACGAGGCGCTCGTAGCCGGTCCGGCTCTTCGGGAACTGGCTGATGGCGGGGTCGTGGACGGGCAGTCCGCACCGCACCGCGGGCGTGCTCGCGCCCACGCCCCGCGGGTCGATGCCGACGATGTCGAAGCGGCGGCGCAACTCGTCGGAGAAGGTGCCGGACGCGTGGTCGCGCACGAGAAGCGCGGCCGGCACGCCCGGGCCACCGGGGTTGTAGAACAGGGTGCCGACCCGGGAGCCGGGGTCGGTGGCCTTTCGGCGTACGACGGCCAGGTCGATCGTCGCTCCCTCGGGGGCGCTCCAGTCGAGCGGCACCTTGATCACGCCGCACTCGGCGCCCGGCCGGTCGGGGCACGTCCTCCACGACAGGCCGCCGGGAGCGGCGGGGGAGGGGCGGGCGCCGGCGGCGGCGGAGGCCCCGCCGACCAGGCCGATCGCCGAGGCGGACGTGACGGCGATGAGCATGCGCAGGAAGTTCACGGGGGAGCATTCTTCGCGGGCCGCCCCGGCCCGGCATCGGCCGTTCGGCCGATCTCCCCTCGGCCGAACGGGCCGTCACGTGCCCTGAATTTGACTGAGCCGCCCGAATGAGCCACGCCAAAACGGGCAGAAGCCGCATCATGCCAGGAAGGGGATGGCTGGCCCGGTGGCCGGTGATGCGCCAGCTCGCCGGCGAGGACGGCAGGAGCGACGCGGCACGCTCGGCCCGCACCGACGCCCTGCGCCCCCGCACCGAGGACGCCGGCACGGTCGCCCGCTCGATCTGCCCCTACTGCGCCGTCGGGTGCGGCCAGCTCGTCTACGTCAAGGACGGTGCGGTCACCCAGATCGAGGGAGATCCCGACTCGCCCATCTCCCGTGGCCGGCTGTGCCCCAAGGGCTCGGCCAGCAAGCAGCTCGTCACCCATCCTGGCCGCCAGACCGAGGTGCTCTACCGCAGGCCGCACGGCACCGCCTGGGAGCGCCTCGACCTGGACACCGCGATGGAGATGATCGCCGACCGGGTGGCGCGCACCCGGCGGGAGACCTGGGAGGAGAGCCACGAGGGCAAGGTCGTGCGCCGCACGCTGGGCATCGCCAGCCTGGGCGGGGCGACGCTCGACGACGAAGAGAACTACCTCATGAAGAAGCTCTACACCGCCCTCGGAGCCATCCAGGTCGAGAACCAGGCCCGCATTTGACACTCCTCCACCGTCCCCGGTCTGGGGACCAGCTTCGGGCGTGGCGGCGCGACCACCTTCCAGCAGGACCTGGCAGGCGCGGACTGCATCGTCATCCAGGGCTCCAACATGGCCGAATGCCACCCCGTCGGTTTCCAGTGGGTGATGGAGGCGAAGGCCCGCGGGGCCAGGGTCTACCACGTCGACCCGCGCTTCACCCGTACGAGCGCGCTGGCCGACCGGCACCTGCCGATCCGCGCGGGCAGCGACATCGTGCTGCTCGGCGCGCTGATCAACCACGTGCTGGAGAACGAGCTGGACTTCCGCGAGTACGTGCTGGCCTACACCAACGCCGCCACGATCGTGTCCGAGGACTTCCGCGACACCGAGGACCTCGACGGCCTGTTCTCCGGCTGGAATCAGGAGACGGCCACGTACGACCCGAGGAGCTGGGCGTACGAGCCCGCGGACGAGCAGCCCCCGGCCGCTCAGGCGGAGGGCGGGCCCGAGGACGCGGAGGCGGCCGGCGCGGACGCCTACGGCGCGGGCGGGCCCGGCGCGCACCCCAGCCCGCACACCGACCCGACGCTCAGCCACCCGCGCTGCGTCTACCAGATCGTGAAACGGCATTTCGCCCGCTACACCCCGGAGCTGGTCGAGCGGCTGTGCGGCATCCCGCGCGACGGTTTCGCCGAGCTGGCCGAGGCGGTGACCGCCAACTCCGGCCGCGAGCGCACCACCGCCTGGGTCTACTCGGTCGGCTGGACCCAGCACACCGTCGGCGCGCAGTACATCCGCACCGCCTCGATCCTGCAGCTCCTCCTCGGCAACATGGGACGGCCCGGCGGCGGCATCCTGGCGCTGCGCGGCCACGCCAGCATCCAGGGCTCGACCGACATTCCGACGTTGTTCAACATCCTGCCCGGCTACCTGGACATGCCGCACGCCGGGCGGCACGGCGGCCTCGACCACTACCTGGAGGTGGAGGGCGGCACGACGGGCTTCTGGGGCAACCGGCGCTCCTACCTGGTGAGCCTGCTCAAGGCGTGGTGGGGCGAGGCCGCCACCGAGGAGAACGACTTCTGCTTCGGCCACCTGCCGCGCATGACCGGCGACCACGGCCACTACACCACCGTGATGGGCCAGATCGACGGCACGGTGAAAGGCTATTTCGTGGTCGGGGAGAACCCCGCCGTCGGCTCCTCCGGCGGCCGGGCCCAGCGCCTCGGCCTGGCCAACCTCGACTGGCTCGTCGTCCGGGACCTGACCCTGGTGGAGACCGCCACGTTCTGGCTGGACGGCCCGGAGCTGGAGACGGGCGAGCTGCGCACCGAGGACATCGGGACCGAGGTGTTCTTCCTGCCCGCCGCGAGCCACGTGGAGAAGGAGGGCACGTTCACCAACACCCAGCGGCTGCTCCAGTGGCGGGAGAAGGCGCTCGACCCGCCCGGCGACTGCCGCAGCGAGCTGTGGTTCTACCACCACCTCGGCAAGCTCCTCAGACAGCGGATGACCGGCGACGAGATCGACCGGCCGGTACGCGAGCTGACCTGGGACTACCCGGAGCACGGCGTGCACCGCGAGCCCTCGGCCGAGGCCGTGCTCCGCGAGATCAACGGGGTCGGCCCCGACGGGCGCGCCCTGTCGACCTCCACCCAGCTCCAGCCCGACGGCTCCACGCGCTGCGGCTGCTGGATCTACTGCGGCGTGTACGCCGACGAGGTCAACCAGGCCGCCCGCCGCCGCCCCGGCCGGGAGCAGAGCGCCGTGGCGCCCGAATGGGGCTGGGCCTGGCCGGCCAACCGGCGCATCCTCTACAACCGGGCCTCCGCCGACCCCGAGGGCCGCCCGTGGAGCGAGCGCAAGGCGTACGTGTGGTGGGACGCCGAGCGCGGCGAGTGGACCGGGGACGACGTGCCCGACTGCGAGATCGGCAAGCCGCCCGGATACGTGCCGCCCGAAGGCGCCCGCGCCCAGGCCGCGCTCGCCGGGACCGACCCGTTCATCATGCAGTCCGACGGCAAGGGCTGGCTGTACGTGCCGTCCGGACTCGTCGACGGACCGCTGCCCGCCCACTACGAACCCCACGAGTCGCCGGTCGCCAACCCGCTCTACACCCAGCAGGCCAACCCGGCCCGCCGCACCTACCACCGGCCCGAGAGCCCGTACAACGCTCCGGGGGGACGCTTCCCGTACGTGCTGACGACGTACCGGCTGACCGAGCACCACACCGCGGGCGCCATGAGCCGGCCGCTGGCCTACCTCGCCGAGTTGCAGCCCGAGCTGTTCTGCGAGGTGTCCCCGCAGCTCGCCGCTGAGGTGGGACTGGTCAACGGCGGCTGGGCCACGATCGTGACCAGCCGCGCCGTGGTGGAGGCCAGGGTGCTGGTCACCGGGCGGATGCGGCCGCTGCGCGTCGGGGGCGGGATCGTGCACCAGGTCGGGCTGCCGTACCACTGGGGGTGGGGCGGACGCGGCCTGGTCACCGGTGACGTCGCCAACGACCTGATGCCGTTGGTGCTCGACCCGAACGTCTACATCCAGGAGGGCAAGGCCATGACCTGTGACGTGCGGCCGGGCCGCCGGCCGAGGGGCCCGGCGGCGCTGGATCTGCTGGAGAGGTACCGCCATGGCTGAGCGGATGGGGTTCTTCACCGACACGAGCGTCTGCATCGGGTGCAAGGCGTGCGAGGTCGCCTGCAAGGAGTGGAACCAGATCCCCGACGACGGCTTCGTCTTCGAGGCGACCTCCTACGACAACACCGGCATGCTGGGGGCGAACACCTGGCGGCACGTCGCCTTCATCGAGCAGTCACGGCCGGTGCGCGCCGGCGACGAGGAGGGCGTGGACCGGTGGCTGATGTCCTCCGACGTGTGCAAGCACTGCACGCACGCCGCCTGCCTGGACGTCTGCCCGACCGGGGCGCTGTTCAGGACCGAGTTCGACACGGTGGTGGTGCAGGCCGACATCTGCAACGGGTGCGGCTACTGCGTGCCCGCCTGCCCGTACGGCGTGATCGACCGGCGGGAGGACGACGGGCGGGCCTGGAAGTGCACGATGTGCTACGACCGCCAGCTCGGCGGCCTCGAACCGGCCTGCGCCAAGGCGTGCCCCACCGACTCGATCCAGTTCGGGCCGCTCGACGAGTTGCGGGAGCGCGCCGAGGAACGGGTGACCCGGCTGCGCGACGACGGCCACGAGGAGGCCCGCCTGTACGGCGAGAGCCCCGGCGACGGCGTGGGCGGCGCGGGGGCGTTCTTCCTGCTGCTGGACGAGCCCGAGGTGTACGGCCTGCCGCCGGATCCCGTGGTGACCACCCGTGACCTGCCGGCCATGTGGCGCTGGGCGGGCGCGGCCGCGTTGTCGGCGGCGGGCGCCGTGGCCCTCGCCTTCCTCGGGCCGGCGCGCAGGGGGGAGCGGCGGTGACGCGGGAGCGGGCGGTGGTGCCGGAGGCGGAGTTCCGGTCCTACTACGGACGCCCGGTGCTCAAGCCGCCCGTCTGGCACGAGCCCCATATGCCGACATATCTCTATCTGGGAGGGATGTCGGGAGCCTCGTCCACCATCGCCGTCATGGCCCGGCTGACCGGCCGCACCCGACTGGACCGCACCGCCCGCATCGCGGCGGCCGCCGGGGCGTCCCTCGGAGCCGCCCTGCTCGCCGCCGAGCTGGGCAGGCCGGAACGGTTCCTCAACATGTTGCGGATCTTCAAGCCCACCTCCCCGATGAGCGTCGGCTCGTGGATCCTCGCCGCCCAGGGCGGGCTGTCGGCGGTCGCTCTGCCCGGAGTCCTGCCCGGCGCAGTGCCCGGAGTCCTGCCCGGCGTCCTGCCGGCCGCCGGCGACGCGGCGCTGCTGGCCACCGGGGTGACCGGGCCACTGACCGCCACCTACACCGCCGTCCTGGTCGCCGACACCGCCGTACCCGCCTGGCACGAGGCGTACCGGGAGCTGCCGTTCCTGTTCGCGGGCAGCGCCATGGCCGCGGCGGGCGCGGTCGCCATGCTCGGCACGCCCCGGGCCCAGGCCGGCCCGGCCCGTGCCGTGGCCGCGCTCGGAGCGGCCACGGAGACGGTGGCGGGCGCGGTGATGGAACGGCGGCTCGGGTTCGTCGGGGAGCCGTACCGGACGGGCCGGGCCGGCCGGCTCATGCGTGCCGCGCGTGCCCTGACGGTGGGCGGCGGGCTGCTCGCGGTGGTCGCAGGGCGCAGCCGCGCCCTCACCGCCCTGGCCGGGGCCGCCCTCACGGCCGGCTCCCTGTGCACCCGCTTCGGCATCCTGGAAGCGGGCCGCGCCTCGGCCGCCGACCCGAAGTACACCGTCGTCCCCCAACGCCAACGCCTCGACGCGGCCTCGGCACCCGCTCCTGACGGTGGGGCCGTCGCGGGGGACGTCGCCCACCCGTCGACGGCTCCTGGCGGCAGGTCGTGAGGGACGAGACGCGGCGTCGCCGCCCGCGCACGTCCGCCGGCGCTCGTCGAGGACGGCACGCTGCCGGAGGCGTCAGCGCAGGCGGAGGTGAGGGCCGTCCAGGGGGACCAGCTCGCCGATGACCGGCGCGCCCGGGACCTCGCCGGCGACCAGCAGGCCGCCCGACGTCTGGGCGTCGGCCAGCAGCAGGAGCTCGTCCTCGCCGAAGCCGCCGGGGTCGAGCCGGGGCCGTACCCAGTCGAGGTTGCGGCGGGTGCCGCCGCTCACGTAGCCGTCGCGCAGCGCCTGCCGGGCGCCCTCCAGGTAGGGCACCGCCGCCACTTCCACCACCGCCGTCACGCCGCTCGCCCGGCAGAGCTTGTACAGGTGCCCGAGCAGGCCGAATCCGGTCACGTCCGTGGCGCACTCCACCCCGGCGGCCAGCGCGGCCCGCGCCGCGTCGCGGTTCAGCGTGGTCATCGTCTTCACCGCCTGCGCGAACACCTCGCCCGTCGCCTTGTGCCGCGTGTTGAGCACGCCGATGCCGAGCGGCTTGGTCAGCGAGATCGGCAGTCCGGGCCGGGCGGCGTCGATGCGCAGCAGCCGTGCCGGGTCGGCCAGGCCGGTGACCGCCATGCCGTACTTCGGCTCCGGGTCGTCCACGCTGTGGCCGCCGGAGACGTGGCAGCCCGCCTCCCGCGCCACGTCCAGGCCGCCGCGCAGCACCTCCTTCACCAGGTCGAGCGGCAGCCGACCGCGGGGCCAGCCGAGCAGGTTCACCGCGACGAGGGGCTCCCCGCCGACCGCGTACACGTCGGACAGGGCGTTGGCCGCCGCGACGCGCCCCCAGTCGTACGGGTCGTCCACCACGGGCGTGAAGAAGTCGGCGGTGACCACGACCGCCCGGTCACCGCCGATCCCCACCACGGCGGCGTCGTCCCCGTCGTCCAGTCCCACGATCAGCTCGCCGGCCGGTGAGCCGGCCGAGCCGGGACGCGGCGCTTTCAGACCGGCGACGACGGCCTCCAGCTCGCCGGGCGGGATCTTGCAGGCGCAGCCGCCTCCGTGCGCGTACCGCGTCAGCCGGACCGGGCCGTCCTCCACCACGTTCGCCGATGTCATGGCTGTCCTCACTGCAGTTCGCGTGTGCCGCCGGGTCACCTACCCCGCGGTGGGTAGGTTCTCCCCTGGAGGCGTCTGGGCGCCTGGTGGCCCCCGCGGTCTTCAAAACCGACGAGGTCGAGGTCCTCGGCCTGGCGGGTTCGATTCCCGTCCGCCTCCGCTTATGTTCGGGAACATGGACCGTCGCAGGCTGGTGCCGCGCACCGACGCCGTGCTCGCCGACCCGCGCCTGGTGGAGGCGGGCGGGCGGCTCGGCAGGCCGGTGGTCAAGGCGGCGGTGGCGGCTGCCCAGGATCGGGCGCGGCGGGGTGAGATCGGCCCGGGGGACGTGGCCGACGCGGCGGTGGCGGCGCTCCCGGCGCACGCGGCGAGCCTGCGCCCGGTCGTCAACGCCACGGGCGTGCTGATCCACACCAACCTCGGCCGGGCGCCGCTGTCGGCTGCGGCCGTCGCGGCGATGACCGCCGCCGCGGGGCCCGCCGACGTGGAGTTCGACCTGGTGACGGGCGCCAGGGCACGGAGAGGACGGGGCGCGGTCGAGGCGCTCGCCGCGGCCGTGCCCGCCGCGGCGGACGTGCACGTCGTCAACAACAACGCCGCCGCTCTCGTCCTGGTCGCCACCGCGCTCGCCGCCGGGCGGGAGATCCTCATCAGCCGGGGCGAGCTGGTGGAGATCGGTGACGGGTTCCGCATCCCCGACCTGCTCGCCTCCACCGGGGCGCGGCTGCGCGAGGTGGGCACCACCAACCGCACCTCCGCCCGCGACTACGCCGACGCGGTGGGGCCGCTGACGGGGTTCGTGCTCAAGGTCCACCCGTCGAACTTCCGGATCGAGGGCTTCACCGGCGCGGCCGAGGTGCCGGAGCTGACCGGTCTGGGCGTCCCCGTCGTCGTGGACATCGGCTCGGGCCTGCTGGTCCGCGAGCCGCTGCTGCCCGCGGAACCGGACGCCACCACCATGATCGAGTCGGGCGCCGACCTGGTGACGGCCAGCGGTGACAAGCTGCTCGGCGGGCCGCAGGCGGGGCTCCTCCTGGGCCGCGGCGACCTGGTCGAACGTTGCCGCCAGCACCCGCTCGCCCGCGCGCTGCGGGTCGACAAGCTCACGCTCGCCGCGCTGGAGGCGACGCTGCGCGGTCCCGCACCGCCGGTCCGGGAGGCGCTGCACGCCGCCCCGGCGGCGCTGGCCAGGCGCGCCGAGGTCCTGGCGGGCCGGCTGGCGGGCGCCGGGGTCGACGCGTCGAGCGTGCCGAGCACGGCCGCCGTGGGAGGTGGCGGCGCGCCCGGCGTGAGGCTGCCGAGCGCCGCCGTGGGCCTGCCCGAACGGCTCGCCGTACCGCTGCGGACGGGCGATCCGCCGGTCGTCGGGCGGATCGAGCACGCTCGCCTGCTGCTGGACCTGCGCACCGTCCCGCCCGAGCGCGACGACGACGTGGAGCGCGCGGTGCTGGCGGCCGCGGAGGTGCGGGACTGATGCACGTCGTGGCCACCGCGGGGCACGTCGACCACGGCAAGTCCACCCTGGTGCGCGCGCTCACCGGCATGGAGCCCGACCGGCTGGACGAGGAACGCCGGCGCGGCCTGACCATCGAACTCGGCTACGCGTGGACGGAGCTCCCGTCGGGCGGACGGCTCGCGTTCGTGGACGTCCCGGGCCACGAACGGTTCCTCGCCACGATGCTCGCGGGGGTCGGGCCCGTGCCGGCCGTCATGTTCGTGGTGGCGGCCGACGAGGGCTGGATGCCCCAGTCGGAGGAGCACCTGGTGGCCCTGGAGGCCCTCGGCGTACGGCACTGCCTGCTCGTGGTGACCCGGTCCGACCTCGCCGATCCGGCCCCGGTGGTCGCCCAGGCCCTCGCCCGCCTGGACACGGCCGGCCTCGGCGAGGTGGCGGCGGTCGCCGTGAGCGGTCGCACCGGCCAGGGGCTGCCCGAGCTGCGGCGGGCGCTGGACCGGCTCGTGACCGGGCTGCCCCGGCCCGATCCGGCCGCAGCGGTACGGCTCTGGATCGACCGGGCGTTCAGCGTGACCGGCAGCGGAACGGTGATCACCGGCACGCTGCCCGCCGGAACGGTCTCGGTGGGCGACGAACTGCTGCTGGCCGGCGAGCCGGTGCGGGTCAGGGGGCTCGAGTCGCTCAAGGAGCCGCGGGACACGGTGACCGGGGTCGCCAGGGTGGCGGTCAACCTGCGCGGCCATGACGTGCCCGGGCGCGGGCACGCGCTCGTCACGCCGGGCGGCTGGACGGCCACCGACCTGGTGGACGTGCGCGTCACCAGCGTCGGGGGCCACGTGGCAGGACCGCGGCGCGAGGCCGCCGGGTTGCCCCGGCGGTTGACGGTCCACATCGGGTCGGCGGCGGTGGCGGCCGAGGCGCGGCCGCTCGGCGGGCGCGTCGTACGGCTGCGGCTGGCCCGGCCGGTGCCCCTGCACCTCGGCGACGTGCTGCTGCTGCGTGATCCCGGACGCGACCGGTCGGAGATGCGGGTGCTCGCCGGGGCGAGAGTCCTCGACGTGCGCCCGCCCGCCCTGGGCCGCAGGGGCGCCGCCAGGCAGCGCGCGGCCTTCCTGGAGTCGGCCTTCCTGGAATCGGCGCTGCCGGAGCCGGCTCCGTTGCAGCCGGCTCCGTTGCAGCCGGCACTGCCGGAGGCCGTCGCGTCAGGCACGGCGTACGCGCTGCGCCTGCACCGGTTGCTGCGCGCTGCCGACCTGCGTGCCATGGGCGTCGCGCCGGGCACTCCCGGAACGTCAGGGGAGTGGTACGCCGATCCGGGACACTGGAGGGATCTGGGCCGGCGGCTCGTGGAGGCGGTGCGGCACTACGCGGCCGGCCATCCCCTCGATCCCGCCATGCCGATCGAGGCGGCCCGCCACGAGCTGGGCCTGCCCGACCGGCAGCTGGTCGCCACGCTGGTACGGCCGCCGCTCACGCTCGCCGGAGGGCGGATCGTGGCCGGGCCCGCGGGGCTGCCGGAGCAGGTGGCCAGGGCGGTCGAGCAGCTGAGAAGGGACCTGGCGGCGCGGCCCTTCCACGCGCCGGACGCGGGCCGGCTGGCGGAGCTGGGCCTGGGCCCGCGGGAACTGGCCGCGGCCGAACGGGCCGGGAGCCTGCTGCGCGTGGGCGAAGGAGTCGCGCTGTTGCCGGGAGCCGACGCCCGGGCGGCCGAACTGCTGGGCCGGCTGCCGCAGCCGTTCACGGTCAGCCAGGCCAGACACGCCCTCGGCACCACCCGCCGCGTCGCCGTGCCGCTGCTCGAACACCTCGACAGGGCCGGTCTCACCGAACGCGTGGACGAGGTGCGCCGGCGCTGTAGATGATCGCGGCTCAGCGCCCGGCGGGCTCGAACAGCTCGACGAGATTGCCGGCCGGGTCGGCGAGCAGGATCTGGCGCCCGCCCGGCCCCGCGACGACCTCGCCGCGGAAGGACAGCCCGGCGGCGCGCAACCGGTCGATCTCGGCGTCGAGGTCGTGGACGGTGAGATGGATGCGGTTGCGGCCCGGCGCGGCGGATCCCTCGGGCGTGGCCCGGGCGCCGGAGCTCTCCGGCCCGGACAGGAGCAGCCGCAGCGGGCCGCGGACCACGTCGGCGAAGGCGGGCGCGGGGTTGGCGCGCAGGGTGAAGCCGAGGTGGGTGGTGTAGAAGCGCACGGCGGCGGCCACGTCGTCGACGATGTAGCGGACGCCGGCGAGTTCGGCGGGTGGCGTGGTCATGACGTTACCTCCGGGGCGGCGGTGCGGGTGAGAACGGGCAGCAGGAAGCGGATGCGGGTGTCGATCTCCGCCGCCGTGCGCAGGAAGGCGGGGTAGCTCGCCTGGTCGTCGTCGCCCGGCGCGGCCGGGTCGGGGATGCTCCAGTGCGCCGGCCGGGGCCGGCCGCCGAACACGGGATGCATCTCGCGGACCTTGTCGCACAGGCTGATCAGATGATCGAAACGGCGGTGGGCCACGGTGTCGAGATGGCGCGTCCGCCGGTCGGTCAGGTCGACGCCGTACTGCTCGCGCAGGACGCGTACGGCGTTGGGATGCACGCTCGGTTTCGGGTGGCTGCCGGCGCTGGTCACCTCCACGTGCCCGCCGCCGCGGTGGCGCAGCAGCGCGGCGGCGATCGGCGAGCGGGCGCTGTTGCCGGTGCACGCGAACAGCACCCGGGGAGGGCCCGGGACCTCGCCGGATGACGGGGCGGGTGGCGGGGCGGGGTCGAGGCGCAGCGCCGGATGGAGGGCGGCGCCCGCCTCGGCCAGCGCGTGCGCGCAGCGCTCGAGGTCGAGGTGGTAATAGCTGTCGCGGGCGTCGAAGCTGCTGCGACGGGCGGTGACCAGCCCGCTGCCGCGCAGCAGCCGCAGATGGTAGGAGATCAGGTTCTGCGGGTGGCCGAGCAGCTCGACGAGCTCGCGGACCCGGTGGTCGCCGGTGGCCAGCGCGGTCAGCAGGCTCCACCGCAGGGGATGGGCGGCCATGCGCACGAACGCCGGGGCGGTTCGGCCGGTGGGCACCATGCCGCCAGAATACATCAAAAGCATTTGATGGACTCAGCCGAGCAGCGTGCGGGCCAGCCCGACGGCCGCGCCGCCGGCGATCAACCACGCGTTGTTGAGCCTGGTCGTCCAGAGCAGCACCAGGCTGAGCACCGCTATGGCCGCGGTCAGCGGGTCGACGACGGCCGTGCGGGCGAGCTGGTAGGAGACCCCGGCCATGAGCGCCAGCGCCGCGGCGTTCACCCCGTCGAGCAGGGCGGACGCCCACCCGCTCGAGCGCAGCCAGCCGGTGAGCCGGGTGAGCAGGCCGACGAAGACGAACGACGGCAGGAAGATGGCCACGGTGGCCACGAACGCGCCGATCGGCCCGGCGACGACATAGCCCACGAAGGTGGCGGTGGTGAACACCGGCCCGGGGGTGACCTGGCCGATGGAGACCGCGTCGGCGAGCTGCTGCGAGCTGAGCCAGCCGAGCCGCTCGACGAAATCGCCGCGCAGGAAGGCCAGCAGCACGTAGCCGCTGCCGTACAGCACCGAGCCGATCTTCAGCATGGTGAGGAAGAGCTGCGTCAGCTGACCTCCGGTCGGGTCGGGGAAGAGGGGAGATCCGCCGAAGGCGAGCAGCGGCGCGGCGAGCACACCGGGCAGCCGGTTCTGGCCGCCGGGCGGGCGGCGCGGCAGCCGGCGGGGCGGCCGGCGGGGCGGGCGGCGCGGCAGGCGTACGGCGAACGCCAGCAGCGCCCCGGCCGCCAGGATCAGCAGCTCGTTGACCCCCGCCAGGTAGGCGGCCAGCGCGGCGAGAGCCAGGACGCCCAGCCACACGGTCTTGATCACCGTGCGCCACAGGCCGAACAGGGCGTGGGCGATGATGGCGATCACCGCCGGGACGATGCCGTACAGGAGGCCCTCGGCCGCGGGCGTGCTGCCGTAGGTGACGTAAGCCCAGGCCAGGGCGGTGACGATGAGCGCGGCAGGCAGGATGAAGCAGACCCCGGCCGCGACGAGACCGCGCATGCGCGCACGGTCGTGGCCCAGGTGGATGGCCAGCTCGGTGGAGTTGGGCCCCGGGATCAGGTTGGTCGCGCCCATCAGGTCGGCGAAGCGCTCGTCGCTCACCCAGCCGCGGCGGCGCACCAGCTCGTCGCGCATCATCGCGGTGTGCGCGGCCGGGCCGCCGAAGGCGATGGTGCCCAGCTTGAGGAAGAGCAGCGCCACCTCCCGGACCGCGCGCCAGGACGCCCCCGCCCCGCCGGAGCCTCCGGTGACGTGCTCGCTCACCGCCGCGGTCCTTTCCCTGGTGTGGCCGGCTGACCGCGCCGACTCTATCAAATCCATTTGATGTAACGGTATGTCGTGGATCAAGTGCGCTGAGCGCCCCATGGCTTACCAGTTGTACAGTCAGCTGACCATATGGTTACTATGCTGAGCATGCGGTCAGACACGGACGATCTCAAAGCGCGTGCCAGGATCAGGAACGCCGCCCTGGAGCTGTTCGGGGCCGAGGGCGTCAGCGGGGTGAGCCTGCGTGCGGTCGCCGCCCGTGCTGGCGTCTCCCACGCCCTAGTCCTGCACCATTTCGGCAGCAAGGAGGGCCTGCGCAGGGAGTGCGACGCGTACGTGATCTCGCTCGTGCGCGGCGGCCCCGGCGTCGAGGCGCTGGGGGACACGGCGGGATTGGCGGCGATGCTGGAGGCCGCCGGCCCCGTGCGGCGATATCTCGGCCGGGCGTTCCTGGACGGCAGCCCCGAGGCGGCGGCGCTCTACGACGAGATCGTCGAGACCACTGAGCAATGGCTGGAACAGGGCGTGGCGGAGGGGTGGGCACGGCCGAGCCAGGACCCGCGCGCCCGCGCCGCCATCTACGTGACCTGGCTGCTGGCCCCGCTGGCCTTCGGCGAGCACCTGTCGCGGGTGCTCGGCCTTCCGGACCCGCACGACATGGACGCCACGTTGCGCTACTCGCGGGCCGGCATCGAGATCTTCACCGACGGCTTGTTCGCCGACGACCGCGCCCTGACGGCCTGGGAGGCGGTCAGGAAGGAGCGGCGGGCGCGGTGACAGCGCTGCCGCCATGACCGATTTCGCCATCGAGGAGACATGACCATGACCGACATCGCCGGCTTGCTGACCGCCCCCGACAGAGACGCGTTCCTGGCCGACCTGGCCAGACAGGGGCCGGTGTGCCGGGGCACCTACATCGACGGCAGCCCCGTCTGGCTGGTGACCGGCTATCCCGAGAGCGTCGCGGTGCTCACGGATCCGCGGTTCAGCAGCGACGTCACCCGGCAGTCCACGATCGACCTGGCCGCCGTCGCCGGGTTGCCCGGCGACGTCGCCCCCTACCTGCTGCGCACGCTGGGCGTCAACGATCCGCCCGACCACACCAGGCTGCGGCGGCTGGTGTCGCGGGAGTTCACCGCCCGCCGGGTGGAGAGCCTGCGCCCGCGCATCCAGGAGATCGTCGACGCGTTGGTGTCCGGCCTGCCCGAGGAGTTCGACCTCATCGAGCGCTTCGCCTACCCCCTGCCCGTCCAGGTGATCAGCGAGCTGCTCGGCGTGCCGGCGGCGGACCGCGGCACCTGGCGTTCCTGGGCCGCCGATCTCACGGCTCCCGACCTGGAGAAGGTCGCGGCCGGCGCCAGGGGACTGGTCGGACACATGTCCCGGCTGATCGACGCCAAGCGTGCGGATCCCGGCGACGATCTGCTGTCAGGGCTGATCAGGGTCCAGGAGGCCGACGGCGACCGGCTCGCCGACGAGGAACTGATCTCGATGTCGATCAGCATCCTGATGGCCGGGCACGAGACCACCGTCGGCCTCATCAGCCAGAGCGTCTGGCTCCTGCTCACCCGCCGCCTCGACCCCGGTGACATCTCCGACGCCGTCGAGGAGTTCCTGCGCTTCACGGGGAGCGCGGAGATCGCCGTCCTGCGTTACACGCTGGAGCCCGTGGAGATCGGCGGCGTGACCATCCCGCGAGGGGAGGCGGTGCAGGTGGTGTACGCGGCCGCCAACCGCGACCCGCGCCGCTTCGACCAGCCCGGCCGGCTGGACCTGCGCCGCGCCGACAACGCGCATCTCGCCTTCGGCCACGGCATCCACTACTGCCTGGGCGCGGCGCTGGCCCGGTGCGAGACGCAGATCGCCCTCGCGACCCTGCTGGACCGCTTTCCCGGGCTCACCCTGAGCGTGCCCGCCTCGGAGATCGGCTGGCAGCCCGGGATGAAGCGGGCCCTGACCTCCCTGCCGGTCCGTACGACGCCCTGACCGCTCCGCCGGCCGGGGCGGGCACAGGGCTCGTCCAGGCTGGCGGGGGGCGGTCAGGACGGCGGCCAGAGCAGCGGGAGGCGGCGCACTCCCGTCATGGTCGGGGTGGGGATGAACTCCACGGCCTGGTCGGGGTCGGCGCGCAGGGGGTCGAGGCGGTCGAGCAGGATGTCGAGCGCGACCCGTCCTTCCAGCCGGGCCAGCGGCGCGCCGAGGCAGAAGTGGATGCCGCGGCCGAAGGCGAGATGCGGGTTGGGGTCGCGGCCCGGGTCGAAGGCGCCGGGGTCGGGGAACTGCCGCGGATCCCGGTTCGCCGGTCCCAGCCACCCCATCACGAGCTGGTCGGCGGGTATCGTCACGCCGCCCAGCTCGGTCTCGCGCATGGTGGTCCTCGCGAGGGCGGCGAACGGGGTGAAGTAGCGCAGGGACTCCTCGATCACGGCCGGCACGGTGGAGCGGTCGGCCCGGACCCTGTCCTGCTGCTCGGGGAAGGCGTCGAGGCACAGCACCGTGTTGCCGAGCAGCATCGTCGTGGTGATGTGCCCGGCGAGCAGGAGGACGATCGCGAAGTTGACCACCTGGTCGTCGGGCAGCCGTTCGCCGTCCACCTCGGCCTCGACCAGCTTGGTGAGCAGGTCGGCGCGGGGTCGCGCCCTGCGCTCCGCGGCGTGGGCGGCGAGATAGCCGGACATCTCCTTCCACGGCTTCAGCACCGCCTCGGTGTCGCGGTCTTCCGGCTGCTCGGTGAGTGAGAGCTTGTTGTCACGCTCGAACAGCGCATCGGCCCACTGCTTGAACAGGGCGCGGTCGCTGCTGGGCACCCCCAGCAACTCGGCGATGACGATGACGGGAAGGGGGTAGGCCAGGTCGGTCACCAGCTCGAACCGGCCGCGCTCGGCCGCCGCGTCGAGCAGCTCGTGGGTGAGGGCGGCGATCCGCGGTTCGAGATCGGCGACCACCTTCCTGGTGAACGCGCTGCTGACCAGCTTGCGCAGCTTGCCGTGCTCGGGCGGGTCGATCTGGGTGATGAAGCCCTCCATCGAGAACTCCTCCGCCTCCGGCATCAGGTGCTTCGGAATCACGCGCATGGTGTCGGAGGAGAACGTCGCGGGATCGCCCAGGATCTCGTGCACTTCCGGATAGCCGTAGACGTTCCATATCCCGGTGGCCGCGTCGAACTCGACCGGCCGGCCCGATCGCGGGCCGTGCAACCAGAAGTGTTGCGGGGGAATGGCGTACCGCTGGACGATGTCGGCCATCGCCTCTCCTTAGTCGTAGATCCACTTTCGGTAGGGCGCGACCAGTTCCGTGAAGATCGAGATGAACTCGGTCGCCGCCGCGGCGAGCACCTCGCGCGAGGGCTGCTCCGCCGGCTCGAACACCTCGCGTACGGCGAAGGCGAGCGCGTCGGCCCTGCTCTCCTCGTCCAGCGCGGATTCGGAGCTCTCGGAGCCGTCGAGGACGTAGAAGCCCGTCTGTACGGCGGTCATCGTGTACGGCAGGTCGGGCACGTCGGTCCTGAGCAGCGCGTACTTCTCGGCGACCTGGAAGAAGCGCTTGGTCGCGAGGAGGTCGTGGCTGCGCATCGGGTGTTTGGCGAGCTTGCCGAGCAGATCGAGGTCCGTGGTGAGCACCGCGCGCAGGAGCGGCTTGCGGCACATGGCGAGGAAGGACACGCGCGCGAAGCGGTGCGGTTGCACGTTCGCCGGATCCTGGCGCATCAGCGCGGTGAACTCCTCCACGAGCTCGATGGACTCGCGTAACAGCAGGGCGTCGAAAAGCTCGTGCTTGGTGCGCCAGTGCAGGTAGACGGTGCCCTTGCCGACGTCGGCCCGTGCGGCGATGTCGTCGACGGTGACCTTCCGGTAACCGTGCCGGAGCAGCAACTCCCCGGCCGCGTCGAGAATCCGGTCCGCCCGCTCCCGCACCAGAACTCCTTGACTCGATGTGAAATCTGGTCAATAAGTCACACTACGCCGATCGCGGGTGCGGTCAAAGAGGTTGCCGGCGAGAAAAAGGGTGACCTGCGCCACGCGGCCCGGACGTCCGCCGGGCCCGGCCCTGGATGGAGCTACCGGCGGCGGCAGGCCGCCAGCGCGGCCAGGATGACCTCCACGAGCGGCGCGATGTGGTCGTCCAGGGACTCCGCGGGCTGCCACGGGGTGCGCGGCCGCAGGTATGCCAGCCCGACCAGGCAGTCGACGGCCAGCTCGGTGTCGAGGTCGGCCGGCAGCTCGCCCCGTTCGGCGGCGCGGTGGAGCAGCCGGGCCCCCGCGGAGCGGCGGGGCTGCTCGGCGCTGGTCTGCAGGGCCGCGGCCAGGCGCGGGTTCCTGGTGGCCTCGGCGGTCAGGTCGGTGAGGACGCGCATGGTCCGCGGGTCGGCCCGCAGCGCGGAAGCGTGGCGTACGAAGCCTTCGACGTCCTCGCGCAGGGTGCCGGTGTCGGGCAGCGGCACGGCCTCGTCGGCCAGGCGGGTGAGGATCTCCAGCACCAGCGGCTCCTTGGAGGCCCAGCGCCGGTAGATGGCGGCCTTGCCGACCCCCGCCCGGCGGGCGATGGCGTCCATGGACATCCGGGCGTAGCCGCTGTCGATCAGCTCGTCCAGAGCCGCCTGGCGGATCGCGTCGGTGAGGTCGGCGCGCAGCACGGCCGCGCCTGCCGGCCGGCGGTCGGGGCCGGAGGTGGCGTCGGGCATCCGGAAGGCCCTCCATTGAGACGGAACAGTTGTGTTCCATCGTAGTGGGAGGCTACCGTGATGACGAAGGAACGTAACAGTTCCGTCCTGACGTCAATCACAAGCAGGTGGTCGCCATGAGAGAATCCGCTGAGGTCCTGGTGGTCGGGGCCGGGCCCGCCGGTCTCGCACTGGCCTGCGCCCTGCGGCTGCACGGGGTGGCGGTCCGGGTGGTGGACCAGGCGCCGGCCCCGGCCACCACCTCGCGCGCCAACATCCTGCACGCGCGCGGCGCCGAGGTGCTCGACCGGCTGGGCGCGCTCGGCGACCTGCCCGGCCGCTCGGCCCCGTCGCTCGTCCTGACCACGTACATCGGCGGGCGGGCCGCGCTCGTCACCCGCTTCGGCGAGGCCGGCCCGGGCACGCCCAAACCGGCGCTGGTCCTTCCCCAGACGGACATCGAGGCCCAGCTCCGCGCCCGCCTGGCGGAGCTGGGCGTCGACGTGGAATGGGACACCGCCCTGACCGACCTCGCCGAGGACGACCACGGGGTCACCGCCGTGCTCGACGGCGGGCGCAAGGTGCGCGCCGGCTGGCTGGCCGGCTGCGACGGCAGCCACAGCACGGTCCGCAAGCTGGCCGGCATCCCCTTTCCCGGCGCGCCGCTGACCGACCAGTGGCTCCTGGCCGACGTGCACGCCGGCTGGGATCTCGCCCGCGCCGGTGGACACGGGTGGGCACACCCGGACGGGCCGCTGTTCGCCATGCCCATGCCCGGCGGCGAATCGGACGACCGGTGGCGGCTGATGGCCTACCTGCCGGGCGCCAAGGACGAGCAGCTCACCGAGCCCGAGATCCTCACGGTCTTCCGCCGCCTGGTGGGCGAGCGCGCCGGCCTCGACGGGGAGAAGATCCGCGACGCGGTCTGGGCGTCGGTCTTCCGCGTCCACCGCCGGCTGGCTGACGCCTACCGCAAGGGCCGGGTCCTGCTGGCCGGCGACGCGGCCCACATCCACAGCCCGATGGGCGGGCAGGGCATGGTCACGGGGATGGGCGACGCCGAGAACCTCGCCTGGAAGCTCGCGCTCGTCATCCAGGGCCACGGCGGCGAGCGGCTGCTGGACACCTACCAGGACGAACGCCGCCCGCTCGCGACCGAGGTGCTCCGCAACACCAGCGCCACCACCCGCCTCCAGATCGGCGACAGCCCGCTGCTGCGGCTGCTGATCAAGTGGGTGCTGGTGCCGCTGGGCAACCACCCCGCGGTGCAGCGCCGATCCACCCAGATCGCCTCGCAGCTGGGGGTGAGCTACCGCCGCGGCCCTCTGGCGGTCCGCGGCTCCCTGCCCGGGCCCGGCCGCCGGCCACGATCCGGCGACCGCGTTCCCGACCTGCGGTGCGTCGACGCGCACGGCGACGTCACCCGGCTGCATACCGAACTGGGCGGGCGCTGGGCGCTGCTGGCCACCCCCCGCGCCGCGCCCGCGTGCCGCTCGGAGGCGGGCTCGGCCCTGGGCGAGCGCGTCGTCGTGCTCACACCGGCCGGCTGGCGAGACGACGAGGTGTGGCTCGTCCGTCCCGACGCGCATCTGGCCTGGCGCGGCCGGCCGGCCTCCGGCGGCCTCGGCCGCTGGCTGCGGGGCGCGCTCCAGCAAGGACGCGCGCAGGCGTGACGGGCGACGACGTGGCGGGCGTCAGTCTGGCGGAGCCTTCTTCTCGGGGGTCCTCGCGGCCTGTTGCTCGCCGTCGTGGCCGTCGCCGTACGGGATCTGCTCCTCGCCGTACGCGCGGCTCATCCTCAGCCTGAGCCGGCCGAGCGGGCCCCGAGCGCTCTCGGGCGGGACCCGGTCGCCGTCCCCGGGCGCCCCGGGCAACATCGGGATGGCTGACCTGCCGCGCAGGTGGGCCTCGACGTCGTCCGATGGCGGCGTGTGGACCTCGATGAACTCCCCGTGAGGCAGCCGCCGGATGACTCCCGCCTCCACCCCGTGGTCGATGGTGGCGGCGTCCGAGCGCTGCAGGCCCAGGCACAGCCGGTAGGTGACCAGGTAGGCCACCGCCGGGCCAACGAAGATCAGCACCCGGCCCGCGTACGTCGTCCAGTTGAGGCTGACGTTGAAGTAGACCGCGATCAGGTCGTTGGCGCCGAGCACCAGGAGCAGGCCGTAGAAGGTGATGCCGGTGACGCCGATCGCGGTGCGGTGCGGGTTGTTGCGCGGCCGGTCCACGATGTGGTGCTCGCGGCGGTCGCCGGTGACCCAGCGTTCCAGGAACGGATAGAGCACCAGACCGGTGAGGATCAGGCCCAGCGGCCCCAGCGCCGGGATCAGCACGCTCAGCGGCAGCGTGCCCGCGTGGGCGGTCCCGAACATGTTGATCTCCCAGGAGGGCATGATCCGCAGGGCGCCTTCGAGGAAGCCCATGTACCAGTCCGGCTGGGATCCCGCGGAGATGTCCGCCGGCGAGTAGGGGCCGTACAGCCAGATGGGGTTGATCTGGGCGAAGGTCGCCAGCCCGGCCAGCACGGCGGCCGTGAACAGCAGGTACGCGCCCGACTTCGCCATGAAGGCGGGCAGCAGCGGCGCGCCCACCACGTTCTTCTCGGTACGGCCCTTGCCCGGCATCTGCGTGTGCTTCTGCACCCACATCAGCACCAGGTGGGCGGTGATGAGCGCGATGAGGAGGCCGGGGAGCAGCAGGATGTGCAGGGTGAAGAAGCGCTGGATCACGGCGTCGCCGGGATACTCGCCGTTGAACAGGAAGAACGACAGGTACATGCCCACCAGCGGGATCGACATCAGCACTCCCTGAGTGATCCGCAGCCCGGCTCCGGACAGCAGGTCGTCGGGCAGGGAGTAGCCGGTGAGCCCTTCGGCCAGGGCCAGGACGAAGAGCGTGATGCCGATCAGCCAGTTCAGCTCGCGCGGCTTGCGGTAGGCCCCGGTGAAGAACACCCGCATCATGTGCACCATCAGGCCGGCGGTGAACAGCAGGGCGGCCCAGTGGTGGATCTGCCGGAGCAGGAGACCGCCGCGCACGTCGAAGGAGATCTCCAACGTCGAGGCGTACGCCTCGGACATCACCACGCCCCTGAGCGGCGCGTAGGAGCCGTCGTAGACGACCTCTCCCATGCTGGGCGTGAACCAGAAGGTCAGGAACGTTCCGGTGAGCACCAGGATGATGAACGAGTAGAGGGCGATCTCGCCCAGCAGGAACGACCAGTGGTCCGGGAATATCTTGCGCAGGTTGCGTTTGAGGAAGGGCGCCATCCCCAGCCGGTCGTCGAGATATCCGCTCGGACCGGCGATGAATCCGGGCACTGTGTTCATGCGTGGCCTCCCCGTGGGCCGCCGTGCCGGCGCGGCGGGACGCGGGAGAACGTCGTCACTCCCCCCGCGGCGAGCCGCCGAAGCAACTCGTAAGCCGCATTACGGAAGCGTAGTCTCGCGACCTTCAACGGCGGCTAAGCCGGATCGGTGTTCCGGGCAAAAGGATGGAAGTCCGGCGCGCGTACGGTTCAGGCCGAGTCCGGCGTGCCCCGCCGCGCGGGCGGGAATGATCCTCGCACCGGCCGCAGGGGGCTAGGCTGGGAGCTTTGAGGGAGAGGGGGAGAGATGCGCGGGAAACTGCCTGCCGCACTGGTCTTCCTCCTTTCCTGGTTCCTGCCGGCCGTCGCGCACGCGCAGCCCGTCCAGCCGGTCACCACGGTCAAGAGCGCCACCTTCGCCGCCGGGCAGCAGCCCGCCGCCCGGCAGCACCCGCTCCAGCCCGCCGCCGCGCGCATCTGGGCCGGCACGCAGACCTTCACCGGCGCGGGCGGCGCGGCGCTGCCCGCCTCCGAGCTCCTGGACTTCCGGCACGCGTGGGCCGTGGTCGTCTCCAGGCCCGCCCCCGAGGCCACCGCGCAGCGCAAGCCGGTGGCGTCGCCTGCCCGCGCGCCTCCCTCCACAGCGCACTGACGATCTTTTCCCGCACGTCTAGCCTGTGGAGGCTGCCATGTTCCGTGCGCCGTTCTGGCGTGCGGTGACGGCGCTCGCCGTCATCGCGATCTCATCCGTACTCACGCTGTCCATGGAGCCGCGTCTGGGCCTCGACCTGCGCGGCGGTACCCAGCTCGTCTTCGAGGCGAGAGACTCACCGACCGTGAAGGCCGACGCGGCCGCCACCGACCGCGCGCTGTCCGTGCTCCGCCAGCGGGCCGACGCGCTCGGCGTGGTCGATCCCACGCTGGTCCGCTCGGGGGAGAAGCGCATCATCGTCGAGCTGCCCGGCGTGCTCGACCCGCGCAAGGCGGCCGAGGTCATCGGCCGCACCGCGCAGCTCGCGTTCCACCCCGTGACCGGCGCGGCCGAACAGGGGGACAAGTCGGCGCTGCCCGACGAGAACGGGCAGCCGCTGAAGCTCGGGCCGGCCGCCATCACCGGCGACGGGGTGAGCGACGCCGCCGAGCAGAGCGACCCGCAGCGCGGCCCCGGGTGGTTCGTGACCCTCGACTTCCGCGACGCCGCCGCCTGGCAGAAGCTGACCGGCGCGGCCGCCTGCGAGCCGGTCGGCGACCCCAAGCGCAGGGTCGCGATCGTGCTCGACAAGGAGATCATCTCCTCGCCGCCGCTCGACCCGTCCGTGGCCTGCCAGGTGGGCATCCCCGGCGGGAAGTCCGAGATCACCGGCTCGTTCACGCATCAGGAGGCCCGCGACCTCGCCGTGCTGATCAAGGGTGGTGCGCTGCCCGTCCCGCTCGCGATGGTCGAGCAGCGTACGGTGGGCCCGACGCTCGGAGAGGCGGCCATCGAGGCGAGCGCCCAGGCGGCGGTCGTGGGTCTGATCCTGACGGCCGGGTTCATCATCGCCGTCTACCGCCTGTCCGGGCTGCTGTCCACGATCGCGCTGGTCTGCTACGGCCTGATCTCCTACGCGGCTCTGGTGGCGATGGGCGCGACGCTGACGCTGCCGGGCCTGGCCGGGTTCGTGCTGGCGATCGGCATGGCCATCGACGCCAACGTGCTCGTCTTCGAACGAGCCAGGGAGGAGTACGGCCAGGCGCCCAAGAGAGGGCTGAAGTCGGCGATGGCCAAGGGCTTCAAGAATGCCTGGAGCGCCATCGCCGACTCCAACATCACCACCCTGATCGCCGCCGGCCTGCTGTTCTGGCTGGCGTCGGGACCCGTCAAGGGCTTCGGCGTGACGCTGGCCGTCGGTGTGCTGGCCTCGCTCGTCTCCGCGATGCTCATCACCCGCGTGCTCACCGAGATCGCCATGAACAAGATGAGCCCCCGCCTGTCGGGCGTCGGCTCGCCCGGCACTGTCAGGACCTGGCTGGCGCGCAGGAACCCGCAGCTCATGAAGGCCGGAAAGGTGTGGCTGGCGGTCGCGGGCGGACTGGTCCTGGTGGCCGTCGCCGGGCTGCTCGTCCGCGGGCTGAACTTCGGCGTCGAGTTCACCGGAGGCCGGCTCGTGGAGTTCACCACGAACCGCCCGATCCCGGCCGAGGCCGCGAGTGAGGCGGTCTCGCGCGCCGGGTTGCCGACGGCGGTGGTGCAGTCCAGCGGCGACACCGTCACCGTGCGCGCGGCCGAGCTCGGCCTGAACGAGGCCGCGCAGATCGAGCAGGAGCTGGAGCGGGAAGCCGGCGAGGTGACGAAGCAGCGCGAGGAGTTCATCGGCCCGAGCCTGGGCGAGGAACTGCGCCGCAACGCGCTCATCGCGCTCGGCGTGGCCGTCGCGATGCAGCTGCTGTACCTGGCGGTCAGGTTCCGGTGGACGTTCGGCGCGGCGACGGTGACCGCGCTGCTCGTGGACGTGTTCGTGGTCGCGGGCCTGTTCGCGTGGCTGGGCAAGCCGATCGACGGCGTCTTCCTCGCCGCGATGCTGACCATCGTCGGTTACTCGGTCAACGACAAGGTCGTGGTGTTCGACCGGGTGCGGGAGTTGTGGACGGCACGCCGCAAGGAGCCGTTCGCCGCGTCGGTGAACGGCGCGATCCTGCAGACCATGCCGCGCACGGTCAACACCGGGCTCGGTGCGCTGTTCATCCTGATGGCCCTGATGGTCTTCGGCGGCGACTCGCTGCAGGACTTCGCGATCGCGCTGGTCGCCGGCATCGTGATGGGCACGCTCTCGTCCTCTTTCGTGGCCGGGCCCACGGCGATCGTGCTGTCCCGGTTCGACCGGCGGCCGCCCCCCGAGCCCGTCAAGCGCCGCGCCCCCGAGGCCCGCAAGGGGTCGGGCGCCGTGGTGTAGCACGCGCTTCGGCCGGGGCGGGCGCCACGGTGCCCGCCCCGTCCGGGCCCCCCGGAGGGATCGTGCCGTCGGCCGGGGTGTCCGCAACCGGGTCGTGCCGTCGGTCTGACAGTGGCCGGAGTGCCCGCGTCTCGCGGGTGCTCCGGCCGTTTCACGCCTGCTCCCGCCGTTGAGCGCCGCCGCCTGCGCTCTGGCCGGCGAGGGCCGCGAGGCCTTCCCGCACGTAGTCGAGCAGCGGGCGGGAGCGGCCGTCGAGGTGCCACTGCTCCAGCGCGCCGAAATAGGCGCCGAACAGGTAGGACCGGGCGAGGACGCGGGCCCGTGCCGGGCTCTGGCCGGCGTCCCGCAGCAGGGCGGCAAGCCGCTCGGCCTCCTCGTCGAGCGCGCCGTAGACGGCGGCCCGCACGGAGGGCTCCTCCATGACGTAGCGCATCCCCCGCCAGGACCTGCAGGGCTCGCCCTCGGACGCGTCCGGGCCCCCGCCGATGAGGGTGATCAGCCGTTCGAGCGTGCCCGGCAGGTCGCCGGGGTCGATCTGGCCGGAGTAGCCGTCGATGCCGACGGCGGCGAGGGGATCGGCGGTGAACAGGCCCTCCTTCGTGCCGAAGTAGCGGTAGAAGGTGCGCGGCGACACGCCGGACGCGGCCGCGATCTCCTCGATCGTGACAGCGGAGTAGCCGCGCTCGTCGAACAGGTCCATGGCGGTGTCCATGATCCGGTGGATCGCGTCCAGCCGGTTGCGCTGGCGAAGGGTCAGGGGCACGGGGCAAGCGTACTGGGTGTTCTCTGATTGTCAGCAGCTGCCATGTTGACAGTTACTGCCTATTCACTGATCCTGGAGGCACCAGGAGAGGAGGACGGAATGAGACCCTTCGAGATCGTGCTGGTGGCGGTGGACCTGCTGGCGCTCCTCGTGCTCGCGGTGCCGCCGCTGCGCCGGGCGCGGCACGTGGCGCCGCTCGCCGCGCTCGCCGCCGTGGCGCAGGTGCTGGTGGAAGGGGCCCGCATACCGCTCGTCCCCGCGTACGCCCTCGCCGTGGCGCTGCCGGCCTGGTGGCTCTGGCGGATCCTGCGCCCGCCCGTTCCCGCCCGGGCGGGCAGGCTCGGCACCGCGCTCGGCGCGATGGCGCTGGTGCCGGCCGTGGCCCTGCCGATGGTGCTGCCGGTGCTGCGCTTCCCCCCGCCCGAGGGCCCGCACGGCATCGGCACGCTGACCTATCACTGGAAGGACGCCGGCCGCCAGGAGATCCTCGGCCCGGACCCGGCCGCGCGCCGGGAGCTGATGGTGCAGATCTGGTATCCGGCGCGGCCCGACCCGTCGGCCCCGCGCACCCCGTACGTGGAGGATCCCGGAGTCATCACCGCGGTCGCCCGGCTGGCGGGCGTGCCCGACGCCACCTTCCAGCACATGCGCCAGTCGACCAGCAACGCCGTCACCGCCGCCCCCGCCGTGCCCGGCCGCCATCCGGTGCTGGTCTTCCTGGAAGGGGCGCAGGGCTTCAGGCAGATGAACATGTTCCAGGTCGAGCCCCTGGTCTCCCGCGGTTACGTCGTCGTCGCCATCGACCAGCCGTACGCCGCCGGATCGGTACGCTTCCCCGACGGGCGCTCGATCGCCGGGCTGCCCCGCGACAGCCTGATGGCGCTCGTCGACCAGAGTCTCAAGCCGGCCGCGACAGCGCCGGTGCTGAACGGCCGCCCCCTCGCGGACGGCATGATCCCGCACCTCGCGCAGGACGTGACCTTCACGCTCGACCGGCTGGCCGGGCTCGACCAGGCCGACCCCCGCGGCGTCCTGACCGGGCGGCTGGACCTGCGGCGTACCGGAGTCTTCGGCATCTCGCTCGGGGGCATCGTCACCGCGCAGGCCTGCGCGCGCGAACCCCGCCTGCGCGCCTGCCTGATCATGGACGCCCCCATGCCGGAAGGCGTGGTGCGCGACGGCATCGAGCAGCCCGCCATGTGGCTCACCCGCGACGCCGCGACCATGCGCCGAGAAGGCTGGGACGAGGCCGAGGTCGAGCGGCACCAGATCACCATGCGGGCGCTGTACGACAAGCTGCCGGGAGCGGGCTATTTCGTGCTCGTGCCGGGCGCGTACCACGTCGACTACACCGACGCGCCCCTCTGGTCGCCGCTCATGCGCGCGGCGGGCCTGGCCGGGCCGATCGGCGCCGAGCGGGCGCACGCCATCATCAACGCGTACACGCTCGCGTTCTTCGACCGGCACCTGAAGGGCGCCCCGGCGGACCTGCTCGACGGGAAGCCCGGGTTCCCCGGCGTGCGGTTCGACAGCCGCCAGGGGAGCGAAGCGGCCGGGGTCAGCGGGGGGTGGTGAAGCGGGACAGCAGGGTGTCGGCGGTGGCGAAGTCCGCTACCACGTCGGCCGCCGTGCGCTGCCGCCGCACCAGGCCCACGGCCTGCCCGGCGTAGACGCAGGCGGTGTCGAAGTCGCCCTCGCGACGCGCCCGCGCCAGCTCCGACTGCGCCGCCTCGTCGCCGGCCAGCTCCGCCTCCCGGCCCGCCCACCGGTCGAAGAACGTGTTGCGCAGGGCGCGGCCGCCGTACTCGGAGGGCCAGGCGAGCCGCTGGGCCACGTCGAAGACGCGCCCGTACGCGGTGCCGGTCTCGCCGGCGTCGAGGATCCGCTGCCGGGCCGCCTCCGAGGCGGTCGTCTCCGAACACCCGAGGAAGGCGGTGCCCACCCAGGCGCCCTCCGCGCCCGCGGCCAGGACGGCGGCCAGGCCGCGGGCCGTGGCGATACCGCCGGCGGCGAGCACCGGCACGTCCACCACGTCCAGAACGCTCTGCAGCAGCGGCAGCGTGGCCACTTCGGCGCGCCCGTGCCCGCCGCCCTCGCTGCCGCGGGCGACGACCAGGTCCACCCCGGCCTGCTCGGCGGCGCGGGCCTCGTCCGTGGTGCCCGCCTGGACGGCCACGGTGACGCCGGCCTCCCGCAGCGGTCCGACGTACGGCAGGTAGTCGCCGAAGCTGACGGACACCAGGGCGGGACGGGCCGCGAGCACCGCCTCGAACTGGCCGGGGTTGCCCGGCAGCGCCCAGGCCATCAGCCCGACGCCGTACGCCCGCCCGCTCGCGGCGGCCACGGCCGCCTGTTCGGTGACCCACGAGCCAGGCGCGGTGGGGGGCACGCCGACCATGCCGAGCCCGCCCGCCCTGGAGACGGCCGCGGCGAGCCGCCCGTCGCCCACGCCCGCCATCGGCGCGCCGACGAGTGGCACATCGAGCCGGAAACGGCCGGTCAGCCAGGTGTTCGGCATACTGTCAGCTCCTTCGGGACTCTTGGGAGCGCCTGCCGCGCTCCATGCCGGTCGTGACCATGGTGCCAACGACCCGGCCTGCCCGCACGATGCGCGGGTGCGCGGCATGTCGCGGGCCGTGCCACCGGCGGCGTCGGGACCCCGCCGCGCCGGCCGGCAGGCCGGGACGGCGGGGAGTCAGGTCCGCTGCTGGGCCTTGAAGGCGCCGAGCCAGTAGTTGGGAGCGGACGTCCCGTCTCCGCGCGGCTTGACGGTGTAGGCGGCGAAGACGCTGTTGAGCAGCCACGGGTCCTTGTCCGGGCCGAAGTTGCGCACCATCAGGTCGTCCTGCTTGAAGCCGTACGTCGCCACCGCCAGCCGGCCGGTGCCGCGGTAGAGCCGCATCTGGTCGCGCAGGAAGGTCGACTGGCTCGTGAACCACGGGCAGCTGGTCAGGAAGTCACGCCATTTGCGCTGCGGGAAGGGGTCGTCGACGGCGGCCTTGATCACCTGCCAGACCTTGGTGCCGGGGGCGAATCCGTACCGCTGGGCGAAGTCCGCCGCGACGGGGTCCTCCATGTGCCGTTTCCAGTGCCACACCAGCGAGAACTCGGTGACGAGGAACGTCTGGCCCG
The DNA here is from genome assembly GCF_052245635.1 of Nonomuraea sp. KM88. Classification (NCBI taxonomy): domain Bacteria; kingdom Bacillati; phylum Actinomycetota; class Actinomycetes; order Streptosporangiales; family Streptosporangiaceae; genus Nonomuraea; species Nonomuraea sp. KM88. The sequence goes on along the minus strand of NZ_JBQQCC010000014.1, from coordinate 128,595 downwards.
CGCGCATCCGCGGCAGGATGTAGTCGAGGAACGGCTGCGTGTTCTCCGGCGCGGGCACGTGGGGGTGGATGTCGACGCCCTCGATCTCCGGAGTCTCGCGGACGAAGGTCATCCAGCGCTCAGCGGCGGGCGTGCGGCGGTCGGCCAGGTCGAGCCGGTTGAGCGCGCCCATGTAGAGCTTGGTGCCGCAGCCCGCGCCGCAGTGCTCGCGCCGATAGCGGATCACGTGCCGGGCGACGGTCTCGTAGAAGGCGTTGAGCCGCTCGTCGCGTTCGGCGGGCAGGCTCTCGATGAACGGCTCGTTGCCGATCGTCATGATGTCGATCTTGCCCATCACCGCGGGCAACACCCGGTCGAGACGGGCCAGCTCCGCGGCCATCTCCTTGCTGCCGGGCGCGGGGAAGGAGGCCTGGTTGTAGGGGAACTTCAGGCTCAGCAGGGTGTCGTGGCCGCGTCCAGCGGCTTCTGTGAGGGTGCGGATCGCGAAGTGATCGGCGGGGTTGACGTCGTCGGCCGCGGGCATCGGGAAGAACCCGCGCACCCAGCGGGCGCCGGCCTCCCGCAGCTCGCGGTAGTCCAGCGCGTCGAGGTTCTGGTTGAAGTTCGCCCCGAGGGCTCCGAGAGCGCGGGGCTGGTCGTTCCGTACGGGTCCGCCTTCCTGGGTGGTGGCGTGGGCGGCGGTCGAGAAGGCCAGAACCGCGGTCATGGTGAGGATCGGCAGTCGGCGCAGCATGGTTGCTCCCTGGGGGATGAGCGGTGGTCATCGGCGCACTCGCCGGTCATGTTTGCGCTAACTCGATCGCGCTGTCAATGGCCGGTCGGCGCGGGCTCAGCGGCGCGGCGGCGCGGTGGACGCGCGGATCACCAGCTCGGGACGGACGAACCGGCTCGTGCCGGCGGCCGTGGCAGGTCCGGCGGGCGTCTCGATCTGGGCGATCAGATGCTCCAGGCAGCGGCGCCCCACCGCGGCGAGATCCTGGCGCACCGTGGTCAGCGGCGGGGTGAGGAAGGGCGCGAAGTCGAGGTCGTCGAAGCCGACGACGCTCAGATCGTCGGGCACCCGGCGGCCCAGCTCGGCCGCCGCCCGCAGGACGCCCACGGCCATCTGGTCGTTGGCGGCGAAGACGGCGGTCACGGAGTCGTCGGCCAGCAGGCGGAGAGCGGCCTCGTAGCCGGACCGCGGCGACCAGTCGCCGACGACGGGCGGCGGGATCGTGCGTCCCGCCCGCTTCAGCAGCCGCTGCCAGGCCGCCCTGCGCCGCTGGGCGGGATTGGACCCGGCGGGCCCCGCCACGTGGTGGACCGTGGCGTGCCCCAGCTCCAGGAGGTGGTCGACGGCGGCGCGGGCGCCGGCCGCCTCGTCCATGCCGAACGTCGGATGCCGGTGCGCCGCCTTGCTGTCGGCGATGACCAGGGGCACCTCGTCGGACAGCTGGAGGTGGGGGGTGTCGAGCACGCGCGCCTCGATCACGATCACGCCGTCGACCGCCCGGTCGGTGAGACCGCGCACGGCCGCGCGCACGTCCTTCTCCGTGGGTGCGTCGACCACCGCGATGCTCACCGAGTAGCCGCGGGCCTGGGCGCCGGTCACGACGGACTCGACGATGCGCACGTTGAGCACGGCGCTGAGATTGAACGTGACGACGCCGATCGTGCCGAACCGGCCGGTCGCCAGCGCCCGCGCGGCGATGTTGGCGCGGTAGCCCAGCTGTCTCATGGCCGTCTCGACCTTGAGCCGGGTGGCGGCGGTCACGCGGTCGTTGCCGTTGACGACCCTGGAGACGGTCTGGCCGGAGACCCCGGCGAGTTCGGCGACGTCGGCCATGGACGGCCCTCCGGACGCTCTCGTGCCTGGTGCTCGAACCACGCCGGGCGTCTCCCTTCGTCATCGCAGCGGGCGGAGCGCACGAAAAGGTGGGGACGGGCCGGTCAGGGCCTGGCCGCCGGCGCTCTCGACGTCGCTCAAGGACGTGTCGCCGCCGACAGCGTACATCTCCGCTCAGGGCCGCGGAAATCGTTCCCTGAGCCCTCGTGCGCCCGCTTCTTTTGTTTACGCAAACATGCATATCACGACGTCAAGTCGACGAGGCCCAGCGTAGTGACCGATGTCGTCCGCTCAGAAACCTCACCGGCACCATCTTGACGCTGATGGGCAGCGGACATAGGTTTGCGCAAACATAAATCCGCTTGACCGGGGGATCCCTGCGATCAGGGACGGGCGGGACAGGTCGCTGACCGAACCGACGAAGAGGAGTCGCCATGCGGCGGCAGCAACGGATCCTTGGAAGCCGGCCCGGTGCCGGGAGCGCCGGGCGACCCAGTATGGGCCGGCGCCAGTTCATCGGCGGCGCCGGCGCCGCCGCGCTGGCGGCGGCGCTGGCCGGATGCACGGGTGGCGGGCAGATGAGCCGGGAGAGCGGCGGCGCGAGCGGATCCCTCCAGTGGTGGGACCAGTTCCGCCCGTTGACGAAGATGTTGCAGGACGATCTGTTCGGCCCCTACATGAAGGAGCATCCCGGGGTCACGATCGAGCGGCGCCAGATGGACGTGCCCGACCTGGGGCAGGCGCTGCAGGTCGGGCGGCGCAGCAACCAGATGCCGGACGTGCACTCGCTGGCCGGCCTGGGAACCTCCGCCGCGGCGCTGGTCAGCGAGAGCTGGTTCCAGCCGATCGGCGAGCTCGCCGACTTCAAGGGGAGCCCGGTCGGCGAGTTCCTCTATGACGGCATGCACCGCTTCGACGGCGAGATCTACTCCTTCCCCATGTTCTCCGGCCGCTGGCACGAGGCGGTGCCGTGGTACAACACCGCGCTGCTCAAGCAGGCCGGGGTCGACCCCGAGGAGGAGCCGGCCACCTGGGACGATCTGCGCGACGTCGCCCGGCGCCTCACCAAGGGCACCGGCGACGGCGTGTACGGGATCGTCGTGCCGAGCAAGGAGACCGAATACCTGCAGTTCCTGGTGAACCGGCTGGCCATGACCGCCGGCGCCCCCGGCGGCATCGACTGGACGACGGGCGCTTACGCCTACGACGCCCAGCAGTACGCCGACGCCATCGAGTTCCTGATCGCCCTGCAGACCGACAAGGTCGTGCATCCCGCGTCCCCGTCGATGGGCGCCCGCGACGCCCGCGCCCGCTGGGCGGCCGGTCAGGCGGGCGTGTACCTGTGGGGCGCCTGGTTCATCGGCGGCCTGCGCGTGGACGAGCCGGAGGCCGTGGAGCGCGGGGTCGGGACCTGGCACATCCCCTGCCCCGAGAAGAGCAGGAACTTCGTCTACAGCCCTCCGCAGTCCGGCACCTTCTGGGTGTCGAGCCAGTCGAAGCGGGCCGAGGACGCCGCCGACCTCATGCTGCAGATGACGACCAAGGAGTTCCAGGCCAGGCTGGCCGCCGCCATGGACCAGCCGCCCGCCCTCGCCGACGTGGTGGAGGAGGCGGAGGTGCATCCGGCCTACCGGCAGTGCGTGGCCAACTTCCAGGACGACGTGCGGATCGCCCCGGCACCCGAGGTCGCCACCCCCGGCGTCTGGCAGGTGCTCGCCGAGATGCGCGACGTCCATCCGAACCTCGGCGACATCGTCCAGTCGGTGCTGACCGGGTCGACCACCGACGTGGCCGGAGAGCTGCGCCGCTACACCGACGCGATGAGCGCCGAGCGCGAGCGTGCCATCAAGGTCGTCCGCGAGGAGAAGGGCGTCGAGGTCGACACGAAGGCCTGGGTGTTCGCCAACTGGGACAGGAAGGCGGACTACGACCAGCAGGCCTACGCCGAGCGCTGAGCCGAGCCCGCCCGCGAACAGGAGCACGATGACAACGACAATCCGGCGGCGCGAGCGTCCGGCCGTGCCGGCCGCGCGGGACCGCGGCGGGCGCGGCCTGCTGCGCCGCCTGCGGCAGGACTGGTGGATCTACCTCTTCCTGCTCCCGACCCTGCTCGGCTACGGCGCCTACACCGTCTACCCGCTGCTGGCCTCGTGGTGGTTCGCCCTCCTCGACTGGCCGGGGTTCGCGACCGCCGGCACCTTCGTCGGCGTCGAGAACTTCGAGCGGCTCATCGGGGACGACCTCTTCTGGAACGCGTTCTGGAACTCGATCGTGTTCCTGGTGTTCGCCGTACCCCTGCGGGTGGGGCTGGCGCTGGCGCTGGCGCTCGTGCTGAACCGGAAGAAGACGCCGTTCAAGGGCTTCTTCCGCACGCTGTTCTTCCTGCCGGTCGTCACCACGGGAGCCATCGTCGGCGTCGTGTTCACCCTGCTGCTCGACGCGAGCGGCCCGGTGAGCCTGGCGCTGGTCTGGTCGGGGCTGATCGACTCGCCGGCGAACTTCGCGGCCAACGCCGGCACCTCCCTCTACGCCGGGATCGCCGTGTGGGTGTGGAAGTGGCTGGGAATCACGCTGATCTACTGGCTGGCCGCGCTGCAGACGATCCCGCAGGGGGTGCACGAGGCCGCGATGATCGACGGCGCCGGCGCCTGGGCGGAGTTCCGCCACGTGACGATGCCACTGCTCGTGCCGTTCCTCGTGATCATCACCCTGATCGACACGGTGGCCGCGTTCAACGTCTTCGACCTGATGCAGACCCTCACCGGCGGGGGCCCGTCCTTCTCATCCGAGGTGATCGAGATCTTCATCTTCCGTACGGCCTTCCAGGCCACCGTTCCCCAGCTGGGTTACGCGTCGGCGGCGGCGGTGCTGTTCGGGCTGCTGACCGTGGGCTTCGCGATCGCCCAGGCCGTCGGCATGCGCTGGGCCAGGGGAAGGACCGGCGCGTCATGACGGCGACCGCGCGGACCGGCCTGACCTGGCGCGCCCGCCTGCTCCGCCGTCCCAGCCCGGGTCAGGTGGTGACGGTCGTCCTGCTCCTCGTGCTCGGCGGCCTGTGGATCTACCCGTTCGCCTGGCTCGTCTCGGCGTCGCTGAAGTCGTCGCCCGAGATCTTCGGCCGCGGGCTCGCCCTGCTGCCCGAGGAGCCGGTCTGGGAGAACTACGCCCGGGCCTGGAACGAGGTGGGCTTCGCCACGTACTTCGTCAACACGCTCGTCATCACCGCGGGCACCGTGCTGCTCGTCGTCGTGCGCAGCGCGCTGGCGGGCTACGTGCTCGGACGTTACGACTTCGTCGGCAAGAAGCTGCTCATCGGGGTGTTCCTGGTCACCTTCTTCCTCCCCGAGGGATACACGATCATCCCGATCACCCAGCTGACCGACCAGCTCGGCCTGCTCAACACGCACGCCGGCGTGGTCCTCGGGCTGGGCGCGGGCGGGCAGATCGCCTCGACCCTGCTCTACGCGGGGTTCTTCCGGCGGATGCCGAAGGAGCTGGAGGAGACCGCGCGCCTGGACGGCGCCGGACATTTCACGATCTTCTTCCGCGTGATGCTCCCGCTCGCCTGGCCGATCACCGCCACGGTGGTCATCCTCACGTTCCTGTTCGCCTGGAACGTCTACCTCCTGCCGCTGGTGTTCACGCTCAGCGAGCCCGGCCTGCGGACGCTGGCCGTGGGCATGACCGTCTTCGTCGGAGAACGGGGCACCGACTGGTCGGGGATGGCCGCCGCGGCGGTCATCTCGCTGATCCCGGTGATCGCCGTCTTCGTCGTGCTCCAGCGCAAGTTCGTCGACAGCATCGCGGGAGCGGTGAAGCAATGACCGGAACGGAGATCCCTGACATGCCCGTCCCCGCCCGTGAGGCGCTCGTGACGATCGACACCCGCCACCCGGAGGGCCGGATCGACGACGACGTCTACGGCCACTTCCTGGAGTCCGCCTTCTTCGGCAACATCGAGGGCGGCGTGTTCGACGAGGGGTCGCCGCTGTCCGTCGGCGACCCCGGCCTGCTCCAGGGCGTGCGCGCCGACGTGCTGGAGCTCTGCCGCGAGCTGGCCCCAGGCCCCATCCGCTGGCCGGGCGGCAACTTCACCTCCGCCTACCACTGGGAGGACGGCGTCGGCCCGCGCGACACCCGGCCCCGTCGGCTGGAGCTGGCCTGGGGCGGGCTGGAGTCCAACCGCTTCGGCACCGACGAGTTCCTGGCCTGGTGCGAGGCCATCGGCGCGGAGCCGTACCTGGTGCATTCCTGCCGGGACGTCGACGAGGCGGTGCGCTGGGTCGAGTACACCAACGCCGCCCAGGAGACCGCGCTCACCCGCCGGCGCGCCCGCAACGGGCGAGCCGAGCCGTGGACGGTGAAGTACTGGGGCGTGGGCAACGAGGTCTACGGCCCGTGGCAGATGGGCCACCGCCCGGCCGAGGAGTACGCCGCCGCGGCCCGCGAGCACGCCAGGTTCATGCGCCTGGTCGACCCGGACCTCCGCCTGATCGGCGTCGGCATCCCCTGGCAGCAGGAACAGTGGACGCGCCCCCTGATGCGCCAGGCGGGCCACCTGCTCGACTACCTGTCCCTCCACCTGTACGGCGCCAGCACCCATATGTGGACCGGAGACGACTACGACGACGTCGTCGCCCAGTCCCTCTACTTCGAGCGGGAGATCCAGTCCTACTCCCAGCTGGTCACGGCGCTCGCCGCGGAGGCCGGCCTGGACCGCCCGCCCGCGCTCGCCCTCGACGAGTGGAACATGCGCCACCTGGAGCCCGCGGCCTGGCCGGACCCGCTCCCCGGCGACGACGGCGGAATCGCCCCGCGCGAGCTCTCCGGCGTGACGCCCGCTGATCGGCCGGGCCCCGTACGGGTGAACCGGTGGAGCCCGCGTACGGTCGGCGACCTCGTCTTCTACGCCGGGGTGTTCCACGCCATCCACCGCACCGTGGGCCTGCCGGCGCCCGTGAGCATGGCCAACCCGGTGAACCTGGTCAACGCCAACGGCGTGATCGTCGCCCGTCCCGGAGGGGCCCTGCGCTCGACCATCTACCACGTCTGGCACCTCTACCGGCACCACACCGGCCCGACCGTGCTGCCGACGCGGGTGGACGGCCCGGCGCGCTCGGCGTCGGTCCGGCTCGGCGACAACCGCGGCCCGGACGGGCGGCTGCTCACCGCGCCCATGACCGTCCCCTACGTCGACGTGTCGGCCACCCGCGCCGACGACGGCTCCGTGCGGGTCGCGGTCGTCAACCGGCACCGCGATGAGAGCGTGCGCCTGCTGATCGTCCTCGACGGCGCCGCCGGCGACACTCCCGCGAGCGCGCGGGTCCGCACCCTCGGGGCCGGCGACCTGCACGCGGTCAACACCCTCGGGGCGCCGGACACGGTCGCGGTGCGCGATCTCGGGCAGGTCGAGGCGAGCGACGGCACGTGGGCCGTGGGCCCGCACTCGGTGACCGTGCTCGCCTTCTGAGCCGTCCGAACGACGGGCTCACTCTGGCAGGCTGGGGGCATGGGGTTCCGGGTGCGCGAGTTCGAGCTGGCCCTGATGCACCGGATGCGCGACCTCAACGCCGGCCGGGTGGAGGACGCGCTCGCCGCCATGGGCGCGTCCGGGGCCGAGGTGCGGGCCGCGCACACCCACTGGACCCGGCTGGCCCACGCGGCCCGGGCTCCCAAGGGAGCGGCGGTGTTCCGGATGGCGCTGGGCCCGCCCCACCACGCGGGCCCGCGCGCGTTCGGCAGCCTGACCTGCGACGTGCACCGGTGGGCCCTGCCGTCGTGGCCGGGCCTGGAGTTCGAGGTGCTGACGGGGCCCGGGGGCGAGGTCTGGAACCAGTGGTTCGTCCGGCCCCGCGGCGGCGTGCGGCTGGCCTTCGCCGACCTCACCCCCTGGACGTGCGTCGTCGCCGACGTGGGCACGAGTTTCCCGGGGGCCACCTCGCTCGAGGGGCAGGCGCCGCACCACTGGTCGGTCGAGTTCGCCCACGCGGGCACGGTGTACCGTGCCCGCTTCGTGTACGGCCTCTACCAGCGTCTCGACCGGCCGGACGGCTGGGCGCCGCAGGCGCCGCCGCCCGCCGGCCGAGGGGCGGCGCGCTAGGCCGTGACGCCGGACTCCTTGGCGGCGCGGTCGATGGCCGCCAGCTCCTCGTGGGTGAAGTCGAGGTTGTCGACGGCGGCCACGTTGGCCTCCAGCTGCTCGGGGCTGGACGCGCCCACGAGCACCGAGGTGATGCGCGGGTCGCGCAGCGCCCAGGCGAGCGCGAGCTGGGCCACCGTCTGGCCACGCGCCTCGGCCAGTTCGGACAGCGAGCGCACGAACGCCAGCACCTCCGGCGTCACCCGGTCGGCCGTGAGGAAACGCCCCTCGGCGGCGCGCGAGTCGGCGGGGATGCCGTCGAGGTAACGGTCGGTCAGCAGGCCCTGCGCCAGCGGCGAGTAGACCACGCAGCCGACGCCCTGCTCCTCGAGCACTCCCAGCAACGAGTCCTCGATGCCCCGGTTGAGCAGGGAGTAGGACGGCTGGTGCACCAGGAGCGGGGTGCCGAGCTGGCGCAGCAGGCGGGCGGCCTGGGCGGTGCGCTCGGGGGAGAAGTTGGAGACGCCGACGTAGAGCACGCGCCCGGTGCGGACCATGTGGTCGAGCGTGGCCACCTGCTCTTCGAGCGGGGTGTCGGGGTCGTCGCGGTGCAGGTAGTAGATGTCGACGAAGTCGAGGCCGAGCCGCTCCAGCGACCTGTCGAGGGTGGCGAGCAGGTGCTTGCGGGAGTTGCCCTTGCCGTACGGGCCGTCCCACATGGGGTTGCTGCCCTTGGTCGTGACCACGACCTCGTCGCGCATCGACCGGGGGAAGATCCGGCCGAACGTGGACTCGGCGGCTCCCAGCGGCGGGCCGTACCGGTCGGCGATGTCGAAGTGGGTGATGCCGAGGTCGAGCGCCTTGTGCAGGATCGTGCGCTGGCTGTCGAGCGGCCTGCCTCCGCCGAAGTTGTGCCACAGGCCGAGCGACACGGCGGGGAGCAGGAGACCGCTGCGGCCGCACCTTCTGTACGGCTGGCGTTCGTAGTCCAAGGGTGTCCTTCCGGGGTAACGCGGACCAATGAAACGTTTTACGTAGCCAAGTTAAGCACCTCTTCCCCCTCGTCCGCCGCCACGCGTGCCGCGCCCGCGCGTGGCGTGGGTCGGCGGGCAGTTTCTTTACTGTTCTGTACAAAATACGGTAGCCTGCCCTTCATGGGCAGGCCACGCGAGTTCAGTGATGAGGCCGCCGTCGACGCCGCGATGGAGCTGTTCTGGGAGAAGGGGTACGAAGCGACCAGCACCCAGGACCTGTGCTCTCGCACGGGGCTCGGCCGCGGCAGTCTTTACAACGCCTTCGGCAGCAAGCACCGGCTCTACGAGACGGCGATCCGCCGCTACGCCGACACCAAGGGCGAGGCCCAGCTCGCGATGCTGGCCGAGCCCGGCTCCGTGCGTGACCGGCTGAGAGACCTGATGCTGGGCGTCATCGACGCCGACATGGCCGACCCCGGCCGGCGCGGCTGCCTGGCGCTCAACGCCGCCACCGAGTCGAGCGGGCGCACCGAGGCCGTCGCCGGGCTCGTGCGCCGCCAGTTCACCGACCTGGAGCAGGCGATCCTGCGGCTGGTGGAGGTCGGGCAGAGCACGGGCGAGCTGGCGTCCGACCGGCCGCCGCTCCAGGTGGCGCGCGCGTTCCAGAGCGCCTACTACGGCCTGCGGGTGCTCGCCAAGGTCACCGGCGACCGGCAGGCGCTGCTCGACGTCGTCGAGGGGGCCGTCGCCGCCCTGTGAACCCCGCGGGATCCGCCGCGGGGTTCGTGCTGCCGTCATTTTGTACAGATCAGTAAAGAATGGAGTCTTCGTGACCAGGATCAATGCCGGCGTGCCCGCGCTGATGCTCTGCGTCTTCGGCATCACGACCGGCGAGTTCGTCATCGCCGGAATCCTGCCCGACCTCGCCGAGGACCTGACCGTGTCGATCCCGGCCGCCGGGCTGCTGGTGACGGCGTACGCGATCGGGATGATCGTCGGCGGCCCGGCGCTGACGGCGCTCAGCGCCCGCTTCCCGCGCAAGCCGCTCATCCTGGCCCTGCTCGCGATCGCCATCGCGGGAAACCTGGCCTCCGCGCTCGCGCCCGCCTATCCCGTGCTCTTCGCCGCGCGGGTCATGACCGCGCTGGTGACGTCCACGTTCTTTGCCAACGCGATCGTCATCGCCGCGTCCACCGCGCCGCCGGACAGGCAGGCGTCCACCGTGTCCACGCTCGTCTTCGGGATGAACCTGTCGATGATCCTCGGCGCGCCCATCGGCACCCTCATCGGCGAGGCGCACGGCTGGCGGGCCACGTTCTTGGCCATCGCCGCGTGTTGCGCGGCCGGATGGATGCTGGTGGCGCGGCTGGTGCCGGACGTCCGCGCTGCCGCGCCGGCCACCTCCGCGGTGGTCGAGCTGCGCGTGTTCCGCAGGCGCGACGTTCTCCTCGCCATCGCCGTCACCGCCGTGGGCAACGCCGGGCTGCTCATGGTCTTCACCTTCTTCGCGCCCCTGGTCACCACCGTCACCGGGTTCGCCGCCGGCGCGGTCGCCGTCCTGCTGCTGGTGTACGGCGTGGGCGCGGCGGCCGGCAACATCGCCGGAGGCCGCCTGTCCGACATGTCGCCGATGCGGGCGCAGATCGGGCTGCTGGCCCTGCTCGCGGGGGCGCTCGTGCTCATGTGGGCGGGCAGCGGCAGCACGGCCGTCACGGCGGTGATGGTGTTCGTGGTCGGCGCGCTCGGCTTCTCCGTCATCCCCGGGATGCAGGCGCGGGTGCTGGCCACCGCCGCCGCCGCGCCCACGCTGGCCATGGCGGTGAACGCCTCCGCCTACCAGCTCGCCGCGGCCTTCGCCGCCTGGCTCGGCGGCCGGGTCATCGACGCCGGGCTCGGGCTGCGCTCGCTCTACCTCGTGGCGGCGGCCGTCACGGTAGCGGGCATCGCGGTGAGCGGTTACGCCTGGCTCCGCGACCGCGGGCGAGTCGTACGCGCCGGTTAACCGGCTCCCGGCTGGACGATCATCAGCACGACCACGACCGCCCACAGCAGGTTGTAACCGCCGGTGAGCATGCTCAGCGTGCGCAGCGCCGCCGGCTCGCCGGGCTCGGCAAGCGCGGCCCGCTGGCGGGGGACGATCAGCAGGGCCAGCAGGCAGCCCGCCGCGAGGGTCAGCACCATGGAGGCGACCAGCCACGTCTCGCTCATCCTGCCCTGGACGACGGCCAGCACGATGCCGGCCGCGGGCACCAGGACGGCGGCGATGCCGTAGCCGCGGCTGACGCGGTGGAGCGCTGCGGCCACGGCCCTGCTGCGCTCGCCGCCCTCCGCCGCTCCTGCGACCGGCGCGTACCGCGGGAACAGGCTCGCCGCGACGGCCGACCCTCCGACGAACAAGAAGCCGGCCAGCACGTGCACCGACAGCAGCAGACCCTCCACCGATCCTCCAGACGCCGAACGACCTTCAGTCGCCTTGAAGCTTAGCACGCAAGCTTCAAGGCGCCTGAAGGTGGTGGGGTCAGCCCGCGCCCAGGAAAGCCGCCCGCACCGCGTCGCCGACCTGGCGCTGGATCGGATCCGCCGCCGGGCCGAACAGCAGGTCGTCCACCCGCGCCACCACCTCCCGCGCCGCGTCGAGCAGCCGCGCCCCCTCGGCCGTGACCTCGATGGTCGAGGCCGACCCGGCCCGGGCGGTGCGGTCGCGCACCAGCCCGGCGGCGGCCAGCGCCTTCACCGCCGCGTGCACGCTCTGCACCGTGGTGCCCGACATCCGGGCCAGCTCGCTGAACGACACCCCGGGCATCCCGGCGATGTGGCCCAGCAGCCCCAGCCGGCCGACCGTGAGATCCAGCGGCGCCAGGGCGGCGCCCAGCTCGCTCTCGATGCGGCGGGCCAGCGTGAGCAGGACGATGGAGGTGCTGGTCACGGGCGGTCCGGGACGGTCGTTCTCGGCGGTCATCCCTTCAGTTTCCCGCAGCGCGGCACGGCCGCGTACCCCGGATCACGCCTTGTCCCGCGGCCAGGTGAGCTCCGGCCGCGCGGGACTGCCCTCGGGCTTCATGGCCGGCAGCCGGGCGGGATGGTGGTATTCGACCCGCACCTTGTAGAAGTCGGCGTCCGCGCGCGGCCGGCCGTCCTTGTCGAGCGCGGGCGTCACCTCCACCTCGGAGTAGGCGGTCAGCAGCGAGCCCGGGTCGAGGTAGTAGACCGCGTGGAAGCCGGTGCCCATCCCGCCGGTGTAGGAGTACGGATGGGTCTGCGGGTCCAGGCCCGACTTCTTGAACGACCACATGAGCGACTGGCCGCCGTAGTACAGGTCGTCGGCGCGCTTGACCGGCGTGTAGTCCACGGCGACCCGGAGATACTGCCGCCGTGCGGCGGTCCCACGGGCCCGGGCGGGTTGCCGCCGTGCGGCGGCCTTACGGGTGGCCCGCCGGGGTGCGGTGGCGGCCCGGCGCGGTGGGGTGGCGGCCCGGCATGCCGAAATCGATCCTGAGGTCCTCCCGGCCACTGCGCCATCTGGTCTTTCCCGTCACGTCGTGACTACTGGCCGGGAACGCTAGCAACACCCCCTGACGCTTCGAAAATGCTGGAAGTCTCGCCGACGGCTTTACCTGATCTTTCGGTGCCCGCTGGTTGAGTGACCACCGCGACGTTGATCGACCCCCTTGGAGGATCCATGAAAGCGAAGCTCGTGCTGGCCGCCCTGACCGCGCTCGTGTCCGTGACCGCTCCCGCAGCGCCCGCGAGCGCCGACCCCGCCGACCCCGCGCCCGGCGGGCCGCAGCGGCCCCACGAGGCGGACGTCGAGGGGCCCCGCAACATCGACTCCCTGGCGGTGACGGCGACCGCCGGTCCGGGCCGCGGTGTGACGCTCGCCTGGGACCGGCGCAGCCGTGCCGGCACCGGGCAGGTGCCCGCGGGCGCCAGGCGGTTCGTGTTCCTGTTCGACCGGTCGGTGCGCTTCAACCCTGACGCCTTCCCCACCTGCGACCGCGCCCTGATCGAGGAGAAGGGCGCGACCGCCTGCCCGGACGGCTCCCAGGTGGGCACCGGACTGGCCGAGTACGCCACCGGGGAGCCGCGCGAGGTGCTCGCCTTCAACACCCGGATCGGCCGCTCGCCCGGCGTGCTGGTCGTGCTGCCCTCCACGGGCGTGGTGCTGGAGCAGACCCTGGAGCGTGTGTCGCGCCCGTACCGGAAGGACTACCGGTGGGCGCTGGACGAGATCCTGCCGCCGAACGACACCCCACCCCAGGAGCGCGCCGGCACCACCAGGTTCCGGCTGTCGTTCGGCGCCACCCGCGAGCACCACGGCCGCACCGTCGGCTTCGTGGAGACCACGGCCAGGCCCGGGTCGGCGCTGACCTTCGGGTTGTGGAGCGAGTTCGTCACGGGCCAGGTGCTGGTGCCGGTCGCGAAGGCGCGGCTCGGTCGCTGAGCGGCGGGCTCACGTGCCGGTCGGGACGTCGCGGCCGTCCGCTGAGCGGCGGGCTCTCCTCCAGGGCGCGTCGTTCGCCGAGGCCGGGGAGCCGGTCGTACGGATGCCGGCTCACCCGGTGCCGTCACCGTGGTCGAGCAGGCGGCGCTGCTCCTCCTCGATCACCTGCCGGGCCAGCGCCTGCTCCGAGATGTCCACCGCGTCGGCCGCCGACTCGGCCAGGTCGCTGCGCCGGGCGTAGGCGTCGAAGAGCCGCGACTTGCGGTGCAGGATGTCCAGCATGCGCTGGTCGACCGAGTCGACCGTGAGCAGCCGGTGCACCTGCACCTTGCGGACCTGTCCCATCCGGTGGGCGCGGCCGATCGCCTGGGTTTCCATGCTCGGCTTGACCTGCGGCTCGCACAGGATCACGACGGAGGCGGCCTGCAGGTTGAGCCCCACCCCGCCCGCCTGCACCTGGCTGAGCAGCACCGCGTGGCCCTTGGCCGCGGAGAACTCGTCGACCACCTGCTGCCGGCGCGCGGCGCCGACGTCGCCCGACAGCGGCCCGTGCGCGCGGCCGTTCAGCTCCGCCCGCACGCGGGCGAGCACCGCGCGGAAGTAGGAGAACACGACCACCTTGAGCCCGTTGGCCTCGGCGTCCTCGACGAGTTCGAGCAGGCGCTTCAGCTTGGCCGAGGTGGAGGGCTCGGCGTAGGCGGCGCGGCGCATGGCCATGAAGTTGCCGTCGGACACGGCCTGCCGGTAGGCCGCGAAGTCGGCGCCGCTGAACTCCACCCACTCGTCCGCGTCGACCCGGTCGGGCAACTCGGCCAGCACGTCCTGCTGGTTGCGCCTCAGGTAGACGGGCGCGACCGCCTTCCTGAACGCCTGCGCGCCCGCCACCATGTCGCTGTTGCGCAGGCCTGCGGCCAGCTCGGGCCGCAGGTAGGAGACCAGCACGCGGAACTCCTCCACGCGGTTCTCCATCGGCGTGCCGGTCAGGAAGAGCACCCGGTCGACGCGCCGGCACCATGAGGCGACCGTCTGGGACCGCTTGGCCTGCGGGTTCTTCACGTAGTGGGCCTCGTCCACGACGAGCAGGCCGGGCACGGCCTCCGTGCCGAGCCGGTGGAGGCTGTCGAGGGTGACCACGGCGACGCCGCCCTGCCGCTCCCACTCCTGCTGGGCCGCGAGCCTGTCGGGCCCGTGCAGCGGGTGGGCGCGCAGGGTGCTGCGCGACTCGATCTCCCGCACCCAGTTGATCAGGACGCTCGTGGGGCACGCCACCAGGAAATGTGTCGCCCCCTCCGCCCTGAGGTGCGCCATCACGGCGATGGCCTCGATCGACTTGCCCAGGCCCATCTCGTCGCCGATGATCACGCGTTCCTGGGCGAGGGCGAAACGGGCGCCGAACGCCTGGTAGCCGCGGAGCGACACCCGGCGGCAGGTGTCGTCGAGCGGCTGCCCGCCGACCTTGGCCGCCAGGTCGTCGGGCAGCGAGGTCTCGCCCGCCGGCAGGGGTTCCCCGGCGAGGTCGGTCAGCAGGCCGAAGTATTCGGGGGAGCGGGACTCGAAGTCCGCCCACGCCTCCGGGTCGGACGCGGGCGGGCGCAGCAGATCGGTGGTGACCTGGGCGAGCAGCAACGGTGTCTCCGCCGAGGCGTCGAGCAGGCCGGAGATCTCGGCCAGCGCGTCGCGTGCCCGCTGCCGCCGCTTGGGCAGCGTGAACCACATGCGCAGGCGGCTGCGCGCCGGCCTGGCCGCGGCCAGCAAAGGCCCCAGCCGCCCGTCCAGGTCGCGGGCGGCTGCGACGGCCCGGGGCAGGTCGGGGCCCACCCGCACCAGGCGGTGCAGGGCGATCACGAGGTCGGTGACCGGCTGGTCGTGGTGCTCGACGTCGATGCGGACGCTCGCGGCGTCGGCCGCCGCCCGCTCGATCTGCCGGGCGGCCGCGTGGATGTGGCCCGCCGTCCGCGCGCCGATCCCCGGAAGCAGCTGCAGCCGGTACGCCGAGGCGTCCAGCACCTGCCGCACGGTGGTGTAACCGGCCTTCTCCAGGGTGGCGACGCGCAGCCGGCCGTCGGTGACGTCTTTCAGCCGGGAGATCGGGACCGACTCCAGCTGCGTCCTGGCCGCGTCGAGGCGCACCTTGTCGAGGGCGGCCGCGGCCTGCCGGTGCACGACGGCGTGCTCGCCCAGCAGCGCGCGTGCGGCGGCGAGGAGACGGTCCGCTTCACGGAGTTCCACCGAACCTAGGATGCCGTCGCCGAGGTTGCGACCGTGTAACGGCCCGCCCGGGCGAGTCCTGGCACGGGCGGCCGATGCGATGCGCCACTATTGCAACACTCTTGCAATAGGAAGAACTTCGCTTTAAGGTCGCGAGCATGAAGCGAAGATCGGCACTGTTCGGGGTGTTTGTCCTGGCGTTGACCGCGTGTTCGGCGCCCTCGCAGCCGCCCGCGGCTCCGGCCGCACAGAACACCGCCGTGCTGGGCCTCAGCTCGGAGCCCGACTCGCTCAACCCGGTTCTCGGCTACGCCCCGGACGGGGGCTCGCTGATCTTCGACGGGCTCGTACGGCGCACGCCCGACCTCAAGCTGCGACCGGCTCCGGCCGAGTCGTTGCCGGAGGTGGACGGGGAGAAGGTCGAGTTCAGCACCCACGAGCCGCCCGGAGGGCGCGGGTCACAGCTCGAGGGCGCGGTCGAGGAGGGATTGCAGGGTGACCGCGCCGGCCAGCCTCCCGTCGTCCACGACGGCCACCAGCGGGCTGCGCGTACGCGCCATCAGCGCCGCCAGCTCCAGCACCGTCGCCGTCATGTCGGCAACCGGCAGCTCGCGCGGCTGCTCCGGCAGGCACTCCCGGACGGAGCGGCCCCCGAGCTGCCGCAGGAAGAGGTCGGCATGGGCCTCGTCGACCACCCGGGCCAGCGCCGGGTCGTCCCGGCAGTAGGCGGGCACCGCCAGGCGCAGCACCTGCGTGCCGGGCAGGATGCTGACCGGCATCCCGGCGTCGTCGACCAGGATGAGCCCGGGCAGATCGCGCTCGGCCAGCAGCCTGGCCGCCTCCAGCGCCGGCGTGTCCATGGTGACGGTGGGGAACTCGACCGTGAGATCGCGTGCGCGCATCATGACCTCCGCAGCTGGAGCCTGGTCCTCATGGCAGCTCCGCGAAGCGTTCGACCTGTTCGGTACGGCCGGAGACGAGGACCACGTCCCCGTAGGACAGCTCGGTCTCCGCGGTGGCGTAGGTGAACTCCTCGCCCGGGGGCTTGACCGCCACGATGGTGACCCCGTACTTGCGGCGCAGGTTGGACTGGCCGAGCGGGATGCCGACATATTCCTTGGGCGGCGTGGTCTTGGCCAGCGCGAAGTCGTCGTCCACCTGCATGTAGTCGAGCATCCGGCCGCTGACCAGGTGGGCGACCCGCTCGCCCATGTCGTGCTCGGGGAAGACGACGTGGTGGGCGCCGATGCGGCTGAGGATGCGGCCGTGCTGGGTGCTGATGGCCTTGGCCCAGATGTCGTTGATCTCCAGTTCGACCAGCAGCGACGTGGTCAGGATGCTGGCCTCGATGTCGCTGCCCACGGCCACCACCGCCTGGTAGAAGTCGGACACTCCGAGCTGGCGCAGCGCTTCGATGTCGGTGGCGTCCGCGGTCGCGATCTGGGTGATCCGCCCGGCCAGGCTCTGCGTGATCTTGGGCCGGCTGTCGATGGCCAGCACCTCGGTGCCGCGCCGGGTGAGCTCCAGCGCCAGGGACGTACCGAATCGCCCCAGCCCGATGACGACGACGGGGTCGCCTTTGTACTCAGCCAACGATGACTCGCTCCTCGGGTAGCTCGTAGTGGCGGGCGCGCCTGTTGAGTGCCAGGGCCGAGCCCAGGGTGAGGGGGCCGATCCGGCCGATGAACATCAGCACCGTCAGGAGCAGGTGCCCGGCCGTGCCGACTTCCGGGGTGATGCCGGTGGACAGGCCCGCCGTGCCGAACGCCGAGATCACCTCGAACAGCACCTGGTCCAGCCTGTGGGGGGTGAGCGCGAGCAGCGCGTACGTCGACACGGTCACGAGCGCGACGCCCATCACCGTGATCGTGACCACCTGGCGCTGCGTGGTCTCGGGAAGCCGCCGGTGACCGATGTTCACCCTGCTCTCCCCGCGGAGCTCGGCCCAGACGATGAACGCGAGCATCCCGATCGTGGTCACCTTGATGCCGCCCGCGGTGCCGGCGCTGCCCCCGCCGATGAACATCAGCAGGTCGGTGGCCAGCCAGCTCGACGGGTACATCTGCCCGATGTCGACGACGTTGAACCCGGCCGAGCGCGGCATCACCGACGTGAAGAAGGCGGCCAGCAGCTTGCCGCCGTCGTCGAGCGGGCCGAACGTCCGGGGGTTGCGCCATTCGGTGGCCAGGAAGACGAGAGTGCCGAACACCAGCAACGTCACGGTCACCGCGACGGTGATCCTGGTCAGCACCGTCCATCTGCTCGGATGCCGCCATGACCGGGCCAGCTCGAACACCACGGGGAAGCCCAGCCCGCCGACGATGGCCGCGGTCGCGATGGTCAGGCAGATCCACGGGTCGGCGACGAACCGGATGAAGTTGTCCGGCCAGAGCACGAACCCGGAGCTGTTGAAGGCGGAGATCGCGTGGAAGGCGCCCAGATAGGCGGCGCGGCCTAAGGACTCGCCGTAGCCGATGACGAAGCGGCCGGTGAGCAGGACGGCGGCGACGGCCTCGCAGGCCAGGCTGAACAGGAAGATCTTGCGCACCAGCTTGCGCACGTCGCTCATGCTCAGCGTCTTGGTCTCCGTCTGGGCGGCGATCCGCGCCCGCAGTCCCAGCCGGCCCGAGATGAACAGGGTGAACAGGGTGGCCAGCGTCATGATCCCGAGGCCGCCCGCCTGGGACAGCCCGGCGATCACCACTTCGCCGAACGCCGACCAGTGTGACGCGGTGTCGACGACGGCCAGCCCGGTGACGCAGACGGCAGAGGCGGCGGTGAACAGCGCGACCACGGTGTCCGTGGCCTCGCCCTCTTCGGTGGCGATCGGCAGCGAGAGCAGGGCGGTGCCGACGGCCACGGCCAGGCCGAACGCGGCGACCACGAGCTGGGCGGGATGCCGGATTCTGGCTGGAAAGGGCGGTGTCGCGCCCATCATCGATCGCCGCCCCGCATGTCACGCATCGTGCACGCCCCTAGGGAAACCTCAGCAGGCAGTCGAAGCCGAGAGACTTCCCCTGCTCACAGCGCACTACGGTAACAGCCTTCCAGGGCGCCGGCGCACCAGAGTCGTCCGCCCGTGAACACCCCCCGCGTCACTTGAGTGGATCATGGCCCCAGTTCATCAGCGAGTAACGCCACCTGGACGCCGTGACGTCGCCGGAAGGGCGCTGCGCGAGGTGGCGGTGGACGTAGCCGACGACCTTGTTCATGTGGTCGTAGTCGTCGTCCGTCCAGTCGCCCTTCTTCTTCCGGAGGAGGTCGACGATCCTCCTGCCGGACTCGTGGCCGACCGACTCGCCGCCGCCGTCCTTCTGCCCCACCGCCAGGGACTCGTCGGTGGCCAGCCAGCGTTCGAGCTCGCCGGCGGTCATGTTCACGGACTTGCCGAACTCGGCCGCGACCTGCCGGCGGTCCTCGCTCACGAGCCTTCCTTGCGCAGCGCCGACGGCTTGTGCACGGCCTTCTTGCCGCTCTTCTCGCTGCGCACCACGTACTGGGGCTCCTCGGGAGAGGCCGCGACCGTGCGGCCGGCCTCCTTCTGCCTCTTGGTGAGCTTCTTCTCCACCTTGCCCTTGGCGGTGGAGCCGTGGCTGCGCCAGGTGACCTCGTCACCCTCGGCCGGTTCCTTCTTCTTTGCCATGCGCTCCGGCTACCCGGCGCCCACGCGGGTAGCCCCGGCGCACCCGTTCTTTACCCGGACGCGGGTCACGCTGCCCGGCCGGAGCCGGTCCCGTAGGTTGAGGCCATGCC
Organism: Nonomuraea sp. KM88; assembly: GCF_052245635.1. Lineage (NCBI taxonomy): Bacteria > Bacillati > Actinomycetota > Actinomycetes > Streptosporangiales > Streptosporangiaceae > Nonomuraea > Nonomuraea sp. KM88. The sequence goes on along the minus strand of NZ_JBQQCC010000014.1, from coordinate 109,315 downwards.
AGACGACGCTCCCCTTCCGATGACCGTCGCGGAGACGATCGCCGCGGAACGTGCGGGCCGGCCACTGAAGTTCCTCTTCTTCTGGGGCCACCGGCCGGCCCGCGACGGCGGCCCAGGCCCGGGCTGCCTCAGCCAGTGGTGGCCGGTCACGTTCCACGAGGACGGGCACACGTACGCCTCGGCCGAGCACTACATGATGGCGCACAAGGCGTGGTTGTTCGGTGACGAGGAAAGCGCGGCCAAGATCCTCGCCGCCGGCCACCCGGGTGAGGCGAAAGCCCTCGGCCGCACCGTGCGCGGCTTCGACGAGGCGACATGGGGCACCCACCGCTACGGCATCGTGGTGCGGGGGAGCATCGCCAAGTTCGGGCAGCACGCGGAGCTGGCCGCGTTCCTGCGGGGGACGTCGAACCGGGTGCTGGTGGAGGCGAGCCCGCTCGACCGGGTGTGGGGCATCGGACTGGCGGCCACCGACGAGCGCGCCGCCTCGCCCGCGACGTGGCCGGGCCTCAACCTGCTCGGCTTCGCTCTCATGGCCGCCCGCGACGCGCTCCGCCAAGCCACCACGCCATGACCGCGATCACCTCGCGCCGGACGCTCCCGCCGCCGGGCCGCGATCACCCCGTCGCGCCCTGGTCGTGACGCCGCGGCCACACCGTCGCTTCACCGCCGATCAACCGGAGGGAAAGCGGAGGTAGCCGGGCGGCACGTGGTCGGCCAGCCACACCCCGTTGGCGCTGCGCAGGAACACGTGCCCGTCCCTGTGCATCGCCCCGGCCGCCACCACGAGCACCACGGGAACGCCCCGGCGGCCGCCCACCCGCGTAGCCGTCTCCCGATCGGGCGACAGGTGCACGTGGTGCCGGCTCATCGGCCGCAGCCCCTCCTCCTTGATCGGCGCCACGAACCGCCGCACGGTGCCGTGATAGAGCGTCTCGGGAGGCGCGACGGCGGGCAGATCGAGGTCGACCGGCACCGAGTGCCCCTGGTTGGCCCGGATGCGGCCGTCCGCCATCGTGTAGCGCCGCTTGTCGTTGGTGGCGACGACCTGGCCCAGCTCCGCCTCCGTGAACGGGAACCCGTGCGCGGCGGCGGCCCGCAGCAGCTCGTCGACCGGCGTCCATCCCTGGGCGTCGAGCGCCAGCCCGATGCGCTGCGGGTCGTGCCGCAGGTGCCGGGCCAGGTATTTCGAGATCCGTGTCTGGCGACGCTCGTCCACCACCCCATCGTCCCGCGCCCGTCAACCGCTTTGCCCCAGCCATTCAACGGGGCCATTCAACGGCCGTGCGACGGGCCATGGCGGGCGACGTCAGCTCTCGAGGCTGAGAGCCAGGCGCCGGGCCAGGCCGGTGTTCCTGCGCCGGCCCACCCGGTGCACCGCCAGCTCCAGCGCCTCGCGCTGCCCCACCAGCACGACCCACGCCTTGGCCCTGGTGACCAGCGTGTAGAGCAGCTTGCGCCGCAACATGACGCCTCCGGCCTCGGCCACGATCGGCGCGACCACGAACGGGTATTCGCTGCCCTGCGAGCGGTGCACGCTGATGGCGTAGGCATGGGTCAGATCGTCGAGCTCGTCGAACCCGTAGCGCACGCTCTCGCCGTCGTCGGTGCGGATCTCGATCATCCGCTCCTCCGGGATCACCGCGGTGACGGTCGCCGTCTCGCCGTTGAAGACGCCTTTGTCGTAGTTGTTGCGGATCGGCATGACCCGGTCGCCCACCCTGAACACCGTCGCCCCCGACCAGTGCTCGGCCTTGCCGTCGGCGGCGGGGTTGAGCTGGTCCTGGATCAGCCGCCCGAGCGCGGCGGCGCCCGTCTCGCCCCGGCGCATCGGGCACAACACCTGGACCTGGCCGGGCTCGACCTGCTGCTTGCGCGGGATCGCCACCATCGCCAGGTGGGCGACCCGCCGGGCGACCTGCTCGGGATCGTCGAGCTCCTCGAACCAGAACCCGCCCCCCACCGCGGGCGACCGGCCGGCGCGGATGCGGTGGGCGGCGTCGATGATGCCGCTGCCGCCCGCCTGCCGGAAGACGTGGGTGAGCTGGACCCGCGGGATCTCCGTGACGCGCAGCAGGTCGGCCAGCACGTCGCCGGGACCGATGCTCGGGAGCTGGTCGCTGTCGCCGATCAGCAGCAGGTGGCTGCCGGACGGCACGGCCGCGGTCAGCCGGGTCGCCAGGTGGAGGTCGAGCATGGACGCCTCGTCCACCACGATGAGGTCGGCCCGGGCCGGCCGCTCGTCGAACAGCGTCTCGGGGTCGGGATCGGGCTGCTGGGCGAGCATCCGGTGCACGGTCATGGCCGGCAGCCCGGTGAGCTCGGACAACCGCTTGGCCGCCTTGCCCGTGGGCGCGGTGAGCGTCACCGTGCCGCCCGCGGCCCTGACGGTGGTCGCGATGGCCTTCACCGTGTGGCTCTTGCCGCACCCCGGGCCGCCGGTGAGGAGGGAGAGCGTGCTGGTCAGCGCCATGTTGACGGCGGCGCGCTGGTCGTCGTGGAGCTCAGGGTCCTCCCGGAAGGCACGCAGCGGCAGCGTGGAGCGGGCGCGCGCCAGCCGGGTGAGCTGCTCGGTCAGCGCCACCTCGCGGGCGTGGACGTGCTTGGCGTAGGCGACCGCCTGCCCGGGCCGGTCGGGGGCGGTCTCCACGACCAGCCGGCGCTCGCCCACGAGCGCGTCGACCATCGGCCGCACCAGCTCCTCATCCTGCTCGATCAGCTCCGCCGTCTCTCTGACCAGGGCGGCGACGGGGACGAAACAGTGGCCGTCGCGGTTGCCCGCCGCCTCGACGCGGTCGAGCAGGGCCGCCTTGACCCGCTGCGGGCTGCGCTCGGGCACCCCCGACTGCAGCGCGATCCTGTCGGCGACCCGGAAGGCGATGCCCCTGACCCGCCCGATGAGCGCGTACGGGTCGGTGGCCAGGACCTCGTCGGCGTCGGGACCGAACACCTGGTAGATCTTCGCGGCCAGCAGCGGGCTGACCCCCAGGCCCTGCAACGTCACCATGAGCGCGGCGATCGCCTTCTGCTCCTGCCACGCCTGGACGATCTGCCCCTGCCGCTGCGGCCCGATGTTGACGACCTCGGTGAGCCGCTCAGGCTCGGCGTCGATCACCTTGAGCGTGGCCTCGCCGAAGTGGTCGACGATCGCGTACGCCAGCCGCGGCCCGATGCCCCTGATCAGCCCCGATCCGAGATAGATGCGGATGGCGCGGACCGAGGAGGGCGTCACCCGCTCGCACGCGCTCACCGCGAACCGCCTGCCGTGGCGCGGATGCCTGCTCCAGTCGCCGGACAACCGCAGCGTCTCGCCCGGCTGCACCCCGCCCAGCGCCCGCCCGGTGGCCACGAAGCCGGGCACACCGTCGGCGCTCATGCGCGCCACGGTGTATGCGTCCTCGCGGACGTAGACGAGCTGCTCGACCGACGCCTCCACAGCAGGGATCCAATCACCCGCCACCGACAGTCGTCCAAACGCCGGGCGCCGCGGACAGCGTCGGCGCGGGCCCGCGGGCCTGGTGGCGCTCCGTCAGGAATCCGTGTCCGCGAGGACGTCCAGGCACTCGCGGGCGAGCTGCAGCTCCTCGCGCACCTGGACCACCAGGACGGGCACGGCGGCGCCGGGCGCGCTGACCGGCCCGTCGTCGTGGCGGTTGCCGCGTACGGGCGGCAGCACGCCGAGCAGGCCGAGACGGCCGCAGACGGCTTCGCGCACCTCGGGCTGGTCCCAGCCGATCTCCCCGGTGAACACGAGGGCGTCGATCCGCCGGAGCGAGGTGGCCGCGGCGGCGATCTCCCTGCTCACCCGGTGGGCGAGCACGCGCAGCGCCAGCCCGGCCGCGTCGTCACCGTCACGCTCGGCCTTGACCAGGTCGCGCGTGTCACCGGACAGGCCGTCGGACAGGCCGAGCAGCCCCGACCGCCGTTCCAGCCCTTCGCCGAGCTCCGCCACCGACAGGTGGCCCTCCGACAACAGCCACACCAGCATCCCCGGGTCCACGCTGCCCGAGCGCTTGCTCATGGGCAGCCCGTCGAGCGGAGTGAACCCCATCGAGGTGTCCAGGCTGCGCCCGCCCGACACCGCGCACACGGAGCAGCCGCCGCCCAGGTGCGCCAGCACCAGGTCCAGCTCCTCGAGCGGTCTGCCGAGCAGGTCGGCCACCCGTCTCGCGGCCCAGGCGTACGACAGGCCGTGGAAGCCGTACCGGCGCAGGCCGTGCCGCCGGCGCCATTCGGACGGCAGCGGATAGACCGCCGCCGCGTCCGGCAGGCCGGCGTGGAAGGCGGTGTCGGGGCAGAGCACGTGTGGCACGGCCGGCAGCTGCTCGCGGGCCGCGTCCAGCAGGGCCAGCGCGGGCGGCAGGTGCAGCGGCGCCAGGCCCGTGACGCCGCGCAACGCGGCGACCGTCTCGTCGTCGGCGACCGCCGGGGCGCGGACGACGTCGCCGCCGTGCACCAGCCGGTGCGCCACGGCCCGGATGTCGCGGTCGAAGTGGCCGCCGAGGAACGCCGACAGCGCCTCCCCCGCGGCGCCCGGGTCGGCGGCGCGCTCGGCGTGCGCGCTGTCGAGCACGCTGCCGCCCTGGACGAGATCGAGGCGCAGGCTCGACGAGCCGGCGTTCACGGTCAGGATCGCCGCGGAGTCCGTCGTCTGTTCGTCCATGGCCCGCCCCATGACCGCCGCGCTACCCGGCAGCGGTCCCGCAAAACTGGGCAAATCAAGGCTCCGTCTGGATTTGGCGTCCTCAGGATTGCTCGGTGAGGGCGTCGGGTAGTCGTGCGCCATGGACATCACCCTGAAGGTGAACGGCACACCCCACGCGGTCGACGTCGACCCGCGGATGTCGCTGCTCGATCTGCTGCGCGAGCGGCTGGGGCTGATCGGCGCCAAGAAGGGCTGCGACCACGGGCAGTGCGGCGCGTGCACGGTCCTCATCGACGGGCGGCGGGCCAACGCGTGCCTCGCGCTGGCGGTCGCCGTGGACGGCTGCGAGGTCGTCACCGTCGAAGGACTGGCCGAGGGGGACGACCTGCATCCGCTGCAGGCGGCCTTCATGGAACACGACGCGTTCCAGTGCGGCTACTGCACGCCGGGCCAGCTCTGCTCGGCCGTGGCCATGCTGGGCGAGCCGGGGCCGAGCGCCGTCACCGGCGATGTCGCGCTCGATCCAGAGCTGACGCCCGAGGAGATCAGGGAACGGATGAGCGGCAACCTGTGCAGATGCGGCGCCTACGTCAACATCGTCAAGGCGATCGCCGAGGCCGCCCCGTGAAGCGCTTCGAGTACGCCCGCCCCGGCAGCCCGTCCGACGCCGTGCGCCGGTTCCGGCCCGGCACCATGTACCTCGGCGGCGGCACCAACCTGGTCGACCTCATGCGGCTCGGCGTGGCCGAGCCCGACCAGCTGGTGGACGTCAGCCGGCTGCCTCTCGACGTGATCGAGCCGGTCGGCGACCGGCTCCGCGTGGGCGCGGCCGTGCGCAACACCGATCTCGCCGCCGACCCGCTCGTGCGCACCCGCTACCCGATGCTCGCGCGGGCGGTGCTGGCCGGGGCGTCCGGGCAGGTGCGCAACATGGCGACCGTGGCCGGCAACCTGCTGCAACGCACCCGCTGCGCCTACTTCCAGGACGTGAGCAGGCCGTGCAACAAGCGCCGGCCGGGCTCCGGCTGCCCGGCCATCGAAGGCGACCACGGCAACCTGGCCGTGCTCGGCGCCTCCGGCGCGTGCGTGGCCACCCACCCGTCGGACATGGCGGTCGCGCTGGCCGCGCTGGACGCCGAGGTGCACGTCACCGGACAGGGAGGCGACCGGATCATTCCCATGCCCGGGCTGCACCGCCTGCCGGGCGACGAGCCGGAACGCGACACGGTGCTGGAACCCGGCGACCTGATCACGGCCGTGGAGCTGCCCGCGCCGCCGCCGGGAGCCTCCGCGTACCGGAAGGTGCGCGAGCGGGCGTCGTTCGCGTTCGCGCTCGTGTCCATCGCCGCCTCGCTCGACGTCGGCTCCGACGGCGTCGTGAGCGACTGCCGCATCGCGCTCGGCAGCGTGGCCCACGTCCCGTGGCGTGCCACGCGCGCCGAGCGGCTGCTGATCGGCGGGCCCGCCACCGGCGCGGCGTTCCTGGAGGCCGCGGAGGCCGAGCTCGAGCAGGCCCGCCCGCTGCCGCGCAACGCCTACAAGCTGCCGCTGGCCAGAAACCTGATCGTCGCGACCCTCGAGGAGCTGGCACCGTGAACCGCGTCGAGGGCCGCGTCAAGGTCACCGGGCTGGCCACGTACGCGGCCGAATACCCGGTCGAAGCCGTCGCCTACGCCTATCCCGTGCAGTCGCTGGTCGCCAAGGGCCGCATCGTCCGCGTCCACGACGCCGGGGCCCGCGAGATGCCCGGTGTGCTGGCCGTGCTGTCCTGCGAGGACCCGCCCCCGCTGGCCGAGGACGCCGACGCCGAGCTGGCGCTCTTCCAGAGCCGCGACGTCGCCTACCGCGGCCAGATCGTCGCCGCCGTCGTCGCCGACACCTACGAGAACGCCCGAGCCGCCGCCGCGGCCGTGCGCGTCGAGTACGAGCCGGACGACCACGACGTCGCCCTGCGCACCGATCATCCCGGCTTCTACCGGCCGGACGTCGTCAACCCCAACTACCCGTCCGACACCGTGAAGGGCGACGTCGAGGCGGGCCTCGCCGGCGCCGCCGCGAGCGTGGACGTGACCTACTCGACCCCTGTCCTGCACAACAACCCGATGGAGCCGCACGCCGCGGTGGCCGTGTGGGACCCCGAGGGCAGGCTGCTGGTCTACGACAGCACGCAGGGCGCGTCCCCCGACCGCGACACCATCGCGCAGACGTTCGGCCTGCCGCGGGAGGACGTGCGCGTGGTGTCCAGGCACGTCGGCGGCGGCTTCGGGGCGAAGGGCTCCACCAGGCCGCACGCCGTGCTCGCCGCCCTGGCGGCCAGGGCCGCGGGCCGCCCGGTCAAGATCGCGCTGACCCGGCAGCAGATGTTCGACGTCACCGGCTACCGCACGCCGACGATCCAGCGGCTGCGGCTCGGCGCGGACGCCGGCGGCCGGCTCACGGCGGTGGAGCACGTGGCGTACGAGCAGAGCTCGACGCTGGTGGAGTTCGCCGAGCAGACCGCGACCCCGGCCCGCGTCATGTACGCCACGCCCGCGCTGCGCACCGCGCACCGGCTGGTCCGGCTGGACGTGGCCACCCCGTCGTGGATGCGCGCGCCGGGGGAGTGCCCCGGCATGTACGCGCTCGAGTCCGCCATGGACGAGCTCGCCTGCGCCCTCGGCATGGACCCCGTCGAGCTGCGCGTCGTCAACGACGCCGACGCCGAGCCGGAGGGCGGGCTGCCGTTCAGCTCCCGCAACCTCGTCATGTGCCTGCGCGAGGGCGCCCGCCGCTTCGGCTGGCGGCACCGCGACCCCGAGCCCGGCGTCAGGCGCGAGGGGGAGTGGCTGGTCGGCACCGGCGTGGCCGCCTCCACCTATCCGTCCAGGCGCCGCCCGGCCAGCGCGTTCGTCTTCGTGCGCGACGGTGACTACGTCGTCCAGGTGGCCGCCGCCGACATCGGCACCGGCGCCCGTACCACGCTGGCCAGGATCGCCGCGGACACGCTCGGCGTCCCACCCGATCAGGTGCACGTCGAGCTCGGCGACAGCGACCTGCCGGAGGCGCCCGTCGCCGGCGGCTCCATGGGCACGGCCTCGTGGGGGTCGGCCGTCGTACGGGCCTGCGAGGAGCTCATGAACGGCGACGGCAAGGAGGGCCGGGCCGACACCACCGGCGAGGTCGGGAACGACGCGCAGCTGGCCAGGCACGCCTTCGGCGCGCAGTTCGCCGAGGTCAGGGTCAGCTCCGTGACCGGCGAGATCCGCGTGCCGCGCCTGCTCGGCGTCTTCGCCGCCGGGCGCATCGTGGAGCCCAAGCTGGCCAGGTCGCAGTTCGTCGGCGGGATGACCATGGGCCTCGGGATGGCGCTGATGGAGGAGACGCTCACCGACGAGGAGTTCGGCGGGTTCCTGCGCAGGGACCTGGCGCAGTATCACGTGCCCGCCTGCGCGGACGTGCCGCACGTCGAGGCGGTCTGGCTGGACGAGCAGGACGGCGAGCTCAACCCGATGGGCAGCAAGGGCATCGGCGAGATCGGCATCGTCGGCACGGCCGCGGCCATCGGCAACGCCGTGCACCACGCGACCGGCCATCGTGTGCGCGACCTGCCCATTACGCCGGTCAAGGTTCTGTCAAGGTTTTAGCCGCCGCGCCGGAGGAAGGAGAGGGGCCGCGCGTCACGGGTGGGAGGGTGCGGTGAAAGAGGAGTCGCACGGGGAGCGGGCGGATCGGAACTTCGTCGAGCTCCTGCAGGGAGCCCGAGTGGCGGTGACCGGGGTGCAGGTGCTGTTCGCGTTCCTGCTGACGGTGCCGTTCTCACCCGGGTTCACCCGGATCGACCGGGCCGACCAGTGGCTCTACTACGCGGCGCTGGTCAGCGCCGCCCTCGCGTCCATCTGGTACATCGCGCCGACCGCGCAGCACCGCGTGCTGTTCCGGCAGGGGCGCAAGGAGACGCTGGTACGCCGCTCCAACCGTTCCGGCCTGGCCGGCGCGCTCGCCCTGGCCGTGTCCATGACCACGGCCACGATGTTCGTGATCGACCACCTGTTCGATGCCGTGCTGGCGGGGGCCACCGCGGGCGTGCTGGCCCTGCTGGCGTTGTGGACCTGGTTCGGCCAGCCGGCGCTGACCAGGTCGGATCAGTCGCCGGGCGGCGCCGTCGAGCCGTCGTCGGGCGGCGCCGACGACCCCCGGGCATAGGACGCCCTGGCCACCATGTAGGCCGCCACCGCCACGGTGATCACCTGGGAGATCCCGGCCAGCAGCAGCGGGCCGGCGGTCGCCCACGTGGGCCGGTGCAGCCACATGGCGAACAGCACCAGCAGCACGCCCAGCACCTGCGGTTTCGTGCCGGCGTGCATACGATCCAGCGTGGTGCGGAACCGTACGAGGCCGATGCCGGCCGCCAGCGCCAGCACCGACCCCAGCAGCAGGAAGGCCGCCGCCGCCACGTCGAGCGCGCTCACCGCGACCTCCCCGAGAAGAAGCGGGCCAGCGACACCGAGCCGACGAACCCCAGCAGCGACAGCACCAGCAGGATCGGCAGGTCCGAGTAGTCGTCCATGACCACCGCGAACGCCCCCGCGCCGCACATCGCCATGGCCGTCAGCACGTCCAGGGCCACGGCCCGGTCGAGCATCGAGGGCCCGCGCCACAGCCGGAAGAGCGTGGCGGCCGCCCCGCAGCCGAGCAGGCCGATCGCCACCAGGTACACCGCCTTCACCGCAGCTCCTCCCTGTCGGCCCGGGTGCCGAAGGCCTCCACTATGCGCCTCTCCAGCGCGGTGATGTCCGCCCGCACGGCCTCGGTGACCTCGCCTGGGAGCCCCAGCACGTGCACCGCCACCTCGTGTTCCTCGGGGTAGAGCTCCGCCACCAGGCTGCCGGGCACGGAGGTGATCGCGACCATGGTCAGGACGACCATGGACTCCGACGAGGTGCGCAGCCGCACGCGGACGACCTGCGTCGGCGGCGGGCCCGGGTGGACCACCCAGTACACGACCCGCAGGGTCGAGACCACCCCCTCCGCGGCGAACCAGAGCAGGAACCGCACCAGGCCGGCCGGGTTCACCCTGATGCCGGGGTCCACGGCGGGCAGCGGCAGCAGCCAGGTCACCACGGCTCCGGCGGCCAGCCCGCCCAGCAGGTTGCCGGCGCTGACGTCCCCCCACAACGCCGTCCACACGAGCGTCAGCCAGGCGACCAGCGGCAGCGGCACCCGCCTGCCGAACACCCGCGGCGCCAGCACGTTCAGGTTCACCGTTGCCTCCCCAGGACCGCCGAGATGTACGGCTCGCGCGCCATCAGTTCGCTCGCCGCCCGCTCGGCCAGCGCCGACAGCGGCCCGGCGAGCACTGTGAACGACAGGCCGAGCGCCACCAGTGCCGTCACCGACGCGGTCAGGGCCGCCGGCAGCGACGTCGTGGTCACCATCGGGTCCTCGCCGGTGTCCTCCTCGCTCTCCACCACCGTGCCCACCCGCTCGGCGCGCGAAGCGCTCCAGAACGCCCTGTTCCAGGCCTTGGCGAGGGCGTACAGCGTGAGCAGGCTCGTGACGAGGCTCGCGGCCACCAGCATGCCCGCCTGCCAGCCGCCGGCCGCCAGCCCGGCCTGCACCAGCAGCAGCTTGCCCAGGAAGCCCGACATGGGCGGGATGCCCGACAGGTTCATGGCCGGCACGAAGAACAGCACCGCGATCAGCGGCGTGGCCTTCATCAGGCCGCCGAGCCTGATCACCGACGTCGTGCCGAGACGCCGCTCGATCATCCCCGTCACCAGGAACAGGCTCGTCTGCACGGTGATGTGGTGCACCACGTAGAAGATCGCGCCGGACAGCCCGGCCCGCGTGGACAACCCCACGCCGAACACCATGTAGCCGATGTGGCTGACCAGCGTGAACGAGAGCATGCGCTTGAGGTCGGTCTGCGCGACCGCGCCCAGCACGCCCACCAGCATGGTGGCCAGCGCCAGCCACATCAGCAGCGTCGACACCGGGCCGCCGGGGAACAGCAGCGCCTCCAGCCTGATGATCGAGTAAACGCCGACCTTGGTGAGCAGGCCGGCGAACACGGCCGTGGCCGGAGTCGGCGCGGTCGGGTAGGAGTCGGGCAGCCACGCCGACATGGGGAAGATCGCCGCCTTGATCGCGAACGCCAGCAGCAGCGTCAGCTCCACCAGCAGCTTCACCTGCTCGGGCAGCGGCGGGAACCGCTCGGCGAGCTGCGCCAGCACCAGCGTCCCCGTCGCCCCGTAGGTGATCGCCAGCGCCACCAGGAACAACATGGACGAGGCCAGGGCCATCAGCGTGTACGTCGCGCCGGCCCGGATCCTGGCCTCGGTGCCGCCGAACGTGAGCAGCACGTACGAGCCGCTCAGCAGCAGCTCGAACGCCACGAACAGGTTGAACAGGTCGCCGGACAGGAACGCGTCCGCCACCCCGGCAACCATCACGAGGAAGGCCGGATGGAAGATCGCCATGGGAGCGTCGTGCTCCTGCTCGTCGTAGGCGTTGGCGACCGAGTACACCATCACGCAGAACGTCACCGCCGACGAGATCACCAGCACCAGGGTCGAGAGCCGGTCGGCGACCAGGCAGATGCCGATCGGCGACGGCCACCCGCCCAACTCGGTGACCAGCGGGCCGCGCGACTCGGCCGCCACCAGCAGCACCACGGACACGGCGAGCGACAGGCCGAGGGTGACGAGGCTGATGACCGACTGCAGCCGTCGCAGCCGGCCGCCGATGGCCAGTTTCACCCCGGCGGCCAGCAGCGGCAGCAGCACCGGCACGCAGATGAGGCTCTCCACGGGCAGGGACGGCACCACGCTCAGCCCTCTTCCGCGTCGAAGCGGCGGTCCATCAGTCGTCCCCCTCCAGGTCGGGGTCCTGCGCGAGGGCCTGGCGCTCGCGCTCCTCCCTGATGGCCGCCCGCATCTGCCTGCGCGCCTCGCGCTGCCGCACCCGCAACCTCCTGCGCAGTTCCTTCACCTCGGCCGCCTGGGCCGCCCGCCGGCGGACGTGCTCGTCACGCAACTCCTCGATGCGTGCGAGGTTGTCCTCCGCCCGCGCCTCCTCCCGCAGCCCGGCCTCCTCGAAGCGCCGGTGCAGATCCTCCTCCGACAGTCCCTGCTCCCGTCCCAGGCGCATCCACTCCTCGAGCTCCTCGTACACCCGGGCCAGGCGCTGCTCCAGGTCGGCCTCCTGCAGCCGCTCCCGTTCGGCCTGCTCGGTCTGCAGGTTCGCCAGCTCGGCCCGCTGCCGCACGACCAGCCGGCGGTAGTCGTCCACCCTGCGGCGCACCGCGTCGCCCAGCTCGCCCCGCCGCGAGCGCAGCCGTACGCGCCGGTCCTCGGTGTCGTCCTGCACCTCGTCGGACCCCGTCAGCTGCCACGTCCTGTGCACCATGGCCAGCAGGAACGCCGTCACGCCCATGGTGATCACGATGGCGGTGAGCACCATCGCCTGCGGCAGCGGATCGGCCATCCTGGCGGGCGGCGTGAACCCCAGGATGGGCGGGCCGCCGGCGCTGCTCCCCGCCGTGACGATCAGCAGGTTCACGCCGTTGCCGAGGACGATGACGCCGGCGAGCGCGCGTACCAGGCTCCGCTCCAGCAGCAGCGTCACGCCCGTCGTGATCATCACGAGGCAGGCCAGGAACGGCGCCAGGGAGACGGTCACGCGCCCTCCTCGGCGTCGATCTGCCGGTCCAGCTCGGCGCCCAGGCCGCGCAGCACGTCCTGCACCATGCCGATCACCGACAGGTATATGCCGAGGTCGAACAGCAGCCCGGTGGACAGGTGCACGTGCCCGACGAGCGGCACGCTCACGTCCGTGGCCAGCATGTCCAGCGCCGCCGAGCCGAACAGCAGCCCGATCAGCGCCGTGCCCGCCGACAGCGTCAGCCCGGCGCCCATCAGCACGCCCGCGTGCACCGGCACCGCCACGGCCAGCTCGTTCCGCCCGCCGGCCAGGTAGCGCACGGCGATCGCCAGCCCGGCCACGATGCCGCCGGCGAACCCGCCGCCGACCCCGCTGTGCCCGACGAACAGCAGGAACACCGAGAGCAGCAGCACCGTGTGGAACGTCAGCCTGGCCACCACGTCGAACGCCAGCACCCGCTGCCCGCGCGGAAGCGTGGAGGCCAGCCAGTGCGGCTCCGCCGGCGGATGCTCCGCCTCCACCGGCTCGATCCGGTACGACCTGCGCCGCAGGAACACCAGGCTCGTCAGGCCCAGGGTCAGCACGACGAGCACCGTGCTCTCGCCCAGGGTGTCCCAGGCGCGGATGTCGACGATCAGCGCGGTGACGACGTTGCGCGCGCCCGCCTCGCCGGCCGCCATCGCCATGTGCGCGCCGACCGGCACGACGTCGCGCGCGCTGCTCGCCAGCATGCCCGCGCCGGAGAGGACCACCCCCACGGCCAGCCCGAGCCCGATCCTGACCGGGAACGGCAGCCGCCCCCTGCCCGGGTCGATCGGCAGCCGCCGCAGCACCAGGGCGAAGACCACCAGGAGCAGCGTCTCGGCCAGGAACTGGGTGAGCGCCAGGTCGGGCGAACCGTGCACGAGGAACAGCAGCGCGGTCCCGTACCCCAGCATGCCGACGACGACGGCCAGGAAGATGGAGGCGCGGGCGAGCAGCGCCAGCACGGCCGTCGCCGCGACCAGCGCGGTGATGACGGGCTGCTCCGTCCGCTGCCAGGCGACGACCGGCACGTCCAGGCGCGGCGCGCCTCCGTAGGCGAGGGAGAACACGCCGACGCCGACCGTGGCCAGCATGGTGAGCATCAGGTAGTCGGGCACCGAGCCGCGCTGCACGAAGCCGGTCAGCTGGATGGCGAAGCGGTCGAGCCCACGCAGGATGATCCAGAAGACCTGGCTGGAGTCCAGCGCGGGCAGCACCGCCCTCGCCCTGGCCACCGGCTCCCTGGCCGCGAACAGCAGCACGCCGGCCGCCAGCGCCGCGGCCGACAGCAGCAGCGGCAGGCCGAACCCGCTCCACACCACCAGGTGGGTCTCGTGGCCGGGATCGCGGAAGGCCTCCGTGTAGGCCGACATCGCGCTCGCGTACCAGGAGGCCGCCGGCGCCAGCGCCAGCCCCAGCACCGACAGCAGCGCGGTGGGGACGAACATGGCCGCGGGCACGCGGTGCACCGGCCGCGCCGGCACGCCCGGCTTGGCGGCGAACGCCCCCCACAGGAAGCGCAGCGTGTACGCCGCCGTCAGCGCCGACCCGGCCACCACGCCCGCCAGCGCGAACGGCGCGTCCAGCAGCGCCTCCAGCGCCGCCTCCTTGGCGGCGAACCCGGCCAGCGGCGGCAGACCCGCCATCGACGCCCCCGCGAGCACCGCCGCCGCGCACACCCAGGGCATCGCCCGGCCCACCCCGCTGAGCTCGCCCGTCTCGCGGCTGCCCGCCGCGTGGTCGACGATGCCCACCACGAGGAACAGGGCCGCCTTGAACAGCGCGTGCGCCACCAGCATGGCGACCCCGGCCAGCGCGGTCGCCCGCGTTCCCGCGCCGAAGAGCGCCACGAGGAAGCCCAGCTGGCTGACCGTGCCGTAGGCCAGCAGCCGCTTGAGATCCGTCTCGCGCAGCGCCCGCCAGCCACCGAGCACCATCGTGACCAGCCCGAGTGGCACGGCCACCGCCCGCCACAGCGCCACGTCGCCGAACGCCGGGCCGAGCCTGGCCACCAGGTACACGCCCGCCTTCACCATGGCCGCCGCGTGCAGGTACGCCGACACAGGCGTGGGCGCGGCCATCGCGGCGGGCAGCCACGTGCTGAACGGGAAGATCGCCGACTTGGCCAGCGCCCCCGTCAGCACCAGCACCAGCGCGACCGGCCCGGCCGCCGGGGGATCGGCCGCGATCGACGACACCCGGTACGTGCCCGCGGCCTGACCGATCAGCACGAACCCCGCCAGCATGCACAGCCCGCCGAACGTGGTGATCGTCAGCGCCTTCATCGCCGCCTGCCTGCTCGCCCGGCTCACCGGGTCGTAGCCGATCAGCAGGTACGAGAAGACGGTGGTCAGCTCCCAGAACACGTACAGCAGGAGCAGGTTGTCGGCCGTCACCAGCCCCAGCATCGACCCGGCGAAGGCCACCATCACGCCGCCGTAGCGGCCGAGCCCGTCGTCGTCCGCCGGCAGGTACGCGGCGCTGTAACCCAGCACCAGCACGCCGACGCCCGTCACCAGCGCCATCATCACCACGGCCAGCGGGTCGGCGCGGAAGTCCAGCTCCAGCTGCATCACCGGCGACCACGTGGTGGCCTCCCGCGCGGGCAGCCCCCGCACCGCGACCCAGAGCGTGTAGACGAAGGCGGCGGCCGGCGGCACGGCCAGCACGGTGAAGGAGGCGCGTCCCATGCGGGCGGCCAGCCAGGGGGCGCAGATCGCCGCCACCGCGTGGAGGACCAGCAGCAGCTCCATGGGCTCCTCGGGCGGGAAATTCCGGTTACGTCCGCCCAATCTCTCCCGCCGTGCCCCCGCCGCCGCGCAGGCACGGCCGGGGTTGACCCGAACCTCACCACTCCCACACCCGGGGGTGGGACGGCGCCGTCAACGCTGCGGCGCCTCCGAGCACCGGGACGCCGTACGCCTGCCGGCGACAGTAGCCGTCAGCGCGTTCAGCCGGCGTCGTCGACGCGCCGGCGCACCTCGTCGGCCAGCTGGCCGAGTGACCGGTCGAGCAGCTCGCGCACCTCGTCGGCATGGGCCCCCGAGCCGGGCTCGTCGAGCAGCGAGATGTGCACGGTCACCTCGCTCGCGCCGCTCGCCGCGTCGGAGACCTGCAGCCAGCCGGCGTAGCGGGGATGGTCGCGCCCGCCCCACTCCACACGCAGCTGCTCGTCCGAGGCCCGGAACAACCCTTCGTGCGGGCCTGGGCCGGGCACCAGGTCGCCGCCCGCCTCCACGGTGCCGGGGCCGCTGCCGGTCACCGTCAGGCCCTGCGGCAGCCACCTGTCCATGATCTCCACGTCGGACGCGACGCCGTACACGATCATGCTGTCGGCCGGCATGCCGCGCGTCGCCTCGAACTCCGCCATGACACCCCCCGGCACACTCCCCGGTCAATGCTCCCGCCGTACCCGTGTGATGTGCGGGCAAACAGCCGCCGGTCCGCCGGGTCCTGCCGCTACCTTTGCTGTCGGCTCGAGTCGTGCGGGTGTGTCGCGGGGAGGGGAGCGGGGCGATGGCGGAGTTGCCACGGGTGCCGCCGGAGATGTTCCGGTTCACCACCACCGAGCGGGCCGACCTGCACACCGCCGTCCTCTGCGCCTTCGGCGAGGCCGCCGAACGGCTCGAGACGGCGCTGACCTCGGAAGAGGTGCGCGAGCGGCTGCGATCGGTCGGATGGTACGCCCCGGTCGCCGACCACGACCTGTCCGGCACGCTCAAGCAGCTGGCCGGCTGGGGGCTGCTCGACGTGATCTTCAACCACGCCGGCGGTTTCGCCACCGCCGAGGAGTACGAGCGCAGGAACCTGCACTATGCGCTGACCAGGCGCGGGGAGGCGGCGCTCGCCGGGCTGCGGCACGCGATGGCGACGCTGGGCTCGGCAGGCGCCTTGCAGACCGCGGTGCTCGACGCCATCGCCGAGCGGCTGGGGGAGCTGGACATCCTGCTGCGCGACCCCGATCCGGGGCACAATCGGCGCATCTTCACCGGCCTGCGGGAGCTGGAGGGGCATCTCGACGGGCTGCGCGCCGGCACCAGGCGGTTCAACGGCGACCTGCAGCGGCTGCTGCGCCTCGAAGGCGCCGATCTCGCCACGTTCCACGAGGTCAAGTCCGCCATGGTGACCTATCTGCAGGAGTTCGCCACCCACCTGGAGCAGCGTGGCGATGCCGTCGCCGCCGCCCTGGAGAAGGTCGAGGAGCACGGAGTCGGCGTGCTGCACGCACGGGCGCTCGACGGCGCCGACCTGCCGAGGACGCCCGGCGCCGACCACGCCACCCCGTGGCTGGCGGAGCGGGCGGCCAGGTGGGACGGGCTGCGGTCGTGGTTCGCCCACCACGACGGCGCCGCCGACAGCGCCGACAGCAGGGCCGACCGCAGCGCCGACCGCAGCGCCGACCGCGGGGCCGGGGAGCGGGTCGTGCCGCGGGTGCGGCAGCTGCACGACGTGGCCAGGCAGGCGATCGTGGCGCTGTTGCAGGTGCTCGACCGGATCACCGACTCCCGCCGCCGCTCCTCCAGCGCCGCCGCCGACTTCCGCACGCTGGCCCGCTGGTTCGCCACCGCGCCCGCCGAGCACGACGCGCACCGGCTGTGGGACGCGGCGTTCGGGCTCGGCTCCGCCCGGCACGCGCACCTCGGGCACCCCGACGCCGAGCTGATCCCCTCGGGGGTTCCCTGGGCGGAGGCCGAGCCCGTGGAGGTGTCGGCGCTGCTGCGCTCGCGCGGCCGCACCGAGCGGATGGGCCGCACGGGCAGGGTCCGCGACGTGGCCGAGCTGCGGGCCGGGCGCCGGTCGCGGGCCGAGAAGGAGCGCGCCGAGCTGGAGACCGCATGGGCGGCGCTGGCCACCACAGGCGCGATGCGGCTGTCGCAGCTGGGGGAGCTGGACCACGAGGCGTTCGGGCGGCTGCTCGACCTGCTCGGCCGGGCCCTCGCCGAACGCCCCGACGCGACCGGCCTCCGGCGGGCCGTCACCTCCGACGGGCGGGTCGAGATCGTGCTCAGGACGCCCGGCGACGGAGCCGTCGCGGTGCTGCGCACCTCCGAAGGGTGGTTCCGCGGTCCCGACTACCTCATCGACGTACGCGCGCCCGGCGACTCCCGCGCCGCCGCGCCCGCCGGTGAGCACCGGGTGGGCGCATGAGCACCCTCGCCAACCAGCTCGTCAGGGCCGAGAAGGAGGAGATCGCGCGGGCGATCAGGACCCTCCTCGGCCGGCCGCTGGTGTCCCGGCGGAGCGACCCCGCCGCCTTCGACCTGATCAGGAAACGCCGCCAGCCGCTCATCCAGTGGTTCGACTACTTCTGCGGCTGGCGGCTGGTCGTGGAGCCGCGCCAGGGTTACGCCCGCCTGGTCAAGGTCAGGACCGAGCCGAGCGCCACCCGGCCCGCCCGCCGCCGCCGCGCCACCAGGGCGCCCTTCGACCGCCGCCGCTACACCCTGTTCTGCCTGTGCGCGGCCGAGCTGCTCACCTCGCCGGTCACCACGATCGGCATGCTCGCCCAGCGGGTCGTGCAGGCGGCCGCCGTCGAGGCGGACGTGCCCGTGTTCGACCCGGTCAAGGCGGCCGAGCGGGCCGCCCTCGTCGACGCCCTCAAGCTGCTCGAACACCTCGGCGCGATCGCCGTCATGGACGGCGCGACCGACTCCTACCTGGACGACGAGGACGCCAAGGTGCTCTACCGGGTCGACACCACCCGCGTGATCAGGTTGCTCGCCGCGCCCGTGCCGCCGTCGAGGATCGCTGCCGGGGAGACGCGCCCCGGCACGCTCGCCGAGCTCACCGCGGCGCTCGTCGCCGAGTCCCGCTACGGCGCCGACGAGCCGACCGAGACCCAGCGCACGCTCAGGGCCCGCCACTCGCTCATCCGCCGGCTGCTCGACGAGCCCGTCGTCTACCGCGCCGACCTGACCTCCGCCGAGTCCGGCTACGCCGCCTCGCTCACCGGCCGCCGGATCCTGCGCCGCGCCGCCGAGGAGGCCGGCTTCGTGCTCGAAGAGCGCGCCGAGGGGTTCCTGCTCATCGACCCCGACGGCACCGCCACCGACACCCGGTTCCCCGACGACGGCAGCCACGCCAAGGTGGCCGCCCTGCTGCTGCTCGACCTGCTCGTCTCGGCCGGGCCCATCACCGCCCGGCGGCTCCACGCCGAGGCGGGCGGGCTGCTGCGCCGCTTCCCGCAGTGGGCGAAGGCGTACCAGTCCGACGGTGGCGGGGTGCGGCTGGCCGCCGACGCCCTTGAGGTGCTCACGATGTTCGGGCTGGCCCGCCGCACGGGTGACCGGGTCGCCGCGCTGCCCGCCGCGGCCCGCTACCGGGTCGACCGCGGCACGGCCGTCCAGGAGGATGCATGACAGTCACCGAGCTCACGCCCTCGCGCACCGCGCAGGCCGGGGAGGACCGCTGGGTTCCCGTACGCGCGGGGATCCTCAACGTGTGGCGCTACCACGACGAGGTCTTCGAGTTCCACCGGGGGCGGCTGCTGCTGCGCGGGCCCAACGGCAGCGGCAAGTCCAAGGTCCTCGAGCTGCTGCTGCCGTACCTGCTCGACGCCAGCCTCAAGCCGAGCAGGCTGTCGACGTTCGGCGGCACAGAACGCACCATGCACTGGAACCTCATGGGCGACGGCGCCGCCGGCGCCACCCGGGTCGGCTACGTGTGGATCGAGTTCCGGCACTCCGGCGGACGCTGGTTCACCTGCGGCGCCCGGCTGCAGGCCACCGTCCACACCAAGAACGTCACCGCCGCCTACTTCACGACCGAGTCCCGCGTCGGCGCCCCCGACGGCATCCTGCTCAGCGGCGAGAGCGGCCAGCCGCTGACCAAGGCCCAGCTCGCCGAGGAGCTCGGCGCCTCGGGCACGGTGCACGAGTCCGCCGACGCCTACCGCGCCGTCGTGCGCCGCACCCTCTACCGAGGACTCAACGAGCAGCGCTACGACTCGTTGCTCACCGCGCTGCGCCAGCTCCGCACCCCCAAGCTGTCCGAACGCCTCGACCCCGGACTGCTGTCGGAGCTGCTGTCCAGCGCGCTGCCGCCGCTCGGCGAGGGCGAGATCCATGAGATCGCGGAGGGCTTCGAGCGGCTCGACCGGCAGCGCGAGGAGCTGCGGCTGCTCGACCGCGACGTGGAGGAGGCCGACCGGCTGGCCGCCAGGCAGCGCGGGTACGCCCAGCGCGTCCTGCGGGCCGCCGCCGCGGCCGTGACGTCCGCCGGCCGGACACTGGACGCGCTGGCGGCCGAGGTCCGGGCCAAGCGGGAGGCGCTCGAGGAGGCCGAGGGCGAGCTGGACGCCGCCACCGTGCGGCTGGCGGAGGAGGAGTCGCAGGAGCTGGCGCTGGCCGCCCAGATCGAGGGGCTCAAGGAGAGCGAGGCGTACCAGGCCGGTGGCGAGCTGCACCGGCTGCGTACGGAGGCGCAGGCCGCGCACGAGTCGGCGGCCCGGCTGCGTGACCAGGCCGGTGCGGCGGCCCGCGCCTCCTCCGCCAAGGAGGAGCTGGCCGCCCTGGCCCGGGACGGCGCCCGCACGGCCGCCGCGCTGGCCGGCCGCGCCAGGGGCGAGGCCCGCAGGGCGGCCGAACGCGCCGGCCTGCTCGGCGTCCACGAGGAGAGCGCACGCGCCGCCGCCCACGACGCCCGAGCGGAGCTCGAGGAGGGGCCTGACGGCGAGGCGGCCGGCGCTCCGCCGGGCGGGCCGGACGGCGAGGAGGACGTGCGCAGGGCGCGGGAGCTGCTGCGCGCCGCCGTGTCCAGCAGGGCCGCCCAGATCCGGGAGGTCAGGGCGGGTGCCGCGGAACACCACGAGGCGATCGATCGCCGCTCCACCGCCGAGCAGGAACGCGACGGCGCCAGGGATGACCTCGCCGCCGCGAGGGCCGCCCACGAGCAGGCCGAGCGCCTGCGCGACGAGCGGGCCCGTGACCTGGCCACGGCCCTGGCCGAGTGGGCCGGCGGCTGCACCCAGCTCAAGCTCGACCCCGGCGAGGCGGCCGACCTGGCCGACCGGTTCGAGCAGGCGGACGAGCTGGTCGGCGCCGCCCGCACCGCGGCGGCCGTCCGCCACGCCGCCCGCGAGCAGCACCTGACGGGACTGCGCGACCGGCTGGTCGCCGAGCGCGCCGATCTGACCAAGGAGCGCGAGCGCCTCAACGACCAGACCGTCCTGTCGCCCTCCGCCCCGCCCACCCGTACCGCGAGCCGGCAGGGCCGCCCCGGCGCGCCGCTGTGGCGGGCCGTGGCGTTCAGGTCGGGGCTCGACCCGGTCGCCCAGGCGGGCGTGGAGGCCGCGCTCGAAGCGGCCGGCCTGCTCGACCTGTGGCTGCTGCCCGACGGCGGGTTCGACGCGGGCGAGCACGACGCCTTCGCCGTGGCCTCGCTGGCCAGGCCCGCGCCCGGCTACAGCCTCGCCCACGTGCTGTTCACGGAGGCGGACTCGCCGGTGCCCGCCGACACCGTGCTGTCCGGCATCGCGTTCGCGCCCAGCGCGATCGGCGTCGACCATCCGGCGGTCATCGGCGCCGACGGCACCTGGCGGCTCGGCCTCGCGGCGGGCCGCTGGGTCAAGCCCGAGCCCTCCTACATCGGCGCCACCGCCCGCGAGCGGGCCAGGCGCCGCCGCGTCGCCGAGCTGGACGACCGGCTCGGCGAGCTCGCGGGCACGATCGCCGAGTGCGACCACCTGCTCGCCGTCGTCGAGGGCGACCGCGACACGCTCGCCGCCGAGTTGCGGCGCAGGCCCGACAGGACACCGTACGCCGAGGCGATCCAGGAGCTCGACGGCGCGGTACGAGGCGTCGCGTTGCTCGAGGACCGGCTCCACGCCTGCGAGCAGCGCCTGCACGAGCGCGAGCGGGACGTCGCCGCGTCGCTGCGGCGGCTCACCGAGCTGGCCGCGAGCCACGCGCTGCCCACGGGCGCGCCCGCGCTCGACAACCTGGAGGAGGCCCTGCGCGCCGCGGAGATGACCGGCACCGTCTGGCACGACCGGCGCGCCGCCGCCCGCACCGCCAGGGAACGCGCCGGGCACGCGCGCGAGACCGCCCGCGAATACCAGGCTCTGGCCGTGGCGGCCGTCGAACGCGCCGAGCAGGCCGCGGCCACCGCCGTCGTCCTGGCGGAGAAGCTGACCGCCGTCGAGTCCGCCGTCGGCGCCGAGCACCATCAGATGCTCGACCAACTCCAGGAGACCCAGGCCGCCTACCAGGCCTGCCGCCGGCTCATCAAGTCGGTCAACGAGAGCCTGGCCAGGCTCAACGCCAGGCTCGGCCGGCTCAGGGGAGAGCTCGGCACGGCGGAGGAGAAGCACGCCGAGGCGGGGCGGACGCGCGACGAGGCGTGCGAACGGTTCCGGCGGCTGGCGGCCGGGCACCTGCCGGCGGACGCGCGGGTGACGGCCGAGCCGCCCGCGGGCGCCGGGGCCAGGGCGGTGCTGGAGTCGGCCAGGACCGTCGCCGAGCAGCTGGCGGCCGTGCCGTACGAGCAGAAGCACGTCAGGGAGGCCGAGGCACGGCTGCAGGACGCCTTCCACCACGCCAGGGAGGTCCTCGCCGGCCGGGCCGACCTGGAGCTGGCGCCCGACGACGACGTGCAGATGCTGACCGCAACCGTCAGCGGGGTGCGGGCGGGTGCCGCGGCTCTCAGCGCGGCCCTGCGCAAGGAGCGCGACGGGCGGCGCTCCGACATCACCGAGGCGGAGCGCGACCTGTTCGACCGGACGCTGGCCGGCGACACGCGCCGGCACCTGGCCGACCGCATCAGGCAGGCGGGTGCGCTGGTCGAGGGCATGAACCAGCGCCTCGAACGGGTCCGCACCGCCTCGCGGGTGGCCGTGCGGCTGGTGTGGCAGGTCGATCCCGCCCAGTCGCCCGGCACCCGCGCCGCCCGCGACCTGCTGCTGCGCGATCCCGCCGGGTTGAGCGAGGCCGACAAGGAGGCCCTCTACGTCTTCTTCAGGGACCGCGTGGAGGAGGCGCGGGCCGACAACTCGTCGGCGAGCTGGGAGGACCAGCTCATGAAGGTGCTCGACTACACCTCCTGGCACCGTTTCGTGGTCAGGCTCGAGCGGGGCGACGGGCAGGGCTGGCAGGATCTGACCAGGAAACTGCACGGGGCGCTGTCCGGCGGGGAGAAGGCCATCGCCCTGCACCTGCCGCTGTTCGCCGCCGTGGCCGCGCACTACCAGACCGATCCGGGGTGCCCGCGCTTCATCCTGCTCGACGAGGTGTTCGTGGGGGTCGACAGGACCAACCGGGGACAGGTGTTCGACCTGCTGGTGGACCTGGGGCTGGACCTGGTGCTCACGTCCGACCACGAGTGGTGCGAATATCGGGAACTGGACGGGATCGCGATCCACCAGCTCATCACGGGAGACGGCGACGACGCGGTGACCACGGCCCGGTTCGTCTGGAACGGCTACCGTACGCTGCCCGCCGAATGACCGTCCTCGCACCAGCGAGGTCCGGGCCGGACACGGATTCGCAACAATGTGTGCCGTCACGGATTCCCATCCGTGCGGAAACAGCTTACCGTAGTGTGGGAGCGCTCCCAAAACCGAGAGATGTGATGCGCATGCCCCTCCGCCACGGGTCCCCGCCCGCGACGCCGATCCGGACGGCGGAGCACCTGCTGCCCTCGGTGCCGGCCGGCGTCGGAGAGGCGCGCGCCCTGGTCCGCGCGGACCTGGCCGCATGGGGCCACGACGACCTGATCGACGACTGCCTCGTCATCGTCAGCGAACTCGTCACCAACGCCGTCCTGTACGGCGGGTCGGCGTACGCGCTCCGGCTGGAGGACCGCGGCGGCCGCGTCTACGGTGAGGTGTTCGACCCCGGCGACGGCGTGCCGCGCCCGCGCTCGCCGGGGCCCGACGCGCCGTCAGGCCGGGGCCTGCGGATCGTCGCGGCGATCGCCGACGACTGGGGGGTGCGGGCGGCCGACGGCGGCAAGATCGTGTGGTTCTCGGTCACTGACCCGCGCCGGCGCGCCTGACCTCTCTCCAGGTGCCGCCGTCAGACGCGGATCATCCTCTCGCAGGACCTCGCGACCGTTGACGCGCTCCCGGCTTGCGCGGGGAGCCGGCCCTCCCGCGTTTCCGGCGCCCGGCGGCCGGCTTCGCCGGCGCATCTTCGAGAAAAGCGAGACCAGGTTCGCTAGAACTTCGAGCATTTGAACTGCGCTGTCGAAAGATCCTCGGGATCGGTGCCCTTGTTGGAGTGCCAGGAGACTTTGAAGTACGTGTTGCATTGATGTCGCCAAGTGAATTTGGTGAGCTCTCCCACCTTGACATACCTCAGCTTGGAGTATTTGTACTTGTAATTCGACTTTCCCGTGCGGATGCCGAAGATTCCCTCACCGTCCTGTCCGGACGGCGGATAGTATTTGGCCTTCAGCCGGTCGCCGTCGCGCGTGCCACACAGGGTTCCCACGACGTTCGTGGTGCACCACCACTTGAGCGACGTTTCCGCCTGCGCAGGCAGGGCGATCAGCGGTACCACCACGACACCTGCCGCAAGGGCGGCCGCGAGCCTTACGTGAACCATCAGGGTGCTCCTCGCTCTCTCCGTGTCCGTAGGAGGCTACGCAGGTGCGGCGGTCGAGGTCATCGGCTCGTGATGCACAGTTCTTAGCGTGCAATCCACACTTTCCGGCGCTCGCGGGTGCGGCACTCCTGGCGCGGTCGGTCGAGCCGGTGGGCGAGGTCGCATGGCACCGTACGCGAAGGTTCAGATCCAGCCGCGCCGGGTCGCCTCCATCGCCACCTGGAAGCGGGTTCGCGCGCCCAGCCGCCGCATCAGCTTCGTGATGTGCCGCTGCACCGTGCGCTCGCTCCATCCCAGCGCCCGGCTGGCCGCGCGGTCCGTCGCGCCCGACGCCAGGAGCGTGAGCAGCCGTTCCTCGTCGCCGGACAACTCCCCGTCCCCCGCCGTCATCCGGACGGGCACGCTGCGCTCCCACAGCGCCTCGAACAACGCCCCCAGGGCGTCCAGCAACGGTGACGGGTGGATCAGGTACGACGCCGTGACCGCGTCGTCGCCGGCCCGCAGCAGCGGGATGATGGCGAGCCGGTCGTCGGAGATGGCCAGCTTCATCGGCAGGCCGGCGGCGATCCTGGCCTGCTCCCCGTGTCGCATTCCGGCCGTCACGTCCTCCAGCCAGCCGGGGAGATCCAGCACGCTGGTGTCGTAGATGACGCGATACTTCACGCCACGTCGCAGCAGGTTGAGCTCGATCGGGTTCGACTCCCTGTGCTGCTGCCGAGCGGCGTACGGCGGCCGGTCGAACCCGCGCACCTGCGCCCGCGTGTCCTGCTGCATCTGCACCCACCGGTGGTTGACCTCGTCGCGGCCCGAGATCACCTCGATCAGCTCGCCGGGGTGGGCGAAGCGGGTACCGGCACGGTAGACGTCCACCAGCGACCTGATGTGCGCGCGCACGCCGTCCAGCTCGCGTTCGCGCTCGCGCAGGATGGCCTCCAGGCTGCTGTCGGGCGAGACCGCGACGTAGCGGGTGGGCCGGCCGTCCGAGCGGGTGGCGAGCCCGAGCCCCACCAGCGACTGCAGAACGCGCCGCGCGGCCGTGGCGGGCAGATGGCAGTCTCCGACGATCTCGGTCACCGTCGCCTGCGTCCGGCGGACCAGGGCGTCGTACACCTCCTCGTCCTGAGGGCTGAGTCCGATGGCCTCGAGCATGCCGCTCCTCCTCCGGTTGACTGTCGGAATTACGTCATATGACGGAAACTCGCCGCAAATCGATCTTGTCAGGAAATATCGCTACATGTCAGCGTTCCAGGTGCACCATCGGCCCCCGTGGCCACAGCACCGAAGGAGCGTCATGCCGCCATCCCCCCGCCGATCCGCCAGACGACGCCTGCTCACCGCCTTGTTACCGGCCGTCCTGCTCGGCACCCTGGCGGCGGGCCCGGCCGCGGCGGAGATCCGTACCGCGGAGCCGGAGGCCGTGCCGAAGATCGACCAGAAGCTGACCGCGCAGCTGAAGAGCGACGGTGCCCGCGTCGAAGCGGCCGTCGTCCTGCGTGCCCCGCACACCCCCGCGGCGGCGCCGGCGTCCCGCGCCCAGGCGCGGGACACGCTGGCGAGGAGCGCCGAGGCCACCCAGGATCCCGTGGTCCGGCTGGTCACCTCACGCGGCGACCAGGTCGTCAACACCTTCTGGCTGAAGAACATGGTCCTCGTACGGGCCACGCAAGGCACCCTGAACGCCCTGGCGGAGCTCGAGACGGTCGAGCGCATCATCCCCAACTTCACGCTGTCCGCGCCCGAGCCCGAGGAGGGCGCCACCCCCAAGGCGGCCGGCGCCACCACGTGGGGCATCGCCAAGATCGGCGCCGACCGGGCGAGCGACGAGCGCGGGCTCTCCGGCAAGGGCGTGCGCGTCGCCGTGCTCGACACCGGCATCGACATCACCCACCCCGACCTCCAGGGCAAGCTCGCCACCACCGACCCCTCGGACCCGAAGCACCCGGGCGGCTGGATCGAGTTCGGCCCCGACGGCAAGCCGGTGGCCTCGCAGCCGCACGACAGCAGCTACCACGGCACGCACGTGGCGGGCACGATCGCGGGCGGGGACGCCTCGGGCACCCGGATCGGCGTCGCGCCCGGCGTCACGCTGATGGGCGCCCTGGTCATCCCCGGCGGCCAGGGCACCTTCGCGCAGGTGATCGCCGGCATGCAGTGGGCGGTCGCGCCGTTCACGGCCGACGGCGCCAAGGCAGGCGAGCCGGCCGACATCGTCAGCATGTCGCTGGGCGGCCAGGGCTATGCCGACGAGATGATCCAGCCGGCCAGGAACATCGCCTACGCCGGCGCGTTCCCCTCCTTCGCCATCGGCAACGACTGCTCGCCGGGCCAGTCGAGCAGCCCGGGCAACGTCTACGAGTCCGTGGCCGTGGGCGCGACCGACGTCAACGACGACGTGCCCGACTTCTCCTGCGGCGGCGTGGTCAGGAAGACCGACTGGTTCGCCGCGCCTCCGGAGTGGCCGGACTCGTACGTCGTGCCCGACCTGTCCGCGCCGGGCGTCGACGTGCTGTCGTCCATGCCCGGCGGAGAATACAGGGCGCTCAACGGCACCTCGATGGCCACCCCGCACGTGTCCGGCACCGTCGCCCTGATGATGGAGGCGCGTCCCAGCCTGACCGCGGACGCCGCGCTGGAGATCCTGACCGGCACGTCCGTCTCCGACGACCGTT
Source organism: Nonomuraea sp. KM88 (assembly GCF_052245635.1). Lineage (NCBI taxonomy): Bacteria > Bacillati > Actinomycetota > Actinomycetes > Streptosporangiales > Streptosporangiaceae > Nonomuraea > Nonomuraea sp. KM88. The sequence continues at coordinate 82,793 of NZ_JBQQCC010000014.1, read as the reverse complement.
ACGGCCCGCGCCCGAACCCCCGCGTCGGCGCCGGCCGGATCGACGCCTACGCCGCCGTGGCGGAGGCCGCGCTCGAAAGCGGCGTGCGCGGCGTCGTCACCGACGAGCGCACCCGCGCGCCGCTGGCCGGGGTGAAGGTGGCCAGGGCGGACGGGCGCAACGTCCAGACCGGCGAGGACGGGAGCTTCGAGCTGCGGCTGCCCGAGGGCAGGCACGAGCTGACGCTGTCCAGGTTCGGCTACGAGACCAGCACCGAGACCGTACGCGTCCCGGCCGGCCGGCTCACCGGCGAGCGTTTCGAGCTGGAGCGGACGCGCTGGGGGACGCTCTCCGGCCGGGTGGTGTACGGGCCGACCGACTCGACGGTGCCCGGCGCCACGGTGACGGTGCTCGGCGTGCCCGACGACCTGTCGGCGACGACCGACAGGAACGGCCGCTACACCATCAAGGACGTTCCCTTCGGCGACGGCTACCGCGTCTCGGCGAACGCCGCCGGCATCTCGCGGTCGGAGCCCGTGGAGGCGAGCGTCGGCAGGGGCAGGAACACCGCCGACCTGACCCTCCCGCGGCGGCCCGGCACAGAGCGCGTGTCGCTCGGCCCCGACGGCCGCCAGGGCAACCACGAGGCGTGGTGGCCGGAGGTGAGCGGCGACGGGAACGTCGTGGTGTTCGCCAGCTTCGCCTCCAACCTCGTCACCGACGAGGACACCAACGGCGAGCTGGACATCTTCGCCACCGACCTGCGGACCCGGACGACCGAGCGGGTCTCGGTGCCGACCGGCGGCGGCCTGGGCGACTCGTTCTCGCTCTCGCCGACGGTCAACCGCGACGGGAGGTACGTCGGCTTCAACAGCGGGGCGGCCAATCTGGTGCCCGGCGACACGAACGGCCAGACCGACACCTTCGTGCACGACCGGCAGGAGGGGACGACGGAGCGGATCTCCGTGTCGTCCGACGGCGTCCAGGGTGACGGGATCTCCGGCGCGCCCGCGTTCTCGGCGGACGGCCGGCTCGCGGTCTTCGTCAGCGACGCGACCAACCTCGTGCCCGGCGACACCAACGGCCGCGCCGACGTGTTCCTGCGCGACCTGCAGGCGGGCACCACCGAGCGGATCTCCGTCGCCCAGGACGGCTCACAGGCGGCCGACCAGTCCCGCGAGCCGTCCATCAGCGCCGACGGCCGGTTCGTGGCGTTCCAGAGCGACGCGGACGGCCTCGTGCCGGGCGACGGCAACGGCAGGACGGACGCCTTCGTCCTCGACCGCGTGACCGGCGCGCTCAAGCTGGTCGTGGCCCCGCACCCGGAGACCGACACCAGGTCCCCGGTGCTCAGCGCCGGCGGCAACGCGCTGGCCTTCACCAACGGTGTCGGACTCGGCCAGATCTACGTCCAGGACCTGGCGACCGGCACGTCCCGGCTGGTGTCGGCCAACAAGGACGGGGGCGAGGCCTCCAACATGTCGTTCGCGCCGTCACTGAGCGCCGACGGGCGCCTGGTCGCCTTCTACAGCCTCGCCGACGACATCGTCGAAGGTGACACGAACAGGTCGAACGACGTGTTCGTGCGTGACGTCGAGGCGGGCACCAGCAGGAAGGTCTCCGTGGCGCCCAGGGGAGCCGAGGGCGACGGCGGGTCCGACCTGCCGTCGATCAGCGACGACGGCAGGTTCGTGACCTTCGAGAGCTCCGCGGCCAACCTCGTCGAGGGCGACACCAACCACCGCTCCGACGTGTTCGTGCACGACCTGGCCCCCGGCCCCGAGCCGCTGTTCGCGCTGAGCGACCTGGAGATCACCCCGGAGAACTCCCGGTCCGGGCGCGTACGGGTGCGGGCCCGGGTGAAGAACGTGGGCGAGCGGGCCGGCGAGTACGCGGCCGTGCTGCACGTGAACGGCCAGGAGGACCAGCGGCGGACCGTCTCGCTGCGGCCCGATCGGAGCGAACGGGTCTCGTTCGACGTGCGGCGCGGCGAGCACGGCACGTACACCGTCGAGCTCGGGCCGCTGTCGGGGCGGTTCACGGTCAGGCGCTGAGACCGGCGAGCCGCTCCTGCCCGCGCGGGGGAGGAGCGGCTCGCCCCTCCAGACGTCCCCGCGCCCTCCCGGGACCGGACGGTCAACCAGGGGCCGACCGGTCAAGGGGCTGGAGCGAGCTCGCCGGAGCCCCGGACGATCAGGCGGGTGGGCACCACCTGCCTGCGGGCCTTGGAGCGGTCGCCGTCCAGGCGCGACAACACCAGCTCCGCCGCCGCGGCCCCCATCCCGGCCGGATCCTGGGCCACCACCGTCAGCGGCGGGTCGAGGACCTCGGCCAGCGGCAGGTCGTCGAACCCGACGAGCGCGACGTCGGTGCGCCGCGCCCGGGCCAGCGCCACCACCGCGCCCATCGAGGCGAGGTTGTTGGCCGCGAACAACGCCGTCGGCGGGTCGCCCAGCGCAAGCAACCGCAGGGTGGCCTGGGCCGCGGCATCCTGGTCGTGCCCGGTCTCCACCAGGGAGCGGTCGAACGGCAGCCCCGCCCGCTCGAGCGCGTCGCGGTAGCCCTGGAAACGTTCGCGGCGGGTGTAGAGAGAGGCGGGCAGGTCGCCCACGAAGCCGATGCGGCGGTGGCCGTACGCGATCAGATGCGCGACGCCGGCCCGCGAGCCCTCCCGGTTGGCGCTGACCACGCTGTCGGCGGTCAGGCCCACCGCCGGGCGGTCGAGGAAGACGATGGGCAGCCCGGCCAGCCGCTCGCCGCGCAGCCGGCGGTGCTCGCTGGTGGCCGAGGGGACGATCATGAGGGCACTCACCCTGCGGGCCAGGAACGTCGCGATCAGCGACTGCTCCAGGGCGGCCGTCTCGCTCGACGAGCCGACGATGAGCGTCAGCCCGCGGGCCCGGACGGCGCTCTCGACGCCGCCCGCGACCGTGCCGAAGAAGGGGTTGCCCATCTCGGGAATGACCAGGCCGATCGCGGCGTCACGCGCGCCCACCCGCATGTTGCGGGCCATCAGGTTGGGCTGGTAGCCCAGCTTCCTGACGGCCGCCATGACGCGCTCACGCGTCTCGACGGCGACCGGGCCGTCGTCGTTGAGCACCCGCGAGACGGTCTTGGCGGTGACGCCGACCTCGCGCGCCACATCTGTCATCGTCGGACGCCGCATCCCGCCCATGCTAGTGGCCCGTCTCAGCGGCAGGCGGAGTACGGGGACGCATCACGACAGCCCGATCGCCTCCGCCGCGTCCTTGTCGGTCACCACGGACCTGCCCTCCGACATCTGGATGGCGCCCGTCATGATGGCGACCACCTCGGCCATGCTGTGGTCGCCCGGAACGATCTCGGCGACCCTGCGGCCGAGGCGCTGGATGTGGACGCGGTCGGCGATCTCGAACACGTGCGGCATGTTGTGGCTGATCAGCACCACCGGCGTGCCGCGGTCTCGTACCTGCCTGATCAGGTCGAGCACCTGGCCGGACTCCTTGACGCCGAGCGCCGCCGTGGGCTCGTCCATCACCACGACGTTCGTGGCCCACGCCACCGCCCTCGCCACGGCCACGCCCTGCCGCTGCCCGCCCGACAGCGACTCGACCGGCTGGGTGAGCGAACGCAGCCCGATCTTGAGCTCGGCCATGTGCCTGGCCGACTCCTCGCGCATACGCTTCTTGTCGAGCATCCGGAAGACGCGGCCGAGGATGCCCGGTTTCCGCAGTTCCCTGCCCAGGAACATGTTCGTCGCGATGTCCAGGGAGGCCGCGACCGCGAGGTCCTGGTAGACGGTCTCGATGCCGTGCCTGCGGGCGTCGAGCGGGTCGCGGAAGCGCACCGGCTTCCCGTCGAGCCGGATCTCGCCGGAATCCGGCTGCAGCGCGCCCGTCAGCGCCTTGATCAGGCTCGTCTTGCCGGCGCCGTTGTCGCCGATGACCGCGAGCACCTCGCCGGGCATCAGGTCGAAGTCGGCGCCGTCGAGCGCGGTCACATGGCCGTACTTCTTGACCAGGCCGCGCGCCTGGAGCACGGGTGTGGTCATCGGGTCCTCCTGCGGGAGAGCTGGTCGACGGCGACGGCGAGGATCACCAGGATGCCCGTGATGAGCGTCTGATAGATCGACGGTACGCCCATCAGCTGCAGGCCGTTCCTGAACACCCCGACGATGAGGGCCCCGACCAGGGTGCCCAGCACCATGCCCCGGCCGCCGAACAGGCTGGTGCCGCCGAGCACGACCGCCGTGATGCTGTCGAGGTTGTCGGTCTGGCCGGCCTGCGGGTCGCCCACGCCGGTACGCGAGACGAGCAGCAGGGCCGCGATGCCGTACACGAAACCGGCCAGCGTGTAGACGCCCACGGTCAGCCGCCGCGTCCTGATGCCGGTCAGCCGGGCCACCTCGGGGTTGTTGCCCAGCGCGTACACGTGCCGGCCCCACGCGGTCGAGCCCAGCAGGTACGCGAACAGCAGGAACAGCAGGATCGTCAGCAGCGAGCCGTAGGTCACGTTCGTCTGGCCGACCTGGAACGTCTGCCCGAGGAACGTCAGCAGCGGCGGCAGGTCCGTGACGGTCTGCTCGCCGGAGTAGATGTGGGTGAGCGCGAACGCCACGTTCAGCATGCCGAGCGTCACGATGAACGGCGGCAGCGAGATCCGCGTCACCAGCAGCCCGTTGACCAGCCCGAACCCGGCGCAGACCACGAGCCCGGCGGCGACCGCGAGCAGCGCGGGCAGGCCGCTGTCCACCGCCAGCTTCGTCATCACGATGCCGCCGAATGCCATGATCGCGCCGTTGGCCAGGTCGATGCCCGCGGTGAGGATGATCAGGGTCTGCCCGATGGCCAGCGTGCCGACCACCATGACCTGCTGGATGATCAGCGAGAAGTTCGTCCCGGAGAAGAACTGGTCGGTGTTCAGGCCGAAGTACAGGCAGGCCAGCAGGAGCGCGGCGAGCGGGCCCGCGACGGGGGTGCTGATCAGGCGGCGCGGCAGCGACGCTTCCATCACGGCCACGATCAGCCCCAGCAGTTCGCCAGGCCGAAGGCGGTGTCCTCGGCCTCGACGCCGTCGGCCGCCTTGTCGGTGATCAGGGTGACGCCGGTGTCGGTGTAGCCGGAGGGCTTCTGCCCGCCCTTCGCGTACGAGGCCACCGCCTTGACGCCGTCCTCGGCCATCTTGAGCGGGTACTGCTGGCTGGTCGCGGCGATCTGCCCGGACTGCACGGCCTTGACGCCGGTGCAGCCGCCGTCCACCGAGACGATCAGCACCTCCTTCTCGCGGCCCTTGGCCTTCAACGCCGTGTACGCGCCCAGCGCGGCGGGCTCGTTGATGGTGTAGACGAGGTTGATGTCGGGGGCCTTCTGCAGGCAGTTCTCCATCGCGGTCTGGCCCTTGGCCTGGTCGCCCCTGGTGTCCTGGGAGCAGACGACCGACGGGTCGCCCTCCTGGATGCCGAACCCCTTCAGGAAGCCGTCGTGCCGCAGCTTGCCGACCGTGATGCCGGGGGCGAGGTCAAGAGTGGCGATCTTGGCGGGTTTGCCGGCCATCGCGGCCTTGGCGTACTGGCCGATCAGCTCGCCCGCCTTGAGGTTGTCGGTGGCGAACAGCGCGTCGGTGGCCTCCTGCGGCTCCGTGGGGGTGTCGAGGGCGATGACGAGCACGCCCGCGTCGCGCGCCTTCTTGATCGCCGGGACGATGGCCTTGGTGTCGCTCGGGGTGATGAGGATGCCCTTCACGCCGGCGGCGACCATGTTCTCGATGGCGGTGATCTGGGCGGCGTTGTCGCCGTCGAACTTCCCCGCCGCGCTCATGAGCTCCATGCCGCCGGCCTGGGCCGCCTTCTGCGCGCCCTCCTTCATCTTGACGAAGAACGGGTTGGTCTCGGTCTTGGTGATCAGTCCTACCTTGGGGGCGGCGGAGTCGCTTCCCCCGCCGCTGCCGCCGCAGCCGGTGACGAGAAGCGCGGTGACGAGGAGGCCGGCCGATAGCTTTGCATTCATGGCGCTGTCCTATCAGGGGGGATCCGATGTCATCGTTGACATATGTCAACGTTGACATCTTCCGTGCTGCGATGATGGACTCCGATCCTGGAAACGTCAATGCCCTGCTGCCGTAACGAATCGGCAACATGCCAGAGAGGCAGGTCCGATGATCGCCGTCCTGGGCGAGTGTGTCGCCGACAGCTTCGCCACGCGCCACCCGGCCGCGCCCGGCGGGCCCGCCCCCACCCTGCCCGCCGACCCTTCACGACCCGCCGGAGACCCGCCCGCCCCGGCCGGCGGCGCCTCGCAACCCGGCGGGCGGTCGGGCGGGGGCGGCCGGCCGGCCGGTGGTGGGCCGTCAAGGGAGAGCGGCCGGCCGGCCGGTGGTGAGGTGCTCCCGGGCGAGGAGGCGGAAGGGCTGGCGCTGCGGGTGCTCCCGGGTGGAGGGCCGGCGAACACGGCGGTGGCGCTGGCCAGGCTCGGCACTCCCACCCGCTTCCTGGGCCGCCTCTCGCGTGACGTGTTCGGCGAGATGTTCCGCGACCGCTTCACCGCCTCCGGCGTGGACCTGTCGGCGTGCGTCGAAGCCGAGGAGCCGAGCACGCTCTCCGTCGCCGCCCTCGACCCGCACGGGCGGGCGGCCTTCACGTTCTACACCGACGGCGCGGCGGACTGGCAGTGGCGGCCGCACGAGCTGGACGCGCGCCGCGCGGGCCCCTTCAGGTGCCTGCACACGGGCTCGATGGCGCTGGTCGGGAAGCCGGGACGGGACGCGGTCGAGGAGTTCGCGAGCTCCGCGGCCGAGCATGCGACGATCTCGATCGACCCGAACGCGCGTCCCAGCTTCGCCACCAGAGACGACTATCAGGTCACCCGCTGGTGCGAGTGGACCGACATCCTCAAGCTCAGCGACGACGACCTGGACTTCCTGCTGCCCGGCACGTCGATGGAGCGCGCCTGCGACACCTGGCACGCCGCCGGCGCCCGCCTGATCGTCGTCACCAGGGGCGCGGCGGGCGCGCTGGTGTCCGTGGACGGCGAGCGGGCCGGCGTGCGGGCGCCGGAGGTGGACGTGGTGGACACGGTCGGCGCCGGCGACGCCTTCACCGCCGGCCTGCTGCACGCCCTGGACGCCCAGGGCCACCTGGGCGGGCGCCTCGACGATCTGGACCTCGCGACGGCGGTGGCGGCGGCCGGCTTCGCCACCCGGGTGGCGGCCCTGACCTGCTCGGTGGCAGGCGCCAACCCTCCCTGGTCGCACCACCTCACCACCCCGGCCCCGCGATGACCCAGAAACGAGCGACCCGGCAGGACCGTGGGGCGCCCGCTCCGGCATGATCCGGCCGGCTCCGGCCGGCACGGGACGGCGGCGCACGGCGGTTGGAGCCGCGCGGCGCGTGGTGGACGGGTCACGTGGTGGGCCGCGGCCGGGGTCACGTGGGGCGCAGGCCGGCGAAGAGGTCATCCTCGTGGGCGGGGGCGTCGACCTTGCACAGCTTGCGCTCGAAGGCCTCCTGGGAGAACGCCTGCTGCTGGATGTGCTCAGGCATGTCCAGCACGAAGATGCTCTGCCCCTGGCTCTCGTGCGCCTTGAGCGCCTTGAGCTTGCGCTCGGTATAGGGGCTGACGTCGATGAGGGTGGTGACCCGCTCGTCCGGGGTGCCGAAGTCGCCCGAGGGCTCGAAGCCCAGCTCCACGCCGTGCTCGCGCAGCAGCTCGAACATCTTCCTCATCGCGGCTCGGGGCATGGCCGTGTAGTAGAGCTTGTCGGGGATGCCGGTCGCCTCGGTGGCCGCGACCGTGACGCGGTGTGTCTGGACGTGGTCGGGGTGGCCGTAACCGCCGCCGCCGGTCTCGTCGTAGGTCACCACGACCTGCGGCCGGTAGTGCTCCATCAGGGTGCCCAGCCTGGCGGCCGCCACCTCGACCGGCACGTTGGCGAACGCGTCGGCGTGGCCGTTGCCCTCCCACCCGTCCATGCCGGAGTCGCGGTAGCCGAGCAGCTCCAGATGGTCGACGCCCAGGTGGGTGACCGACTCGCGCAGCTCGGCGAGCCGCCGCTCGGCGACCGCGGCGTCGTCGTGCCCGGCCTCGCCCGGCTTGACGCCACCCTCGGCGTCGCCCTGCTCGCCGTTGGTGCAGGTGACCAGGACGGTGCGGATGCCTTCGCCGGCGTAGCGGGCAAGGATGCCGCCGGTGCTCAGGCACTCGTCGTCGGGGTGGGCGTGCACGATCATCAGGGTGAGTTGCGGATCCATGACCGGAACACTAGCGGCCGGTTCCGACAGTTACGGCCCGCCCGCGACCTGCGCCGGCCGCCGAAGGCGCTCGGGGTCCGGGCGCGGGGGCGCGTCCGGCGGCCGCCCGTCACAGCCGGCCGCGGGCGCGGTCATGCGCGGCCGCCGGTCCTGGCCAGGTCGCCGGCGCGGAGCCGGGCGGCCGCGGCGGCGGCGCGGTCGCCGAGGCGGTCGGCCAGCGCCGCCTGCTTGAGCCAGTTGTACGGGCTGCACGGCCGCACGTTGATCCGCTCGCTCACCAGCGCCCGCGCGACGTCACGAAGCCCCGCCCGCAGGGCCGCCTCCAGCAGCGTCTTCTGCACGGCGTCCCGCTGGGCGTGGCTGCCCCCGAACTCGTTGACCCGATGCCTGATGGGGTAGAGCAGCTCCACCACCGAGGCGTGGTCGCCGCGCCCGAACGCCACGACGGCCCGGCACACCGGCAACCCGACCTGCAGCGTCATGGTGTGGTTGGTGACGCCGGGACGCGGCTCCCGCACGTACGCCTCCCGCCCCGCGATCAGCCGCTCGGCGTCGCCGATGCGGCCGGCGCCGACGTACGCCATGACCGCGTGCATGTCGTTGAACGCGTAGAACGGCTCCGCCACCCGCGGCGGCCAGGCGTCGGCCAGCGCGCGCCAGCGTTCGTGCTGCTCCGAACCCTCCAGATGGAGGCGCCAGAGCAGGGCGGCGGCGTCGAGCAGTTCCATGCACGACTGCCCGTCCGCCAGCACCGCGTCGTAGATCTCCAGCACCCGTGCCAGGTCGCCGGACTCCAGCGCGTACAGGCAGTAGTGCCACCAGGTGTGGACGTTGAAGAACGTGCCGGTGGACCAGTCGGGCAGCCGCGCGTCGAGGTAGCGCAGGCCGGTGCCGAAGCGGCCCTGCATCTCGTACGTGTGCGCCACCGCGTGGATGCCCCACACGTCGCGCGGGTTGAGCTCGACCGCGCGCAGCCCCACCTCCTCCGACCGGTCGTAGTGGCCCGCCTCTTCGAGGCCGAAGGCGTACATGCCCAGGACGTGCCCGTAATGCGGGTCGTCGTCGTGCCAGGCGTTCAGGGCGCCGCCGACGCGGTCGCGCAGGGAGCGGGCGTCGCCGGTGAGGAAGTCGATCTGGTGACCCGCCACCAGTGCCAGGGCGTCGCGCGGGTGCTCCACGGTGATCCAGGCCAGCAGCGTGCCGCACCGCAGGAAGTCGCCGTCGAGCAGCGCCTGCACGGCGGCCACGTGCGCGCGCTCGCGGGGGAGCAGCGACGCCTCGTCGACCGTGCGGCGGAACGCCCCGAACCGCGCCCTGGCCTTGCGCGCGTCGCCGGCCTCGGTGGTGAGCAGCCCCAGGTAAGCCGACAGGACGTTGCCCATGGGGAAGCCGGGGGAGCCGGCCAGCGCCGCCTTCGCCTCCGCGGCGACCTCCGCCCGGAAGTGCAGCAGCTCGTGGACGGCCCGATCGTAGTGCCGCGCCGCGGCGGCGCCCGCCCCGCTCATCGCCAGGCCGTGCTGGTCGTCGAACACAGGTCCAATGTAACGGGGAGGCGTACGGACCCGGGTTCGCCGCGGGTGTCGTGGCGAACCGTCCGATGAACCTCCGGACAGGAGCGCCGTGACGGACCACGACGACGCCACGCCGGGCCGGTCCCGTGTCGACACCACCGTCCCGCACTCCGCGCGGGTGTGGAACCTCCTGTTGGGCGGCACGGATTATTTCCCGGGGCAGTCGCACATGGCCGTCACCACGCACTACTGCGAGCCCTGGCCGCGCACGAGGGAGGCGTTCCTCCTGTCCCCGGGCTCGTGGCCTCGCCCGCGGGGCCCGCTCAGATCAGGCCGAGGGCCAGCATCGCGTCGGCGACCCGGCGGAACCCGTCGATGTTGGCGCCGGCCACGTAGTCGCCCGGCATGCCGTACTCGTCGGCGGTCTGCAGGCAGCGGTCGTGGATGTCGCGCATGATCTCCTCGAGCCGGTGCTCGGAGAACTCGAACGTCCAGGAGTCGCGGCTGGCGTTCTGCTGCATCTCCAGCGCGCTGGTCGCCACGCCGCCCGCGTTGGCGGCCTTGCCCGGCCCGAACGCCACGCCGGCGTCCAGGAACACCTTGATGCCCTCCGGAGTGGTGGGCATGTTCGCGCCCTCGCCGACCGCGATGCAGCCGTTGCCGACCATGACGGCGGCGTCGCGGCCGGTGATCTCGTTCTGCGTGGCGGACGGCATCGCCACCTCGCACGGCACCTCCCACACGCTGCGGCCCGCCACGAAGGTGGCGTTGTTGCCGCGGCGCTCGGCGTAGGCGTTCAGGCGGCCGCGCTCGACCTGCTTGATCTGCTTGAGCAGGTCGAGGTCGATGCCCTTCTCGTCGAGGACGTAGCCGGAGGAGTCGGAGCACGCGACGACCCGGCCGCCGAGCTGCTCGATCTTCTCGATGGTGTAGACCGCCACGTTGCCGGAGCCGGACACCGTGACCCGCCGGCCGTCGAACGACGTGCCGCGCGCCTTGAGCATCTCGTCCACGAAGAACGCGCACCCGTAGCCGGTGGCCTCCGTGCGGACCTGCGCGCCGCCGTACGCCAGGCCCTTGCCGGTGATGACGCCGGACTCGTAGCGGTTGGTGATGCGCTTGTACTGGCCGAACAGGTAGCCGATCTCCCGCCCGCCGACGCCGATGTCACCGGCGGGCACGTCGGTGTACTCGCCGATGTGCCGGTAGAGCTCCGTCATGAAGCTCTGGCAGAAGCGCATGACCTCGCGGTCGGAACGGCCCTTCGGATCGAAGTCGGAGCCGCCCTTGCCGCCGCCGATCGGCAGGCCCGTCAGGCTGTTCTTGAAGATCTGCTCGAACCCCAGGAACTTGACGATGCCGAGGTAGACCGACGGGTGGAAACGCAGCCCGCCTTTGTACGGCCCCAGAGCGCCGTTGAACTCCACCCGGAAGCCGCGGTTGATCTGCACCTCGCCACGGTCGTCGGCCCACGGCACCCGGAAGATGATCTGCCGTTCGGGCTCGCAGATGCGCTCTATGATCTTCGACTCGGCGTATTCGGGGTGCTTCCCGAGAACCGGGCCGATGCTCTCGAGCACCTCGCGCACAGCCTGGTGGAACTCCGTCTCACCAGGGTTGCGGCGAAGGACGTTGTCGTAGATCGACGACAGCTTCTCGTGCAACACGTACTCCTCAGCTCACTGCATGCGCTCCTCACTGTAAGGGGAGGCTTGATGTGATCTGCACCCGTATACCCCCTTTAGCGAATCTCGTGACGCCTGTGTGCGCCTGGGCACAGCAGGTCAGGGGAACGCAAAATCTTCCGCGAGGGCGTCACAGGCGGGTGCGCCGCCCTGTCTTAGCTCGCGAGCGGGGGCGAGCTGTGCTCCCGGCGGACAGGGAGGAACGTCATGAGGATCGTGGTCATCGGCGGGACCGGCATGATCGGGTCGAAAGTCGTGGCCAAGCTCGGCGAACGTGGTCACGAGGCGGTGCCGGCCTCGCCGAACACCGGCGTCAACACGCTCACAGGGGAAGGGCTGGAGGAGGCGCTGGCCGGCACGCAGGTGGTGGTCGACGTGTCGAACTCGCCGTCGTTCGAGGACACCGCCGTGCGGGAGTTCTTCGAGACCTCCACGCGTAACCTGCTGGCCGCCGAGGCGGCGGCCGGAGTCGGGCACCACGTCGCGCTGTCCGTGGTCGGCGCACGGCGGCGGCCGGGCCAGGGCTACTTCGGGGCCAAGGCCGCCCAGGAGGAACTGATCGAGAAGTCCTCGATCCCGTTCTCGATCGTGCGCGCCACGCAGTTCTTCGAGTTCGCCCGTGGCATCGCCGACGGCGCCACCGAGGACGGCGCCGTACGGATCGCGCCGGTGTGGTTCCAGCCCATCGCCGGCGAGGAGGTCGCCACGGCGGTCAGCAGGGTCGCGGAGAGCGCCCCGCTGAACGGCGGCCTCGAGGTCGCCGGGCCCGAGCGGGTGCTGATGGACGACTTCTTCCGCGACGCCCTGGCCGCCTGGAACGACCCGCGCCAGGTCGTCACCGACCCGGAGGCCCGTTACTTCGGCCTCCACCTCGACCAGGACACGCTGGTGCCCGTCGAGGACATGATCCGCGGCGACATCACCTACAACGGCTGGCTCGGCGAGTAGCCCGCCCATCCCGTCAAGGAGGAAACCGTCATGGGGGAACACCGATCGAACGCCTGGCAGACGGCGATCACCATCGTGCAGGAGGCGGAACCGCCGTACATTCCCGAGGGGGCGCACGAGACGACCCTGGTCGTCGAATATCCGCCCGGAGACCCCGGCGCGCCGCCGCACCGCCACTACGGACCAGCCTTCGGCTACGTGCTGGAAGGCGAGATGTTGTTTGAGCTCGAAGGCGAGCCGGAGCGGGTCGTACGCGCCGGCGAGGCGTTCTGGGAGCCCGGCGGGGACGTCATCCACTACCAGGACGGCAACAACCGCGACGACATCCCGCTCCGGTTCCTCGTGACGATGTTGTGCGAGCCCGGCAAGCCGATGCTCACCCTGGTGGACGACGAGGAACTCGCCCAGCGAGCCGACCGGCGCGCCGCCCGCCCTGTCTGACGGCCCTGCCTGACGGGCCTGTCCGACCGCCCCGTCCGACCGCCCGTGGTCAGGCGCGGGGGAGCAGGCGGGGGGCGAGCCGCGCCAGCTGGTCGACCGTGGCCGTCAGGTCGTCGGCCAGCGGGTGGAGCAGGACGTGGTCGGCGCCGGCGGCCAGGTGCCGCTCTGCCCTGGCGGCGATGGCCTCGTCGTCCCCCCACGCCACGATGGCGTCGACGAGGCGGTCGCTGTACCCGCCGTCGAGATCGGCGTCGCCGTACCCGAGCCTGCGGTAGTTGGCGGTGTAGGCGTTCTCGCGGCCGCCGGCGTCGAAGAGGGCGCGGATCCGTCCCCTGGCGCGGGCTTCGTCGGTGTCCGGGAGGAGGGCCAGATGCGGGATCAGCAGGGGCCCGGGGCCCAGAGCGTCGCGCGCGGCCCGGGTGTGCTCGACGGGTTGCAGGAAGGGGTGGACGCCGCCGGCCCGTCCGGCGGCCAGCCGGTGCGCCTTGGGGCCGAGGGCTGCGAGGACGCGCGGGTAGCGGGCTTCCGGCAGGATGCGGGTGGCGGCCTCGTCCATGGCGTCCAGGTAGGCGCCCAGCCCGGCCAGCGGACGCTCGCCGCCGTGGCCGCCGAGGCCGAGGATGAGGCGGTCGGGGTACGCCTCGGCGAGCGTGGCCGCACCGCTGTGGGCCGCCCGCGGGTCGCGCATCGCGATGTTGGCGACGCCGGCGCCGGCGACCAGCCGTTCGGTGGCGGCGAGCACCACGGCCAGCTGGGTGAGGATGTCGCGCCCGGCGATGGGGGAGGCCGCGGGAGGTTCGCCCGTCCACACCGAGCCGTACCCGAGTCGCTCGATCCGCGCGAACTGCTCCCGTTGCCTAACCACCGGCGTGTGCAGCAGCGTCATCGGCGCGATCCACACGCCGAAGCGGCCGAGGCGGTCCTGTGTCGGGGTCATCGTCACTCCTGTCCGGGGCCTTAGCGGAGCCAGCCTCCGCTTATCTGGAGTCTACGATACGGAAGGAGGCTCCGGTTCGCGAACCCCAGGAGGCGGATATGGGCGACACCACCACCCGGCGCGCCATGCGGGCCGACGCGCGGCGCAACCGCGACCGGCTGCTGGCCGAGGCGCGCACCGCGTTCCTGGACCACGGCACCGACGCCTCGCTGGAGCACGTCGCCGCGCGCGCCGGGGTCGGCGTCGGCACCCTCTACCGGCATTTCCCCACGCGGGAGGCGCTGCTGGCAGAGCTGCTGCGCGAACGGTTCGACGCCCTCGCCGCCGGCGCGCGGCAGCTCGCCGCCCACCCGTCGCCCCGCGAGGCGCTGATCACCTGGACGCTCGACTTCGTGCGGACCACCACCGTCTACCGGGGGCTGACCGCGGCGGTGACGGCGACGCTGCATGACCCGGCCTCCGCCCTGCACGCATCCTGCGAGACGATGCGCGGCGCGGCGACCGCGCTGCTGACCCGCGCGCAGGGGGCGGGCGAGGTCCGCGCCGACGTCGCGCCGCTGGAGTTCCTGGCCCTGGTCGCGGGCACCTCATGGGCGCGCGAGCAGATGGCGGGGGCCGATGTCCCCGGCGATCGCCTGCTCCTGCTGCTCTTCGAAGGCCTGGGACGCCCCGACCAGGGCCCGCCGGACGATCAGTGACGGGCCGTGACGGCCGCCGGCGCCGGAGCCAGAACGCTCAGCAGGTCGGCGGCGTCCAGCAGGCGGGCCGCGCCGAGCCCGTACGGGTGCAGCGCGTACACCTGCGCGCCCGGCAGCCCGAGATCGCCGGAGACCAGCACCGCCAGGTCGGTGCCCTCCGGAGGGCACCCCGACGGCTGCGCGAACGGCTGCCCGGCGGCGCGGGCGGTGAGCCGCGCGGCGAACGCCTCGACGTCCTCACCGGGGCGGCGCTCGTACCGGCGGAGTGAGCCGTCGCGGCGGCGCACCACGACGTCGGCGGCGCGGGCGGCGGCGTGCCAGCAGGCCACCTCCCACAACGTCACCCGGCCGGCGAACGCGCTCTCCATCGCGGCGCCCAGCGCGGCCACCTCGTCGGCGCTGCCCGCCACGTTGTGGCCGTAGCCGGCGGCGGACAGATTGAGGTCGGTCCAGCGCATCGTGCGCGTCCACAGGTCGGCCACCAGCGGCACGAGGATCTTCGCCGGCCCCGCCAGGTCGAACTTCTGGCGCACCGCCAGCGGGTCGAACAGCCCGTCCGGCTGCTCCATGAACCCGGCGAAGCCCCGCGGCAGCTCCTCGAACGGCACGTCGTTGTAGCTGAACACCACCGGGACGAGGTAGCGGGCGGGCAGGGCGCGCACGTCCACGTCGATGAACTCCGACGCCCCGAGCGGCTCCGGCGCGGAGGTCAGGTCGCCGGAGTGCACCAGCCCCTTGCCCAGGCGCAGGCGCGTGTAGTCGCACAGGCCCGCGAAGCGCCAGTCCTCGTCGAACACCGCCACCGACAGGTCCAGGTCCACCCGGGTGCCGGGCGGCTCGGCCCAGTGCAGGAAGAACCGGATCCGCTCGGTGCGCGGGATGGGCTGGGTGCTGCCGCGGGCCAGGCGGACGAGCGCCGCGCCCGCCGTACGTTCGGAGGTGGGCGCGACCAGGTCGGCCAGCCCTTCGTCCAGCAGGGCCCGGCGCAGCGGCGGCAGCTCGCCGGCGCGCCGCAGCAGCTCTCCGGACAGCAGCCGCTCGGCCTCCAGCACCACCTCGTCGGGCAGTGCGGGCCGCCGGTCGGGCATGGTCCAGAACCGCGCCGTGCCGCCGCGCGGCAGGAACAGCCTGGTCCCGCCGGGCGGGGTCCTGATCTGGCCGAGCGCGGCCAGCAGCACCCCGGGCGCGACCCGGCGCACGGCGCCCTCCAGCGTCTCCAGCGGCGTCCCGGCGGCGCGCGGCCCGTCCGCGGGGCCGTCGCCGGCGTACGTCGCGCGCTCGCCGGCCGCGTCACCGCGGGCGTACGTCACGCGCAGCAGGTGGGACAGGCGGCGGAGGAGCTCGCCCGGACGGTGCGAGAGCAGCGTGACGGCGTCGGCGTGGCGGCCGTCCGCCAGTGCCGTCTCCACGCGGGACGAGAACGTCCTCGCGCGCACGCGCCCGTCCAGCACCTCCAGCTCGGGATGGCCGGCCGCGCGCTCCAGCAGGGAGCGCCCGAACGCCGTGCCGGGGTCGAGCCTGGTGCCGCGCAGCGCCGCGAACGCCAGCGCGGCGCCGGGGAAGCGGGCGTGCTGCTCGTGCGGGTGCAGCACCTCGGCCATGTGCTTCCACCGCTCCCGGTGGCGCAGCAGGTCCTCCAGCAGGTACGGCATCCCGTCCAGGCACGCCAGCACGGCCCGCCGCACCGCACGGGGCAGCGACGTGCGGCGCTCCGGCCGGATCCGCAGCCCGGGGTCGCCCCCCATCAGCGTGGACAGCATCCGCAGCACGTCGGTGGCGGTGCCGGCGTGGCGGGGCAGCAGCTCGCCGGCTCCCCTGCGCAGCGCGTGCGCCAGCACCACCGCTCTGGTCTCCTTCACCGGGATCGTCTCCGGCAGCCAGGAGAGCGCCGCGGGCCAGCAGGCGTCCAGCAGGATCTCCAGCTCGGCCCGCTCGTGCGCCGGCATGGGGGTGCGCCGCGCCAGCATGGCCGTGGCCAGCTCGCGGCAGGCGGCGCCGGGGTCGGGGCACGACCCCAGCAGCACGGTGGTGGTCACGGCCTCCCGGTGCATGGAGACGCTTCTCTCCGACGGGCGCAGGAAGGGGTCGTCCAGGTCGATCCGCCGGTGGCAGATCGGGC
This sequence comes from Nonomuraea sp. KM88, assembly GCF_052245635.1. Classification (NCBI taxonomy): domain Bacteria; kingdom Bacillati; phylum Actinomycetota; class Actinomycetes; order Streptosporangiales; family Streptosporangiaceae; genus Nonomuraea; species Nonomuraea sp. KM88. Next base: position 66,251 of record NZ_JBQQCC010000014.1, on the reverse strand, counting down.
AGGCGCTGAAGTCGGCGCCGTCCCAGCACGTACGGCACACCAGATGGGCACAGGGCGACACGGGGCGCACGGTCCCGGTCTCGCCGCACAGCACGCAGGGACGGGCCGGGTCCTGCAGCAGCAGGCTGAACACCCGGCGCACGTAGAAGTCCGAGGTGTCGGCCGGCACACTGTCCGGAAATTTCCGGAACAACGGCACGTGCGTGGCGTTCGCCCCGACCTCGTCGCGCAGGCAGTGCAACAACCGCCGCCCCACCCGCGCCAGCTCCGCCATCTCCAGCTCCGCCAGCGCCCGGTACAGCTCCGCCGACATCAGGAACCCGAGCTGCAGCAGCTCGAACTCCAGCGCCGCCACTCCGGACGGCACGTCCGCGCGCACCATGCCGAGCCGCCTGGGCAGCTTGCCGACCGGTGGCGGCATGGAGGATCCGGCGGCCAGCAGCCCGGGCGCGACCGTCCGGCGGCGGCGCAGCAGGATCTCGCCAGGACCGTTCACGTGACCTCCCCCGGGACGTGAGTGAGGCCGCGCGGGGGCACCCCGCGCGGCCTGCGAGGCGGAGAGCGGGCGCGCTGTTCAGCCAAGGTGATGGAGAAGGAAGCACGCCCAGGAGCCGCCTGTCCGGCACCTTACTCGGCTAGATCACGACATGCCGCCCATTTTCTCCCCATGCTGATCACAGCTCCGACCGCCGCCCGTGCGAGGGCTTCGTACGCCGTTCGCCGACCAGTTTTGACCGCTCGCCGTAAACCCGCTCCGGATGCGAAATACGGCATACCGTATGTGTTACCCGTATCTTCGTGGCAATCAGTACGAGGTTCGCGAGTCCCACAGGTTTCCTGAGTCGTTCCCGTACCGTGGCGGCGCCCACATGGAGCCGGTGGCTGGTGCCGCCCGCCGCCCTCTCCGTGCATCTGGCGATCGGGCAGGCGTACGCGTGGAGCGTGTTCAAACCGCCCCTCGAATCCTCCCTCGGCCTGTCGGGCACCCAGAGCGCCCTGCCGTTCCAGCTGGGCATCGTCATGCTCGGCCTGTCGGCGGCCTTCGGCGGCACGCTGGTCGAGCGCAACGGGCCACGCTGGGCGATGTTCGTCTCGATGGCCTGCTTCTCCTCCGGGTTCCTGCTGTCCGCGCTGGGCGTGGCCACGGGACAGTACTGGCTGGTGGTCCTCGGCTACGGTTTCGTGGGCGGGATCGGGCTGGGGATCGGCTACATCTCGCCGGTCTCCACGCTGATCAAGTGGTTCCCCGACCGGCCGGGCATGGCCACCGGCATCGCGATCATGGGGTTCGGCGGGGGAGCGCTCATCGCCTCGCCGTGGTCGGCGCAGATGCTCGGCACGTTCGGCACCGGCACGGGCGGGATCGCCACGACGTTGGTCGTGCACGGCGTCGTCTACGCCGTCTTCATGTCCATGGGCGTGCTGCTGGTGCGCGTTCCCGCCGACGGGTGGGCGCCGAAAGGGTGGCAACCGCGCGAGGCGGCCACGCGCCGGCTGGTCACCACCGCCGACGTCTCGGCGCGCAACGCCGTCCGCACCCCGCAGTTCTACCTGCTGTGGCTGGTGTTGTGCCTGAACGTCACCGCAGGGATCGGCATCCTGGAGAAGGCCGCGCCGATGATCGCCGACTTCTTCTCCGGCACCTCCACGCCCGTCGCGGCGGGAGGGGCGGCGGGCTTCGTCGCGCTGCTGTCGCTGGCGAACATGGCGGGGCGCTTCGGCTGGTCGTCCACCTCCGACCTGATCGGGCGCAAGAACATGTACCGCGTCTACCTGGGCGTGGGCGCGGTGCTCTATCTCGCGATCGCGCTGGCGGGCGACACCTCCAAGCCGCTGTTCATCATCTGCGCGCTGGGCATCCTGTCCTTCTACGGCGGCGGCTTCGCGACGGTCCCCGCGTACCTGAAGGACCTGTTCGGCACGTACGAGGTCGGGGCGATCCACGGCAGGCTGCTCACCGCCTGGTCCACTGCGGGCGTGCTCGGCCCGCTGATCATCAACGCGATCGCCGACGGGCAGGAGGCCGCGGGGCGGTCGGGACCCGCGCTCTACACCACGTCCCTCTACATCATGATCGGCCTGCTCGCGGTCGGCTTCGTCGCCAACGAGCTGATCCGGCCGGTGCACGAGAGGTACCACGAGCGGCCACGGCAGGAGAACGTGACGGAGAAGGGGCAGGCGGTATGACGGACACGACGGCCACGGCGGGCGCCGCGGACACGGCGAACCGGCGGACGGGACTGATGGTGCTGGCATGGGCGTGGGTGGGGGTGCCGTTCACGTACGGCGTCTACCAGCTGTTCCTCAAGCTCACCCAGCTCTTCTCCGGCTGAGCGGTCCCGGGACGCGCAGGCGTCCGGAGTCACACCCGCCCGACGCGCAGAGGCAGCGTCCGCGGCCCGCGGACCTGCCCCGTCGCCCAGGTCACCGCCGCCGGGTCGGCCAGGGTGAACTCCGGGATCCGCTCCAGCCACACCTCCAGGGCGACCCGCAACTCCATGCGCGCCAGGTGGGAGCCCACGCAGCGGTGGATGCCCAGGCCGAACGCGACATGCCGGTTGACCTCGCGGTCGATGACGACCTCGTCCGCCCGCTCGACGTGCGCCGGGTCACGGTTGGCCGCGGGGAACGACAGCAGCACCCAGTCGTCGGCCTTCATGTCGACGCCGCGCCAGTGCATGTCCTGCTTGACCAGCCGCGCCATCGTGACCGGCGCGTACGCCCGCAGGAACTCCTCCATCGCGGTCGGCAACAACTCCGGCTCGGCCACCAGGCGCTCCCGGTCGGCCGGCGTCTTCGCCAGATGCCACAGGGACGCGCCGATCGCGCTCCACGTCGTGTCGATGCCGGCGATGAGCAGCAGGGCCATCGTGCCGGACACGTGCGCCGGCTGCAGCTTCTGGCCGTACAGCTCCGCCTCGATGAGGTAGGTGGTCAGGTCGTCGCGCGGGTTGTCGAGGTGGTCGCGGATCTGCTCCAGCAGGTAGTCGAACAGCTCCCCCATGTGCGCCATGCGCTCCTCGGGCGGCAGGTTGACGCCTTCGAGCGAATGCTCGATGAACGCGCGGAAGCGGGGCCCGTCCTCCGGAGGGAAGCCCAGCATGTCGGCGATGACGCGTACCGGGATGTGCTGCGCGTACTCGCGGGCCGCGTCGACGTCCCCCCGGCCCTCTAAGGCGTCGATGAGCGAGTGGCAGTAGGCCCGCGTGGCCGCCTCCCGCCTGGCGACGGCGCTCTTGGTGAACGCGGGCAGCAGCAGCCTGCGCGCGTCGCGGTGGAACGGCGGGTCGGAGGAGATCGGGGGCACGCCGCCGACCGGCGCCAGGTCGAGCGGCGGCCGGTAGTTGCTCATGACGATCGCGCGCGAGGAGAAGTGCTCGGTGTCGTAGGCGATCGCGGCGACGTCCTCGTACCGCGTCGGCAGCCAGCCGCCGCCGAACCGCCCGGTGTGCGCGATCGGGCAGCCCTGCCGCAGCTCGTCCTGGATGGGGTACGGGTCGGCGGCCCACTCGGGCTCCAGATGGGAGAAGTCGGTCGTCCAGTCGGAGACGGGACCGGTGACGATCTCGCTGCGGGTGCCGACGAACTCGTCGTCCTGCCCGTCCCGGTAGTCCTGCGTGAAGCGCTCGTCAACGGCCATGTCAGGTCTCCTCGTGCGCGTCGATCGCCCTTTCGGGACAGTTGGCCACCGCCAGGCGCGCCGCCTCCTCCTCGCCCGGCGGAACGATGCCGTGGCCGAGAACCTGCCCGTAACCCTCGTCGTCCTCGCCGAACAGGCTCGGAGCCAGGTCGTAGCAGCGCCCGTGCCCCTGGCACCGTTCGGGGTTGATCTGTACTTTCACGGGGTCGACTCCTTCTTCTCTGTGATGCCCGCGGGGCCGAGGACCGTCACGACACGGGCGAGCAGCTCGGCCCACTCCTCGTCGGCGACCGCGTGCAGGTCCGGCGTGACCAGCACGCTGCCCATCGCCAGCAGGAGGCAGAAGTGCGCCAGCGCGTCGGGCGACAGCGCGGGATCGAGCTCGCCGTCGTCCTGGGCCCCGCGGACGAGCCCGGAGATCTGCCCGGCGCGTTCGCCGATGTAGTCGCGCATCGGCAGGGCGACGTCCTGGTCACGGGGGGCCGCGACGAGCGCCTCGACGATGAGCCGGCCACGGACGTCGGGCCTACGGGGGAGCCGGCGGCCGATGACGAGGAGCAGCTCCGTGACCGGCCGGTTCGGGTCGGCGGCCAGCAGGTCGGCGAGCATGCTGCGGCCGTGCGCGCGCAGGGCCGCCACGAGCAGGTCCGCCTTCGAACCGAAGTGCGCGTAGAGCGCGCCGTTGCTCACCCCGGCCGCGGCCGCGATGTCGGCGACGCGGGTGCCGTCGTATCCGCGCTCGGCGAAGGCGTCGGCGGCCGCGCGCAGCAGCCGCTCCCGTGTCTCCGCGGCGGTGACACCGGCGATGCGCCCCATATGCGAATTAAAAAGTCGTTCATTTCATTCGTCAAGGGCACCCGGCACCGGCGTGGCTGTCTGGCGTCGCTCAACCTGACAGTTCGGCGCGGTACTTGATAGTTGACCTGATAGTGAGAACTTAACGTGATAGTTGATCTTCCCCGGCGTCTCGCACTGGTGGCTGAGCCGCAGCCACTAAAGCGATGAAGCAAATGTCGCTCCCAGACAGGTCTCCACCGTTCGGAGCCACCGGTGAGAACCTTGCCCTGCCACATGACATCCGTTCATGAGCTAAGCGATCTTGACGAAAGGAACATGGTGAGCCAGCACTCCCTCCCAGGTCCAACTCAGAGACTCAGCTTCCGCGAGATGACTGGGGAAGACCTTGATGACATGGCGGCTCTTCTGGGCGACCCCGAGGTCATGCAGTACTACCCGCGGCCGAAGACACGTGAAGAAGCCTCGGGATGGATCGAAGGGAATCAGCGTCTCTACCGCAAGTACGGCCATGGATTGTGGCTGATCACACTCCGGGACACCGGCGAGTTCGTCGGCAACTGCGGCCTGACGCCGCAGGACGTCGAGGGGACCGTTCACATCGAGATCGGCTATCTGGTCCGAGCCGAGCTCCAAGGCAACGGCTACGCCACCGAGGCTGCGGCTGCCTGCCGTGACTACGCCCGGGACGTCCTTCACCTCGACAAGCTCATTGCGATCATCAATCCGGACAACGTGCCCTCTCAACGGGTGGCGGAGAAGCTCGGGCTCAGTCTGGAACGGCATGCGACCTATAACGAACGCCAGCAAAGGATCTACGTGGGGAATCTCTAGATCACAGCAACGGCGTCACGCAGCAGAGCGATCGCCACCCGCCCAACGGCGATCGTAGGGGCGACGAATATGCCAGGGGATCCAAGACGGATGCGGCGTCGCCACGGTCAGGAAACGTGATCTTCGGCTGGGTACTGTCAACTTCGATGACGCGAAGCCTGGTATTTCGACACTCGTCGAAATGGCAGTGCCGAGGTCAACCGCGGGCCCCACTGTCATGTTCGGTGGCTTTGGACAGCTGTTGTCTGGCGCGCTTGCAGATGTCAGAACGGCACGGGAGATGTCAGAGAACTGAACGGATGCCCGCCGTGGTCGATGGTCGAGGCGTTGGGGCTCGATCTACGGACGTCAGGTGACGTCCGTACACTGGCGTACGGCATCGTCGCGACGCCGGAGATGCGCAGGGCGATCGAGGCGGCTACAGGCGTGAGCTCCGAGGTCGCCGCGACACCGTCGCGTCCCTGCTCGGTCTGCCTCACTACACCCCGCCGCGCTACACCCTGGGCGAGGACTTCCTCACCATCTTCGACGGCGAGTACGTCTTCGAGAACGTGTCGCGACGCCACCGGCCTGCGCGCCCGCGCCATGATGCGCATGGCACTGTCCGGTCAAGGCGGCCAGTTCATCACCTACAGCTGGACCGGCACCACCGCCACCCGGCCCTGGCCCTGGCGCGCTGACACCGCGGCTATTTGCCCCCGCTGCCCGGCAGGACCCGACCCGATCTGGCGCATCTCCTGGCACCTGCTGCTCTGCGTGGTCTGCCCCCAGCATCGCGTCTGTCTGACCGGCTGGTACCCGACCTGCCACACCCGGATCAGCGTCGGCGACACCCCCTACCGGCGCGAATGCAACGGACCGTTCGGCCCTCAAGGGCGCATCATCGGCGCCCGCAACTGCCGCCGGCAACGCCCAACTCCCCAGCCAGCCGGTCGGAAGCGAGAGATCCGTGCATCCAGCAGGACCTCCTGGCCCGGCTACGCCGCCCCCGCGATGTCCCCATCGAACCCACCAAGGCGTTCTGGGACCTCTATGAGCTGCTGTTCCGCCTGGCGATCTATTTCGGCACCCCGGAGATGCTCCCCACCGGCACCGACGTCCACCTTGGGTGGACCTTCCACGACTGGCTGGCGAAGGATGACGCCCTTGGGAATCTGGCCCCTACCCGATGGGATAGCCGGGTGCTCCGAGCAGGCACTGCTGACCGGCGAGGGCTGGCGATCCCGCATGATCTCTCCCCCCGCCTTGATGCCAAGATCGAGCTGCGCTTTCCCCGGTGAAAGCGCGCCTACTTGTCAGTCGACCTCAGAAAGGTGACTCGATCGTGCTCGATGAGATCGTTACGCGCTACGCCGACATGCTGGAGGACCTCGGGTTGGACACCATCGCCTACACGGTGACGATGCCCCGCTCCGGCGTCCTCACCATCGAGGACGCGGTGAGGCGCATGGGACTCGATCCGGCCGCGTTGCGCGGTCCTGGGCAGCCGCACAGCTTGGGCAGTCTTTCCCTTCACCAAGTCGGCGCAGGCATCGTCACCCTGGACTGGATCAATCCGACAGAGGCGCGCCAGGAGGTGACTGACCGGCTGGCCGGCGAGGGCTTCCGGCACTGGCGCGTGACCTTGGACATGGCGTGCAACACCTCGATGTTTGTGCGTTACGGGCCTGACGAGGGCTGGGTTGAACATCCCGAACCGGCCAACCTGCCTTTCGCCCATTGGACTGGGTTTCTCGGCCCTCTGATCGGTTACGCCGACTTCTTCGCAAGCGGCTACGACAGCGAGGAGGCCGAGGCCGCAGTGGACATGCTCGTGGCCTGCTTAACCGTGGTCGAGCTGGAAAGCGGCGTCCGGCTGGATCACGGGTTGCTGGACGCTCCATCCGCAGCACTGTCGCTGCCTGACCAGGCTTCGCCGAGCCCGTCCGGCATCGAGCCATTTGACGAAATGTGAAGCCAAACGGCGGCGGTCCGAACGGCGCGACAGTTGGCCCTGCGTGTCCGCCTTGGTCAGGATCTGCCGTATGTCTGTGCCGCCGAGATCGCTGGGCCACAATGGCCCGCATGCCTACCATGCCCGAGGATCACGTCGAGACCGCACAGCCCTCCCCGATCAACGACTACGACAGGATGGCTGAGGGGTACGCGGCCGAGAACGAGACGAGCCTCCTGAACGCGTACTACGAGCGGCCCGCGATGCTGGAGCTTGCCGGGGACGTCACCGGAAGGCGCATCCTCGATGCCGGTTGCGGCGCGGGTCCCCTGTTCGCCGAGCTGCGCGATCGAGGCGCCATCGTGACCGGCGTCGACGCGAGTGCCGGGATGCTGGAGCAGGCCCGGCAGCGGCTGGGCGCCGACGCGGATCTGCAGGTCGCCGACCTGGCCGGCCCGCTGCCCTTTCCCGATGGCGCGTTCGACGACGTCGTCGCGTCGCTGGTGCTGCACTACCTGGAAGACTGGGGACCGACACTGGCCGAGTTGAGACGCGTGCTGAAGCCTGGTGGCAGACTCCTCGTCTCGGTCGACCATCCTTTCTCCGTCGCTCTCTTCCAGCACATGGCCGGGGAAAGGCCCACGTACTTCGAGACCCGCAGCCGGACCGACGAATGGGTCATGGGTGGGCAGACCGTCCGGATGAGGTTCTGGGACCGGCCGCTGCACGCGATGACCGAAGCCTTCACCGCGGCGGGCTTTCGCATCAGCGTCGTCAGCGAACCGCCCTTCGTGCCGGAAGCCCGCGAGCTGTTCCCCGATGAGCTCCGTGAGATCGAGCCCACCCGCACGAGGTTCCTGTGCTTCTTGTTCTTCGTTCTCGAAGCCGGCTAGGCGCCCCGTAACGGTCGATCGTCGTGACTGCGCGTTTCGGCGGACGATTCCCGCAACTCAAGCGCTCGTTCATCGGCGGTCGGGCCGCTCGTCACGGTGCCATGCTCTCGGCGAAGGCGGCCAGCTGGCGCGTGACCGAGCCCCAGCCGTCGGCGAAGCCGAGTTTCTCGTGGTGGGCACGGGATTCCGGGTCGCCGTGCCGGACGACGATCCGGTAGTCGGTGCCGTCGGGGTGGTCGCTCAGCGTGATCGTGGCGGTCATGGCGACGGGGGCGGGGGCGGCGGGGCGCCAGGCGCTGGTGACGGCGTTGGTGAACACGATCCGTTCGGGCTCGTCCACGGCGAGGAAGCAGGCGTCCAGGTGGGGGACGAACTCCGGCCCGCCGTCGCTCATCCGCGTCACGAACGCTCCTCCGGGCCGCGGGTCCAGGCGCTCCACCTGGCAGCGGGAGGGTGCGGGGAGCCACCACTGCTCCAGCTTGGACGGGTCGGTCCAGGCGCTCCACACGGTGGTGCGCGGGGCGCGGATGATCCGCTCCAGGCCGAGGTCGAGGTCGGGGTTCATGGCGTGTCCTCCTGCTGGTCGGTGACGAACTGTTCGAGGCGGTCTGTGCGTTCCCGCCAGATCCGGCGCTGCTCGCCGAGCCAGTCGTCGACGAGGGCGAGGCGTTCGCGGTTGAGCACGCAGGTGCGTACCCGGCCGGTCTTGGTCGTGCGGATGAGCCCGTTCGATTCGAGGGTCCGTACGTGCTTCATGAACGACGGGAGGGTGATGGGGAAGTCGCGGGCGAGGTCGCCGACGCTCGTGGGCCCGTGCCCGAGGCGCTGGACGACGGCGCGCCGGGTCGGGTCGGCGAGGGCGAGTAACACCCCGTCCAGCTGTGCCGAATACTGTGCCATGCGGCTAAGTATTGCGTGCCGTCATGGTTAGCGCAAGGGCTAAGTGTTCGCGCCGCCCGATGGAGCGGACCCCGGCCGGCCTCCTTCGCCGTTCCCGGCCGGCCGGTCAGGTGAAGCGCCTGCCCTCGTCGCGGCGGTAGGCCCAGGCGGCGGCGGCCACCATGGCGCCGGTCCAGACGGCCAGCATGACCAGCGGCACCACGCCCGGCCGGGCGCCGGCGATCGCCCACCAGATCAGCTCGGCCGCGCCCCTGGTGGGCACGTACGGCGAGACGGCCTGCACGAACCCCGGCAGGACCTGCGGCGGCAGCAGCAGCCCGCCGAGGATGGCCATGGGGAAGAACAGCAGCTGCGACACCGCCATGGCGGCCTTCGAGGCCAGCAGGAAGCCGACGCACAACCCCATCAGCATGAACGGCACCACGCCTGCGACCAGCGCGCCGATCCCCAGCAGCAGCCCGGCCGGCGTGATCGTGGCCTGCGTGAACAGCGCCGCCACCACCAGCACGGGGATCACCGAGAGCAGCATGACGACCAGCGTCGACAGGATCCGCCCGGCGAAGCGCGGGAACGGGCCCGCGGGCAGCGTGCGCAGGTACGGGTTCCACGGCAGGTCGCGATCCTGCGCGACCGCGCTGCTGAGCCCCATGAGCGCGGCCGACATGGCGCCGAAGAACATCAGCGAGCCCGTCGCCGTCGTCGCGGCCACGGGGTCCTGGCCCGCGAACGGCACCACGAACGCCACCATCGAGACGGCCGGGAAGAACGCGCTGGCCAGGATGGCGATCGGCACCCGGATCTGCTCGATCACGAGGTAGCGGGTGTGGGCGAGGACCAGGTTAGACATGTGCGGGCTCCTTCGAGGTGAGGGTGAGGAAGGCCTCCTCCAGCGTGGCCGGCCTGATCTCCAGGCCGGAGAACGGCACCCCGCTGCGTACCAGCTCCACGACGAGCCGGTCGGGGTCGTTGACGACCAGGTCGATCCGGTCGCCCGAGCGTTCGGCGCCGAGCACGCCCGGCAGGTGCGGCAGGTGCTCGGCGACGAGGGAGACGCGCCGGGTGCCCACCATGCCGCGTACGGCCCGCACGCCGTCGTCGGCCAGGACGCGGCCGTTGCCGACCACCAGGACCCGTTCGGCCAGGGCCTCGATCTCCTCCAGGTAGTGGCTGGTGAGCAGGACGGTGCCGCCCTCCTCGTGGAAGGACCTGATGCCCTCCCACAGCGCCCGCCTGGCCTCGACGTCCAGGCCGGTCGTCGGCTCGTCGAGGAACACCAGCCGCGGCCTGCCCGCGAACGCCAGCGCCACCGCCAGCCGCCGCCGCTGCCCGCCCGACAGGCCGCCGACCTGCCGCCTGACCAGGTCGCCGAGGCCGAACCTGTCGAGCAGTTCGCCTGTCCCGACGCTGTCGGGGAAGTGCGCGGAGACGAAGCCGGCGATCTCGCCGACGCGCAGCGACTCGGGCAGGCCCGTCTCCTGGGGGGTCATGCCGATGCCGCGCCGCATGGCCGGGTCCAGCGGCGAGCCGCCGAACAGCTCCACCGTGCCGGAGGTGGGCCGGCGCAGCCCCACGAAGAGGTTGATGAGGGTGGACTTGCCGGCGCCGTTCGGGCCGAGCAGGCCGACCACTTCCCCCGCTCTGATGTCGAGCGAGACGTGGTCGAGTGCGAGCACGTCGCCGTAGCGGCGGGTGGCGTCGATCGCCCTGGCGAGGACTGTCATGTCGGGTCTCCTGTGTCGTGGGGCCGGCAGGGGTGCGGTCATCGCCGTGGCAGGCCGGGAACGAGGACGGCGCCGACGATCAGGTGCAGCAGCACCAGCACCAGCGTCGAGGCGGCGCCGACGGCGCTGCCGAGCGGGCCGAGCAGGGACAGGGCGAGCACGGCCAGGGCGACGATCGTCCAGAGCCGGCCGGCCCGGGAGACGAACCGCTCGAGAACGGCCAGCAGCGCCCAGCCAGCCAGCCCGGCCACCAGGCTCGCCACCACGACCGCCGCCGGTCCGACCTGCTCGGCGCCGCCGCCCATCCGCGCGGTCAGCGCGATTCCGGCCACCGGGACCGCCAGGACCCAGCCTGCCAGGGCGGCCGCGGACGCGCCGATCACGGTGAGGATCCTTCTGACGGGGGTGTTCATGGAGGGGGCGGGGTGCACGGGGGCGTTCGGGGAGGTGTTCATGTCGGTCAGCCTCTCCCGCCGGCCCGGTCCGCCACATCGGGCGCGCGGTCGCGCCGTGCCCTTCCCCGGTGGGGAGCGGCTCCGACTTTGGTAGGGGATGGGCCTGTCACCTGCACCGATGGCGTGACGGACGAGACGCGTCCGGGCAAGGCATGAAAAAGTGCGATGATGACCACGTCGAACCAGCCGGCGGAAACGACCTGGCCGCGCTTACGGGTCGGTGACCACGTCGCCCTCGTCTCTCCGGCCGGCTTCCCCGACCTCGCCGCGGTCGAAGACCTCACCCGGCTGCGTCGATGTTCTTCGCGACCGGATCGTCCCGCTCGGCATCCCCGTGCTCGGGGGCCTCGAACTCGGGCACGGCCCGGATCCCCGCGCCGTCCCGCTGGGCACGGTGGCCGACCTCGACACCGGCAGCGGCACCCTCACGGTGCGCCCGCCCGCGCGCTGACGTCCGACGTGGGGCACAAGGACGGGTCCCCCGGGGGGTGCGCGATCAGGAGCGCGTGAGGCGGGCGGCCACCTCGAACAGCAGCCTCTCCCGTCCGGGGCGGCAGACGAGCTGGACCCCGACCGGCAGGCCGTCCACCAGTCCGGTCATCGGGCCGGTCATCTGGTCGGCCGGTACGGTCAGCGCGGGCAGGCCGAGCACGTTCCACGGGCTCGTGTACGCCAGCAGGGCGGCCCTGACGGTGACCTTCTCGCCGTCGAGCACGATCTCGCGCCGGTCGATCGGGGGCGCGGTGATCGGCACGGCCGGCAACGCGAGCACGTCGTGGCGGCCGAACAGCTCCCCGACCGTCCGGGCCAGGCGCTCGCGGGCGGCCATGGCGCGTACGTACCGCCAGCCGGGCGTCTCGGCGGCGGCCCGCAGGCGGTCGAGCACTTCGGCGTCGAACAGCTCGGGCGCCTCGGCGAGGCGCTCGGCGTGCACGGCGGCCGCCTCGCACCCCTGGATCGTCGTGTACGTCTCCCACAGCTCGCCGCCGACGCCGACGGCGAGCCGGACCTCCTCCTCAGCCCCCGACGCCGCCCGCGCCGCGCGCACGACGCGCGCGTCCCCGGGGAACAGCCCGGCCGGATCGAGCCACGCCACCCGCACCCGGCCGGCGTCCGGTCCCACGTTCTGCCCTGTGTCCAGCCCTGTGTCCAGCCCGGAGCCCGGTCCCGTGCCAGTTTCGGCCTCATGTCCGGTCAGAGCGCGGTAGGCCAGCAGGCAGTCGCGGGCGTCGGCGGCGAGGACGCCGACGTGGTCGAACGTGCGCGACAGGGGGAAGACGCCGTCCGAGGGGATGGCGTCGTACGCGGGCTTGAACCCGGCGATCCCGCACAGCGCGGACGGGATGCGGACGGAGCCGCCCGTGTCGGTGCCGAGCGCGAGCGGGACCATGCCCGCCGCCACCGCGGCCGCGCTGCCGCCGCTGGAGCCGCCCGACATGCGCGCGGGATCCCAGGGGTTGCGGGAGGGCCCGGTGGCCGAGCGGTCGCCCGTGGGGCCGTAGGCGAACTCGTGGGTCGTGGTCATGCCGATGATGACGGCGCCGGCCTGGCGGAGCCGCGTCACGCAGGCCGCGTCCTGGCCGGGGACATGTCCGGAGAAGTGCCGCGACCCCATGGTCGCGGGCAGGCCCGCGACCATGATGAGGTCTTTCACGCCGACCGGGATGCCGTGCAGCGGGCCCCGATCGGCGCCCTCGGCCAGCTCGCCGTCGGCCCGCCGGGCGGCTTCCAGCGCCCCGGCGGCGTCGACGGTGACGAACGCGTTGAGCGCCGGGTCGAGGCCGGCCACGGCGTCGAGCGCCTGGCGGGCCAGCTCGGTCGCGGTGGTGCGTCCCTCGCGCAGGTCCTGACCGAGCGCGGCCACGGTGCGCCCGGCGAACGGTCCGGTCCTGATGGGCTCTGGGGGTGTCGGCATGCATCCCTTTGTACGGCATCCCGCCCGCCTCCCGCCGGGCACCCCCCGCGCCCGGGCTAGGACCGGCGGGTGGCGCTCAGGCGGTGGGCGAGGCGGTCGAGGCTGAGGTTGATGAGGATGAAGATGGCCGCGATGAGGATCGCCGCCGGGATGACGTTGGAGAAGTTGGCCGCGATCCCGTTCAGGCCCCGGTCCACCAGCTCGTCATAGCCGACGATCAGCCCGAGCGCCGAATCCTTCAGCAGCACCACGAACTGGCTGACCAGGGCCGGCATCATGGCCCGCAGCGCCTGCGGCAGCAGGACGAGCCGCATCACCTGCCCCTTGCGCATGCCCATCGCGTACGCCGCCTCCCGCTGGCCGCGCGGCAGGCTCTGCACCCCGGCCCGGATGATCTCCGCGATCACCGACCCGTTGTAGAGGGTGAGTCCGAAGACGACGGCGCTGAAGGCGGAGATGTTCGTGCCCAGCAGCGCGAACGACCCGAAGAAGGCGAAGAAGATGAGCAGGAGCAGCGGGACGGACCTGAAGAACTCCACCACGGCGGCCGCGGGCACCCGGATCCACCGGTGGTCGGACATCCGGGCGGTGGCGAACACGATCCCGAACAGCCCGGCCAGCACCACTCCGGTCACGGCCGCGGCCAGCGTCCCGGCCAGGCCGGGCAGGATGAACGTGGCCCAGACGTCGCCGCGCAGCAGCGGGGCCCACTTGTCGGCGGCCCACTGGTCCTTCTCGTCGAAGCGCACGAAGACGAAGTAGGCCACCGCCAGCAGCACGATCGCCACGCCCGCGGCCAATGTCCGGTTGCGCCGGATCCCGCGCGGCCCGGGGGGCTCGTAGAGGTTCGCGTACGTCATCGCGCCACCGCCATCCGCCGCGACAACCAGCCGAACGCCAGGCCCATGGGCAGGCAGAGCAGCACGAATCCGGCGGCGAAGCCGAAGAAGATCTCGATCACCTGGTCCCCGTACGTCTCGATCATCTCGCGCATCCGCACGGACGCCTCGCTCACGCCCACCACCAGCGCGATCGTGGTGTTCTTGGTCAGCGCGATCATGATGCTGCCCAGCGGCGCCACGACGGAGCGGAACGCCTGCGGCAGCGTGATGAGCCCGAGCGTCTTGACGAAGCCGAGCCCCAGCGACCTGGCGGCCTCGGCCTGGCCGACCGGCACCGTGTTGAGCCCGGAGCGCAGGGCCTCGCAGACGAACGCCGAGGTGTAGGCGGTCAGCCCGATGACGGCGAGCCAGAAGTTGTTGGTCGCGATGTCGTCGGACAGCTCCACACCGAGGTTCGCGCCGACGCCGAGCCCGGTGAAGAGCAGCACCAGGGTGAGCGGCGTGTTGCGGGCCACGGACACGTAGACGCTCGCGGCGCCGCGCAGGGAGGCGAGCGGCGCCACCCGCATGGCCGTCAGCAGCACCCCCAGCACGAGGGAGCCGAGCGCGCTGACGGCCGTCAGCCGTACCGTCATCCAGAACGCGGCGAAGACGGTGTCGCCCTCGATCAGCAGCGCGTCCATGGGATCAGTACCGCTCCAGCTTCGGGGCCTCCGGCAGGGTGAAGCCCGAGGAGCCGACGCTGGCCTGCAGCGCCTTCGTCCAGCTCCCGTCGGAGAACATCTTCTCCAGCGCGTCGTTGACCGCCTTGCGCCCGGCCGTGTCGTCCTTCTTCAGCCCGATGCCGTACTTCTCGGTGCTGAACGGCTTGCCGACCACCTTGAGCTTGCCGCCGTGCTGGGCGGCGTAGCCGGCGAGGATCACGTCGTCGGTGGTGATGGCGTCGAGCTGGCCGCCGAGGACGCGGTCCACGCACGCCGAGTACGTCCGCTCCTCCTGCAGCTGCACCTCCTTGGCGTACTCCGACTTGACCTTCTGCGCCGGGGTGGAGCCGGCGACGGAGCACAACTTCTTGCCGTTGAGCGCCTCCGGCCCGGTCAGCGCCGCGTCGGCGGCCCGCACCAGCAGGTCCTGCCCGGCCACGAAGTACGGTCCGGCGAAGGACACCTTCTGCTTCCTGGCGTCGGTGATGGAGTACGTGGCCACCACCATGTCCACCTGGCCCTGCTCGATGAACGCCTCCCGGTTGGCGGAGACGGTCTCCTTCCAGGTGATGTCCTTCGCCTCGACCCCGAGCTGCTTGGCGACGTACGTGGCGACCTCGATGTCGAATCCGGAGAAGTCGCCGTTGGGGGTGCGCAGCCCGAGCCCGGGCTGGTCCGCCTTCACGCCGATGACCAGCTTCTTGGCGTTCTTGGCCTTGTCCACGACGGAGGCGTAGCTCTCCTGGCCGCCGCCGCAGGCGGTGGCCAGCGTGACGACGGCGAAAACGGCATAGAGGGATCTGCCGAACATGACACTCCTTAGTGCGTGAGGATCTTGGCGAGGAAGGACTGGGCGCGCTCGCTGCTCGGGGCGCCGAAGAAACCGTCGGGGGTGTCCTGCTCGACGATCTCGCCGTCGGCCATGAACACCACGCGGTCGGCCGCGCGCCTGGCGAAGCCCATCTCGTGGGTGACGACGACCATGGTCATGCCGTCGCGCGCCAGCGCCGTCATCACCTCGAGCACCTCGTTGACCATCTCCGGGTCGAGCGCCGAGGTGGGCTCGTCGAAGAGGATCACCTTGGGGTCCATGGCCAGCGCCCTGGCGATGGCCACCCGCTGCTGCTGCCCGCCGGAGAGCTGGGCGGGGAACTTGGCCGCCTGGCCGCCGATGCCGACCCGGTCGAGCAGCTCCCGGGCCTTGCGCACGGCCTCGTCCTTGGGCCGCCTGAGCACGTGGACCTGCCCGAGGACGACGTTGTCCAGGACGGTCTTGTGCGCGAACAGGTTGAAGGACTGGAAGACCATGCCCACTTCGGCGCGGAGCCGGGCGAGCTGCCGCCCTTCGGCGGGCAGCGGGGTCCCGTCCACGCTGATCACGCCGGAGTCGATGGTCTCCAGCCGGTTGATCGCGCGGCACAGGGTCGATTTGCCCGCCCCGGACGGGCCGATGATCACTACGACCTCGCCCTGCTTGACGGTCAGGTTCACGTCCCTGAGCACATGGTGCTCGCCGTAGCGCTTGTTGACCTGGTCCAGGACGATCAGGTCCGCCTGGGTCATGCGTCACGCTCCTCGTGTCGGTCAGCGTTGGCGTAACCGTAGGAGGCGCGTGTTCCGCGCAGAGGCTTGTGAGCGTTCTGCTCAGCGATTAGCGGGTTTCGACGACTCCGAGGTGGCGCCGGAGACCCCGATGGTGGACATGAAGGCGCGGTCCCACTGCCCGTCACGCAGCCAGCGCGTGATCAGCCCGTTGAGGTAGTCGCGGAACACGGTGTCCTGCTTGCGGACCCCCATCCCGTACGGCTCGCGCCCGAACGGCTTGCCCACGAGCCGCAGCGTGTCGGGATGCTGGGCCATCAGCCCGTGCAGGATGGTGTCGTCGGTGCTGACCGCGTCGATGCGCCCGGAGATGAGCGCCGGCACGCACACGCTGTAGACGTCGACGATCTCGAGGTCGGCGCCGGGCAGGAGGGTGCGCAGCCGCTCGACGGACGTGGAGCCCTTGGCCGTGCAGACCCGCTTGCCGTCGAGGTCGGACACCTCGCGGATGGTGGAGTCGCCGGACCTGACCAGCATGTCCTGCCCGGCGTAGTAGTACGGGTCGGTGAAGGTGACCAGCTCGGCCCGGGCCGGCGTGATCGAGTACGTGGCGATGACGAGGTCCACGACCTCCTGCTTGAGGAAGTTCTCCCGCTCGCGTGACACGGTCTCGACGAAGCGGATGTTGCGCTCGCTGCCGGTGAGGTCCTTGGCCACCAGCCGGGCGATCTCCGCGTCGAAGCCGGTGATCCGGCCGCTGGCCGGGTCCTTGTAGCCGAACAGCGGCTGGTCGAACTTGATGCCCACGGTGAGGACGCCGCGATCCCTGATCCGCTTCATGGTGGAGCCGTCGGGGAACGGGCTCGCCTCGCCGCAACCTGCGGCCAGCAGGCATAACAGCACGGCGAGCAGCGCCCTGAGCGCGGTCACCGTACGCGGTACCGGTGCTGCGGGCGGCCGGTGGGGCCGTATCTCGGCCGTCCCTCCACCAGGCCGCGCTCGGCCAGGTGCTCCAGATAGCGGCGGGCGGTGGCCCGGCTGACGCCGATCAGCTCGCCGAGCTCGTGCGCGGAGGCGTCCTCGTCGACGCCGGCCAGCGCGTCGAGCACCGCCTGCTCGGTGGCGGCGGAGATGCTCTTGGGCCGGGCCCCCTGGTCGAGGTGGAGCGAGCGGAAGATCCGGTCGATCTCCTGCTGCTCGGCGAAGCGGCCACCCGACTCCAGCTGCGCGACCGTCGCCGCGTACCGCAGCAGCGTCTGCTCCAGCGTGCCCGCCCGGGTCGGCTTGACGAGGTAGTACAGGGCCCCGCGCTGGATGGCCGCGCGGACCGTGGCGGACTCCTTGCGGCCGGAGATCACGATGACGTCGGCGGGCGGCTGGTCGGGCCGGCGCAGCCGGTGCGCCACTTCGAGCCCCGGCAGGTCCGGCAGGTGCAGGTCGAGCAGGACCAGCCGGGGCGCGAAGCGGGCGGCGGCGGCGAGCGCCGCGTGCCCGCTGTGGGCGATGCCCACCACCCTGAAGCCCAGGACCCGGTTCACCTGCGCGTGCAGTGCCGCGGTGACGACCGGATCGTCGTCCACGATGAGAACGGTGATGTCCCTGGGCTCAGGCATCGCCACGCTCCTCGTCCTGCTGTTAGGGGGTTCTAGCAGCTTAGGGGGCTTTTATCACAAAAGATCGACTTTTGCTCTTTCTGCTCATCACGATCCGCCGCTGACGCCCGTTTCCTCCTAATCTGTACGCGGACGACAGCGGGAAGGGACGGACGCCGGTGAGATGGCTGCTCGCGGTCACGGCCCTGTGGACGTTACTCGGCCTGCTGCCCCTGGCGCTGCTCACCTCCTCCAGCATCTCCCTGTCGGAGCAGGCGGTGCGGGACGAGGTCACCGACCGGGTCAGGACCACCGCCTCGGTGAGCCGGGTCGTGGTGGAGCAGCAGATGGACTCGCTCAAACAGCTCGTCACCGCGTTCGCGCAACGCCCCCAGGTCCGCGAGGCCGTCGGGCGCGTCACCGCCACGTCCATGCGCGGCTTCCTCGACCAGCTCGAACGGCAGCGCGACGGCGTCAGCGGCCTCATCCTGATCACGCCCGACGGCGACATGATGGGCGCCGAACCGCCGAGCGGCCTGCCCCAGGACATCGGCAACACCGACTGGTACCGCGCCGTGCGCGACCGGCGGCAGGCCCACGTCTCCCAGGCGTACACGCCCACGATGGTCGGCGTGTCCAGAGCCGTCGCCGTGGCCGCGCCCATCCCGAGCGCCGACGGCGAGCGCATGCTCGGCATCCTCACGGTCGTCTACAGCCTGGACGCCATCCAGGAGTTCGCCGAGCAGGCCGCGAACGCGCAGGGCATCAGGCTGCTGATCACCGACCAGGCCGGCGTGCTCGTCGCCGACCCCGGCAGGAAGCTGTACGCCCTCACCTCCCTGCGCGAGGATCCGCGGGTCGACGCGGCGCTCGCCGGGCGCACCTGGAACGGCACGTTCCGCGGCATCGACGGCACGGTGTTGTCGGCGTCCGAGCCGATCCCCGGCATCGGCTGGACGGTCACCGCCGAGGTGCCGGCCGCCGCCGCGCTGGCCTCCGCCGAACAGCTCAGGTCCAACGTGCTCGCCGTCGCGGCCCTGCTGGCGCTGCTCATCCTCATCGGTCTCGGCCTGCAGATCCGCAGCGAGCACGGCCGCCGCCGGGCGCAGGCCACGCTGGCCAGGTACGCGGCCGAACTGGCCGCCGCCAGGGACGACGCGGTCAACGCCTCCAGCGCGAAGTCCGAGTTCCTCGCCAAGATCAGCCACGAGATCCGCACCCCGATCAACGGCGTGCTCGGCATGAACTCCCTGCTCATGGGCACCCGGCTGGACGACGAGCAGCGCCACTACACCGCCACGGCCCAGGGCGCGGCCAGGAACGTGCTGCGCCTGCTCGACGACTTCCTCGACCTGTCCAGGATCGAGGCGGGCCACCTGCAGGTCGAGGCGGCGCCGTTCGACCTGCCGCGGCTCTGCGACGAGGTGGTCGCGCCCTTCGCGCCGCACGCCTATGAGCAAGGGCTCTGGCTCACGCTCCGGCTCGACGAGGGCGTGCCGCGGCAGGTGGCCGGCGACCCCGCGCGGCTGCGCCAGGTGCTCACGAACCTGGTCGGCAACGCGCTCAAGTTCACCGTCCAGGGCGGGGTCGACCTGCACGTCACCCTGGACGAGGGCAGTCCCGGCGACGAACGGGCGGTGCTGCGGTTCGCGGTCGCCGACACCGGGATCGGCGTCGGCCCTGACGACCGTGATCGGGTCTTCGGCGTCTTCCGCCAGGTCGACTCGCCGATCACCCGCAGGACCGGCGGCAGCGGCCTGGGCCTGGCCATCAGCAGGCAGCTCATCGAGCTCATGGGCGGGCGGATCGGGCTGGACAGCGTGGAGGGCGTGGGCAGCCGGTTCTGGGCGACCCTGCCGGTCGACGTCCTGACGTGGTCGGAGCCGAACCCGGAGGCGCTGGAGGGGCGGCGCGTGCTCGTCGCGGACCCGCGCCCCCAGGACCGCACCCTGGCAGGGAGGTCCCTGGCGGAGGCGGGGCTCGCCGTGGAGGAGACCAAGGACGAGGCGTCCGCGCTGACGCTGCTGCGGGCCGCCGCCGCGAGCGGGCGGCCGTACGAGCTGGCGGTCGTCGCCCTGGACCTCGGCGAGTCGGAGTCGCTCGCGCACGTGATCCTCACCGACCCGCTGCTCCAGGCCACCAGCGTCGTCGTGGTCGTGACGCCGGGCCGCTCGGGGTTCGCCTGGCCGGGCGCCTCGGGGGAGCGCGCCGTGCAGTCGATCACCCGGCCACTCAGCCGCCGCCGGCTGCTCGCCGCCGTGGAGAACGCCCTGGGCACCGCCGATGCCCCCGGCGATCCCGGCGAGGGCGCGCAGGCCGAGGGGAAGGACGGCGGCACGCGCATCCTGGTGGCCGAGGACGACGAGGTGAGCCGCCAGGTGGCGATGCTCATCCTGCAGCAGGCCGGGCACGAGGTCGAGACCGTGGACGACGGCGAGCAGGCGGTGCGGGCCGTGCTGGCCGGCGGCTACGACCTCGTGTTCATGGACTGCCAGCTGCCCGTGGTCGACGGGCTGGCCGCGACCGCGGAGATCCGCGGCAGGGAGGAGGGGCACACCCCGATCATCGCGATGACCGCGGCGGCCATGCCGGACGACCGGATCCGGTGCCTGGAGGCGGGCATGGACGACCACCTGGCCAAGCCGGTCGACTGGCCCAGGGTGCTGGCGAGGATCCCGGAGTGGGCGGCGTACTCGAGCCTGCCGCCGGAGCTGGCGGGCCTGTCACCGGAGGCGGTCGCCGACGTGGCGCAGGCGTACCTCGCCACCGCGACGCGGACGTTCGACGAGCTGCGGCGGGCGGGGGAGGCCGGCGACGCGGCGGAGACGGGCGCGCTCGCCCACCGGCTCAAGAGCGCCTGCGCGACCGTCGGCGCCGTCCGCGAGGCGGCGTTGTGCGAGCGCGTCGAGGACGCGGCCCGCACGGGGATTGTCGAGAGAGAGGCGATCGATGAGCTGGGCGAACTGCTCGCGGAACCTCCCTCATGGATGAACGCCCTTTTAACATGATTTAGCGCTATATTCCTGGAGATTGACCTGTGCGAGGTTCGTCGCCGTCACTGTCTCTCTGTCGTCGCGTGATCGCCTACTGGTGAAGGAGGGGTCGATGGCGGATCCGTCCAGTGGGCCCGACCCGGCAACCACCCCCGGCCCCACGGCCTCGCCCACCGCGTCCCCCACCGGCAGCCCCAGCCCGTCGGAAACCCCGACGCCTTCGGAAACCCCCACCCCTTCGGAAACCCCCACCCCTTCGGAAACCCCGACGCCTTCGGAAACCCCCACCCCTTCGGAAACCCCGATCCCCTCGGAGACCCCCACCCCTTCGGGGACCCCGACGCCCTCGGACAGCCCGGCCCCCGAGCCTTCGCAGACCCCGAGCGGCACGCCGTCCCCGTCGGAGAGCGCGACGACCGACCCCGCCCTGCCGCCGGAGCCCGCGCCCGCGCCCGCCGGACAGGCTCCGTGCTCCCCTGCTGAGGGCCGCGGTGACCAGGTCCAGATCGACTGGTGGTCGATCCGCGACCTCGCCTGGCTCTTCGACAGGACCGGCGACCAGGTGGTGGCGTTACAGCGCGCGGCCACGGCGATGGCCGACACGTCCGGCCTGGTGGGGGGTGACGATCAGGGCCGCGCCTTCGCCGAGTGGTACGCCGACGGCTACGACTCCCTGACCGACGCCATGCGCCGCATCGCGGACAAGAGCTTCATCTCGGCGGCCGGCCTGCGCGACTTCGACGAGCTGTGGGACCACCTGGAACAGCAGATCATCCGGACGCTTCCGGAGATCCCCGACCTCGCGCAGCCGCCGATCCCGCAGGCTCCACCGCCCAGGGAAGGCGCCTGATGCTCGACCCCTTCCAGGCGCTCGCCTGGTTCGCCGAGGTGCACGTGCCCGAGGCCGACACGTCCAACCTGAGGGCGCGCGCCGAGGCCCTGCGCGACCTGGCCGGCTCGATCGGCAAGGTCGCTGCCCGCACCGAGGCCGCCGTCGCCGAGGCCCGCACGAAGAACGACAGCAGGGCCGTGGACCGGTTCGCGGACGTGTGGCCGTACGAGCTCGCCCCCCGCTACGCGGCCCTGCAGGAGGAACTGCACGAGCTGGCCGACGGCTGCGACGACTACTCAGACGCGGTCGACAAGCACCGTGACCAGCTCTGGATCATCGGCACCCAGCTGGCCGCCCTCGCCTTCACCATGATGTTCGGCTTCATCTACCCGGCGGCCAGGTTCGCGGCGCAGCGGGCGTTCAACATGCTGGTCGCCAGGGCCAAGCTGGAGCGCACCCTTTTCCAGAAGATCACCAAGATGATCCTGGAACAGCGGATGGGCAAGCGCCGCGTCGGCACCTACCTGGTGCGCGAAGGCCTCGACGCGCTGGCCGACTCCGTCACGTGGGCCGTGCTCAAGACCGGCGTGCACGCCGCCAGCTCCGCCGCCACCGGCCAGCCCATGGGCAACCTCTTCGAGTACGCGGGCAAGCACTTCGCCGCCGAGTTCGCCTACAACGGCGGCATCAAGGCCCTGAGCGACGTGCGCAGGTTCTTCCCCGCCACGAAGGTCACGGAGACGCTGCTGGGCGCCGGCTCGGCAGGCCGATTCTTCCGCCGCACCCTCTCGGCGTCCACCATCTATCCGCTCGTCATCAGCGGGGAGCTGAGCGCGGCGGGAGCCCTGCGTTCGGCGATGGCGCACGCGCCGAGAGCATTCATCTTCAAACGTTGACTTTCTCCCCACGGCTGAAGCCGGGGGTTCCGACCGTCGCCGGTTGGTCTTCCTGCTTCACCGCCGGTTGCCCGCCCGAGAGGATTCTCGTTGAGGTCTTACACCAGCTCCACAGGCGTTTCAGCTCTCCGCCAGCCCGGCGGCGAGTATGTTCTTGGCCGCGTTTACGTCCCGGTCGTGGACCGCGCCGCAGGCGCACGTCCACGCCCGGACGTTCAGCGGCATCTTCTCCTGCAGCGTCCCGCACTGCGAGCACAGCTTGGAGGAGGGGAACCAGCGGTCAACCGCCACGAGCGTGCGCCCGTACCAGGCCGCCTTGTACTCCAGCATCGAGCGAAGCTCCCGCCAGGAGGCGTCGGAGACGGCGCGGGCCGGCGAGTGGTTCTTGACCATGTTGCGGACGGTGAGGTCTTCCACGGCGATCACTTGGTTCTCGTGAACAAGCCGGGTGGTGACCTTGTGCAGGTGATCCCTTCTGCGGTCGGCGATGCGGGCGTGGACCCGCGCCACCGTGAGCCGGGCTTTGGCCCGGTTGTTCGAGCCCTTGGTCTTGCGGGCGAGTGCCCGCTGCGCCTTGGCCAGCCTGCGCCGGTCGCGCCGTTCGTGACGCGGGTTGACGATCTTCTCGCCGGTGGACAGTGTCGCCAGCGCCGTGATGCCCGCGTCCACGCCCACCGACTGCTCTGCCGGAGCCAGTGGTGCGATCTTCTCCTCGGCGAGGATGGACACGAACCAACGCCCGGCCGCGTCCCTGGACACGGTGACCGTGGACGGCTCGGCTGTCTCGGGCAGCGGGCGCGACCACACGATGTCCAGCGGCGTGTCCATCTTGGCCAGCGTCAGCGTGCCGTCGCGCCAGCGGAACGCCGAGCGGGTGTACTCCGCGCTCGCGCGTGCCTTCTTCCTGCTCTTGAAGGTGGGATATCGGGCGCGCTTGGCGAAGAAGTTCGCGAACGCCGCCTGAAGGTGGCGCAGCGCCTGCTGCAACGGCACGGACGACACCTCGAACAGGAAGTCGTAGTCGCCGCTGCGTTTCCACTCGGTCAGCTTCGCCGACGATTCCACGTAGGAGACGCGGCGGCCTTCCATGATGTAGGCGCGGGTGCGTTGTTCGAGGGCTTTGTTGTAGACGAGGCGGACGCAGCCGAACGTCCGGGCAAGCTCTTCGGCCTGGCCGGGGGTCGGGTAGAAGCGGTATTTGTAGGCCCGCTTCACGATCTGCGCCACGCGTCACATGGTACCACGCGATCAGCTAAGAATCGTGCATGTGTTCGGTATGCAGCACTGTGCCGCGTTTCCTCCCCAGGGCTGAAGCCCGGGGTCTCCACGCTTAAGGAGATTCGATGACCACACCACCGCCCACCGGCGACCCCGAGCTCGACCGCGTCCTCGCCGACATGGCCGCCCGGACGGCCGGGTTCGAGGAGGTCACCCGCCGGCTGCAGGAGACCAGGGGACGCGGCGAGAGCGCGGGAGGGCAGGTCGCCGTCGAGGTCACGACCGCCGGGTCGCTGGCCGCGCTGCACATCGACCCCCGCGCCATGCGGCTGGGCTCGAAGGCGCTGAGCGAAGCCATCGTGGAGGCGTACCGTCTGGCCGAGGAGGACGTGACGGGCCAGTCGTTCGACATCGCGAGTACCGTCGCCGATTCCTGACGGCCGCGCTCAGGAGCAGTCGCAGCACTCGCAGCAGTCAGCGCACTCGCGCAGGTAGCAGCGCTCGTCGCACGGGCGGCCGCGCCGGCTGCTCCACCGGGGCCGCCACATCCCGCACGTCAGGAACGTCGCGACGCCGGCCGCCGACCTGCGGATCCAGCCGGGCCGCTCGTACGAGGCGGTGGCGGAGCCGTACGTGCGGGCCACCGCCCGGCGTACCTCGGTGCCGAGCAGGACGTCCACCAGGTGCCGCTCGGCCAGCTCGACGTCCCCGAGTGCCAGGGCGAGCCCGTGCGCGGCGTCGTCGCACAACCGGCGTGCCTCGGCCGCCGTGGTGGCGGTGGCGGTCAGCGGGTTGAACGCCCCGCGCGCCTGGTCGTCGCGCTGGTCCTCGGCCGCGTCCAGCAGGTGCGCGAGCCGGCCGAAGAACCGGCCCGCCTCCGCGAGGGCGGGGGCGTTGCCCGGCCGCCCGGCGAGCACGGCCGTGTGCGCGAACGCCGTCGCGACGGCGTCCTCCGCGGGTGCGGTGAGATCGAGCACGCTCAACCCGGGCGCGGGACCGGCGCCGCGGTGGTCCGGCCCGGTGGTGTACGGCCCGGTGGTGTCCGGCCCGGTGGTGTCCGGCCCGGTGGTGTCCGGGGCGGTGGCCAGGCGTTCCAGGCCGAGCTGGCGGTCCACGGTCGCGGCCAGCACGGCGGTGTCGAAGCCGACCCCGGCGCCCAGCCGCGCGCCGCCCGCCTCCCAGCGGGCGGCCAGCCGGCGGCGGGCGGCGGCGGTGCCGAAGGCGGCGTCCCCGTCGGCCACATGGTCGCGCAGCATGCCCGCGGCGAGCACGAGCGAGACCGAGGCCGCCAGCCGCGCGCCGCGCGCCCGCGCGTCCACCACCTCGGCCGCGCGGAATCCCCGCAACGCGCACGGCCCGGCCGTGCGGCGCGGCGCGCCCCCTTGGTGCTGGGCCTCGGTGAGCACCGAGAGGAGCAGCGTGTCGTAGTTGGTGGTCAGCCGTGCCGATTGCCCGTGCCCGTCCCGCAACGTCAGGCACAACCCGCACAGGTGCGCCCGCCACGCGGCACGCAACGACGGGCACCCATGGTCACCGCAGGGGCGGATGATTCCGAACACACGACCTCACAGACGTTCAGGCACGATCAAAGGGAAAGGGTAGGGCCCGAGGCTTACAACCGGCCTGCATGGTCATGACATGGTTTACGGCTTTCCTCCATCGAGGTCGGCGGATCGCCCCCATGGTGGCCGCAGCGGTGGCCGCCTAGCGTGAGGCGGCGTGATCAGCCTCAAGAACCTGAGCAAACGGTACGGCGACCGGCTCGCGGTCGACGACCTGTCGCTGGACCTGAAACCGGGCGCGGTGACCGGCTTCCTGGGCCCCAACGGCGCCGGCAAATCGACCACCATGCGCCTGGTCCTCGGCCTCGACCGGCCCACCACCGGCACGGCGCTGATCGGCGGCGTCCCCTACCAGAAGATCAGTAACCCGCTGCGCACGGTCGGCGCGCTGCTCGACGCGCGCGCCCTGCACCCGGGGCGCAGCGGTCACGCGCACCTGACGGCGCTGGCGCGCGCCAACGGCATCGCGCGGCGGCGGGTCGCGGAGGCGCTGGAGGCGGTCGGCATGGCGGGCGCGGCGCGCAGGCCCGCGGGAGCGCTGTCGCTGGGCATGAGCCAGCGGCTCGGCATCGCGGCGGCACTGCTCGGGGATCCCGAGGTGCTGATGTTCGACGAGCCCGTCAACGGGCTCGACCCGGACGGCGTGCGGTGGGTGCGCGGGCTCATGCGGTCGCTGGCCGGCGAGGGGCGCACGGTGTTCGTCTCCAGCCATCTGATGAGCGAGATGCAGCTCACCGCGGACCACCTCGTGGTGATCGGCAAGGGCCGGCTCATCATGGACGCGCCGCTGGCCGACGTCATCGCGGGCAGCTCCCTCACGGCCGTGCTCGTACGCACGCCGCACGCGGGCGACCTGGCCGCACGCCTGCGTGCCGCCGGGATCGCGGTGGACCGGCTCGGCGAGAACGAGCTGGAGGCCACCGGCGCCGCCGTCGAGCGGGTCGGCGACCTGGCTCATGAGGCCGGCATCCGCCTGCACGAGCTGCGCACCCGCGAGGCGTCGCTGGAGCAGGCCTACCAGGAGCTGACGTCGCAGAGCGTCGAGTACGGCGCGGGGAGGGCCGGGGCATGAGCACGCTGTGGCAGGCCGTCGGGGCCGAGTGGGGCAAGTTGTGGTCGGTGCGGTCCACGTGGTGGTGCCTGGCCGGCGCGCTGGCGCTCATGGTGCTGAGCGCGATCACGCTGGGGGGCGCGACGGCCACCGAGGCGCTGCGCGAGGGCGGCGCGGGCGTGCGGATGACGGCCGGCGAGCCGGTGGTGTCGGCGACGTCGTTCGTCCAGTTCGCGATGGTGGCGGCGGCGATGCTGGTGATCACGTCGGAGTACGCCTCGGGAAGCATCCGGGTCACGTTGCAGGCCACTCCCGCCCGCGGCGTGGTGCTGGCCGCCAAGGCGCTGGTCGTGGGGCCCGTGATGTTCGCGGCCGGGGTGGTGTCCGGTGCCGTGGCGGCGGCCTCCGTTCAGGCGGTGTTGTCGGCGGACGTGTTCGGGGGCCTGGTCGTGGCGCCGATCGGCGAGGTCGTGCCCGACCTGCTCGGAGCGGGGGCGTACCTGGCGCTCGTGTCGGTGATGACCGTGGGAGCGGGGGCCGTGATGCGCAGCGCGGCCGGCACGCTGACCGTGGTGTTCATGCTGCTCATGGGCCTGCCGCTGCTCCTGCTGATGACCGGCGCTCCGGTGGCCCTGGACGCCTCCATGCGCCTTCCGACGTTCGCCGGGCTGGCCTTCATGGGCAGCACGGACAACCTGACCGGCGGGCCGATCCCGTACTCCGCGGGGGAGGGGCTGGCCTGGCTGCTCGCCTGGACGGCGGTGGCTCTGGCGGCCGGATATGCCGTGCTGCGCCGCCGTGACGCCTAGACTCGCGCCCGTGCCGGGAACCGTGGTCGTTCGTTCGCTGGCCGGGGTCCTCCTGGGGATGGTCCTCGGCCTCGCCGAGCTGGCGTTCCTCGTGGTGGCGTGGCCCGCGGCCCTGATCCCGGCGGCCCGGCCGCTCGCGGCGCGGGGGCGGGACCGGCTGGTGGCCGCCGATCGGACCAGGCTGTCCCGGTGGCTCGGCCACGAGACGGCCCGGCCGGACGGCGGCTACGCGTTCCTCGCCGCCCGCGCCGCGCTGGGCGTCCTGAGCGGCTACGCCTGCGCGGCGACCCTGTTCGTCGGCGGGCTGCTGCTCGCCGGCGGGATGTGGGAGCTGATCGCGGGCGGGTCGGAGTCGGTGCCGCTCAACCTGCCTGGCGTGCGGCTCGTCACCAGCGGCTGGACGCTGGGGCTGACCGGCGGGACCGTGCTGCTGGCGGTGACCGCCCTGCTCGTGGTGGGGGTCGCGGCGCTGGAACGGCGCCTGGCCGCCCGCTTCCTCGGCCCGGGAGGCGAGGAGCTGATGCGCAGGCGGATCGCCGAGCTGACCGCCACCCGCTCGGGCATCGTCAGGGCCGTCGACGACGAGCGGCGCAGGATCGAGCGCGACCTGCACGACGGCGTGCAGCAGCGAGGCGTGGCCCTGGCCATGCTGCTCGGCCGCGCCCGGCACACGCGCGACCACGACAGGACCGCCGAGCTGGTCGGCCAGGCCTACACCGAGTCGCGCCGCCTGCTGGACGAGCTGCGCAGCGTCGCCTGGCGGATCTACCCGACCGCCCTCGACGAACTGGGGCTGCGGGCCGCGCTGGCGGGCGTCGCCGAACGGTCGAGCGTGCCGGTGACCGTGCACTACGGGCTGGCCGGGCGGCCCGTCTCCGAGGTGGAGACCGCGCTCTACTTCGTGGCCCGCGAGGCGATCACGAACGCGATCAAGCACGCCGGCGCCCGTGACATCCTGGTGGTGCTGGACGAGGACGATCAGGTGGTGAGCGTGGCGATCTCAGACGACGGCGAGGGCGGCGCCGACCCCTCGGGCGGCGGCCTGTCCGGGCTGGCCCGGAGGGTCATGGCCCTCGACGGCGCGTTCACCGTCGACAGCCCGCCCGGCGGCCCCACCAGGATCGCCGCGTCGCTGCCGAAGGCTCCGCCGTGCGGGTGATCCTGGCCGACGACTCCGTGCTGCTGCGCGAGGGCCTGACCCGGCTGCTCGACGACGCGGGCCACGAGGTGGTCGCGGCCGTCGGCGACGCGCCCGCGCTGCTCGACGCCGTCGAGCGCCACCGGCCCGACGTGGCGGTGGTCGACGTGCGGATGCCGCCGACGCACAAGGACGAAGGGCTGCGGGCGGCGCTGGAGATCCGCGGGCGCCTGCCCGGCGTAGGCGTCCTCGTCCTTTCGCAGTACGTCGAGCAGCACTACGCGGCGAGGCTGCTGGCCGGGCCCGCCGAAGGGCTCGGCTACCTGCTGAAGGACCGGGTCTCCGAGGTGGGCGAGTTCCTCGACTCGCTGGAGCGGGTGCGTACGGGCGGCACGGCGTTCGATCCTGAGGTGGTGCGCCAGCTGCTCGCCCGCACCACCCACGCCGACCCGGTGAGCAGGCTGAGCCCGCGTGAGGGCGAGGTGCTGCGGCACCTGGCGCAGGGCTTCGTCAACGCCGCCATCGCCGAGCGCCTGCACGTCTCGCTCAGCACCGTGGAGAAGCACGTCAACGCCATCATGGACAAGCTCGACCTCCCCCGTGACCCTGACTACAGCCGTCGCGTGCTGGCCGTCCTGCGCTACCTCGAGGGCTGACCAGCTCGGAGCACCGCGGGGACGAATGCGACAAAAGTGGTTGTTCCGGGTGGGCATCGGGCAAGGAAGTGGCCATGACCATCATGCTTTGCGACGGCCGCCCGATGCCGCGTCTCGGTCTGGGCACGTGGCCCATGAACGACGACGGAGCACATCAGGCCGTGAGACACGCCATATCGCTCGGCTACCGGCTGATCGACACCGCCGCCAGCTACGGCAACGAGACCGGCGTGGGAGCCGCCGTGGCCGAGGCGGGCGTGGCCCGCGACGACCTGTTCATCACCACGAAGCTGCGCGGATCCCACCACGGCTACGACGCCGCCATGCGCGGCTTCGAGGAGAGCCGGGCCAGGCTCGGCCTCGACTACGTCGACCTGTACCTGATCCACTGGCCGCTGCCTGGCCGCGACCTCTACGTCGACACCTGGCGCGCCTTCGTCGAGCTGCGCGAGCAGGGCCTGGCGCGCTCGATCGGCGTCTCCAACTTCACCCCCGCGCATATCGAGCGGCTGGCCGAGGCGACCGGCGTCCTGCCGGCCGTCAACCAGGTCGAGCTCCACCCCGGCCTGGCGCAGCGCGAGCTGCGCGCCTGGCACGCCGAGCGCGACATCGTCACCGAGTCGTGGAGCCCGCTCGGCCGCGGCTCCAAGCTGCTCGACGAGCCCGTCGTCGCCGACCTCGCCACCACCCACGCGCGCACCCCCGCGCAGGTCGTGCTCCGCTGGCACCTGCAGCTCGGCGCCGTGCCGATCCCCAAGTCGGCCCACCCCGAGCGCATGCGGCAGAACCTGGAGGTGTTCGACTTCAGCCTGTCGGACGCGGAGATGGCGAGGATGGCCGAGCTCGACGGCGGTGGACGGCTCGGCGGCGATCCCGACACCCACGTCGAACTCTGACCCGATGTCGCGGACGGCGGGCCCCCGATCGTCTGTCCCATGACGATCGAAGGAGACGGGACGATGGACACCGGGGAACACGACAAGGAGCGGCCATGACGGACGTCTCCCACGCCGCACTGGCCCGCGTGGTGCGCGAGCACGCCGGCCGGCTGGCCGCCTCGTTGGTGACGCTGCTGGGCGACTTCTCCGCCGCCGAGGACCTGGTGCAGGACGCGGTGGAGAAGGCCCTGGTGCGCTGGCCGGAGGACGGCGTGCCGGAGCGGCCAGAGGCGTGGCTGTACACCGTGGCCCGGCGGCGCGGCCTCGACCTGCTGCGCCGCGAGAGCAACCACCGCGACAAGCTCGCCCTGCTGTGCGTGCCGGAGCCTGGCGAACCCGACGGCCGGCTCCGGCTGATCTTCACCTGCTGCCACCCCGCGCTGCCGCGGCAGGCGCAGGTCGCGCTCACGCTGCGGGTGGTGTGCGGGCTGACGACCGCGCAGATCGCCGCCGCGTTCCTGACCCGGGAGAGCACGGTGGCCCAGCGCATCACCCGCGCCAAGAGGAAGATCGCGGAGGCGGGCATCCCGTACCGCGTGCCCGCGGCGGGGGAGCGGCCGGAGCGGTTGCGCGAGGTGCTCACCGTCATCTACCTGCTGTTCAACGAGGGCTACCTGTCCAGCACGCTGGAGCGGGCCCAGGCGCGTGACCTGGTCGACGACGCCGAGTGGCTGGCCTCGCTGCTGGCCGGGCTGATGCCGGATGAGCCCGAGGCGGCCGGGCTGCTCGCCCTCATCCGGCTGCACCGGGCCCGCGGCGCGGCCAGGTTCGGCGCCGGCGGCCGGCTCGTGCTGCTGGCCGACCAGGACCGCTCACTGTGGGACCACGCCGCCATCGAGGACGCGATCCGGCTCCTGACCCGGACGGCCCGCACACATCGGCGTCCCGGGCCTTACCAGTTGCAGGCGGCCATCGCGGCCTGCCACGCCGAGGCCGCGTCATGGGCGGGCACCGACTGGCGGCAGATCGTCATGCTCTACGACATGCTGCTCTGCCTCGCCCCGTCGCCCGTGGCCCGGCTCAACCGGGCCATCGCCCTGCGGTACGTGGACGGCCCGAAGGCGGCGTTCGCCGAGCTCGAAGACCTCGGCGAGGTGCTGGGCCGCTACCCGCTCCTCCATGCCACCCGCGCCGAGCTGCTGCGCGATCTCGGCCGCAGGGCGGAGGCCCGGCGGGCCGACGAGCGCGCCCTCGCACTGACCGCCAACCCCGCCCAGCAGGCGCTGCTGGAGGAGCGGATCGCCTGGGGCTAGAACGCGGTGTGCGCCAGCCAGTGGTCGAGCAGCGCGCGGTCGCCCGCGACGTCGCGCGGCGGCACGCGCCGGGTGAACACCAGCATGAGCTCCGTCACCGGACCCGACACCACGACGTCGCCGTCGCCGCTCCCGCGGTCGCAGCGGATCCCGTCCGGCGTCCTGGTGATCACCCAGCCCTGCCCCGAGTCCGGCCGGACCACGATCGTCTCGCCCCTGCCGCGCAGCTCGGCCAGCTCGGGCTTGAACTCCACCGCGGACGGCTCCGCGAGCAGCCCCATCCCCTCGGAGATCACATCGGCCGCCAGGTCGCCGGCGACGTCGAAAGCGACGCCGGTCGTGGCCGCCGCGTCATAGTGGTGGATGACGGTGTCGCCCAGCATCCTGCGCAACCAGAACACCGGCGGCGTCGGACCCGTCATCGACCAGACCCGGGCGCCTGCGGGCGCCTCCTGGACCGCGTCGACGACCTCCTGCGCGCCGTCCGTCAGCCACCGCGCCCAGGTGTCCTGCGGGCCGGGGTCGTCGGCGGCGGGCGCGGCGACGGGCTCGGACGCGGCCAGGCGCACCAGCTCGGCCGTCCATCGGTGGGCGTGCCCGACGTGCCCGGCAAGGTCGCGCAGCCGCCACTCCGGGCACGTCGGCACCCGGGCGTCCGGGTCGCCGCCGGTGACCGCGTGGGCGAACCCCGCCGTGTGTACCCGCAAGCCCTCCGCGAGCCGCGCGGTGTCCAGCGTCGTCATGGGTGAGAACTCCTCTCAGCAGGTGGACCGCTAGCGTAGAAACTCCAGTGGGGTGGAGGTTCAAGTGTCTGTGAGCAACGACACGCTGGGGATCGGCGACCTCGCGGCGCTGACCGGCGTACCCGTGAGGACGATCCGCTACTACTGCGACGAGGGCATCATCGAGTCGGTGCGCAGCGCCGGCGGCCACCGCAGGTTCGACGGCGCCGCGGTCGAGCGGCTCGGCATGGTCAGGCGGCTGCGCGGGCTCGGCCTGGGGCTGGCCGCCATCGCGCGCGTGCTCGCCGGCGAGTGCTCCGTGGCCGAGGCGGTCGCGGAGGAGCGCGCGGCGCTCGACGTCCAGCTCGCCGGGCTGGCCTGGCGGCGGGCCGCCCTGCGCGCCGTCGAGGAGGCGGGCCCGGACGAGCGGGCGGCCCGGCTGGACCTGCTGGCCGCGGCCGAGCAGGGCACCGCCGCCCGCGACGAGCTGGTCGGATTCTGGCGGCGGCAGATGGTGGCGCCCATCGCCGACGAGATGTTCGCGTCGTTCGTGGCCATGGCCGTTCCCGACCCGCCCGCCCATCCGACCCCGCCCCAGGTCGTCGCGTACGCCGAGCTGGTCACCCTGGTCGCCGACCGGTCGCTGACGCGCCTCCTGCGCTCCCGGGCGCTGGAGAACGTGCAGGTGATCCACGACGAGGACGAGCTGATGTACGGCGTCGGCGAGGCGTGCACGCTGGTCGAGCCGCTCGTGATCGCGGGAGAGGCGCCGCGTCCCGGGCCCGAGCTGGACCGGTTCGTGGCGGTGCACGCCACCGTGCGGGGGGTCGGCGACACCCCGGACTTCCGGCGCGAGCTTCTGGCGAACCTGGCTCCCGACCGCGACCCGCGCTTCCGCCGCTACTGGCGGCTGGTGAGTGAGGTCAGCGACGAGAAGGCCACGCTCGGCTCGGCCCACCTGTGGCTCGCCGACGCGCTCGAGCGCGCCCTCACCGCCTGACCTGTGGCGCCCTCGCGGCCGGATCGTGCCGCCCTCACGGCCTGACCCGTCGTCGCCTCCCCGCGCGTGACACGAGGACGGCCAGGCCCGCCAGCAGCAGCCAGGCCGACGTCAGGACCACCAGCCAGGTCCAGCCCGCGTGCCCGTACACGACGCCGCCCACGGTGCCGCCCACGCCGCTGCCCAGGTAGTAGGCCAGGGTGTACATCCCGGCGGCCCGGCCGCGGGCGCTCGGCTCGGCATCGGCGGTGACCCAGGCGTTCGCGATGGCGTGTGCGGCGAAGAACCCGGCGGTCAGCACGGCGAAGCCGAGCGCGACGAACGGCAGCGCCGGATGGGCGGTCATGACGGCGCCGGCCACCGTGACCGTCAGCGCCGTGACGAGGGCGGGTGTGCGTCCGAGGCGGGCGGCCATCCGTCCGGCGGCGGCCGACGAGGCGGTGCCCATGGCGTACGCGAGAAAGACCAGGGACGCGGCGGCGGTGCTGAGCGAGATCGGCGGCGCGGACAGGCGGAAGCCGGCGGCGTTGTACAGCGCCACGAACGCGCCCATGCCCAGCGCGCCGACGGCGTAGGCGGCGATCGGCCGCCCCGGCCCCTCACGCGGCGGCGCGGATGCCGCGACCTGGCGGTGCGGGGGCGCGGCTGTCGCGCGTCCGGGCCGCGGGGCTTGGGGATGGCGCGGCGTGCGTGCAGGGGACGGGTGCCGGTCGCGGGGGAGGGCCAGGGCGGTGAACAGCGCGCACAGCAGGGCGACGCTCGCCACGGCGAACAGCGCGCCGTGCCAGCCCAGCGGGCCGGCGGCGAAGCCCGCGCCCAGCCGGCCGAGCATCCCGCCCATCGTGTTGCCCGCGATCATCGCGCCCACCGCGCCCGGCAACCGCGCCGTGCCGAGCCGGTCGGCCAGGTACGCCGCCGCCACCCCGGCGAACCCCGCGACCGCCACCCCCTGGACCGCCCGCATCGCCAGCAGCACGGGGAACGACGGAGCCAGCGGCAGCAGCAGCCCGATCACCGCCGACCCCAGCACCGACCAGAGGATCACCCGCCGCCGCCCCGCCACCCCGGCGAGCCAGGCCAGCGGCAGCACCGTCACGGCGAGCGCGGTCGTGGCCACGCCGACAGCCAGCGACGCGCTCCCCGGATCCAGCCGGAACGCCCCGGCGAGCTGCGGCAGCACCGGCTGGGGCGCGTACAGCAGGGCGAACGACGACAGCCCGGCCGCCGCCACGGCCGCGCTGACCCGCCGCGTGTCCGCGGGCGGAGCCTGAGCCTGAGTGACCACCACCCGCGCCACGCTAGGCACGGCACATAGATACGTCCAATACAGAAACAGGTCATGATTCATACCGTGATGGATGAGTCCGACGAGCAGCTGGCCGCCCGCCTCGCCTCCGACCTCGCGCTGATCGCGGCGGTCGGCGAGACCGGGCACGTGACCCGCGCGGCCGAGCTGCTCGGCATCCCCCAGCCGACCGCCAGCCGCCGCCTCGCCGCGCTCGCCGACCTCGTCGGCGCGCCGCTCGTGCTGCCCGCGGGCCGCGGCATCCGGCTGACCAGGGCCGGGCGCGTGCTCGCCGCCGCCT
This sequence comes from Nonomuraea sp. KM88, assembly GCF_052245635.1. Lineage (NCBI taxonomy): Bacteria > Bacillati > Actinomycetota > Actinomycetes > Streptosporangiales > Streptosporangiaceae > Nonomuraea > Nonomuraea sp. KM88. The sequence continues at coordinate 31,831 of NZ_JBQQCC010000014.1, read as the reverse complement.
CCGCCCGCGCGCTCGGCTCGGTGACCGCCGCCGTCCGCGAGGTGCGCGAGGAGATCGACCCGGGCACGGGCCGCGTCGCCCTCGGCTTCCTACACCTGCTCGGCCGCACGCTCGTCCCCTCCCTCATCCGTGATTTCCGCGAGCGCCATCCCGGCATCCGGTTCAGCCTGGTCCAGGGTTCGCGGCAGACCATGTTGCGGGCCGCGCGCGAGGGCGAGATCGACCTGGTGTTCCTCGCGCCCATGCCGCTGGACGACCCAGCTCTGGTCAGCAGGCGGCTCGCCGACCAGGAGCTGGTGCTGTCCGTGCCGGGCTCGCACCGGTTCGCGGCCAGGAGGCGGGTGCGGGCCGCCGAGCTGGCGGGGGAGGAGCTGGTGACGCTCGAACCCGGGTACGGCCTGCGCCAGATCACCGACGACCTGTGCGCCAGGGCGGGATTCGAACCGCGGATCGTGTTCGAGGGGCAGGAGTCGGAGACCGTGCGCGGGCTCGTGGCGGCAGGGCTGGGGGTGGCGATCCTGCCCCGCTCCGGGCCGCCCGGCTCGGTCGCCGGGGTCATGGAGATCCCCCTGTCGCCGCCGGTGTTCAGGACGATCGGCGTGAGCTGGCCGGCGGGCGAGCGGCTGACCCCCGCGGCGCGGGTGTTCAGGGACCACGTGTGCGCCGGTGTGACGGACCTGGGGCCGGGATTCCGCGGCGAGCAGCCCGGCCCTTCGTGACCGGTGGGGCCGGCGAGGCCCATGGTCCAGACTGGGGAGATGGCTGAAGACGGCGATGCGGGCGTGCCGGGCTCGCTGGCGAGGGTGCTCGCCGACGTGGCGGCGGAGCGGGCGGCGCAGGACGCGCGCTGGGGCATGCAGATCCTGCCCGACGGCACCGGGGGCGAGCGGGCGGCGGCCGAGTCCGGCGCGGCGAGGCACGCGACGGACACGGCCGCCCGCGCCGGGACGCTGACGTGGCGGCACATCCTGGAGGAGGAGGTGATGGAGGCGTTCGCGGAGACCGAGCCGGACCGGTTGCGTGCCGAACTCGTCCAGGTGGCCGCCGTGGCCGTCAAATGGGCCCAGGCCCTCGACCGCCGCCCGCCCGGACGGCCACGGAACACGGCTGCCGGCACCTCCCCGGTCCGGGACCCGGGTGGTGCGGGGTAGGCCGAGCCGGAGGACACGGACCGCCGCCGGGAGGACGGCCCGCGGTCCGCCGATGTCGCGGGTGAGTCACGCGGGCGGTGGGTCGGCCCTCGTGGTGTAGATCGTGACGGCGTACGGGCGGGGAGGCGCGAGGTAGACCTCCTCGGCCAGCCGCGACAGCGCCGCGTCGGCGTCGAGGTAGCGGTGCAGCCGCCCGGCCTCCGGCCATGGGTGCACGGCCACGAGCACCCCGTCGCCCGGCACGAGCAGCCGGCCCAGGCGGGCGCTGGCCAGGCGCAGGCGCTCGTGGCGGCCCAGGTAGTAGAGGGTCTCCGAGCAGAACACGAGGTCGAAGCGCTGCGCGGGCACATGGGTGAGGATGTCGGCCTGGACGAAGCGCACCCGGCCGGTGTCGGGGACCCGCCGGCGCGCCCGCGCCAGCGCCCGTGCGGAGACGTCGACCCCGACGATCTCGGCCTCGGGATAGGCGTCCGCCAGCCCGCGGGTGAAAGCGCCCTCGCTGCACCCGACCTCGATGATGCGCCGGTACGGCCTCCGCGGCACGTGTTTCAGCGTGGCCTCGTACTTCTGCCGCTCGTAGGTGTCGGTCGACAACTTCCAGGGGTCGGGGACCCGGTGCCGCCAGTCGAAGAAACGGCCGAGGACCATGCCCTGGGCCTGCGGCGGGAGCAGTGACAGGGCGCGGAACAGCGTACGGTGCATGACCTCTGGAACGGGCGGCATGGCGGTGGCGCGGCCTCTCTCGGATGAGACGCGTGAGCGTCTCCGTGAACTGAGATGACGTCGTCACCGAAGCGAGTTCCCGGATGACCACCGTCTATGCCCGCCGCCCGACGGCGAGGGGATCGCGCGCGGGCGCAGGAGACGGCGAACGGTTAGGATCACCCGAACATGGTTCTGCGCGACTGAAGGATGTCCCCATGATCCGCCGGCATACCATCGCTGACCTGCTGCGGCGCTCGGCCGCCCGCCACCCCGCCAAGACCGCCGTCGTCTACGGTGACCTGCGCCAGAGTTACGCCGACCTCGATCTGATGGTCAACCGCACGGCGAACGCGCTGGCGGCGCGGGGCGTCGGCAAGGGCGACCGGTTCGCGGTGCTGAGCCACAACAACCACGCGTTCGTGGTCGCGTATTTCGCGCTGGCCCGGCTGGGCGCGATCTCCGTGCCGATCAACTTCATGCTGGGGAGCGACGAGGTCGCGTACATCCTGGAGCATTCGGGCGCGACCGGGATGCTGGTGGAGGAGGGGCTGCTGCCGGTGGCCGACGCCGCGGCGGGCCCGCGGGTCACCGTGCGCGGGGTGATCGGCGCGGCGGCGGACGGCTGGGAGCCGTTCGCGAGCTGGGCGGCCTGCGACGACGCCTCGGAGCCGCAGGTGGACATCGCCGACGACGACCCGATCCAGCTCATGTACACCAGCGGCACCGAGTCGCGCCCCAAGGGCGCCACGCTGTCGAGCCGCAGCCTCATCTCCCAGTACGTCACGTGCGTGGCCGACGGCGAGATGAGTCCCGACGACGTCGAGGTGCACGCGCTGCCCCTCTACCACTGCGCGCAACTGCACTGTTTCCTCACGCCCGGCATCTACCTGGGCGCCACCAACATCATCCTGCCAGGAGCCACCCCCGCGGTGATCCTGGCCACGATCGAGGGCGAGCGCGCGACGAAGCTCTTCTGCCCGCCCACCGTCTGGATCGGCCTCCTCCGCCACCCCGACTTCGGCCGCCGCGACCTGTCGTCGTTGCGCAAGGGCTACTATGGCGCCTCGATCATGCCCGTCGAGGTGCTGAAGGAGATCGCCGCCCGCCTGCCCGAGGTGCGCCTGTTCAACTTCTACGGCCAGACGGAGATGGCCCCCGTCGCCACGATCCTCGGGCCCGACGAGCAGCTCACCCGGCTGGGCTCGGCGGGCAGGCCCGCCCTGAACGTCGAGACCAGGATCGTCGACGACGAGGACAGGCCGGTGCCGCCCGGCGTGGTCGGCGAGATCGTGCACCGCAGCCCGCACGCCATGCTCGGCTACTGGAACGACCCCGCCAAGACGGAGGAGGCGTTCCGCGGTGGCTGGTTCCACAGCGGAGACCTGGGCGTCATGGACGCCGACGGCTACCTGTCCGTGGTCGACAGGAAGAAGGACATGATCAAGTCGGGCGGCGAGAACGTGTCGAGCCGCGAGGTGGAGGAGGCCATCTACCAGCATCCGGAGGTCGCGGAAGCCGCCGTCTTCGGCGTGCGGGACGAGCGGTGGATCGAGGCGGTGACGGCCGCCGTGGTGCTGCGCGAGGGCGCCGGGGTGACGGCCGACGAGCTGATCGTGTTCCTGCGGGAGCGGCTGGCCGCCTTCAAGACCCCCAAGCGGGTGGTGTTCGTGGAGTCCCTGCCCAAGAACGCCTCGGGCAAGGTGCTCAAGCGGGAACTGCGCGACCGGTTCTGACCGGCCGCCCCGGCGGCCGGTCAGCGGTGGTCAATTCACGTACGCCGCCACGACCCAGCGGACCGGCCGGTTGGTGGCCTCACCCCACAGGCCCACCTTCCCGGTGATCGTCACCTTCTCGCCCTTGGGCACCCTGTGCTCGGCCATCGCCATCGGGAAGGGGCCGCTCTTCCAGGTGCCGCAGTCAGCGGTCGAGCCGGTGTCCTTGCCGTTGATCCGGTAGGTGAACCAGATGCGGCGGGCCAGGTCGCCCGTGCAGAGCTGTTCCAGGCCCAGCTTCCCGCCGGGGCTCCTGACCACCAGCTCGAACGAGCGCTCCTTCGTCCACGTGCCGCCCGTCCTGGCGGCAAGTCTCATACCGGCCAGCTTGGCAGGCGGGGAGCGCAGCTCGCCGGGCTCGACCGGCTCGGCGGGCGGCGTCCACTCGTAGACGGCCAGGCTCCAGGCGGCCCAGTGCGGCTTGACCGGCTCGCACTTTCCGCCCTTCTTCTCGCGTACGCAGCCGTACCCGGTTATTTCGGTGTCGAAGGTGACGGTGACCTCTGTGGCGCCCTCCGGTACGACCAGCGGTCTGAGCTCCATGTCCTTCCCACATCTCAGGAAGCTGGCCCGGTGGGGCCTGCCGTTCACGGCGACGTGCGGCGGCTGGCTCCCTGGCCTGCCCTGGCACAACCCGGCCAGGTCCAGCGGCCTGCCGGTGACGGGGACGGTGACCGACGCCTTCTGACCGCCCTTGGCCGCCAGCTCGGCCGTGGCCACCCGCCGATACTCGGTGCCGTCACCGGAGGTGAACGTCTCGGGCAGCTCGGCCGCGGGCCTGGCCGCCGCGGTGATCTCCCGGGCGGGGGGCTCGGCCGCGCCGGGGAGGAGGGAGACGCCGAGCACCACGGCCGCCGCCACCGCCGCGCCGGCCATCGCGCCCCGCCGGACGCGGGTCCTGCGGATGCGGGAGCGGATCTGGTCGTGCCGGTGCGGGTTCGGGGGCGCCGGGGCCCCGGCCCGCTCCCGCAGGACGTCACGCAGGTCGTGCGCGCTCATCGGTGCAGCTCCTTCACGATCGATTCGTCCACTCGCAGCTTGGCCAGCGCCTTGGCGCACTGGCTCTTGACCGTGCCCTCCTGGCAGCCCAGGATCCTGGCCACCTCGGCCACCGGCAGGTCCTCGTAGAACCGCAGCACGACGACCGCGCGCTGCCGGGCGGGCAGGCGGCCGACCGCCTGCCACAGCTCCTCCCGCTCGCCGCCGGGAGGATCGTGCGCCACGGCGTGGGGCAGGTCGTCGCTGGGCAGCTCCCTGCGCCACCTGCGCCGCCACCAGGACGTGTACGTGGTCACCAGGACCCTGCGCACGTACGCCTCGGGCTCGTCGATGCCCGGCCAGGCGAACCAGGCCTTGGCCAGTGACTCCTGCAGCAGGTCCTCGGCGACCCCCCAGTCGCGGGTCAGCAGGTACGCGGTGCGCAGCAGCCGATCGGACCTGGTCGCCACAAAGTCATGAAATATCGCCCTATCCGCCAACGTGAGATGCCTCCTCGAAGCTTGCTGACGGTAGTGACGCATCGAGCGTGGCGTCAGGTTGCCCCGCGCCGAACCGGCGCCGCCGGCCGGGGGGAACCGGCGTCAGGGGGTCTCGGCGCGCGTGACCGTGAACGGCACCAGCTCGCCCAGCCCGCGCACCGACAGCCGGTCGACCGCACGCAGCCGGAACTCCCGGTCGCCCTCGAGCTCCTCCGCCAGCTGCGGATCGGCCAGGATCGTGCCGGGCAACGACAGCGCGGTGAGCCGGCTGGCCAGGTTGACCGTGGTGCCGAACACGTCGCCCATGCGCCACATCACCGGCCCCGCCGCCAGCCCCACCCGCAGTTCCGGCATGTCCTTGCCGCGCGCGTGCGTCTCCACCAGCCGCACCGCGATGTCCGCCGCCACGTGCGCCTCATCGGCCACGAACAACACCGAGTCGCCCAGCGTCTTGATCACCCGCCCGCCGGACGAGGTCACGATGTCGGCCGAGCGTCCCTCGAACCTGTCGACCAGCCGGGCCAGCTGACCGAGGGTGATCTGCCGGCTCAGCCGGGTGAACGCGACCAGGTCGGCGAACCCGACGGACAGCCGTACGGCGCTCATGTCCTGGCCCGCGATGCGCCCCGCGGCGGCGGCGAGCTGGCGTTGCCAGGCGTAGACCAGCAGCCGCGCCAGGTCGGGCACCACGAGCTCCGCCCGCCTGCGCCACGCCCGCGACCGCTCCTCCAGCGGCACGCCCGCCTGGTCGAGCGACTCCACGCCCACCTCGGCCTGCGACTCGGCCAGCCTGGTCGTGGCCCGGCCGATCGAGCGGGCGATCAGCAGCATGTGCTCCTCGTCGTACGCGCCGGAGCCGACCATGCGCAACATCGTCTTGAGCGCCTCGACGTCGGAGTCGGTGAACTCGACCGCGTCGTCGGCCACGTTGGGGAACCCGAGGGCGCGCCAGAGCCGCCGCGCGCGGTAGACCGGCACCCCCGCCATGTCGGCGACCTGGTGGCTGGTGTAGCGGCGCGGCTCGCGCAGGAACGCCTCGCGCAACGCGTCCCCATCATCGAGCGGCACGTGGGCAAGATAACATTCGGGGCCCCGGGTCAGGTGACCAGTGCGGAGTCAGCGCGATCACTCCAGCAGGGCTCGCAGGGCCGGACGTTCACCGTCCGGCACGTAGTCCGCGTAATAGTCGTACATCGCCCTGCGGGTCAGCCGGGCGGCCAGCGGCCCGTCGCCCGCGCGCACCGCCGCCAGCACCTCCTCGTGGTGCTTGATCGTCTGCCGCATCAGCGCCGGCCGGTCGGGGGCGGCGGCGAGCTTCTCCGAGATCAGCCCGAGCACGATCGAGCGGACGACGTCGGTGCAGATCTGGATCAGCTTGTTGCCGCTGGCCCGCGCCACCACGTCGTGGAAGGAGACGTCCTCGGCCACGAACGCGTCGTGGTCCGTCGCGGCGCGCATGCGCGCGACGGCCGCGCCCATCTCGTCGAGCTGCCCGTCGGTGCGCAGCCGGGCGGCCAGCAGGCTGGCCGACGAGTCGAGCACCATCCTGAACTGCACCAGCTCGGCCAGCGACAGCTCCTCCACCCTGGCCAGCGTGGTCATCGACTTGTGCAGGGCGGCGGGCGTGAACGGCAGCACCTCCGCCCCGTGGGGATCGCCGGGACGCGACCGGACCAGGCCGCGCGCCTGCAGCACCCGCAGCGCCTCGCGCACGGTGGACCGGCTGACCGAGAACTGCACCATCAGGTCGCGTTCGCTGGGCAGCCGCTCGCCGGGGCTGAGCGCGCCGCTCTCGATGGCCTCCTCGACCTGCTCCACGACCCGCTCGTAGGCGCGTACGGCACGCACCGGCTCGAACCGCGGACCACCCATGCAATCCCCCTTGACCCGAGCCGCCGACGACTGGCAATGTGCAGCCTACTGGTCCGACCAGTGCACTAGCCAGGAGGCTGAAGATATGAGGCGCATCGGCATCTGGATCGCCGTCGGCGGTCTCCTGCTGGCCACGGCCGCCTGCGGCGGCGACGGCGGTGAATCCGCGTCCGGCACCCCCGAGGCCAAGTCGCTGGCCGTCGGGTTCGTGGCCGAGCCGGCCAACCTCGACTTCACCTCCACCGAGGGCGCCGCGATCCCGCAGGCGCTGCTCGTCAACGTCTACGAGGGCCTGGTCAAGCTCGACCAGGCCGGCGAGATCGTGCCGCTGCTGGCCGAGAAGTGGGAGGTCTCCGACGACCGGAAGACCTACACGTTCACGCTCCGCGAGAACGTGAAGTTCTCCAGCGGTGCGCCCTTCACCGCCGACGACGTGGTGTTCTCGCTCGACCGGGTGAAGTCCGACTGGAAGCTCAAGATCAAGTCGCAGCTCGACGTCGTCGACAAGGTGGAGAAGAAGGACGACTCCACCGCCGTGGTCACGCTCAAGCAGCCGAGCAACGGCTTCCTCTACTCGATGGCCACCAGGCTGGGCGCGATGTTCAGCCGCACGGGAGTGTCCGACCTGGCCGGCAAGCCCGTCGGCACCGGCCCGTACGTGCTCGGCTCGTGGCGGCGCGGCGACTCGATCGAACTCGACGCCAACCCCTCCTACTGGGGCACGAAGCCGCCGCTGTCGTCGATCACGCTGAAATACTTCAAGGACGCGACGGCGATGAACAACGCGCTGCTCACCGGCGGCATCGACGTCATCTCCAGCGTGCAGGCGCCCGAGTCGCTGCAGCAGTTCGCCGACCCCGGCCGCTTCGAGGTCATCGAGGGCACCACCAACGGCGAGGTCGTGTTGTCGATGAACAACGGCCGCCCGCCGTTCGACGACAAGAAGGTCAGGCAGGCCGTCCGGCACGCCATCGACCACAAGGCGCTGCTCGACACCGCCTGGGCCGGGCGCGGCGAGCTGATCGGCTCGATGGTGCCGCCCACCGACCCCTGGTACGAGGACCGCACCGGCGACTACCCCTACGACCCGGCCAAGGCCAAGCAGCTGCTCGGCGGCAAGACGTACGACGTCAAGATGCGCATCCCCAACCTGCCGTACGCGGTGGCCAGCGCCCAGGTCGTCAAGTCGCAGCTGGCCCAGGTGGGCATCACGGCCGAGATCGAGCCGCTGGAGTTCCCCGCCCGCTGGCTGGACCAGGTGTTCACGAAGGGCGACTACGACCTGTCGATCATCAACCACGTCGAACCCCGAGACATGGGGATCTTCGCTGATAAGTCCTATTACTTCGGTTATGACAATCCCGAGTTCGGCAAGCTCCTCGCCTCCGCCGACCAGGGCACCGAGCAGGAGCAGGCCGACGACCTCAAGCAGGCCGCCAAGCTCCTGTCCGACGACGCCGCCGCCGACTGGCTCTTCCTCTTCCCCAACCTGATCGTGGCGAAGAAGGGCGTCACCGGCCTGCCGAAGAACGCCATCTCGGAATCCTTCGACTTCACCGCACTTGCCAAACAGTGACCCTCTACCTGCTCAAACGCCTGGCGGTGCTGCTCGCCAGCACCGCCGTGGCCGCCGTCGTGGTGTTCGCGTTCATGGCGCTGCTGCCCGGCGACCCGGCCGAGATCGCGCTCGGCGTCAACGCCACGCCCGAGGCGGTGGCCGCGCTGCGCGAGCAGTTCGGCACCGACCGGCCGCCCGTCGTGCAGTTCCTCGACTGGTCCGGAGGTCTCCTCCAGGGCGACTTCGGCACCTCCTACGTGACCAGCTCGCCCATCGGGCCGCAGATCGGCGAGCGGCTCGGCGTGACGGCCGTGCTCGTGCTCGGCGGCATGGCCGTGGCGCTGGCCGTCGCGGTGCCGCTGGGCACGTACGCCGCCGTGCACCACCGCGACCCGCTCGGCGCGGCGATCAGCGCGGCCAGCCAGGTCGGCATCGCGATCCCGGCGTTCCTGGCCGGCATCCTGCTGGTCTTCGTGTTCGCGGTGCAGGCCCAGGTGCTGCCGTCCGGCGGCTACGTCCCCTTCGCGGAGGACCCAGGGGAGTGGCTGCGCGGCCTCCTGCTGCCGTGGGCGTCGCTCGGGCTCGTCCAGGGCGCGGTGCTCACCCGCTACGTGCGCAGCGCCGTGCTCGACGTCATGCGGGAGGACTACCTGCGCACCGCCCGCGCCAAGGGCCGCGGCAGCACCGGCGCGCTGTGGCGCCACGGGCTGCGCAACGCCTCCGTCCCCGTGGTCACCGTGCTCGGCCTGCAACTGGCCACGCTGCTGATCGGCGCGGTCGTGGTCGAGCGGGTCTTCGTCATCCCCGGGCTCGGCGACCTGCTGCTGAACGGCGTCGCCGGGCGCGACCTGCTGCTCGTCCAGGGCGTGGTGATGGTGCTGGTGGCGGCCGTCCTGCTGATCAACTTCGTGGTGGACGTCGCCTACCACCTGCTCGACCCGAGGCTGCGGTGAACCGGAGGGTGCGATGAGGGGCAGGACGAACGCCGGTCTGGTCGCGGGCGGCACGCTTGTCGGGCTCGTGGTGCTGGCGGCCGTGGCGTCCTTCTTCTGGACGCCGCACGACCCGACGCTCGTGGACGCCGCGCAGAAGCTGCGCGAGCCGGGCGGCGGCTACCCGCTCGGCGCCGACAAGTTCGGCCGCGACACCTTCAGCCAGCTCATGGTCGGCGCGCGCACCACCCTCTACGTCGGCATCGTGGCCGTCGGCATCGCCGCCGCGCTCGGCGTCCCGCTCGGCATGATCGCCGGGATGACGCCGCGCGGCTGGTTCTCCGAGCTGATCATGCGGGTCAACGACCTGGTGTTCGCCTTCCCCGCGCTGCTGCTCGCCGTGATGTTCGGCGCGGTCTACGGGGCCGGCACGCTCACCGCCATGATCGCGATCGGGGTGGCCACCGTGCCCGCGTTCGCGAGGGTGGCCCGCGCCGCCACCCTGCAGGTCATGGTGACCGACTACGTCATGGCCGCCAGGGCCGCGGGGCGCCGGCGGCCCGCCATCGCCGTGCGACACGTGTTGCCGAACATCGGCTCGATGCTGATCGTGCAGGCGTCGGTGTCGTTCGCGATCGCGATCCTGGCCGAGGCGGCGCTGTCGTTCCTCGGCTTCGGCACCCGCCCGCCCACGCCCTCGTGGGGCCGGATGTTGCAGGAGTCGCAGGAGTTGTTGTTCTCCACCCCGCGCCTGGCGCTCTGGCCAGGCCTGGCGATCGCGGTGGCGGTGCTCGGCTTCAACCTCCTCGGCGACGGCCTGCGCGACTATCTGGACCCGAAGCTCAGGAGGATCCGGTGAGCACGCTGAGGGTCGAGAAGCTGACCGTCAGGGCCGGATCGCTGGAGCTCGTACGCGAGGTCTCCTTCACGATCGCGCCCGGCGAGCGGGTCGGCCTCATCGGGGAGTCGGGGTCGGGCAAGTCGCTGACCGCGCTGTCGCTCATGGGCCTGCTCCCCGAGGGCGTCACCGCCTCGGGCACCGCCAGGCTGGGCGACCGCGACCTGGCCGGCGTGCCGGAGAGCCGGGTCAAGGACCTGCGCGGGCGCGAGGTGTCCATGGTCTTCCAGGAGCCCATGACCGCGCTCAACCCGCTCATGCGCGTCGGCGCCCAGGTGGCCGAGGTCATGACGCTGCACGGCACGCCGCGTCAGGAGGCCCGCGAACGCGCCGTCGCGATGCTGGAACGCGTACGCCTTCCCGAACCGGCCCAGGTCGCCCGCGCCTACCCCCACCAGCTCTCCGGCGGCCAGCGGCAGCGCGTCATGCTCGCCATCGCCCTGGCCAACGGACCAGGCCTGCTCATCTGCGACGAGCCCACCACCGCGCTCGACGTCACCGTGCAGAAGCAGATGCTCGAGCTGATCGCCGAGGTCGCGCCCGCGCTGCTGTTCATCACCCACGACCTCGCCGTCGTCGCCTCCGTCTGCGAGCGGGTCCTCGTCATGTACGGCGGCCGCGTCGTCGAGAGCGGCCCCATCCGCGAGGTCTTCGCCCGCCCCCGCCACCGCTACACCGAAGGGCTGCTGGCCGCCTCCAAGCTCCCCCCGCGCGGCACCCGGCTGCCCACCATCCAGGGCAGCGTCCCGTCGGCGGGCCGGTTCCCCGGCGGCTGCGTGTTCAGGAACCGCTGCCCGCACGCCACCTCCGCGTGCGAGGCGGCGCCGGCGCTGACAGGAGACGGACATGCCTTCGCATGCTGGCACCCCGCTGATTGAGGCGAGCGGCCTCAACCGCGTCTATCACCGGCCGCGCACCTCGCTCGCCAGGCCGGGCGCCGCCGTCCACGCGCTGCGCGACGTGTCGCTGACCGTCCGGCGCGGGGAGCGGTTCGGCATCGTCGGAGAGTCCGGGTCGGGCAAGTCCACGCTCCTGCGGCTGCTGTGCGCGCTCGACCGGCCCACCAGCGGCTCCATCCGCTTCGACGGGCAGGAGATCGCCGGCCGGCCGGAGAAACGGCTGCGGTTCCTGCGCGAGAACCTCCAGATCGTCTTCCAGGACCCGATGAGCTCGCTCGACCCCCGCATGCGCGTACGCGACCTCGTCGCCGAGCCGCTCGTCGCCCTCGGCCTGCCGGCCGGCGACCGCGTGAGCGAACTGCTGGCCGAGGTCGGGCTGCCGCCCGAGGCCGCCGGCCGCTACCCCCACCAGTTCTCCGGCGGGCAGCGGCAGCGCATCGCGATCGCCCGCGCGCTCGCGCCCCGGCCGAAGGTGCTGGTCGCCGACGAGCCGGTGAGCGCCCTGGACGTGTCCGTACGCGGGCAGATCCTCAACCTGCTGGCCGACCTCGTCGACGAGCTGGGCCTCACGCTCGTCTTCGTCTCGCACGACCTGTCCGTGGTGCGGCACGTGTGCGAGACGGTCGCGGTCATGAGCGAGGGCGAGATCGTGGAGACCGGGCCCGTGGACGACGTCTGGGAGGCGCCCGCCCACCCGTACACGCAGGAGCTGCTGCGGGCCGTACCGACATTGGAGGGTTTGTGGTGATCGAGGTCGACGCCGAGGGCGTGGTGGAGTTCACGCGGGCGCTGGTGCGGATCCCCAGCACCAACGACCCGGCGCGCGGCCGCGACGAGCGGCCCGCTGCCGAGCTCGTCGCGGCGAAGATGCGCGAGTGGGGCTGGGAGCCGGTCGTGTACGAGGCCGCGCCAGGACGGCCCAACGTCGTGGCGGTCGTCGAGGGCGGCGGCGGCGACGGGCCGACCCTGATGTTCGAGGGCCACACCGACGTGGTGACCGAGGGCGACCTGTCCACGTGGACCGTCGACCCGTTCGGCGGCGAGATCCGCGACGGGCGGTTGTGGGGCCGCGGCAGCGCCGACATGAAGTCCGGTCTCGCGGCCACCCTCTACGCCACCCGCGCCCTGCAGCTCGCTGGACCGTTCCCCGGCCGGATCAAGGTGTGCGCGCTCGCCGACGAGGAAGGCCTCATGCTCGGCGCGCACCACTTCGTCGCCGAAGGCCTGGCGGCCGACGTGGACGGCGCGATCGTCGCCGAGCCCGAGGCGGGCGAGATCTGCGCCGTCGCCAAGGGCGCGCTGCGGCTGCGCGTCGACCTCACCGGCAGGATGGCCCACGGCGCGATGCCGCAGCACGGCCGCAACCCCATCCAGGCCGTGGGCGAGCTCCTCGCCGGCCTGCGGTCCCTGCAGGACGAGCTCCAGGCGTCGCACCCGGCGCACGAGCACCTCGGCGAGGTGTACGTGACGCCGACCGTGCTGCGGGCCGGGTCCGAGGAGCAGGTCAACGTCATCCCCGCGCTCGCCTCGGTCTTCGTCGACGTGCGGACCGTCCCCGGGGTCGAGCACAAGGTCATCGCCGAGCGGGTGGCGGCCCTCGCCTCCCGCGACGGGATCACCGCCGAGGTGTCGACGCTGGTGGACCGGCCGCCGGTGGACGTGCCCGTCTCCGACCCGGTCGTCGCGGCGCTGGCCGCCGCGCACCGTACCGTGACCGGGCGGGAACCGGTGTACGGTGGCGTGCCCGGCTCGACCGACGGGACCGTGCTGACCCACTGGGGCGGCGTCCCCTCCGTCGTGTACGGGCCGGGCGGCAAGTGGATCGCGCACCAGGCGGACGAGTTCGTCGAGATCGCCGAGATCGTCCGGTGCGCCGAGGTGTTCGCCGAGGCCGCCCGCCGGTTCCTGACCGGAGACCACTGATGCGCTCGGGCCCCGCCAACGCGCTGGTGGACGTCCCCGGCCTGCGCGTCGGCCACGCGCAGCGGGTCGGCGGCGGCCACCGCACCGGCACCACCGTGGTCGTGGCCCCCGCCGGGGGCGCGGTGGCCGGGGTCGACGTGCGCGGGGCGGCGCCCGGCACCCGTGAGACGGAGCTGCTCGACCCGCGCAACCTGGTGGAACGCGTGCACGCCGTGGTGCTGTCGGGCGGGAGCGCGTTCGGGCTCGGGGCGGCGTGCGGGGTCGTGGACCGGCTCGCCGACGCGGGCATCGGGTATCCGGTGGAGGGCGGCGCCGTACCGATCGTCCCGGCGGCCGTCATCTTCGACCTCGGGCGGGGCGGCACTTTCCGCGCCGTCCCTGACGCGGCGCTGGGCGCCGCCGCCTATGACGCCGCCCTTTCCCCGGCGGCAACCCGCGACGCGCCGGCCGCTTCCCGCCCGCCGGTGACCGCCCTTTCCGACGAACGACCGGCCCTCCGGCCCCGTGAAGGGACAGTGACCCAGGACGGCGGGGTGTCGTGCACGACGGCGCCGGCGACGGCCAACGGGTCGGTCGGGGCCGGGACCGGCGCGGTGGCGGGCGGGCTGGCCGGGGGCGTGGGAACGGCCAGCGCCGTGCTCCCCGACGGCACGACGGTGGCGGCCCTGGCCGTCGTGAACGCCGCGGGCTCCGTTCTCGACCCCGCCGACGCCACCCTCTCCGGCGCCAGGTACGGCCTGCCCGGGGAGTTCGCCTTGGAGCCTCCCACGCCGGAGGAGGCTGCGGCCTGGCGTCCGGAGAAGGCGCCGTCGTTCAACACCACCATCGGCGTGGTGGCCACCGATCTCGCCCTCACCAAGGCCCGGTGCGGCAAGCTGGCCGCGGTCGCCCACGACGGCCTGGCCAGGGCGATCAGGCCGGCGCACACCATGACCGACGGCGACACCATCTTCGCCCTGGCCACCTGCGCCCGCCCCGCCCCCGACCACGACGTGCTCCAGGACGCCCTGGCGGCGGTGGCCGACGTGTTCAGCCGCGCCGTGGCGCACGCCGTGCTGGCCGCGACCGGCCGCGAGGGCGCGCCCGCGTACCTCGACGTGTTTCCCAGCGCCCTACGGAAAGAGCCATGAGCATCGAGCAAGCCTGGCCCGCCGGACTGCCCATCGGCGACGGATGGACGGAGACCGCGGCAACCACCGACGTGATCTTCCCCTACGACGGCACCCGGGTCGCCGCGGCCCCGCTGGGCACGCCGGCGCACGCCCGGCAGGCCCTCGACGCGGCGCTGGCCGCCGCCCCCGCCATGGCGGGGCTGCCCTCGCACGCCCGGCGGGCCGCCCTCACGCACGCCCACGACGCGCTGGAGGCGGCCCGCGAGGAGTTCGAGCGGCTCTTGGTGCTGGAGACCGGCAAACCGCTGGCCGACTGCAAGGTCGAGGTCGCGAGGACGCTGGTCACCCTGGCCACGGCCGCCGAGGAGGTCGCCAGGCTGCACGGGGAGACCGTGCCGCTCGACCTGCTGCCGTCGGGGGAGGGCCTGATCGGGTTCTGGACGCGCCGGCCGATCGGCGTCGTCGTCGGCATCACCGGCTTCAACTACCCGCTGCTCCTCGCCGCGCACAAGATCGCCCCGGCCGTCGCCGCCGGCTGTCCCGTGATCGTCAAGCCGGCGCCCGCGACCCCGCTGGCCACCCTCTGGCTGGTCCACCTGCTGCGCTCGGCCGGCGCGCTTCCCCCGGCCGCCGTGCAGCTCGTCACCGGGGACGTCGAGGTCGGCAGGACCCTGGTGGAGGACCGGCGGATCGGCGCGGTCTCGTTCACCGGCTCGGCCGCGGCGGGCCACGCCATCGCGCGCGGCGCCGCCCCCACCAAGGTGCTGCTGGAGCTCGGCTCGAACGCGGCGCTCGTGGTGGCGGCCGACGCCGACCTGGAGGCCGCCGCCGACGCGGTCGTGCGCGGCGGCTACTACGCCTCCGGCCAGGCGTGCATCTCGGTGCAGCGGGTGCTGGTCGAGGAGCCCGTACGCGACAGGTTCCTCGCCCTGCTGGCCGAGCGCGTCAAGGGCGTCACCGTCGGCGACCCGCGCCTGCCGGGCACCCGCGTCGCCCCGCTCATCGACGAGGCGGCCACCGACCGCGTGCTCGCGTGGATCTCCGCCTCGGGAGCGCAGCCGGTCACCGGCGGGCACCGTGTCGGACGCGCCCTGGCGCCCACCGTGCTCGCCGACGTCCCCGACGGCGCCGACGCCTGGGACGAGGAGATCTTCGGCCCCGTGGTGTGCGTGCGCCCGGTGCCCGACCTCGACGCCGCCTTCGCCGCGGTCAACGCCTCGCGGTACGGCCTGCACGCGGCGGTCTACACCCGGTCGCTGGCCACGGCGTTCGCCGCCGTCGAGCGGATCGAGGCCGGGGGAGTGGTGGTCAACGACGTGCCCGGCTTCCGGGCGGACAACATGCCGTACGGCGGCGTGAAGGACTCGGGCGCCGGCCGCGAGGGCCCGCGGTTCGCCATCGAGGAGCTGACCGTCACCAGGATGGCCATCATCCGGCCGCAGGCGTGACGCGCCGGCCCCGCCTCCGGTAGGCGGCGAAGGCGGCGCCGCACAGGAGCGCGAGCAGCACCGTGGTCGGCAGCCCCGTGAACGGGCCGGCCGTGGCGGGCTCTCCCAGCAGCGGGCTCGCCTGCGGCTGGGAGAGCAGCACCATGGCGAGCTGCGGCGGGCCCTGCCCGGGTGCGGCCACCACGAAGACAAGGGACGCCAGCCAGAGCGGCGTCGCGTGGAAGGCCATGGCCGCCCACAGGCTGCCGCCCATCAGCGTGAGCAGCGCCGCCAGCACCGACCAGAGCACCAGGTTGGCGGCCAGCACCCAGGTGAACCGGTGCAGGGGAGAGATCAGCATCAGCGGGCCGGCGAAGTGGAACAGCGCGAACGCCCCCGACGAGATCGCGATGCCCGCCGTCGTCCCCCAGCGCGTGGTGGCGCTGCGCAGGATCCAGCCCCGGTAGAGGATCTCCTCGATCGAGATCATCACGATCCTGCCCACGTAGAACGCCGGCAGCAGGTACGCCAGCGCCGCGAGCGGCGTGCCGGGGGCCACCAGCGTGTCGTCCACCCGCAGGTTCCCGATGGCGGCCTGCAACGCCAGCCACCCCGCGATGAACGCCGTCCCCAGGCCGAAGCCGGCCGCGTGCTGCCTCCAGGCGAGCCCGTCCCACGTGAGGCCGAGCGAGGCGGCGAACGGCCGCCGCTCGTAGAACCGCACCCAGGCCCAGAGCAGCAGGAAGATGGGCGCGTGGCCGAGCACGGGCTGCAGCACGGCGAAGACGGCGATGAGCGGCGGCGACGGCTGCGTCCCCGCCAGCAGCGCACCCAGCGTCTGGAAGAGCAGCATGCCCGCGAGCAGGCCGGCCGCGTAGATCAGTTGCGCCAGCAGAACGGTGAGCAGGGGATGGGTGTCACGTCCGATCCCCCTCGAAGTGACGGCAGGAGAAGTCATGCCGCCGAAGGTAGGCAAACGCCGCGCGAGGCGAATCCCGCCGGCGACCTGTCCGGGTACGACCCTGAGCTATGTCGCTGGTCATGTTCCCCTGCCGGGGGCGGAGAACGGCCCGGCCCTGGTGTTAGCGTGATGCCGTGGCTGGAGGTGATCGCTGGACCCACGGCACCGACACGCGGGCCCCCTACGTGCTGACCGCGCTGTGCGCCTTCGCGAGTCTGGTGTTGTTGTTGAGCGCGCTGTACGCCGCCGCGGCGGGCAAGGGGACGTGGCTGTTCGCCGTGCCTCCCGTGGCGCTGCTGCTCCTGTGGCCCTTTCTGCACTGGAACCGCGGCGCCTCGCCGGCCCGCAAGGCGGTCAGCCTGCTGTTCATGCTGGCCGCGCTCGCGGGCGTGCTCAGCGGCAGCTCCGCGTCGGGCTATCCGCTGATCGCTGTCACGATCGTGCACGCCATGTGCGTGTTCGGCGTCCTCGGGGGCGCCGGGTTCAGCGTGGTGCTGGTCGCCGGCGGGTTCGTCGGCAGCATGTTGGTGCGGGGCCCGTACGAAGCCGGGTGGGCGGTCGCTGAGACGGTCATCATCGCGGCGTTCGTCGTTCTGGCGCTGGTCACCGCGCACACGCTGCTCGACGCGCGGCAGCGCGCCCGCGAGACCGAACGCCTGCTCGGCGAGCTCAGCGAAGCCCACGCGGAGCTCGGTCGCTACGCCGCCAGGGTGCGCGAGCTGACCGTGGCCGAGGAACGCGCCCGCATGTCCCGAGAGATGCACGACTCCGTCGGCCACTACCTGACCGTGATCAACCTCGGCCTGGAGAACGCCCAGCGATACCGGGAGACCCGGCCCGACGACGCGTGGGCGGAGGTACGCCAGGCGCAGCGGCTCACCATGGAGGCGCTGGCCGACACCAGGCGCTGGGTACGCGCGCTGAAACCGCTTGCTCTCGAAGGGCGGGCCGGCCCCGCGGCCATGGCGGAGCTGGCCAGGTCGTTCGAGGGGACGGGTCTCGAGGTCACGTTCCGCGCGGCGGGAGCCGGGTCAACGCTCGGCGAGGAGGCCGAGCTGGCCCTCTACCGCACGCTGCAGGAAGGCCTGACGAACGCGGCACGCCATTCGGGCGGGCGCAAGGTCGAGGTCGTGCTGGTGTCCTCGGACGACGAGGTCACGCTGTCCATCGCCGACGACGGCCGCGGAGCCCCCGCCGGCGACGGCCACCCGGCGGGGGACGACGGCGACCCGACAGGCGGCGGAGAGGGCGGCGAGGGCCGCGCCCAGGGTGTGGTGGGCGGTGAGCGCGGGCTCGCCGGGCTGCGGCAGCGGATCGCGGCGCTGGGCGGCACGCTCACCGCCGGAGCCGCGCCCGGCGGCGGGTTCGTGGTGCGCGTGAGCCTGCCCGCGCGAGCGGAGGTGGGCGTGTGACCGTGCGGGTGCTGATCGTGGACGACCAGGTCCTCATGCGCGAAGGGCTGCGCAAGCTGCTGGAGATCGAGGAGGGCATCGAGGTGGTGGGCGAGGCCGCCGACGGCGTCGCCGCGCTCGACCTGCTCGACGCCGCCCGGCCCGACGTGGCGCTGGTCGACGCCCGGATGCCCCGGATGGACGGCATCGAGCTCATCGCCCGGCTCGACGTGCCCGCGATCATCCTGACGACGTTCGACGACGACGACTACATCTTCGGCGGCCTGCGCGCCGGCGCCCGCGGCTACCTGCTGAAGGACACCCCGCCGCACGAGCTGGTGGCGGCCATCCGCAAGGCGGCCCGCGGGGAGACGGTGCTCGGCGGGGTCGCGGCGGAGCGCGTGGTCGCCGAGCTGCGGCGGGCGCCCGCCGTCCGCGACCCGGGCGAGGCGCTGTCCGAACGGGAGCGCGAGGTGGCCGTGCTGGTGGGCCAGGGGGCGACCAACCGCGAGATCGCCAGGCGGCTGTTCATCACCGAGGGCACGGTGAAGAACCACATCTCCAGCATCCTGCGCAAGCTCCGCCTGCGCGACCGCACCCAGCTCGCCATCAGAGTCTCCCGAGGGGGATCGTCGCCTTGAGGCGACGGGGGAATCGGGAGCGGGAGGGCCGTCAAGGCCCGAGCGTGCCCTGACCTGTCAGGTCCGCGCATCACGGATGTCCTTCCTGGTTTTGTCGGCGGCAGCCGATAGCGTGGTGGTGTCGTTACCGAGCATGACGGTGGGTGGGTGTGTGCAGGTCGTTCCGATTCCTGTTGCGCCCCACGGCCCGGCAGGCGGCGGCGCTGGCGGCGTGCCTGGAGGACCACCGCCAGCTGTACAACGCGGCCTTGGAGCACGGGCGCACCGCCTAGGCCAGGGCGGGGGTGAGTGTCCGGTACGGCGAGCAGTCGGGCGAGCTGAAACACATCCGGGGTGATGACCCGGACGGGCAGGGGTGTTGGTCGTTCTCCTCGCAGCAGGCCACGCTGCGACGGCTCGACAAGGCGTTCCGCGCGTTCTTCGACCGCGTCAGGGCCGGGCGCACGCCGGGGTTCCCGCGTTTCAAGGGGTGCGGCTGGTTCGGCACGGTCGAGTGGCCGAAGGACGGCGACGGCTGCCGGTGGGACTCCCAGCCCGAGCACCCGACCGTCGCCTACGTGCGCCTCCAGGGGGTCGGGCACGTCCGCGTCCACCGGCACCGCGCGGACAGCATCGCGGTGAACCCCGCCGGCACCTCCGCACCTGCGCCCGCTGCCGGCACAGCGCGAAGGAGAACCGCGTCACCCAAGCCGCGTTCGCCTGTACGGCGTGCGGACATGCCGCGCACGCCGACGTGAACGCGGCGGTCACCATCTTGAGGGCAGGGCTTGCCCTTCGCCAGGCTGCGCAAGCGGCTTAGCGAGAAGCCGCCTCCTTCAGGGAGCGGAGGAGTCACCCACATCGCCAGATCCTCGAACCGACCCGGGCGGGACCGACCCGGTCGGCGCGCCGGCGGTCAGTTCGGGGGGTCGAAGCGGCCGTCCACGGCGGTCCAGCCGCCGTCGACGTACAGGACCGAGCCGGTGACGAAGCTGGCCGCGTCGCCCGCCAGGTAGACCACGGCGCCGGCCATCTCCTCGGCCGCCGCCCACCGGCCGAGCGCGCTCTTGGCGGCGTACGCGTCGTACCAGCCAGGGTCCTTCTTGATCTGCTCGGTCAGCGGCGTCTCCACCACGCCGGGCGCGATCGCGTTGACCCGCACCCCGTGCGGCCCGAACTCGGCCGCGGCGGTCCTCAGCAGCTGCACCAGCCCGGCCTTGGTGGCGGAGTAGACGCTCTGCCCCGGCTCGGTGACGGACGCCCGGATCGAGGCGAACCCGATGATCGAGCCGCGCCCCCGCTCCACCATGCCCGCCCCGAACGCCCGCACCACGTCGAACGAGCCCCGCAGGTTCAGCCCCACCACCCGGTCGAACTCCTCGCCGGTGTAGTCGAGCAGCCGCTTGCGCACGTTGGTCGCGGCGGTGAACAGCAGGACGTCGGCGGGTTCCTCGTCGGCGAGCCGGCGCACGCCGGCGGAGTCGAGCACGTCGACCAGCCGCGCACGGCCCGCGCACCGGCCGGCGGTCTCCTCCGCCGCGGCCAGGTCACGGTCGGCGCACACCACGGACGCCCCGTGAGCGGCCAGCGCCAGCGCCGCCTCCCTGCCGATCCCGCTTCCCGCCCCGATCACCACGGCCCGCCGCCCGTCCAGGCGGAACAGCGCGTCATATCTCATACGAGGCACCCTAACGACTGGTCAGACCAGTGCACCAGGTCCCCCGCCCCACGCGGGCTCCGTTCACGGCCGCCAGCCGGAGCGCAGCAGTTCGTACTCCACCTCGCCCTGGTCGGAGCCCGGGATGGGCTCGGGCCAGTCCTCGAAGAACGTGCGGACGAACGTCAGCCCGCATCTCTCCATGACGCGCCGGGAGCCGAGGTTGACGGCCATCGTCCTGGCGAACACCCGGCGGGCGCCCAGCTTCTCGAACGCCTCGCGGATCAGCGCCCGCGAACCCTCGGTCGCGTACCCCTTGCCCCAGGCCCGCTTGTGCAGCCGGTAGCCCAGCTCGGGCTCGTCGGCCGGCCCGCCCTCGGGTGCGCGCAGGTGGTACCAGCCGATGAACTCTCCCGAGGGCTTCTCGTGGGCGGCGAAGAAGCCCGTGGCGATGAATCGGGGCAGCGTCTCGCCGGTGATCACCTCGCGTGGCGTCGGCTTGCCGCCGTTGAGGTAGCGCATGACGTCGGGGTCGTTGTGCAGGGGGAAGAGGAGGTCGGCGTCGGACTCGGTGAAGCGGCGCAGGATCAGCCGCTCGGTCTCCAGGTGAACGTGCACGGGGCAACGGTAGCCAGCCGGATCGTGCGGGCTCGACAGATTTTCGCGCGGCCGTCCGCGCGCCGGCCGTCGGCCGGCCGCCGCACGGGCGGAACGGCGTTCCCTGCTAGCCTTCCCCCCGGAGAACGGCATTCTCCGTCCGCCGCCGTGCGCGCCGCCCAGGAGGCGCTCGGCGGGCTGGGCGTCACGCCGTCGCGCGCGTGAGAGGGGGCCGGGTTGGCCGGCGACAGCTTCGACATCGCGGGCGTGCTGAGCGTCAGACGCCTCGGATACGGCACCGGCATGCTCACCGGTCCCGGCTACTGGGGGCCGCGCATGGGGCCCGGCCAGGCGGTGGCCCTGCTGCGCCGGGCCGTCGAGCTCGGCGTCACGCTCATCGACACGGCCGACAACTACGGTCCCGGCCTGGCGGAGGAGCTGGTCGCGCGGGCGCTGCACCCGTACCCCGGCGGGCTGGTGCTGGCGACGAAGGGCGGCGTGGTCCGCACCGCGCCGAACGTCTGGCACGTCGCCGGGCGGCCCGAGCGGCTGCGAGCCATGTGCGAAGCGAGCCTGCGCCGCCTGAGGACCGAGACGATCGACCTCTACCAGCTCCACCGGCTCGACCCGGAGGTGCCGATGGCCGACCAGCTGGGCACGCTGGCCGAGTTGCGGCGCGAGGGCAAAATCCGGCACATCGGCCTCGACACGGTCACCGCCGAGGAGCTGGCGCGGGGGCTGGAGATCACGGAGATCGCCTCCGTGCAGAACCGCTACAACCTGCTCGACCGGGAGTCCGAACCGGTGCTGCGGATGTGCGAGGAACGAGGGCTGGGGTTCCTGCCGTGGTTCCCGCTGGGGAACGGCGCGCTGGCCGGGCCGGGCGCGGCCGGACCGGCGAAGGTGGCGCGGCGGCACGGCGCCACACCCGGGCAGGTGGCGCTGGCGTGGCTGCTGCACCGTTCGCCGGTCATGTTGCCCACGCCCGGCACCGGCTCCCTCGCCCATCTGGAGGACAACCTGGGCGCCGCGCACGTCTCGCTGGCCCCCGACGATCTCGCCGTCCTCGACCGGCTCGGCGGATGACGGTCGCCGCGCGTTCACGTTCGGGGCACGGAGACGGCCCGCGGGTGCCGGTTCCGCACGGACTCCGCCGGGCGGCTTGCGGGAGTTTCGTCAGGAGGCTTACGATCTGCGGATGATCAACATGGCACGGCCCGCGTACGACGAGCTCGTGGCCCGCCTCGGGGCGCCGCTCGGCGTGGAGGACGCCCGCGCCCGCTGGGGTTCGCTCGTGCGGGAGGCCAGGAGCGGCGCCATCACGCTCATCACCAGGGAGCGCTCGGAATGGGCCGCGCTGGTGCCGCTGTCGGAGGTGTCCGGGCTGCTGAGCGGTCTGCCGCTGGTGCCGGTGTCGACGGCCCGCGGCAAGCTCGGCGACCTCGTACGCCAGGTCGCCCATCCGTACGAGCACGAGCCCGTGCTGCTGTCCCGGCACCGACGCCCCGTCGCCGCCCTGGTCGCGGCCGCGCGGTTGATCGACGGCCCCGCTCCCCGCCATCTGCCCACCGCCGACGTGATGCTGCTCGGCGGCGGCACCATCGTCCTCGCCCTCGACGCGCGCGGGCGGACCACCGCCACCGTGCGCGACCAGGAGGGCGCCGAGGTCGCGTTCGGCTCGGGCGACAGCATCGGCCAGGCGCTCGACGCGCTGGAGGACGACTGATCAGGCCGGCCTGATCACCGCGTCGGGTCCGGGGAAGACGAGGTGCTCGCTCCCGTCATCGAACCTGACGATGTAGGGCGGGGTGCCGTCAGGGCCGCGGATCTCGATGATCTCGCCCTTCCTGTCTCCCTGGCCCACGACATGACCGTGGACGATCAGCGTGTCGCCGACGTTCGCCTGCATGGTGACTTCCCCTCGGCCGGCTCTGGAGGCTCACTCCCACACTGCACCAGGTGGGCGGCTGCGCAAAGACGACTGGCCGGTGGGGGTTGAGGTCAGCGTGCGAGCTCTTCCACGACGCCGGTGAAGCCCTCGTCGCCGTGGCCGTCGGCGATGCGCCGGTTGACGAGGGCCAGCAGGTGTTCGAGCGGGGCGGTGCCGAGCTTGGCGGCGGCGCGTAGCCGGACGAGGTGGTCCAGCACCGGGGCGTGCTCGGTCAGCGAGGCCGGCCCCCGCGGGTAGGAACGGTCGCGCACCTCGCGGGCCGTCTCCTGGGCCGCCGCCACGACGTAGCCCATCTGCTTGGCCGCGAACGGCGCGAACGTCTCGGGCTCGACGCCCCCGGTCCCGCCGGCCAGCGCGAGGGCGTTCAGGTAGGCGAGCGTGGTGTCGTACCAGAGGCCGAGCAGCGCGAGGTCGTACAGCCCGGCCTGGCCGGGGTCCTCGCCGACGTGGTGGGCCGTCCCGAGCGGCTCCAGTGCCGGGCGGCAGGCCGCGAACGCCCGCGCCGGGCCGCTGTAGATCAGCGTGGCGGCCGGGGTGCCGATGTCCGCGGGGCCTGCCTGGACGACCGCGTCGAGGTGGACGGCGCCGTGCTCGCTGGCCCACGCGGCGCTCTCGCGGGCCTCGTCGGGGGTGCCGGTGGAGAAGTCCGCCAGGGTACGGCCGGCCGCGGCCGCGCCCCCGGCGGCCAGCACCTCCATGACCGCGTCGTGGCCGGTCAGGCAGAGGACGACGAGGTCGCTCGCCGCCATGGCGTCCGCGACCGTGTCCGCGTGCCGCGCTCCGCCGGCCACGAGAGGGCCGGCCTTGGCGGGGGAGCGGTTCCAGACCGTGGTCGGGTGCCCGTGCTCCAGGAACGTGCGGGCCAGGGCGGCGCCCATGGCGCCGAGGCCGAGCACCGTCACGGAGAGATCGTTCATGGGGAAAGCCTCTCTTATTACATTACGGGTCGAAACGAAACATAAGGGTTAGACTCGGGCTCGTGCAACCACGTCAGGAGGGGCGGGCGGCGCGCGCGGGCCGCCCGCGCGACCCGCAGATCGGCCGGACCGTGCTGGACGCGACGCTGGCGGTGCTCGACGAGGCCGGCTACACCCGGCTCACCATCGAGGAGGTCGCCCGTCGCGCCGGCGCGACCAAGCCGGCGATCTACCGCCGCTGGCCCGATCGGCGGCGTCTCGTCCTGGCCGCGCTGGCGACGCGGCTCGGCACCGCCCGCGCGCCCGACACCGGCTGCACGCTCTGCGACCTCAACGAGGGGATCAACGTGTTCGTCGCGGCATTCCGGCGGATCAGGCCCGGCGTGCTGGGGCCGCTGTTCGCCGACTGCGCGGCCGAGCCGGAGACGCGTGAGACGTTCATGGCGACGTTGTTCGACCCGCCGAGAGCGGCGGTGGCCGAGATGATCGAGCGTGCGGTGGCGCGCGGTGACCTGCGGGCCGACCTCGACCGCGAGCTGGTGCTGGACATGCTGGGCTCGCTGGTGCACTACCGAGCGCTGTTCGGGCACGCGCCGATCACTGGGGACCAGGTGGAGAGCGCCGTCGCGGCGGTGCTGGGCGGGATCGCCACCGACTACCCGGCCCTGCTCGCGCACAGCCGCGAGGTCGCGGGCGATCCGCGGACCCACGCCGGTCACGGGTAGCCGGCCGGCTCCCGCCTTCAGCGCGCGGAGCGGGCCCCGGACGGTGATCCGGGGCCCGCTCCGCCGTGCTGCTCCCCGACCGGCGCTCGGGCCGCCACCTGAATCAGGCGATCCCGGCGGAAATCCGGTTCCCCTTCGTACGGCTCCCACGGTATACCTAGGAGTCCTAGCTTTTAGCCTAGGGTGCCTAGGATGCTTTCGTGCCCCGAGAAGGAGTTTCGCCATGACAGACCCGACGACCGGCAGGCTGCGCGTCGACGGCGCGAGCCTGCACTACGAGGTGCGCGGCGAGGGCCCGCTCCTGCTTCTCATCCCCGGAGGGACGGGTGGAGCGGCGTCCTTCGACGGCATCGCCGGCGACCTGGCCGCCCACCACACGGTCGCCACCTACGACCCGCGCGGCATGGCCCGCAGCGCGCTGGACGATCCCGAGGCCGAACAGCGGGTGGCCGAGCACGCCGACGACGCGCTGCGACTGCTGGACCTGCTGTCGCCCGGCGAGCCCGCCCGCGTCTTCGGCGCCAGCTCCGGCGCGATCGTCTCCCTGCGCCTGCTCACCACCCATCCCGAACGCGTCGGGCGCGTCGTCGCGCACGAGCCGCCGGTGGTGGAGGTCCTGCCCGACGCCGCCGAGCATCGAGCGCTGATCGCCCGCGTACGGGAGACGTTCGGAAACGAGGGACCCATGCCCGCCCTGGCCGTGTTCGCGGCAGGGCTGAAGAAGGGCGGCGCCGCCACCGAGCCGCCGGCCGAAGTCGAAGCACCGGCCGAACCACCGGCCGAACCACCGGCCGAACCGCCGGTCGAACCGCCGGGCGGGATCGAGCTCCCGCCGCAGGCGGCGGCCCGGGCCGAGCAGACGATGGCCGGCCTGCCGTACTTCATCGGGCGCATCGTGCCCGGCTTCATGTCCTACACCCCGGACGTCGACCGGCTGGCGGCGCTGCAGGACCGGCTCGTGCTCGCGTGCGGCCACGACTCGCGCGGCGAACTGCCCTACCGCCCGGCCGCGTTCCTGGCCGAGCGGCTCGGCATCGAGCTCGTGCACTTCCCCGGCGGGCACACCGGCCTGACCACGCACCCCGCCGAGTTCGGCGAGCTCCTTCTCAAGACCCTGCGCGCCTGAACACCGCGTGCAACCCCGGCGGCGGCCCGCCGCAAGGCCGACGACCTCACCCGCACCGATCCGAGAGGCACACACCGTGAGAGATCTTCCCGACCCGGCCACGACCGTCATCGACGGCCCGTCCGGCCGCATCGCCGTGGCCGACCACGGAGGGCACGGCCCCGACGTGGTGCTGATCCACGGAGCCAACCGCTCCTTGCTCGACTGGGAGCCGCTGCGCCGCCACCTGCCGGGAGCCCGGCTGGTCGCCTACGACCTGCGGGGCCACGGCCGTTCAGAAGCCCCGGCCGAGACTCCCGCCGGCGCCGGTTACGGCTGGGACGCGCACCTCGCCGACCTCGACGCGGTCGTCGACGCCCTGCGGCTGACCGACCCGTACGTCATCGGCCACTCCCTGGGCGGCATGATCGCCGTCTGCCATGGCGCGCGGCGGCCGGACTGCCCCGGAGTGGCGGACCTCGACGGGTTCGGCGGCGGACGGCCCGAGCTCTACCCCGGGCTGCCCGCGGAAGAGGTCGCCCGCCGCCGGGCCGCGCAGACCGCCATGCTGGCCGCGGCGCCGGCCGTGCTCACCGACGACCACGTGGAGACGATGATCGAGCACGTACGGCTGCGCGCCCAGGCCATGGGCATCGACGCGGACCTGGAGGAGGCGGGCGCCCGCCGCTGCCTGGCCTCCGACGGCCCGTCGGCGTGGCGGCGCAGGCCGGGGCCCGACGCCCAGGCCGCGCTGCTGGCGCCGCTGGACGGCTGGAGCGTCTTCGACGTGCTCCGGCGGACCCGCTGCCCGGTGCTGCTCGTCCAGGGCGGCCAGGCACCCCCGCTCGCCGGGCTGCCGGCCGAGTTCCGCGAGTTGGGCGAGGCTCTCATCGCCGGAGTCGGGCGCGAGCTCGCCGCCCTGCGGGGCCCTCGGCTGGAACGTGTGGCCAGGGCCGGACACCTGCTGCACCTCCAGGCGCCCGCCGCGGTGGGCGAGCTCGTCCGCACCCACCTCCTGAACGGCCGGCGCCCTTCTGGTGCACGCCCGGCTCACGGGTAGACAACAGATTGCCCTTATGTCTTAACAAATGTTGACATGCCGTTCATCTGCTGGATAGAAAGCATTAACCATCCAGACAGGACGGAGGCGGGCACCGCATGATCGGGGGGACCGAGCTGCTCTCGGTGGCGACCACCCTGCCGGAGCCGGCGTTCGACCTGCACTACCTGCACTATCCGCTCGACGTCCCCGACGGGGTGAGCGAGCTGGAGCTGGTGCTGGAGTACGACAAGATCGTCGACGTCGTGCAGATCTACGCCGTTCTGCTGGAGCCCGACGGCACCTTTCGCGGCCACGTCCAGTGCCCGGGAGGTCCCGGCCCCCGCCGGCTGGTGATCAGGGTGGGCGCGGACGGCGCCGGTCCCGGCTGCGTCGCGGGGCCCGTCCCGGCCGGCCGCTGGACGGTGCGGCTCGACCTCGACCGCCACAAGGCGGCGGCGCCGTACACGCTGACCGTACGCGCGGCACAGACCCCCGCCGGACCTCCCGCCGGCCCTCTGGCCGGCGGGGCGCCCGAACCGGCGCGCGACACGGCGACCGGACCCGCCGCCGGCGCGGCGTCCGAACCGGCGCGCGCCGCCAGGACGGGAGGGGCGCGCGGTGTGGCGACCGGGCCGGGAGACCGCGAGGCGCGGCGGCGGACGGCCGCCGGAGGCCCCGGCTGGTACCGCGGCGAGCTGCACAGCCACTCCACGCACTCCGACGGCCGCCGGCCGGTCGCCGACCTGGTGCGCGCCGCCAAGGAGGCGGGCCTCGGCTTCCTGGCCGTCACCGACCACTTCACCGCCGCCCACTGGCCCGATCTCGACGCCCATGACGGCATCGTGCTGCTGCACTCCATGGAGCTGACCAGCCACCGCGGCCACGCCAACCTGCACGGCCTGACCCGCTGGGTGGACACCTACGTCGACCGCCCGGACCACACCATGGTCGACGTCGCGGCCGACGTGCACGAGCAGGGCGGCCTGGTCTGCGTCAACCACGCCTTCAGCGGCGACCAGGCCTGGCGGCGCTTCGACACCCCCTGGGACGCCGTCGACCTCATCGAGATCGCCCACCTCCAGCAGGGCGCCAACAACGACGCCCAGATCGGCCTGTGGGACCGCCTGCTCACCTCGGGCCACCGGGTGATCGGCGTGGCGGGCAGCGACTGCCACGACCCGGCCGACCCCGGTCAGGCGCTCGGCCAGGTGGTCACCGTCGTGCACGCGGACGAGGGCAGCGAGCGCGGCATCGTCGAGGGCCTGCGGCGGGGGCGCGTGCACGTCTGGCGGGGCGCGGACGTCGACATGCACGTCAACGGCGCCCCCATGGGCGCGACCGCCGCCGCGCCCGGCGGGCGGGTCCAGGTCGACGTGGACGTGCGGGCGGACGAGCCCGTCGTGGTGTTCGTGCTGCGCGACGGGTTGCTGATCAACGTCGTCCCCGCCGCGGACAAGCCGGGGGAGTGGCAGCGGATCACCGTCGAGGACCGGCTCGCCGCAACCGGCGACCATCACCGGGCCGATCACCGGGCCGATCACCGGGCCGATCACCGGGCCGATCACCGGGCCGATCATCGGGCCTACTACCGGGCGGAGGTCCACGCCGACCCCGGCAGGAACGACCCCCAGTTCTGGGCGAGCTCCCTGCGGGACCACAGCTCGCTGCGGGCCGCGGGCAACCCCGTCTGGGTGCGCCCCGGCGGTTGAAACCCCCTCGTGTCAGGAGAGAGTTCATGCGGTATGCCACCACGCTGGGCGCCGGCGTGCTCGCGCTGGTCCTCACGGGCTGCTCGGGCGTGCTGACCAACAACGCCACCGCGGGCAAGAGCGATGACAAGACGGTGACGCTCTACTCGGTGAGCGGTCCCGAGGTGACCGACCCGATCCTCGCCGCGTTCAAGGCCAAGCACCCCGACATCAAGGTCAACAAGATCGGCCTGCCCGGCACCGGCGAGGCGTTCGCCCGCGTGCGGGCCGAGAAGGACCGGCCGCTCGGCGACGCGATCTGGGGTGGCTCGTCGGAGCTCTACACCGCCAACGCCGACCTCATCGCCCCCGTCGAGCTGCCGAACGACGCCGCCACCGTGGCCAAGGACCCCGCCCACATCTGGCACGCCACCGACCTGCTCTTCCAGGCGATCGCCGTGAACACCGACAAGTTCCCCGACGCGGCCAAGCACCCGAAGACGTTCGAGGACCTGGCGGAGCCGGGGTACGCGGGTGGGAAGGTGGCCTTCGCCACGCCCAAGTCGTCGGGCACCTCCTACAGCCTGCTCACCACCATGGTCACCCTGCACGACTGGGACTACGTCGACCGCTTCGTCAAGAACGCCCGCATGCTCGACGGCTCGACCGCGATGTTCAACATGGTCAAGGATGGCGAGGTCGGCACGTCGTTCATCAACGAGGACCTGGGCGCCAAGTGGATCGACGCCGGCGTGAAGATCAAGCTGATCTACCCCGAGGACGGCGTGTCCGGCCAGATCGGCTCCGCCGGCATCATCAAGGGCGCCCAGCACGAGGCGGCCGCCAAGACCCTCGTGGACTTCCTCATGTCGAAGGAGGCCCAGCAGATCATGGTCGACCAGGTCCAGCGCCGCTCGTCGCGGGGCGACGTGCCCGCGCCCAAGGGCCTGCCGGCGGTCGAAGGGCTCAAGCGGGCCGACGTCGACGAGAAGTGGGCGGCGGAGAAGAAGGACGAGATCCTCGCCAAGTTCGACGACGCCGTCAAGAGCGCGGGCTGATGGCGGCCTCCACGACCGCGCGGGGACGGCCGGGCCGGCGGTCCCGGTCGAGCTGGCGCGACCCGTGGCGGCTCGCCGGACTGATCGCGCTGCTCATCCTGCTGATCTTCATCGTCTACCCGCAGTTGTGGATCGTCAGGGCGGCGTTCACCGACGACGCGGGCGCGTTCACGCTGGCCAGGTTCGGCGCGTTCGTCACCGACGAGCGGTTCACCGAGCCGCTGCTGCACAGCGTCGTCGTCAGCCTGGCGGTGGGCGCGGGCGCGGCGCTGGTGGCGGTGCCGCTCGCGTTCGTCGTGGCGCGTTACCGCATCCCCGGCCGGCAGGGCGTGCTCACCATGCTCACGATGGCCACCACCTCGCCGCCGTTCCTCGGCGCGTACGCGTGGCTGCTGCTGCTCGGCAGCGGCGGCATCATCACCAAGGCCGCCAGGGAGGCCGGCCTGCCCCTGCCGTTCGAGTCGATTCTCGGCGTCGGCGGCATCATCTGGGTCGGCGTGTGGTTCACCTTCGCGCTGATCTTCCTCATGGTGTACGACGCGTTCAGGGCGGTGGACCCGGCCCTGGAGGAGGCCGCGGCGTCCGTCGGGTCGACGCCGTGGCGCACCCACGCGAAGGTGACGCTGCCCCTCGCCGTGCCCGCCATCGCCACCGGCTGCTACCTGGCCGCGATGCGGATCTTCGCCGACTTCGGCACGCCCATGCTGATCGGCGGCGGCTACTCGATGTTGCCGGTCGTGGTGTACCAGAACTTCATGTCCGAGGTCGCCGCCAGCCCGGGCGTGGCCGCCACGGCCAGCCTCATGATGGTGCTCGTCTCCGGGCTGGCGCTGGTGGCCCAGCGCAGGATCGTGGCCAGGCGGTCGTTCGCCGTGACGGGAGGCAGGGACCAGCCGCTGCGCGAGCTGCGCCGCGGCCCCAAGGCGCTGGTGCTGACCGGCATCTGGACGGCGCTGCTGCTCGGGTTCGTGCCGCACATGGTGGTGGTGCTCACCAGCTTCCTGCGCTGGCAGTCGGGCATCCTGCAGTGGGAGCCGACGCTGGAGAACTACCGGCGGCTGTTCGAGGAGTCGTTGCAGCCCATCGTGCTGAGCTTCGTCTTCGCCGGCATCGCCTGCCTGATCGCGCTCGTGCTGGGCGTCGTGGTGGCCTACATCGTGGCGCGCAAGCGGTTCATGATCTCAGGGC
Source organism: Nonomuraea sp. KM88 (assembly GCF_052245635.1). Classification (NCBI taxonomy): domain Bacteria; kingdom Bacillati; phylum Actinomycetota; class Actinomycetes; order Streptosporangiales; family Streptosporangiaceae; genus Nonomuraea; species Nonomuraea sp. KM88. Next base: position 1,204 of record NZ_JBQQCC010000014.1, on the reverse strand, counting down.
CGCTGCTCAACAACCTCGTCATGGTGCCGTACATCCTGCCGGGCACGGTCTTCGCGATCGGGTTCATCCTGGCCTTCAACCACCTGCCCGTCATCCTCACCGGCACCGCGCTGATCATCGTGGTGGCGTACTTCATCCGGCGGCTGCCGTACGTGATGAAGTCGATCGAGACCGCGCTCGGGCAGGTGCACCCGTCGCTGGAGGAGGCCGCGATGAGCGTGGGCGCGCCGCCGCGGCGCAGCTTCCGCGACATCGTCGTGCCGATCATCAGGCCCGCCGTCATCTCCGGCGGCACCGTCGGATTCCTGCAGATGATCACCGAGCTGTCGGCCACCGTCATGCTGTACGCGGTGCCCTGGGTGACCATGACCGTGGTCATCTTCACCAACGCGATGCAGCCGGGCAGCCCGTTCGGCGTCGCCTCGGCCATGACCACGGTGCTGCTGGTCTCGGTCTACGTCCCGCTCTACCTGCTGCGCCGTCGCTACAAGACGGTCTCCCTGTGATCCGGAGCTCACCATGGACATCAGCATCGAAGGGATCTCCAAGACGTTCGGGGAGACCACCGCGCTCGAGTCGGTCGACCTGTCCGTGCCGTCGGGGCGGCTGGCCACCCTGCTCGGCGCGTCCGGCTGCGGCAAGACCACGCTGCTGCGGATCATCGCCGGGTTCGAGACCGCCGACACCGGCGCCATCCGCTTCGGCGAGCGCGACATCGCCAAGGTTCCCGTCTGGAAGCGCCGCATCGGGTTCGTCTTCCAGAACTACGCGCTCTGGCCGCACATGACGGTCGCCGAGAACGTCGCGTACGGGCTGCGCCTGCGCAAGCTGCCCAAGGAGGCCGTCGCGGACAAGGTGGCCACGGGCCTGGCCATGGTCGGGCTCACCGGCAGGGAGCAGCGCCGGCCCGGCCAGCTCTCCGGCGGCCAGCAGCAGCGCGTGGCCCTGGCCAGGGCGCTCGCCCTCGAACCGGACGTGCTGCTCATGGACGAGCCCCTGTCCAACCTCGACGCCAAGCTCCGCGTCGAGATGCGCAGGGAGATCCGCCGCATCCAGCAGGAGACCGGCATCACCGCGGTCTACGTCACCCACGACCAGGACGAGGCCCTGGAGATCTCCGACCTGGTCGCCGTCATGAACGGCGGCCGGGTCGAGCAGATCGGCGCCCCCGAGGACGTCTACGAACGGCCGGAGACCACGTTCG